>NZ_JBXALQ010000008.1:0-285439 GCF_058799615.1 Duganella sp. GW822-FHT06D06
CGCCGACGGCGCGGCGGCGGGCGCGGCTGCCGGGGCGGCAGGCGGCGGCGTTGCGGCGGCGGCCGCCTCGGCAGGCATGGCGGCATCGATGAACGCCACCAGCGCGGCGATGGTCGACAATTCTTCGAACAACTGGCGGATCGAAATCGTGACGTCATACAGCGCTTCGATCTTGCGCATCGCCTGCACCAGGATCAGGGAATCGGCGCCCAGTTCCAGCAAGGGCATGGCGGGGTCGATCTTGCCGGCATCGATGCGCATCAATTCGGCGACGATGTCGATGATCGTCGCGCTGATCTGCGCCCGGCGGCCCGCCGTCGCGGCGGCAAGTTGCGTTGAACTCATGTCTTGAATCTCCATAGCTAGCTGATGTACTGATGGGTCGTTGGCGCCGCGTAAGTCCGCAGGGGCCACAATTGAGGGAATAGCGCGCGGCCTGGCGTCGATCCAATGACGTTGCCGTTCGAACGGGTAAGTGGGCAGATGCAGCCGGCGCGGTTGCTGCCCGAAGTGCACCGCGTTCCAGTCGATCGGATGGCCGTCGAGCCAGAGTTGACCAAGTGAATTGAGCCAGGTCGCCAGGTCGGCCTCCGCAGCGGCGGTCTCGGCCAGCGAGGAACGTATCGTCCAGACCGACGCCGCCTGCTGCAGGGCGAACTGGCGCGCCAGGCTGGACAAGATACGGCCCGGTCCCAGTTCCAGCACGTTCAGGCCGGCGCCGTCGTCCCAGCCGGCCAGCGTTTCCAGGCCTTGCACGAAGCGCACCGGCGCCCGCAGGTGGCGCACCCAGTAGGCCGGATCGACCGCCTCGGCGGCGCTGATCCAGCGGCCGGTGAGGTTGGAAATGAAGGGCATCTGCGGCGCCTTCAGGACCATCCCTTCCAGCAGCGCCTGGAACGATTCCAGCACCGGGTCCATCATCTGCGAATGGAAGGCGCGCGTGGTCGGCAGGCGGCGCGTGGTGACGCCGCGCTGCGCCAGCTGGCGTTCCACCAGCGTCACCGCGGCGTGCGTGCCGGACAGCACGCAGCGCTGCGCGCCGTTCACGGCCGCCAGCGCCAGTTCCGGGTTCAGCAGTTCCTGCACCTGCTCTTCGTCCAGCAGGACGCTGAGCATGGCGCCGCCTTCCAGCGCGTTCATCAGCTCGCCGCGCGCGACCACCAGCGACAGCGCCTCCTCCAGCGTGAACACGCCCGCCAGGCAGGCGGCCACGTATTCGCCAAGGCTGTGGCCGATCATGGCCTGGGGCCGCAGCCCGCATTGCTGCCACAGCTGGGCCAGCGCGTATTCCAGCACGAACAATGCCGGCTGGGCGTAGCGGGTCTGCGCCAGCAGGGAGTCGTCGGCGGGCCCAGCCGGCCGGCCCAGGTCCAGCAACCGATGCAGGTCGAACTGGTGCGCGCGCAGCAGATGCGCGGCGCACAGATCGATCTGCTGGCGGAAGCCGGCCACCTCGCGGTACAGCTCGCGTGCCATGCCGACCTGCTGCGCGCCCTGGCCCGGGAACATGAACACCAGCTTGGGCAGCGCGGCGCCGGCCGGCACCTGGCGGGTGGCCAGCGCCGCCGTATCGGCCAGCGCGGCGGCCGCTTCGGCGCTGTCGCGGCAGACCAGCATGCGGCGCGCCGCGAACGCGTTGCGGCCGGCCTGGTGGGTGTAGGCGACATCGGCCAGCGCCGGCGCGTCGGCCGCCGCCAGCCGCTGCGCCAGCTGCGCGCCGAGCGCATCGAGCGCGCCGACGGTCTTGGCGGACCAGGTCAGCAGTTGCCATGGGCGGTGGACGGCGGCCGGCGGCCGCGCGGGCGCCTGCTGCACCACCACGTGGGCCAGGGTGCCGCCAAAGCCGAACGAACTGACGCCGGCATAGCGCGGCGCCTGGCCCGCGTCCCAGCGCTGCGGGCTGGTGGGCAGCGTCAGCGCGCTGCCCTCCAGCGAGCAGTGCGGGTTCGGACGCTGGAAGTGCAGATTGGGCGGGATCACCGCGTGCTCCAGCGCCAGCACCACCTTCAGCAGGCCGGCCACGCCGGCGGCCGCTTCCAGGTGGCCGATATTGGTCTTGACCGCGCCGACCGCGCAATGCTGGTCCGGGCCGCGACCCTCCTGCAGCACGGTCTTCAGCGCGTTGAGCTCGATCGGGTCGCCCAGCGCGGTGCCGGTGCCGTGGCTTTCCACATAGCTCAGTTGCGCCGCCGCGATGCCGGCGGCCTGGTGCGCGGCGCGCAGCACCGCCATCTGGGCCACGCCGTTGGGCGCGATCAGGCCGTTGCTGCGGCCGTCCTGGCCGACCGCCGAGCCGGGAATCAGGGCGCGGATCGGATCGCCGTCGCGCAGCGCGTCGGCCAGACGCTTGAGCACCAGCATGCCGCAACCTTCGCCGCGCACATAGCCGTCGGCCGCGGCGTCGAAGGCCTTGCAGCGGCCGTCGGGCGCCAGCATGCCGCCCTGCGCGAACGGCAGGCTCGCTTCGCTCGACAGCAGCAGGTTGACGCCGCCGGCCAGCGCCAGCTGCGATTCGCCGTTGCGCAGGCTCTGGCAGGCCAGGTGCACCGCCACCAGCGACGACGAGCAGGCGGTATCGATGGCCAGGCTGGGGCCGCGCAGATCGAGCAGGTAGGACAGGCGGTTGGCGCTGATCGAGGCGGCGCTGCCGGTCGCGGCGTAGACGTCCAGGCCTTCGTCGGCCTGCTGCTGCACGCGCTCGTAGTCATGGGTGGACAGGCCGACGAACACGCCGGCGGCGCTGCCGGCCAGGGCCGCCGGCGCCACCCCGGCATCCTCCAGCGCCTCCCACGCCACTTCCAGCACCAGCCGCTGTTGCGGGTCGACCCGGCGCGCCTCGACCGGCGAGATGCCGAAGAAGCCGGCGTCGAACTGGTCGACCTGGTCGAGGAAACCGGCGAACCGGGTGTGCGCCGGATGGCCGGCGGCGTGGCTGAAGGTGCCGGCCGCCAGCCGCGCCTGCGGCGCGCTGCGGGTGGCTTCCCGCCCTTGCTCGAGCAGGCGCCAGAACGCCTCCGTGTCGGGGGCGTCGGGGAAGCGGCAGGACACGCCGACAATCGCGATCGGCTCGCCGGCGGCGCCGGCGGCGGCGGCGGCCTGTGCCGGCGCCGCCAGGCTCGCGGCCAGATGCTGCGCCAGCTGCGCAATGGTCGGATAGTCCCAGAAAACGGTGGGCGCGACCGGCGTACCCAACCACGCCGACAGCGCCTCCCCCGCCTGCAGCAGGGTTTGCGAATCGAGGCCGTAGTAGGCGAACGGCTGGTGCGGATCGACGGCGTCGACCGCCAGCGCGAACTGACGGGCCACATAGGTTTGCAGCCAGGCCACGATCAGGGCCGGGCTCAGCCGGGGCTGCGGCTGCGGCTGCGGCTGGGATTCGGATTGGGGCTGGGCCGCCGCCGGCGCCGCCAGCTGGGCTTGCGGCCTGGTCCAGCGCGCCACCTCCTCCAGCGCGCCGTCCAGCATCATCCGCTTGCACAGCTGGCGCTGGATCTTGCCGCTGGAGGTGCGGGGGATGCGTCCCGGCTTGAGCAGGACGATGATCTCGGGCGCGACGCCGACCACCGCCGTCACCGACGCCGCGATCGCGCCGAACAGGGCGTCGTCGGCGCTGGCCCGATAGTCGAGTTCCTGCACCACCGCCAGCTGTTCGCCGGCGTCGCCCTCCAGCGCGAAGCTGACGGCGCCGTCCGCGCGCAGGCGCGGGTCGGCGGTGAAGGAGGCGTTCTCCACATCCTGCGGATAGATATTGCGGCCGCCGATGACGATCAGGTCCTTCAGGCGGCCGCAGATGTACAGTTCCTGCTGGTGCAGGAAGCCCAGGTCGCCGGTGCGCATGAAGTGGCCGCGGCTGTCGCCGGCGATGCTGGCCTGGAAGGTGTCGACGGTCTCGGTCTCGCGGTTCCAGTAGCCCTGCGCGACGCACGGGCCCTGCACCCAGATCTCGCCGACCTGGTCCGGCTGGCACAGCGTGCGCGTGACCGGATCGACGATGGCCACCGCGTGTTCGTCCAGCACCGGGCCCGAGCTGACCAGCGGCAACGCGTCGGCGTCCGTGCTGAGCTGCACAAGGTTGGCGTTCAGCTCCGTCCTGGAGACGGCGACGCTGGCGGCCACCAGCTGCGCACTGGCCTGGGACTGCAGCCTGCCGCTGATCATCAGGGTCGACTCGGCCATGCCGTAGGCCGGCAGCCATGCCTGCGGATTGAAGCCGCAAGGGGCGAAGGCGTCGGTGAACGCCTGCAGCGTTTCATCGCGGATCGGCTCGGCGCCGTTGAAGGCCACCCGCAGGCGGCTCAGGTCGAGGGTGGCGCGCTGTTCGTCGGTGACCTTGCGCACGCACAGTTCGTAGGCGAAGTTGGGCGCGCCGGTGATGTTGGCCTTGAAATCGTGCAGCGCCTTGAGCCAGCGATAAGGGTTGAGCAGGAAGGCGGAGGGGCGCATCAGCACGCCGGGATGGCCGCGGTAGAGCGGCGCCAGGATCGCGCCGATCAGGCCGAAATCATGGTATGGCGGCAGCCAGAACACCGGCATGTCGTCCGGGCCGGCCTGGACGCGCTGGCCGATCAGCTCGAGGTTCTTGAACAGGTTCCGGTGGCTGACCATGACGCCCTTGGGCGAACTGGTCGAACCGGACGTGTATTGCAGGAAGGCCAGACTGTGCAGGTTCAGCCCCGGGTCGCGCCAGGCGTCGGGCTGCTCCGGCAGCGCGTCGACCAGCAGCCAGCGGGTCACCGACAGCTTGTCGCTGCGCGCCTCCATGGCGGCGATGCGCTGCAGATCGGCCTGGGTGGTGATGGCGGTGCTGGCGCGCGCGTCGTTGAGGATGGACTGCAGGCGCGGCAGCTGGCGCGCGCTGGTGGGCGGATAGGCCGGCACCGGCACCGCGCCGGCGTACAGGCAACCGAAGAACGCGCTGATGTAGTCGATCCCGGGCTGGCACAGCAACATCACCGGCTGCCCCGCCACGCCGCCCTGCGCCTGCAGGCAGGCGCCGATGGCGCGCGCGCGCGCATCCAGTTGCGCGTAGCTGACGCGGGTTTCCGGCCCGGCGCCGTCGTCCAGGAAAATATAGGCCGTATCGTCCGGCGTCCAGCTCGCGCGTTGCGTGAGCACCTCAATCAAACTCTGTACATGGGGCATGTGCGACATAGATGACGACCGTGAAAAGGTGAACGTTCAGGAAAGGAGCACGCGGGGAATTTTATTGGCGAAGTAACAACTGCCAACTCCCATTATGCAAGGGCGGCATGCGAAGCAGAACGGCCTGGATTACTTTCCAAATAATAAATATTGGTATATAATTTCAAGCGGGAAAATTGTCTGTCCGGGCAATATGCCGGCACGAGAGCCATGGCGCGCAGCAGGCGGCCAGGTTGGAGAGCGGGGGATTTACTTCAGACGGACGGCGCGCGCGCCCATCCCGGGCGCGGCGACCGGCGCCGGTTCAGGCTTCGAGCAGGCCCAGCACGATGGTGCGGCTGATCGCATGGCGTGTCGTATGGACGTTCAGCTTGGCCGCCACATTACTCAGATGGAAATACACGGTGCGCTGGGAAATGCCCAGGATCTGGCCGATCTCACGGCTGGTCTTGCCGGCCGCACTCCAATGGATACACTCCAGCTCACGTTTGGACAACAAGGCCGGCGGCTGCGGCGCGCGGTCGCGCCACAGGGTGGCCGAGCGGTCGTGCAAATACAGGCCGAGCAGCACCAGCGGCGCCTGCTGGGCGGCCGCGGCGGCGAACGGCTGCAGCCGGTCGCCATAGAAATCGATACGGCTGGCCGCCTGCCCGCTGCGCACCACCAGGCTCAGCGCGTGGGTGATGCCCGACGTTTCCAGCAATTGATAGACCACCGGCGCCGGCGTGGCGACCTCCCGGGGCTGCCAGGCCAGCGGCGCGCTGGACGCCAGCAGTTGCCGGCCGATCGGATCCGACGCCGCGTGCTCCCGATTGGAGAACAAGCGCAGCAGTGGATCGGGCAGCGTGCCGATGACGTGGCTGACGGCGCCTTCGGCGCCCTTGATGTCCAGCTTCAGCATGAAATGGGCAACGCCCAGCCGTCCCAGCACACTGCCCGCCCCGGCCTGCAGCTGCCCCCAGTCGGCCGCCCCGGCGATGACGGCCACGTCATCGTCGCTCAGCCCGGTGTTCAGTTTAGACTCCAGCATAGTTTCCTCTAGTCATCAACGGTTGGGCAGATCGTTCAAAAAATCCGCATACGAATAAATCGGTCCCGGCAAATAGCGGGCCGGCAGATCAAACAAGGCCCAGAAATAATCCTGCTGTCCCTGGCAATGCTGCGCCGGCAGGCAATACGACTGCCAGGCGTGCTCTATGGCCTCGACGTACATGCCGGTATCCGAGAAGAATGGCAGGATCTGCATGCTTTCCAGCCCGGCCACCAGCCCCATCGGAGCGCCGGCGTCGCGCGCCACCTCGTAGTGGGCCAGCATGCCGGCCTCGGTTTCGATCACCATCAGCGTGGGTTTGCCGTGGAAGTCGAAGAACAGGATGCCCGACGGATTGACGAACAGATAATATTCGACGAAATCATACTGCTTGCGCAATTGTTCGATCAAGTCCGCCATCGCCGGCTCGAACAGAAAGGTGTGCGACTGGCGCCCCAGCAAGTCTTTCAAGGTGCTGGACTGGTCGACAAAGAAGGCGCGCTCCAGCGCGTGGATGCCGAGCGCCAGATGGTCGAGCACGGCGTGATCGTTCTTGGTGAGAAAACGGTCGATCAGGCCCTGGTTGAAGGCGTCGATGGCGACCTTGTCGTCGGCCTGTCCGGTGAACATGATTTTCTTGCAGGGCAGATGGTCCAGCGCCTCGCACACCGCCACGCCGTCCATTTTCGGCATCGCGTAGTCGACCACCAGCACGGTGGGCGTCAGGAAGCGCCGCGGGTTCATCACCTGGCGGTAGATCTGGTCGAGGTCGACCGAGACCACGCGCCGCTCGAACGACAGCACCTGCTCGTCGTAGCTGACGGCGATCGGCACGTTGCGGTTGGCCGAGTTGCGGCTGGCCTCGCTGATCCAGGCGATCGCCTCGTCGGCGCGTTGAAACGTCTTGTGGGCGATGCGCGGGTGGAGCTGAAACGACAGGCTGTCGAGAAAGCGTTGATTGTCGTCGATGAAGACCGTGGTGGTCGGATGTCGATAAGCAGAAAGAAATTTTTCCATCAATGCCATGTAGTGATCAAAGAAAGGCGTTGGCGCCGGACTGCGGCGGTTGCGGCGTCGACGGTGCAAACTCCAGGATGAAAACGGTGTAACGGTCCAGGCGCGACACGCAGCGGATCTGCGCGCCCCACGCGTCCATCACGTCCTTGCAAAACGCCAGCCCGATCCCGGCGCCATTGCCTTCCGGGGCAGAATAAAAGCGCCGGAAAATATTCGGCAGGTTCTGCGGGGCGATGCCGCATCCGGTATCGATGAACAGCAAGCGCGGCCGGGCACGGGCGCCGTCGATCACGATACGGATGCGCCCTTTCCCGGCCCGCTGCACCGCCGTGATCGCGTTGCGCATCAGGTTAATCAAAATCATGGAACACAGTTCCGGCTGGCCATGAAATTGAAAATCCGCCCGCAGCGTGAGCGCGATCATATCGCGCTCCGTTGAATTAGTAAAAGAATATCTTTCCTGCGCGGCCAGCACCATCGCCTGCATCGACAGCATTTGGTTGCCTTGCAGATTTTTATTGCTGGAGCTTACTCCCAGCAACAACAGATCGATCGCGGTATTCATGTGCCTGACCTCGGAGGAAACCCGGGTCAGCGCGCCGTCGAAGGCGTCGTGGCTGCCCGCCGGCAAGCGGGCCTCGTCCAGGATGCGCCGCATGCCGCGCGCGTTGGCGTCGATGCTGCGCAGCGGTGTGCGCAACTCGTGCGAGACGGTGCCCAGCGCGGTCGCCATGCCGGCCAGGCGTTCGCGCGCCAGCACGTCGCGCCCCACCTTCACCAGCGACACGCAGCCGATCGCGAACAGGTGGATCGGCCATTGGATCAGTTCGGCGGCATCCAGCGCGCCGTCCGGCGGTGGGCCGTGCCACCATTGCCCGGTGTAGGCCAGGTAGGCCAGGCTGGTGCCGACCAGGTACACCAGCAAGGCGCTGAAGGTATCGAAGTGGAACAGGACGATCACCGCCACCAGCAGCGACTGGCTCCAGACGTTGTTGCCGCCGTTCATCAGGAACATATAGGTGAAGAAAAACGGCAGCATATACGTCAGGCCGACCAGCAGATAGACCGACAGCCAGCATTGCCTAGCGTAGCGGCGCGCCATCACGCCCGGCAGGCACAGCGCGAAGCCGATCACGCGCAGCACCGGGTTCTCGTAGGGCTGCGGGGCCCAGCAGCTCCACAGAAAATAAAACAGCGGCATGCCGATCAGGCCGATCCAGGACAGGACGACCACCCGTTTGACGACGATATCATTGCTGTTGTTGTAATCGAGCCACCATCGGACCGAACTCAGGCGGTACTCGGTGAGGCGCACGCGCAGCCGCGGCAGCGCAGTTTTCATCATATGTTTTTTACAATGTTGATTAAGCAAGTTGTAGGATAGAAGCGGTGCGTGTCACGAACGCATGGGCCGGGTGGTATCCCGGCATCCGGATGTGAAGGAAAGCCGCAGAAAACTTCATTTATTGAAAATATATCCTATGGAACAAATTATGGACCAAGTAATTGCACCGACCAGCACCATTAAGATTGCCGCCGAACATGTCCTGCCCCATTTCGTCAACGCCCGCATGGACGAGCATTTCATCCAGCGCGTCGCCCAGTTGCTGGGCGGCGAGCATATGCACCAGTGGCGCCCGCCCGGCCCGGACGCCATCTACGTCGCCAGCAACGACTATCTGTGCATCACCGCCGAGCCCGAACTGATCCTGGCCCAGACCGCGCAAATGCAATACGGCGGGGACATGCTGATGTCGTCGGTATTCCTGCAGGCGGGCAGCGTCCAGCACCAGCTCGAACAGAAATTCGCCGCCTACCTGGGCTCGGAGGACAGCTTGCTGACGCAATCGGGCTGGAGCGCAAACGTCGGTTTGCTGCAGAGTATCGCCGGTCCCGGCGTGCCGGTCTACCTTGACATGATGGCCCACGCCTCGCTGTGGGAAGGCGTGCTGTCGGCGCAGGCCCGCGCCGTGCCGTTCATGCATAATGATGCAAGCCATTTGCGGCGTCAAGTTGCCAAGCACGGGGCCGGCGTGATCGTGGTGGACTCGCTGTACAGCACCAACGGCAGCCTGTGTCCGTTGCACGAGGTGCTGGCGGTGGCCGAGGACAGCGGCAGCATCCTGGTGGTCGACGAATCCCATTCGCTGGGCACGCACGGGCCGGAGGGAGCCGGCCTGGTGGCCGCGCTCGGCATCACCGAACGCGTGCATTTCCGCACCGCGTCGCTGGCCAAGGCCTTCGGCGGACGCGCCGGCCTGGTCACCTGCTCAAGCAAGTTCAAGAGCTACTTCCTGTCGTCCTCGCGGCCGGCGATCTTCAGTTCCTGCCTGTTGACGCACGAACTGGCCTGGTTCAACGCCGCGCTCGATTTCATCCGGGCCGCCGACGACCGGCGCCTGGCGCTGCGGCGCACCACGCGGCGCGTGCGCGCCGGCCTGACCGAGCTCGGCTACAACATCAGCGACGGCAGCGAACAGATCATCGCGTTGGAGGCGGGCACCGAACCGTGCACGCTGGTGCTGCGCAAGGCGCTGGAGGCGCACGGCATCTACGGCGCGGTGTTTTGCGCGCCGGCCACCGCCAAGAACCGCTCGCTGGTGCGCCTGACGCTCAACTCGGGACTGACCGAGATCGAGATCGAGAAGTTGTTGTCGGTCTGCGCCGCCATCCGCGACCAGGTCGCGCTGCCGAGCTGGTCATCCTCGCGGCGCGCGGCGCGCGCCGCCGTTGCCGGCCAGGCGTGACCGGCGCTGCCGGTCGAATGCGCTACTCGTAACGCAGGCATTCGACCGGCAGCAGCACCGAGGCGCGGCGCGCCGGATAGAAGCCGAAGAACACCCCGACCAGGCTGGAGAAGCCGCACGCCACCACCACTTCCCGCAGGCTCACCGAGACCCCGAACTTGCTGTTGGCGGTGATCAGCGTGGCCACCCCGGTCGCCAGCAGGATGCCGATGGTGCCGCCCACCAGGCAGATCACCACCGCCTCGGTCAGGAACTGCCACAGCACGTCGCGCGGCTTGGCGCCGATCGCCATGCGGATGCCGATCTCGCGGGTGCGTTCGGTCACCGAGACCAGCATGATGTTCATGATGCCGATGCCGCCGACAATCAGCGAGATGGCGCCGATCAGGCCCAGCAAGGCGGCGATGCCGGCGCTGATCTTCTTGGCCGTTTCCGCGAACGAGGCCAGATTCTCGATGTGAAAATCGTCGGGCTGCTCGAACTTGATGCGGTGGCGGTCGCGCAGGGTGTCGTTGATGTCGGCGATGCCGTCCTGCAGCGCGACGCCCGACTTGCCCTGGGCCACGATGTAATGCACATTGTCCGGGATCGGGCTGCGGATCAGGTTGGCGCGCGCGGCGGTGATCGGCACCAGCACCAGTTCCGACAGGTCTTCGCCGCCGTCGACCTGCTTGCCCTCGCCGTGCAGCACGCCGACCACCTGGAACGAGACGTTCTCGATGCGGATGAACTTGCCGAGCGGGTCGACCTTGTAGAAGAACTGGTCGGCCACCTTGTGGCCGATGATGACCATGCGGGCGGCGGCGTGCACATCGGCGTCGCTGAACGAGGTGCCCTGCTCCAGCCGCCAGTTGCGGATCTTGAACATGGTCGGGGTGATGCCGCGCACCGCGCTGTTGGAGGTTTCATTGCCCACCGCCAGATTGAAGTTGGCCTGCAGCACCGGCGCCGCGCCGACCAGGCTGGGCAGGCTGTTCATGGCCTCGGCGTCCTGCATGGTCAGAACCGGCGTCTTGTCGACCCGCGCGCGCTGGCCGCCGGCGCGGTCGCCGCCCGGCACCACGAACAGCATATTGGTGCCCAGCTGCTCGAGCTCCTTGCCGATAAAGCCCTGCATGCTCTTGCCCAGCGCCAGCAGCAACACCACCGAGGTGATGCCGATGATGATGCCCAGCATGGTCAGCACGGTGCGCAAGCGGTTGGCGTTCATCGAACGCAGCGATTCCACCACAATCTGCAAAAAATTCATTTTGATGTCCCGGCGGCGTTAGGCATGGCTCTGTATGGCATGGGGCGGCGTCGGCAGCGCCGGCGCCGCCAGGCCGGCGGCGGACGGGCCGTCGTACCACACGCGGCCGTCCTTGAGGCGGATCAACCGCTTGCTGTAGGCGGCGATGTCGGGCTCGTGGGTGACCAGCAAGATCGTGATCCCGCGCTCCCGGTTGAGCTGCTGGAAGGCGTTCATGATCTCGATGCTGGTCTGCGTGTCGAGGTTGCCGGTCGGCTCGTCGGCCAGCAGCACCGGCGGATCGCCGACCAGCGCGCGCGCCACCGCCACCCGTTGCTGCTGGCCGCCGGACAGCTGGTTGGGCGTGCGCTTGGCGTAGTCCTGCAGGCCGACCCGCTCCAGCTCCACCAGCGCCTTGGCGTGCGCCTTGCCGCGCGCGACGCCGGCGTAGATCAGCGGCAAGGCCACGTTCTCCGCCACGCTCATGCGCTTGATCAGGTTAAAGCTCTGGAACACGAAACCGATGGTGCGGTTGCGGATCGTCGCCAGCTCGGCGCGCGACAGCGAGCGCGTATCGACGCCGTTCAGCAGATAGGTGCCGCCGGTGGCCTGGTCCAGGCAGCCGAAGATATTCATCAAGGTCGACTTGCCGGAGCCGGACTGGCCCATCACGGCGACGAAGTCGCCGTGCGGCACCACCAGCTCGATGCCGTGCAGCACCGGCGTTTCATTGCCTTCCGAGAAATAGCTTTTGGTGACGTTGCGGATCTCGATCAGATGGCCGGCCGCGACGCTGGCGAGATGGGCGCCCACTACAGCACGCCCGCGCTGCCCGGCGCCAGCGCGCGGATCACCACCCGTTCGCCCGCCTTGAGCGCCCCGGCGCGCACTTCCGTGTAGCGGAAGTTCGACAGTCCGATCTGGACGTCGACCGGCACCGCGCGGTTCTGGGCATCGAGCTTGTAGATCTTGAAGGCGCGCGTGATCTCGCTCTTGCTGCGGAACGCGACGTCGTCGCCGGCCACCGCCGGCGCGGCGGCGACGCTGTCGGGCTTGCCGCCGCGCTGCGCCTTCTGCAGCTTGGCTTCCTTCTCCAGCTCCTCGTCGGACAGCCGGAAGCGCAGCGCCGCGGTCGGGATGCGCAGCACCTGCTGGCGCTTGCCCACCACCAGCCGCACTTGCGCCGTCATGCCGGGCTTGAGCAACTCTTCGCGGTTGGCCACGTCCAGCACCACGTTGTAGGTGACGACGTTCTGCGCCACCGTCGCCGCCAGCCGGAACTGGCGCATGGTGGCGTCGAACTCCCGGTCGGGATAGGCGTCGACCACGAAGCGGGCCGCCTGCTCATCCTTCAGCGCGCCGACGTCGGCTTCCGAGACGTTGGTGTCGATCTGCATCTTGGTCAAGTCCTGCGCGATCTGGAACAGGTTGGGCGTCGAAAACGCGGCCGCCACCGTCTGCCCCAGGTCGATGGTGCGCTTGATCACCACGCCGTCGATCGGGGCCCGGATGACGCTGTTGTCGAGGTCGGCCTGCGCGTGCGCCAGCTCGGCCTTGGCCAGCTCGAAATTGGCGCGCGACACGTCCAGCTCGCGGCGCGCCTGGTCCAGCACCAGCGCCGACAGATAGTTTTGCGCCACCAGGCGCTCGTTGCGCTCGAACGTGGCCAGCGCCAGCCGCAGCGAAGCGTCGGCCGACGCCAGCGCGGCCTGGGCCTTGCGGACGCCGGCGTTGAAGATGGTCGGGTCCAGCTTCAGCAGCACCTGGCCCTTCTTGACGTGGTCGTTGAAGTCGGCGTTCAGTTCGACCACCGTGCCCGACATCTGCGAGCCGACGTTGACCAGCGCCACCGGATTGATGGTGCCGGTGGCCGTCACGGTCTGGGTGATGTCGCCGACATCGACCGTCAGCGTGTGGAATTTCGATGGCGGCACCACCGTTTCCTGGTTGGCCTGCAGGTAGGAGGCGCCGCCCACCACGACCACCAGCAGGCCGAGGGCGAACGCCAGGCGTTTTTTGTTGAGCCTGGTCATGCGGGACTCCCGGCGCGGTCAAAAGGCGGCCTGGACTGACCGGTCAAACGGGAAGGACGGTTGGGCATGACGTTACTCTCATAGGCTAGGAATCGGGAGCGGCAAGGGCGCGCGGTCTCAGTGGTCCGGCATGCCGAACTGTTCGAGAAAGATGCCGAACGTGATCACGGTCATCAGCAGATCGCTGTCGAACGGCAGGTTCAGCTTGAATCCCGGACGGGCATAGGTCTTCTTCAACCGCTCCACGGTCTCCGGATTGAAATAGCCCTGCTTGCGGATCACCTCCGGCGACAGCAGTTCGTTGATCCAGTCGATATTGCGGGCCAACAGCGCCGGGCTGCCGGGCGCGACGAAATGGAACTTCTCGCGGTTGCAGATCGACGGCGGCAGATGGCGCTTGGCCACCTGCTTCACGATGTATTTTTCCACCAGGCCGTTGAGCTTGAGGCGCGGCGGCAGCGTCTTGGCGAACTCCACCAGCCGGATATCGAGGAAGGGATAGCGCGCCTCGATCGAATTGGCGTACGACACCCGGTCGCCGTGGTCGGCCAGCAGGTGGTCCGACAGCCGCAGCTTGAAGTCGACGTAGGAACGCTGGTGGATCGGGTGCCGGCCCTTCATCTTGGCGCGGTTGAGCAGGTTGTGCCGGACCGAATTGAACTGCGGGAAGCGCTCCGCCACGGCCGGACTGTACAGGTCGAGCTTGCTGGCTTTCAGCGCCAGGTAATTCTTCTCGTAGAAGAAATTCTTGTTGCCCCACAGGGTGTTGCGTTCCTCGTCCTCGAGCACGTCGTCCAGCTCGCGCGCGCCGCCGTCCTGCTGGCCGCGCATCGCGTCGAAGCGGTAGCCCACGTAGCCGGCGAACAATTCGTCGGCGCCCTCGCCGGTCAGCACCACCTTGATGCCGCTGTCGCGCACCAGCTCCGACAGCGCCAGCGAACAGGTGTTGTAGGATTCCTTGAGCGGCGCCTCCGAGTAGTACACCGCCGACTTCAGGCGGCTGGCGACCTGCTCCCAGTCGAACAGGATCTCGTGGTGGGTCGACGGGATGCTCTGCGTATAGGTGCGCTGGAACGAGCTTTCGTTGTGGTCGGTGTCGGCAAACACGATGGAGAAAGAATGGCGCTGCGGATCGGGCGCGACCACCTGGGTCAGGCTGCCGATCAGCGAGGAATCGAGGCCGCCGCTCAGATAATAGCCGACCGGCACGTCCGCGTTCAGCCGGTCCTTGACCGCGCGGCACAGGATTTCCTCGAACTCGTCGAAATACAGCTCGTCGTCGCCGTGGTCGTGGATCGCCACCGGGTAGTCGAGATCCCAGTATTCCTTTTCCTGGATGCCGGCGCCCACCTTGGCCAGCAGGTAGTGGCCGGGACGCAGCGAGGAGATCCCCTTGAACATGGTGGTCGGGCTGGCGACACCGGGGAAGCTCAGGATCTGGTCCAGCCCCTGCAGGTCGACCGCGCGCTGCACCAGCGGATGCGCCACCACCGCCTTGATCTCGGAACCGAAGATCAGGCTGTCGTTGACCATGGTATAGAACAAGGGACAGATGCCGACGTGGTCGCGCACCAGCAACAGGCTCTTCTTGCGGTCGTCGAAGATCGCGAACGAAAACTGGCCGTTCAACTTCTTCATGAAATCGATGCCGTATTCCTGGTACATCGGGATCAGCACCTCGACGTCGCATTCGGTCTTGAAGCGGTAGCCTTTTTGCTGCAGCTCGTGGCGCAGCTCCTTGTAGTTGTAGATCTCGCCGTTGCAGATCGAGACGATGCTGTCGTCCTCGCTGAAAAACGGCTGGTTGCCATGCTTCAGGTCGATGATCGACAGGCGCCGGAACGCCAGACCCACCTCGTTCTTCAGGCAGTAGCCGGCGTCGTCCGGGCCGCGATGGATCAACTGGTTGGCCATGTGCACGAGCATGGCCTGGTTTGTCGAGCGTTGACCGTGAAGGTCAAAGGTACCTGCGATTCCGCACATAAAGCGTGTGTCTTTCGATGGGTTGAGTTCGGGAAAATGGCGCGCCGGCGGCGCTGCGGCCGGGGCCGGGCTGGCGGGTCTTAATTGCTCATCGATACCAGGATCTTGCGCGCGCCGGTGAACGGCGAGCGGCCATGCGCGGTCAGCATATTGTCGACGATCATCATATCGCCGCTTTCCCATGGAAACGCCACGCTCAGCCGGTCCATGCCGGCGCGCACCTCGGCCAGCGCGCTGTCGGGAATCGGCGTGCCGTCGCCGAAGCAGCCGTATTGCGGCATCTCGAACGGGTCGTCGCCGTAGATTTCCATGATGGCCTGGTAGACCTCGGGCGGGTTGGTCGACGGATGGAACTGGTCGACCTGGTTGAACCAGACCCGTTCGCCGGTGCGCGGATGCACCGCGGTCGCCGGCCGGCGCTGGATCAGGCGGACGCCGCCATCGGGCTTCCACGCATACTCGATCTCGCCGTCCTTGCAGTATTGCTCGACGACCGAGCGCTGCGTGGTTTCAAAGGTCTGCTGCCACGACTTGCCGATCGTCGCGCCGCTGCCGCCGTGCAGGTTGCGGACATAGGTCACGCCTTTTTCCTCGAACAGCTTGAGCACTTCCGGCGACAGCTCGCGCAGCATGGCGCGGCTGTCGGCGATCAGCGTGCTGCCGCCCGTTTGCGGCGCCGTGACGCAGCAGAAATACAGGCGCGCCGGCCAGACATGGCTGTACGACAATTCGTTGTGCATGGAAATGCTCAACTCGGGCGGATACTCGGTCGAGGTGTAGATGCTTTCGCTCAGCTTGGTGCGGGGCGAGTTGCCGTCGATGTAGGAGGCGGCCGCGCCCGTCAGCGCGCTGGTGCAGCGCTGGAACTTCTCCAGCGAGCTGACGTCGAAATTCCGCAACAGGATGGCGCCATGCTCCAGCAACAGGCGGTCCAGCTCGGCCTGGTGGGTGCGCAGCACCTGCGGCAGGTCGATGCCGCGTTCGGCGCCGGCGTTCCATACATAGGGCAATACTTTGGACATCACAATCTGCTCCTCTTGCGATTGGGTAACGGCCGCCGCGCTAGGCGGCGATCGAATAAACGTTGGCGCGCGCCGATCCCACGCGGTCCAGGCAGTGCTGGGCCAGCACCTTGACCGGATCGATGATCTGGAAGCCGGCCCAGCGCTGTCCCTGGATCGCGAACGACAGTTCGGTGCAGCCCAGCAGCAAATGGGTGGCGCCGGAGCGTTCGCGCAGGCGGGTGGCGACCTCGATCAGCGCCTCGATCGCCTTCATGCTCGGCAAGTTGCCGGTGGCCTTGATGCCGAACTCGGTGTCGAAGATGGCGGCCATCAACAAGGCCTGGTCGTCTTCGTCCGGGATCGCCAGGGTCCGGCCCATCTTGCTGAAATAGCCGTCGTACAGGCCGGACTTGACCGTCGCGGTGGTGGCCAGCAAGCCCACCGATGCGTGCGGGAAGCTGGCCTCGATGTAGGCCGCCGCGTTCTCCACCATATTGATCAACGGCATCTTGACCTGGTCCGAGATCTCGTCGAAATAGATGTGCGCGGTGTTGCAGATGACGACGCCGAAGTCCGCGCCCAGCGTGGCCAGCTTGTCCAGCGAGCTGACCACCGACGGCGCCGGATTGGCGGTGCGGTTCAGAAAGGCATCGACCCGGTTCGGAATGTGGGGATCCGAATACAGGATGAAGGGTACGTGGTCGCCATCCTGCTTGGCCGCCGTGTTGAGTGCGATCAGTTGCTGGGCAAAATACAATCCCGCGGCCGACCCCATGCCGCCCAAAATTCCGATTTTTTCTATCATGAATAGATTCCGATCTGCTCTTGCCACACTGGTTGGGATGCGCAGAGTACGGCGCGCATGGTGTACTCGATGCAACGCGGCTAGCCGTGAAAGCCGGTCTGAACTACGGACGGTGGAATTATCATGCAACTCACCGTGCAACAAAAATAGGCTATTTTTCTTTGTATTTTAATAATTTTCGTGCATAATTGTCGGTTGCATAAAATTAATTGCCGGACGCGCAGACCAAACCGAGGTCCAGCGGACGCTCGCCTTCCAGCGGCACGATCTGGGTCAGCGCGACCGATTGCGACAGGCCGGCCGCGCGCTCGACGCAGACGGTGGCCAGGTAGTCCGGCGCCGGGCGCAGCTGCCAAAAGCGCCAGCGCCCGGCGGCGTCGCCCAGGGCCGGCGCGACTGTCATGTCGAGCACGCCGCCCGGCGAAAACCGGAAGCCGAACTGGTCCAGCGGCAGCGACAGCCCCATGCCGCGCGCCTTGATGTAGGCTTCCTTGAGTGTCCAGTATTGAAAAAACCGCTGGTGCCGCTGCGGCTCGGGCAGGGCAGCGAGGTCGGCGCACTCGCGCGGCGACAGGAAGCGGCGCGCGCTGGCCAGCGGGGCCGGCGCGCGGCGGGTGTTTTCCACGTCGACGCCCAGCGCATGGCTGAAGCTCAGGCCCAGCAGCACCAGCTCCGCTGTGTGGCTGAGGTTGAAGGAGATGCGACGCCCGCCGTCCTGCGCGGGCGGCAGTCCGGGCCGGCCATAGGCATTGACGGGAAATTGCAGCTGCTCCGGCGGCGCCGACGCGTAGCGCGCCAGCACGGTGCGCAGCAGCGCCCGGGTCACCAGGTAGCGATGGCGGTCGGCGGCGAAATGGAAGCGTTGCGCCTGGGCCAGTTCCGCCTCGCTCAGCAAGCGCCGGTACCTGGCCAGCAAGGCCGGCGCGCGGATCTGCTCAGGGAAGGCGCACCACAGCAGGATCCGGCCCGGATCCGGTGGCGCCATCTAGGCGCGCTGCAAATCGTTCAGTTCTGCGCCCACGCAATCGAGCACCGCCCGGCGTTCATCGTTGAGAAAGAAATGGTCGCCCTCGAACCAGTGGACGCTGAACGGGCCGCTGGTCTCGCGCTGCCAGCCCTCCACCTGCGCCGGCGTGGTGTATTCGTCGCGCCGGCCGGCCAGCACCGAAATCGGTATCTCCAGCGGGGCGCGCGGATGGTACTGGTAGTTTTCGGCCAGCGAAAAATCGGCGCGCACCATCGGCAACAACAAGTTCATCAGTTCAAGATTGCGCAGCACCTCGGGCGGCGTGCCCTTGTAGTCGTGCAGCGCGCTGATCAGATGTGCGTCGGCATACAGGTGCAGGTTCTTTGACGGACTGCGCAACTGCGGCGCGTTGCAGCCGGAGGCAAACAAATGCTCGGGCATCGGCAGGCCATGGCGGGCGCAATAGGCGGCGACCTCATAGGCCATCAGCGCGCCCAGGCTATGGCCAAAGAAGGCGAACGGCAAGTCGCTTTGGCCGGCCACTTTCTCGGCGATGCGCAAGACCAGTTCGGGCATCGAGCGGCACGGCGCTTCGCCGAAGCGGCTGCCCCGCCCCGGCAGCTGGATCGCGCACACTTCGATCGCCGGGTCGAGCCCGGCCTGCCAGGCGGCGAAGCTGGCCGCGCTGCCGCCGGCATAGGCGAAGCAAAACAGCCTGAAACGTCGGCCGGGGCTGGACTGGCGGACAAACCAAGGATCAAATTTCATCAAATAGCTCCGGTGCCGGCGGCGATTGCGCCGGGGAAAAGTAGTGAATGGCAAGCAACCCTGCCCGCGCCTGGCGGCACACCGGCAGGCGCTCAAAAAATCGGTCCGAGCATAGCCGCTTTTGCCGGCCCCGAAACCTGTCAGATGCAACAGCTGCGCCGCTGCCGCCGGCGCTGCCGCAGAGAGCGGCGCAGGGCCGCGGCATTAGCGAACTAGCATTATTGTCAGGTTCAATAAATGAACGTTCTCTTTAGAATGGGGCATCGTCGAACCTAGCCAGCGTTCCACGCCACCGCCCTTGCCTCACGCGGGACTGCTGCCGCGGTCCCCGGTTCAGCGTGGAATGTCGCCCTTGAACACCAGGAAAATCCATCCGGTTTTATCACTAGAAGAGCACGTTCACCATGTCAGCCACCGACTTCGCCTATTCGGCTCTTGAGCAGATTCATGCCTGTAAAAACCCGACCGAACTGGCGGCCTTCACCAAGGAGCTGATCGGCAACCTGGGCGCCAGCTCCTATGTCTATTCCGTTCACATCACCGATGACAATACGCCAGACCAGTTCAGCCAGCGCCACGTGATGAGTTCCGACCCGGCCTGGTGCGACCTGTACAACAAAAGACGGTGGTTCATGAACGACCCCTTCCTCGAGTACGCAAAACGCAATTCATCGCCGGCGCTGGGCAGCGACGTGCGTGCCGCCACGCAGGGACAGCAAGACATGCTGCGCATGGCCGGGGAATACGGATTTCTGAGCGGGATATTGGTGCCTACCCACAGCAGCAACAATGTGGAGGAGCGCGTCAGCATGCTGTACGTCGGCTGCGACGCGCCGCCCGAGGTGGGCGAACCCATACTCAAGGCATGCCGCATTATCTACCGGGCGCTGGGCATGGAATTGCTCGACTGGTGGCTGCGCTACCTGCGCGACAAAGCGGCGGAAAAATTCAAGCTGAACGCGGAAGAAATCCAGCTCTTGCAACTGTCCAAAAATGGCTGCGTGGTGTCGGAAATCGGCGCAAAGCTGAGCATAAAACCCAGCAATCTCTATCGTAAATTCGACATCATCAAGGACAAGTTCAACGTCGAGAAAATCGGCGAAGCGGTGCGTGTCGCCAACCGTTCCGGCTTGCTTGGCTAGCCGCGTTCTTTCCGGGGCAGCGGCAGCGCCCGGCGCGCCGACGGCGGCACCGACTCCCAGCGCTTGAACGCGCGGCGGAAATTGGCGACGTCGGTGTAGCCCAGCGCGTAGCTGATCTCCTGCACGCTCAGCTGCCCGGCGCGCAGGTATTCCAGCGCCAGCATGCGGCGCACCTGTTCCAGTATCTGCTTGTATGAGCTGCCCTCCGCCAGCAGGCGCCGGTGCAGCGTGCGCGGCGTCATGCACAGCCGCCGCGCCGTCAGCTGCAACGACGGGAAGCTGGTGCGCTGCTCCAGCATCAGCCGCTGCACGCGCGCGCTCAGCGAGACTTGCGCCGCCAGCTTGTCCAGCTCCCGCTGGCAGATCTGCACCGCGTGTCCGAAGGTGGCCGGATCGCCCACCCGCAGCGGCACGTCGATGGCCGCCGACGGCAGCACCATGCCGGTCCAATCCTGGCCGTAGCCCACCTCGCAACGAAACAGCTCGCGCGCCAACGGCGCATCGTCCGGCGCGGCGAACTGGAAGGCCACAGCGCGGCATTGATAGGCGCCGCGCGCGATGAAATCCAATACGTTTTTAAACGCCAGCAGCGCCGCCTCCAGCACCGGCCGCGCGATATCGCCCAGCGGAATGCGTTCGTGCAGGCGCACGCGGAAGTCGTCGCCCTGCTGCGCGAAGTCGATCGAGATCATCGTCGTGCGCAGCATGAAGTAGCGCTCCAGCAGTTCCAGCGCCTGGCGCAAGGTGGCGCTGTTCATGGCGGCGTAGCCGAGGATGCCGTGGGTGTGCTCGCGCATGCGGTCGCCCACCAGCAGGCCCATGGCCGGCTCGCCGGTCAGCGCCACCGAATCGAGCACCAGCTGGCGGAACACCGGGAACGACACGGCCAGCTCGCCGTCGTCCAGCTGGTCCGCGCGCAGGCCGCTGCGCGCCAGCCAGTCGCCGACGTCGCCGCCCATGCTGCCGATTTGCTCGGCGATCTGGCGCAGGTAGCTGCTTGCCAGCGTGTGGTCGTTTGCCTGCATGGGGAGCGCCTCAATGAAGATCAAACGATTGTCAATAAATAACCCCTGCATGTCAATCCGGCACCTCCCTTGGACGCCACTGCGCTGCCTACAATGGACGTAATAACAACAAGGAGACCGCGCCGATGAACGTCCTGCACTACCTGAAATTTTGCCTGTTCCATGTGGTCGGTCTGCTGGCCGCCGCCGCGCTGTACGCCGGCGGCGACACGGTCGCGGCCTCGCTGCTGGGCGTGGTGCTGTTCTACGTGCTGGGCGACCTGCTGGGCGGCGACGATCTGAGCACGCCGTCGCTGCGCCACCACGCCGTCCTGACCGGGCAACTGTGGCTGGCCTTGCCGCTGCTGTTGCTGATCGTCGGCGCGGCGCTGGACAGCTTCATCGCCGGCCGCTACGCCACGCCGCTCCAGCTGGCGGCCGCCGTGCTGCTGACCGGGCTCATGATAGGCACGATAGGCACCATCACCGCGCACGAACTGGTCCACCGCACCAGGGAGCCGGCATCGTTGCTGATCGGCCGCTGGCTGCTGGCGTTCAGCTTCGACACCGGCTTCGCCATCGAGCATGTGTACGGCCACCACCGCTACGTTTCCACCCGCGAGGACCCGGCCACCGCGCCGCGCGGACGCAACGTCTATTGGCACATCGTCTGCTCCACCATCAAGGGCAACATCAGCGCGTGGCAGCTGGAACGCAAGCGCCTGGAGCGGCGCGGCCAGCGCCAGTACAGCCGGCACAACATGGTGCTGCGCGGCCACCTGATGAGCGTACTGCTGCTGGCCGCCGCCTGGTACTGGGGCGGCGCCGCGGCGACGCTGTTCTTCAGCGTCTGCGCGCTGTGGGGCAAGGCGCTGCTGGAGGTGGTCAACTACATGGAGCACTATGGGCTGGTGCGCAATCCGGCCCGGCCGGTGCAGCCGCGCCATTCGTGGAACACCAACAAACGCCTGAGCTCCTGGACCATGTTCAACCTGACGCGCCACTCGCACCACCACGCGCGCGCCGGCCTGCCGTACCAGGACCTGCATCCCTACCCGGACGCGCCGCTGATGATAGGCGGCTATCTGTCGACCATGCTGCTGGCGCTGGTGCCGCCGCTGTGGCGGCACCTGATGGCGCCGCGCCTGCGCGCCTGGGACCGGCACCATGCCAACGACGAAGAACGCCAGTTGCTGCGGGATGTCGGCTAACCGTTCTTGCCGGCCACCGCCAGCTGGCGGTACTGGGTCGGCGTGACGCCGGTGGTGGCCTTGAACTGGCGCGTGAAGGCGGAATGGTCGCCGTAGCCGCAGGCCTGGGCGATCTCCGCCACGCTGGCGGCGCCCTTCAGCAACCGCGAGGCGGCGTCGACCCGGGTCTGGATGATCATCTGGCGCGGCGTCAGGTGGAAGATGCGCAGGAAGTAGCGCTCGATCTGCGCCACCGACATATTGGCCGTGCGCGCCAGCTCGGCCAGCGGCAAGGCTTGGCCGTATTCCTGGTGGATCAGGTTCACCGCCGCCGCCACCTTGCGGTAGGCGGGATTCTTCTTGTCCGCCATCGCCAGGTCGCGCGACACGCCGGTCAGGCCGACGATGCGGCCGGCGGCGTCGCGCAGCGCGGTCTTGCGGGTCAGGCACCAGCCGGGATCGCGGTTGGGATACAGGTGCAGTTCCAGCTGGTCCTCGATATCGCTGCCGCCGGCCAGCACCGCCATGTCCTGCGCCAGGTAGGTCTGGCCGAACGGCCGCGCGAACACCTCGGCCGGGGTGCGGCCGATCAGCGCCGCCTTGTGCCGCTGGCCGCAGCGCTGCACCAGCGTCTGATTGACCACTATATAGCGGCATTCGACGTCCTTGACGAAGAAAACCACGTCCGGCAGCGCGTCGAACAACGCCTCGGCAAAGAAGGGGTCGGCGATGTCCGTGCCCAGGGCCAGCCGGGCGTCGTCGTGAGGGAGTTCTTTATGCATGAAGGCGATTGTGCCAGCGGCGCCGGGCGGCGTCTCCTGTTTTATCGCCGTTGTGCAGATTTCGTCATCGATCATGCGCAGGAGATGCAAGACAGCGGGGCTCAGGAAGCCTAAGATTTGAGCATGAAAACCATCTCCATCATCGACTCCCACACCGGCGGCGAACCGACCCGCCTGGTGACCGACGGCGGCCCGGAATTGGGCCAAGGACCGCTTAGCGAGCGGCTCGCCCTGCTGAAACGCCAGCACGACCGCTTCCGTTCCGCGGTGGTGTGCGAACCGCGCGGCTCGGACGTGCTGGTCGGCGCGCTGCTGTGCGAGCCCTACGAGGCCGATTGTGCGGCAGGCGTCATCTTCTTCAACAATGTCGGCTACCTCGGCATGTGCGGCCACGGCACCATCGGCCTGGTCGCGTCGCTGGCCTACATGGGCCGCATCGGCGCCGGCCGCCATCGGATCGATACGCCGGTCGGCGTGGTCGAGGCCGAGCTGCACGCCGACGGCAGCGTCACGGTGGACAACGTGGCCTCCTATCGCAGCCAGACCCAGGTCACGGTCGAGGTGCCGGGCCACGGCCCGGTCACCGGCGACGTGGCGTGGGGCGGCAATTGGTTCTTCCTGGTTTCCGGTCACGGATTGGAGCTGGGGGTTGGTAACGTCGAGGCGCTGACCGCCTACACGGTGGCCGTCGCCGCGGCGCTGGAACAGGCCGGCATCACCGGCGAGGGCGGCGCGCTGATCGACCATATCGAACTGTTCGCGCCATCGCGCACCGGCGCCGACAGCCAGAGCTTCGTGCTGTGCCCCGGCAAGGCCTACGACCGCTCGCCTTGCGGCACCGGCACCAGCGCCAAGCTGGCCTGCCTGGCGGCCGACGGCAAGCTTGCCGAGGGCGCGCTGTGGAAGCAGGAAAGCGTGATCGGCAGCGTGTTCGAAGCTTCCTACCGTTATCGCGGCGAGCAGCTGATCCCCAGCATCCGCGGCCGCGCATGGGTGAACTCGCAGGCGCAGTTGCTCCTCGATCCGACCGATCCTTTCGTATGGGGCATCCGGTGAGCCAGAACGACGTGATCGTCATCGGCGCCGGCATCGTCGGTGCCGCCTGTGCGGATGCGCTCAGCCAGCGCGGCCTGCGGGTGATGGTGATCGAACAGGACATGCCCGGCAGCGGCGCGACCGCGGCCGGCATGGGACACCTGGTGGTCATGGACGACAACCCGGCGGAGCTGGCGTTGTCGGCGTACTCGGTCTCCTTGTGGAATTCGCTGGTGGGCGACCTGCCGCAGCGCCACGAGTACAGCCGCTGCGGCACCATCTGGGTCGCCGCCGATGAGGAAGAAATGGCGGCGGCGCGCACCAAGGCCGACACCCTGTCCGCCTACGGCATCGCCTGCGAACTGCTGGCGCCTGCCACGCTGTATGCACGCGAGCCGCAATTGCGCACCGGCCTGGCCGGCGGCCTGCTGGTCTCCGGCGATGGCCTGGTGTATCCGCCCAAGAGCGCGCGCATCCTGCTGGACCGGGCGATCCGCCGCGGCGCCACCACGCTGCGCGCCAGCGTCGCCGCCATCGAAGACAACGGCGTGCTGCTGGCCGACGGCGCCCGCCACCAGGCGCAGCACGTGGTGCTGGCCGCCGGTTCGCGTTCGGCCACGCTGCTGCCCGAACTGCCGGTGCAGCCGAAAAAAGGACATATCGCCATCACCGACCGCTATCCCGGCTTTGTCCACCACCAGCTGGTGGAACTCGGATACATCAAAAGCGCCCACGCCGCCAGCGGCGACTCGGTCGCGTTCAATTTGCAGCCCCGTCCTACCGGACAAGTACTGATCGGCTCCTCCCGCCAGTTCGACACAATCGACCTGGCGGTGGAGCCGGCCATGCTGCAACGCATGCTGCGCCATGCCGCCGCGTTCACGCCAGCCTTGGCGCAACTGAACCTGCTGCGCTGCTGGACCGGCCTGCGTGCCGCCACCCCGGACGGCCTGCCGCTGATCGGCCCCCACGCCGCGCGGCGCGGACTGTGGCTGGCGACCGGACATGAAGGATTGGGCATCACCACCTCGCTGGCGACGGCGCAACTGCTGGCCGGCCAGATGACCGGCGACAGCACCCGCATCCCTGCAGCACCTTACTTACCGGGACGCTTCAATGACTGACGTCGTCCTCAACATCAACGGCCTCGATATCCATGTGGCGCAAGGCGTCAGCGTGGCCGCGGCGATCGCCATGGCCGGCAGCGCCGTCACCCGGCGCTCGGTTCGCGGCGCGGCGCGCGCCCCTCTGTGCGGCATGGGCGTGTGCCAGGAGTGCCGTGTCACCATCGACGGCCGCATGCACCAATTGTCATGCCAGACGCTGTGCGCCGACGGCATGCGCGTGACCACCGGCGAGGTCCGCCCATGAGCCGCTACGAGGTACTGGTGATCGGCGCCGGACCGGCCGGACTGGCGGCCGCGCATGCCGCCGTGGCGCACGGCGCCCAGGTCGGCCTGGTCGACGACAACCCGCTGGCCGGCGGCCAGATCTGGCGCGGCGGCCCGGAGCAGCAGGACCAGCGCGCGCAAAGAATGTGGAGCGACCTGCGCGCCGCCCCCAACCTGACCTACCTGCCGCAGACGCGCGTGTTGTACGCGCCGGCGCCGCAACAGCTGCAAGTACAGACGCCATCGTCGTCGGCCACGCTGCACTACGAAAAACTGATACTGGCCACCGGTGCGCGCGAGCGCTTGCTGCCCTTCCCCGGCTGGACATTGCCCGGCGTGACCGGCGCCGGCGGCTTGCAGGCCCTGGCCAAGGGCGGCTATCCGGTACAGGGCAAACGGGTGGTGGTGGCGGGCAGCGGCCCGCTGCTGCTGGCGGTGGCCGCGACGCTGCGCGCCAAGGGCGCGGAGATCGTCGCCATCGTCGAGCAGGCGTCCTTGCCGGCGTTGGCCCGCTTCGGCTTCGGCCTGTTGGCGACGCCGTCCAAGATAACGCAGGCGCTGCAACTGGCCGCGCAGCTGAGCGGCATCCCGTATCTGCGCGGCAGCCATGTGCACTCGGCGCTGGGCGACGGCACGCTGCAATCGATCCTGGTCCAGCGCGGCGGCGCGCGCGAGCTGGAGGCGCTGCAATGCGACTACCTGGCCTGCGGCTACGGCCTGCTGCCCAATGTCGAACTGGCGCAGGCGCTCGCTTGCGTCACCGCGTCGAACCAGCGGCAAACCACGGTGCTGGTCGACGACGACCAGCTGACCTCCGTGTTCGGCGTGTACTGCGCCGGCGAAGGCACGGGTGTCGGCGGCGTCGACCTGGCGCTGGCCGAGGGCCGCATCGCCGGCCTGGCGGCCACCGGCCAGCTCAGCGCCGCGCGGCAGCTGTACGCCGAACGCGCGCGCTGGAAGAAATTCGCAGCAAGGCTGGAGCGCGCTTTTGCGCTGCGGCCGGAACTACTGAAACTGGCCGGCGACGACACCATCGTCTGCCGCTGCGAAGACGTCTGCCACAGCGAGCTGCGCACGCACACCAGCTGGCGCAGCGCCAAGCTGCAAACGCGCTGCGGCATGGGGCCGTGCCAGGGACGCATCTGCGGCGGCGCCACCGAACTGCTATATGGCTGGCGGCCGGACGCGGTGCGGATGCCGATCTCACCGGCCCGCATCGCCAGCATCATCGACGATTAATTCACGTATTAACCACAACACCGATTCATCACAAGGAGAACAGCATGGCAGCAGCAAAATGGGAAGGGGTATTCCCCGCAGTAACCACCAAATTCAAAGAGAACGAGGATCTCGACCACGCGGAAATGGAAAAGCACTTCAACTTCCAGATCGACAGCGGCGTGCACGCGCTGCTGACCTGCGGCTCGCTGGGTGAAGCCAGCACGCTGTCGTTCGACGAGAAGCTGGCCGTCACCAAGACCGCGCTGAACGTCGCCGCCGGCCGCGTGCCGGTGCTGGTCAACGTCAGCGAAACGCGCACCGCCACCGCCTGCCGCTTCGTCGAAAAGGCGCACGAGATGGGCGTTCAGGGTCTGATGGTGATGCCGTCGGTGCTGTACGCGGCCGATTCGCGCGAGGCGATCGACAATCTGCGCGTGATCGCCAAGGCGGCGCAGCTGCCGATCATGGTCTACAACAATCCGGTCTCCTACAAGGTCGACCTGACGCCGGAAGACTTCAAGGAACTGGCCGATTGCGAATGGATTGTCGCGATCAAGGAATCGACCGACAACGTACGCCGCATCACCGACCTGCGCAACGCCGTCGGCAACCGCTACCAGCTGTTCATGGGCGTGGACGATCTGTCGTTCGAAGGCCTGGCGGTGGGCGCGGATGGCCTGCTGGCCGGCCTGGTGGTGGCCTTCCCGAAAGAGACCGTGGCGCTGTACAAGCTGATGAAAGCCAAGCGTTGGGATGAAGCGCTCAAGCTGTACCAGTGGTTCATGCCGCTGATGCACCTGGACGTGTCGAACAAGCTGGTACAGAACCTGAAGCTGGTGGAAACGCTGGCCGGCGTCGGCAACGAGTTCGTGCGCCGTCCGCGCCAGCCGCTGCAAGGCGCCGACCGCGCCCGCGTCACCGCCGTGGTCCAGGCGGCCCTGGCCACCCGTCCGGACGTCAGCCAGCTGTTCTAAAAACCAACCCCGGGGTCAAGTCTGACATTCGGACACGAGCTCTGCTGTAGCCATGGCTACAGCAGAGCTCGTGTCCGAATGTCAGACTTGACCCCGGTTTTTAGCGTTTGATGGTCGAGCCGCGCAGGATCAGCTGCGGTTCGATCATCGTGGTGGCGGGGGCGGGTTTGCCGTCGATGGCGGCGATCAGCTTTTCCATCGCGGCCACGCCCATGCGCTCGCTCTGCAGGTCCACCGTGGTCAGCGCCGGCGAGGTGTATTGGCCGTACTCGATGTTGTCGAAGGCCGCTACCGACAGCTGCTCCGGCAGCTTGAAGCCCAGCGTCTGCGCCGCTTTCATGAAGCCCAGCGCCATCAGGTCGTTGTAGCAGATCAGCGCGTCCGGGTGCTCGGCGCCCAGCATGATGGACGAGCATACGCGATCGCCTTCGGCCGCGGTCGGCGCGCCGCCTTCATACACAGTCAACTCCAGGTCGTGCGCGGCCAGGCAGGCGCGGATGCCGGCCAGGCGCTCTTCGTCGCGCCGCGAGCGCGGAAAGCGCAAATAGCCGATGCGCTTGTGCCCCAGCGAGACCAGGTGCCGCGCCAGCATGTAGGCGCCGCGGTGGTCGTCGCTGATCACCCACGGTATCTCCAGCCGCGACAGCCGGCCGAAATACACCAGCGGTTTGCCCAGCTCCATCACCCAGTCCATCTCCGATTCCAGCATGCGCGAGAACATGATGATGCCGTCCACCCGGCGGCTCAACGCTTCCAGCAAGGGCCGTTCGCGGTCCGGGTTTTCCTCGGTGTCGACCAGCAGCAGCGTGTAGCCGTGCGCCAGCGCGACGCGGTTGGCGCCCTTGACGATGCTGGTGAAGTGCGGGTTGGCCACATCCAGCACCGACAGGCCGATGCTCTTGGTGCGGCCGGTGATCATCGACGCCGCCAGCGGATTGGAACGGTAGCCCAGCCTGGCGATGACTTCCTTGATGGTCGCCTCCACCGCCGGCGAGAAGCGCTGCGCGCCGTTGACGAACTTCGATACGGTGGCGGTCGAGACGCCGGCCGCCGCGGCGACGTCGCGGATGGTTGCTACATTTTTTTTCATGTTCTGATTGTCGGGGATGCGTGGCCGCCGGTGCTTCGGCGGCGCCAAAGGACAATCTTAGCATGTCGGCATCGCTCCGCCGCCCGATCACAGGTCGGTGATTTCCTTGTGGCGCGGGACCAGCACCTTCATCACGCTCCACGCCACCAGGTAGGCCAGCGCGCAGATGGCGAACATGATCATGTAGCCGGTGCGGATGTCGTTGACCGATTTGTAGTAGTCGAACACCCAGCCGCCCAATTTGGTCAGCAGCACGCCGCCGATGCCGCCGGCCATGCCGCCGATGCCGATCACCGAGGCCACCGATTTTTGCGGGAACATGTCGGACACGGTGGTGAAGATATTCGCCGACCAGGCCTGGTGCGCCGAGGCGCCGACGCCGATCAACAGCACCGGCACCCAGAAGCTGATCGCCCCCAGCGGCTGCGCCAGCAGCACCACCAGCGGGAAGAAGGCGATCACCAGCATGGCTTTCATGCGGCCGTCATACGGCGCATGGCCGCGCGCCATGAAGTAGCTGGGGAACCAGCCGCCGCCGATCGAGCCTATCATGGTCATGCTGTACAGCACCGCCAGCGGCACCACGATGGCGTCGCCCTTCATGCCGTATTGCGCCGACAAATAGGTGGGCAGCCAGAACAGGAAGAACCACCAGACGCCGTCGGTCATGAATTTACCGAAGGCGAAGGCCCAGGTCTGGCGGTACTTCAGCAGCTGGAACCACGCGACTTTGTTGTCGGCCGCCGGCGCCGCCACCACGGCCGGCTGGTCGCTGCGGATATAGGCCAGCTCCTGCGCCGACAGGCGCGGCTGCCGGTCCGGCTTTTCGTACAGCGTGATCCACACGCTCATCCAGACGAAGCCCAGCATGCCGATCATGATGAAGGCGGCCTGCCAGCCCCAGATGCCGGCGATCAGCGGCACGCAGATCGGCGCCAGGATGGCGCCGACGTTGGCGCCGGAGTTGAAGATGCCGGTGGCGAACGAGCGTTCCTTCTTCGGGAAGTATTCGGCGGTGGCCTTGATCGCGGCCGGGAAGTTGCCGGCCTCGCCGACCGCCAGCACCGCGCGCGAGATCATGAAGCCGACGATGGACGGCACCGTGACGATGCCGAAGGCGCCCAGCAGCACACCCACGCCCTCGCCCATCGGCACCGAGAAGGCGTGCAGCAGCGCGCCCAGCGACCAGATCGTGATGGCCAGCACGTAGGCGGCCTTGGTGCCGATCCGGTCGACCACGCGGCCGGCCAGCAGCATCGAGATGGCGTAGACGAACTGGAAGGCGGCGGCGATGTTGGCGTAGTCGGTATTGCTCCAGCCGAATTCCTTGGACAAATCGGGCGCCAGCAAGCTCAGGACCTGGCGGTCCAGGTAGTTGACGGTGGTGGCAAAAAACAACAGCGCACAGATGGTCCAACGGTATTTACCGACGGTTTTTCCCACCGCTTGCGCGTTCACAGGCTCGCTCAGGTTCATGGCATCACTTCTATTCTGGTTTTTGGTGATGATCTCCCGGTCTCCACGAGATCACTCTAGTCGTAAGTCATCGTACAACTATAAAACGCGATAGGCAAGCGGAAAGATGCGGATATTCAGGGGGTTGCGCCATCGCGACGGCCCGGCGCTGCGGCTGTCGCGATGATGTTGTACGATGACATTGAATGCGATTACGGGGTTTTGGCGGTGCCGCCCTTGGCCAGCAACAGCGCCACCAGGCTGATCACCGCTGCCGTGGACAGGTAGTAGCCGACGTATTGCAGGCCGTAGTTGGTCGCCAGCCAGGTGGCCGCGTACGGCGCCAGCGAGGCGCCCAGGATGCCGGCCAGGTTGAACGTCAGCGAGGCGCCGGTGTAGCGCACCTCGGCCGGGAACAGCTCGGACAGCATGGTGCCCAGCGGGCCGTAGGTCATGCCCATCAGGCCCAGGCCCAGCGACAGGAACACGGTCACCATCGTACTGCTGCCGGAGCCGAACATCGGCGCCATCGCCAGCCCGAACACGGCGATCGCGGCCGACACCCACACCAGCGTGATGCGGCGGCCGTAGCGGTCGGCCCACAGCGCGGCGACCGGGATGGTCAGGCCGAAGAAGGTCACGGCGTACAGCTGCTGGATCAGGAAGTCCTTGCGGCTGAACTTGAGCGCACTGGTGCCCCAGCTCAGCGCGAACACCGTCATCAGGTAGAACAGCACGAAGGTGGCCAGCGCGATCAGGGTGCCCAGCACCAGCACCCGGCGGTGCTCGCGCCAGACCGTCACCACCGGCACCTTGACCCGCTCGTTCTTCTCCAGCACCTTCTGGAAGTCCGGCGTCTCATGGATCTTCAGGCGGATGTACAGGCCGACGATCACCAGCAGCGAGCTGGCCAGGAAGGGAATGCGCCAGCCGTAGCTGAAGAACTCGGCGTCGCTCAGGGTCTGGCTCAGCAGCAGGAAGATGCCGCCCGACAGGAAGAAGCCGATCGGCGCGCCCAGTTGCGGGAACATGCCATACCAGGCGCGCTTGCCCGGCGGCGCGTTCTCGGTGGCCAGCAGCACCGCGCCGCCCCACTCGCCGCCCAGGCCCAGGCCCTGGCCGAAGCGGCACAGCGCCAGCAGCGCCGGCGCCAGGGTGCCGATCGAGGCGTAGGTCGGCAGCGCGCCGATCACCACGGTCGAGATGCCCATGGTCAGCAGCGCCGCCACCAAGGTGGCCTTGCGGCCGATGCGGTCGCCGAAGTGGCCGAACACGGCCGAACCGACCGGGCGCGCGAAGAAGGCGATGGCGAAGGTGGCCAGCGATTGCAGCGTGGCGGCGGCCGGGTCGCTGGCGGGGAAGAACAGTTTGGGGAACACCAGCACGGCCGCAGTGGCGTAGATGTAGAAATCGAAGAATTCAATCGTGGTGCCGATCAGGCTGGCAAACAGCACGGTGGCCGGCGAGTTGGTCTTGGGCGATCCGGGTTGAAGCTGACTCTTGGACTGACGCATGCTTGACGCTCCTGCGGGTGGATGGTGCGGCCCATCATACACACCCGCCGCGTCTGCTGCCAAGCGGATAAGCTTGCTCGCTAGGTATCGATTTGCGCAAAGGCAACGCCGATCTGGTCGGCCGTCAGCGGCCGCACCAGGCGCGCCACTTCCAGGCCGTCGCGCAGGAAGATCAGCGTCGGCCACAGCTTGACGCGGTAGGAACGGCCCAGCGCGCGGCCGGGGCCGTCCTCGACCTTGTAGTGGCGCACGCCGTCGTGGCCGACGAAGGCTTGCGCCAGCGGCGCCTGCGCGGCCATGCAGTGGCCGCACCAGTTGGCGCCGAACTCCAGCAGGGTGGCGCCGGCCAGGGCGTCGACGGTGGCGCGCTCGGGCGCGGTGGGCAGGTAGATTTTTTCCATGGCGTCAGGATTTGGTTTTGGCTTTGAGCTCGGCGCACGGGTCGGGTCGGGACTGCGGCGCCACGCTGTAGACCGCGTCGTAGCGGCCGGCGCCGTCGGCGCCTTCGACATAGCCTTCGCTGCGCACCGTCAGCGCCGGCGCCAGTTGGTTGATCCAGCGCGCCACGCCGACGTCCTTGCGCACGTGGCCGTTGCCGGCGATCAGCACGACGTCGCGCGGCCGCTGGTCGCGCACGATCTTGGCCATCCAGATGTCGCGCGACACCTGGGCGTTGATCATGCCGTCGACCATCATCTCCGGCAGCATATTGCAGTGGCCGGCGGTGATTTCCTGGTACTGGGCGCCGCGCACGTCGGCCGGCAGCGGCTGGTCGAGGTGGTAGTCGCGCACGCTTTGCGGGTCGAAGCTGGCGGCGATGCCGTCGCGCACCACGCGCGCGGCGTCGGCGCGCGACAGATTGCCGGCGACCAGCGGCAACTGGTAGGTCAGCGCCAGCTGGATCACCGGGTAATACAGTTGCCAGTTCCAGCGGCCGGCGCCGACCACGCGGATCACGCACTGGGCGTCCAGGCAACCTTTCTGGGCCTTGCTCAACACGTCCTGGTGTTCGCGGTCGAACTGCTCCATGACGATGGCCGGGCGCCAGCCGGCCTCGACCCGCTGGCGCAGCAGCTCGTAGCGCAGCTTGTGGCCGGCGGCGTTGTCATGCACCTCGCCCAGCAGCAGCACCTGCGGATTGGGTCCATCCGGCGCCGGCGCGGCCGCCGTGGCGACGCCAACGGCGCCCTTGCCGCCGCTGGCGCAGCCGGCCAGCACAGCCAGCGCCGCAGCGACCAAAGTCAACCCCAGTTTGCCGCCATATGTGGAAATCATCTGTGCCCGCATCCTCTGCAATCGAATTATTTGTTGTGAAGTTGAAATCATCTGCGCCACTGGCCCGCAAGCAACAACCGTTGTTGCGCCGCACGAATTGATTGCTCCGAGAAAAATACAGATGGCAATATGTTATTAAATATGGTTTAATGTGAATCTGTAGAGCACGGTTGGAGCCACGACCAATCTTAGCTTAAAGAATATGTTTTAATGTAGGCTTAACGTCCTGCTTGTGCAGCATAGTCAGGAGAGCACTGTGAAGAAGTTGAATTTTATAACGATATTATTGCTGGCCCTGGGAATGGCCGGAGCCGCTCAGGCTCAGGCCGCCAGCCCAGACAACAGCAAAGTTGCAACCGCAGCAATCGTACTGGCCCAATGCGATGCCCACAGCGCCACGCCGTGCGGCATCGATGGCGCCGTGCCCGCGGAAAAGACCGCCTCGGATCGCGATCCTGAGGCGCTGGTCAACAACGCTCCGGAAAACCAGCAAGCCATCGACCCGGTGGCCGAAGTGCCGGAACCGCAAACCTTCGTCATGCTGATGCTGGGACTGGTCATTCTGGGCTTTTCCTCGCGCCGCCGCGGCGCCTCGGATAAATTTACCGAGTAAGCCTGGCCGCCGCTACAGGCCGCACACCCCGTGGATGTTGGTGATCGCCACGCCATGCAGGATGGCGCGGCCGACGCAGGAAAGTTTCTGCACGCCGTTCTCGGTGCCCAGTACCGCAAAGATCGCCAGCGCCAGCGCCACGCCGATCAAAATCGCCAAACCCTTGAGTGTGTCCTTGTCCATGGCGGCATCCTAGCGTGGCGCCGGACGCTTAAGCAACGGCGTCACCGAGCGTATAGTCGAAGTCATAGTAGTGCTTGCCGCCCTCTATGCGGATGTGCAACGTTCCGCTGAGGCCGGTCAGCTCGCCGCTGCCGGAATCGGCCACCACCGCCACCTTCAGGCCGGCCGTGCCGCGCTCCATGGTGCCGCTGTGGTGCAGCAGGAAGCTGCCGCGTCGCCCCGCCAGCGTCCCCGTCACTTTTTCCATCGCCACGTAGGCGCCGGAACCCAGTTCGCGATCCATATAGGCCAGCATCTCGCCGGCGCCGGCGGCGTCCAGCGCGCCGTGGTAGCGCTTGTCCAGCGACATGCGGCCGATGCCGCTGTCGGCCGCCACCGGCGACATGGTTTCGGGCGCCATCTTGACGTTGAATTCACCGCTGATATTGGGCATTGCTGGCCTTTCAAGTGTGGAGACGGGCATCCGCTTGCAGCGCGGCCGCTTCGTCGACCGGCGTCACGCACGGCATGCGCAGCACGAAGCTGGCGCCCTGCCCCAGGATGCTGGAAACGGTAATGGTGCCGCCAAACTGCTTGGCGATCAAGTTGAACACGATATTGAGGCCGAGCCCGGTGCCGCCCTGCCCGCGGCGGGTGGTGACGAAGGGGTCGAACACCTTGTCCAGCATGTCCGGCGGGATGCCCTTGCCGTCGTCCACCACCTGCATCTCGATCCAGTCGGCCTTCTGCGCCACGCCGATGGTGATGTGGCCCTCGTCGCCCGCGTCGAAGGCGTGCTCGACGCAGTTGAGCGTCAGATTGGTGATGACCTGGGCCAGCGCGCCGGGGTAGCTATCGAGCATGATGTCCGGCGGGCAGGCGATGCTGACGGTGATGCGGGTCTTCTTCAGCTTCGGTTGCAGGCTCGACACCACCTCGTTGATGTAGTCGCGCAGCTCGAAGCGGCGGCGCGCCTCGCTGACCTGGTCGACCGCGATCTGCTTGAAGCTGTGGATCAGGTGGGCCGCGCGGTAGGCGTTGTTCATGATCAGGCGGGTACTCTCGGCCGCCGTCTCCAGGTAGCGCATGATGTCGGATTTCTTGATATTGCCGCTGGCGACAGACTGGTGCACCTTCTCGGTCGCCTCCATCAGCACCGAGGCGCTGGTCAGCGCGATGCCGACCGGGGTGTTGATCTCGTGCGCGACGCCGGCCACCAGCCCGCCCAGCGAGGCCAGCCGCTCGGCCTGCAGCAGCGATTCCTGCGTGCGGCGCAGGTCGTCGAGCGCCTTGGCGGTGGTCTGGGCCGATTTGCGGGCCTCGTCCTCGGCCTCGCGGATGCGCTGGATATTCGATTTGACCTTGCGCTGGATGGCGTTGAAGCCGCGGATCACCTCGCCGAGCTCGTCGTGCCGGCTGTCGGGCAACTCCTCCACCTCGTCGCTGCCGCGCGTGGCCAGGTCGAACAGGCCGTCGCGCAGCCGCTTGAGCGGATCGAACACGATGCGCAGCGACAGCGCCAGCGCCGCCACCAGGATCAGGTCCAGCAGCAGCACCTCGGTGACCTTGCGCCGCACTTCGGCCGCCAGCGTGGCGTCGATCTGCGCGCGGCTGAAGTTGACCACCACGCGGCCGACGATGACCGGCTTGAGCGAGGCGCCGGCGGCGCCGGAATCGCGGTAGGCCAGGTCGGCCACCACCGGCGAACCGCCGACGGCGGCGTCGTTCTCGATCGAGCTGACGCTGCCGTTTTCATTGCGCAGCTTGCCGGAGAACAGGCCGACCGAGGTGTCGTAGACGCGGATCGACACCAGCTCGGGCGGCAGCATCTCGGCGGCGACGATGTTGTCGACCTTGGCCTTGTCCAGGTCCCACAGCGCCGACGGCAGGCTGGTCTGCAAGCGGGTCAGCACGCCCTGGCGCAGCCGCTGGCTGCTCACTTCCAGCTCGTGGCCGAGACTGTACTGGGCGTAGGTGCCGGAAATGCCCAACACCAGGGTCACGATGACCACGAAAAGCAGCGTCAAGCGGCCTTGGATACCAAACATCGACCAACCTCCGTGCAGTGATGGAATTGACGGCAACGTCCCAATGTACGGTATGACATGCGACTTGGCAAGATGTGGCCCCCATCGTCACGCCGCCGCGGCAGACTTTGCTCGCCCGCAATGGTAAGATCGGGCAATGTAGACGAGGTGGCAAACCGGGAGGGCATCATGACAGGCAATTATCATCAACTGACGCTGGCGGAGGTACGGCCGGGCATGGTCCTGTCGGACGTGCTGCTGGACGTGCAGGGCCACGTGCTGCTGCCGCAGGGCACGGTGCTGACCGAGGCCATGCTGACGCTGATGCCGCGCCACGGCATCGCCATCCTGCCCATCCTGAAAGACGAAGTGTCGCCGGAAGTGGCGCAGGCGACGCTGGAGCACCACGCGGCGCGCATCGCCCACCTGTTCCGCAAAAACGACGCCGACAGCGACAGCGACTGGGCCACCGCGCTGCTGCGCCGCTTCGTGTCGGACTTCCGCCTGGGCTTACCGGAGACCCCCGAGCATGAGTAATACCCTCAGTTACGACGACGTCGTCCGCACGCTGGACGACCTGCCCTCGCTGCCGGCGGTGGTGATGGAGCTGCTCAACAGCATAGACCAGGACGATATCGACATCTCCGTGCTGGCCAAGAAAGTCTCCTACGACCAGGCGCTGACGGCCAAGACGCTACGGCTGGCCAACTCCTCGCTGTACGGGCTGCAGGTCAAGGTCACCACCATCCAGCAGGCGATCACCTACCTGGGCTTCCAGACCACGCGCAACCTGATCACGGCGGCCGCCGTCACCGGCTGCTTCGCCGAGGGCCATTGCCCCGGTTTCGACCACAAGGCCTTCTGGCGCCACTCGATCGCCACCGCCGCCTGCGCCAAGGTGCTGGCGCGGCAGATGCGCTTCAACCAGGACTACGCCTTCACGGCCGGCCTGCTGCACGATATCGGCCGGCTGGTGCTGGTGTCCTGCTTCCCGAATCAGTACTCGGAAACCCTGGCCTACCGCGACGCCCACGATTGTTATCTGCTGGACGCCGAGCGTACCGTGCTGGGCGTCGATCATGTCGACGCCGGGCTGGCCCTGGCTGAGCACTGGAATTTTTCCGATACGATGCGGCTGGCGATCGGCGGCCATCACGACCCGGAAGCGCCGGGCGCAGGGTTCCTGGCCGCCATCATTCATGTGGCCGACGCCATCGTGCATGCGCTCGATCTGGCGCAGATGCAGGACGATCTGGTCCCGCCCTTGTCCACCGTGGCCTGGACTGCGCTGGGCCTCGATGAGGAAATCTATCTGCAACTGTTCCGCGAGACGGAACTGCAATATGAAGAAATTTCGATGGTGCTGCTGAGCTGAGCGTGCACCCTGCCGGCCGGCTTCAAGTCAAGCCCGGCGACGGCAGGTGCAGACGTGCGGGCGCATTAGTGACGCGCGTAGTTTCCGGCCTCGGCCTTTTCAGTACGCTCTTCTGGCTTCGGACGGCCCTGGGCGTCGGACAGGCGGTACTTGGTGCGGCGGTCGCCCATCAGGTCGCGCAGGTCGCGGATGCTCATGCCGGTCACTTCGTGCATGCGGATCAGCAGCGAGGCGCCGACCGGCAAGCGGTGGTGGCGGATCTTGCTGATGACCGGCGGCGCGACTTCCAGCAGGCGCGACAGCGCGGCGTCGTTTTTCAGCTGCATCTTGCCGAGCAAGATGTCCAGCAGATGGTTGGGATTGTAGCTTTCCTGGGAAGCGAGTGCGTGGTGTGCCATGATATTCCTCGTTGGTTGGGTGAATGAAGTGTGCAGGCCTGAACTTAAGGACAACTTAGATTCCTTGGCCTAAGTTTTCCGGCTCCGCCGGGCCCCGGCTGATTGCCTTTCGTACAAGATTATTCTATGCTCAAAAGGGCCTGTTCCTGCCGCTTTCCGTCGAGCGAAGATTGTTCGACATCAATCGCTGGCTAGAAACCTTAGCAACTATGCTATTTCATCACATGGGGCTGGAGGGTGTCGCACGCAAGAACTTGTAGGAAACTGTTACACAAAGCAAGTTCGTCTTTACAGGCGGGGGCGGGGCTCAGGCGGGGCTCAATCAGGCGCTGGTGTCGATGTGGCGGCCCAGGGTTTTCTCGCTCTGGCGGCGATCCTGTTGGGCGTGTTTGTCGGCGGCCTGGGCGGCGCGGCGCTGCAGCGCGGTGGCGTCGTCGTTGGACTGGGCGCGGCTGCGCTGGGTGTCGCTATTCTTTTCCACCCGGGTCTGCACCGCGCGTTCGGCGCCGTTGCTGCGCTGTTCGCGCTCGACGCTCTCGGCCGAGCTCGCCTGCTGGGCGCGCTGCTGCTCGCGGTGGGCGCGGGTTGCGCGCTGGTTGGCCGCCTGCACGCTGTCGAGCGGGGTGCTGATGCGCGAGGACGAAATCACATTCGCCGCCATGAAACCCTCCAATAGAAATTGCCGACAGGCTACTCTTCCAATGTAGAAGCCCGGCTGCCTGAAATCAAGCTCTATCGCATCTGGCGGCGCCGAATTACGTTAAACTATCGCCTGTGCCGGCACTGCCGGCCTCTCTCATAAAGCATCCCATTGAAAACCAAAACCCCAGTCCAGCCGCACTACTTTGTTCCGGAACCGCTCGATAACGCGCGTCTGGCCCATCTGTGCGGCCCCCTCGACGAAAACCTGCGGCAGATTTCCGCCGCGCTCGACGTCACCATCTTCCGGCGCGGCGAGAAGTTCATCGTCAGCGGCCACAACGCCGAACGGGCGGTGCAGATCCTGGAACAGTTCTACGCGATCGCCAACAAGATCGTGCCGATCGAGGAAGTGCAACTGGCGCTGGTCGAGCAGCGCGCCGGCCTGGCGGTGGCCAACGCCGCCATCGCCGCCGCCTCGGCGCCGGACCTACCGCGCGCGGTCGAGGCGCCGTTCGTCGAGCCCGACATCAACAGCCCCATCCTCAAGACCCGCCGCGCCGACCTGCGCGGCCGCACGCCGCACCAGATCCGCTACCTGCGCAACATCCTGGAGCACGACATCAGCTTCGGCGTCGGCCCGGCCGGCACCGGCAAAACTTACCTGGCGGTGGCCTGCGCGGTCGACGCGCTGGAGCGCGACGCCGTCAAGCGCATCATCCTGACCCGCCCCGCGGTCGAAGCGGGCGAGCGCCTGGGCTTCCTGCCGGGCGACCTGGCGCAAAAGGTCGATCCCTACCTGCGTCCGCTGTACGACGCGCTGTACGACCTGCTGGGCTTTGACCGCACGCAGAAAATGTTCGAGAAGCAGGTGATCGAGATCGCGCCGCTGGCCTATATGCGCGGGCGCACCCTGAACCACGCCTTCGTCATCCTGGACGAGGCGCAGAACACCACCGTCGAGCAGATGAAGATGTTCCTGACCCGCATCGGCTTCGGCAGCAAGGCCGTGATCACCGGCGACGTCACCCAGGTCGACCTGCACAAGAGCCAGAAGAGCGGCCTGGTCGACGCGGTCCAGGTGTTGAAGGATGTGCGCGGCATCGCCTTCAGCCACTTCAACAGCGAGGACGTGGTGCGCCACCCGCTGGTGGCGCGCATCGTCGACGCCTACGAGACGGCGCACAACCACGAAGCGGAAATCGCTCCCCTCCTCAAAGCCACCGCCCTCAAAAATGTCCGCAAAAAATAAACTGACGCTGTCGGTGCAATATCCCGACGCCCGCCTGCAGGCAAGCATCACCCGGCCGAAGATCCGCCGCTGGGTGCAGGCCGCGCTGTTCGCGCCGGCCGAGCTGACGATACGCTTCGTCGACGCCGAGGAAGGCCGCACCCTGAACCGCGACTACCGCGACAAGGACTACGCCACCAACGTGCTGACCTTCGCCTACAACGACGGCGAAGAATTACCCGACGACGCGCCGACCCAGGCCGACATCATCCTCTGCACCGACGTGCTGGAGCGGGAAGCGGCCGAGCAGAAGAAAACCGTGGAAGAACACGCCGCCCACCTGATCGTCCACGGCGTGCTGCACGCGCAAGGCTACGACCACATGGACGACGAGGAAGCGGCCGAGATGGAAGGCATCGAAACCGACATCCTGGCCGGCCTCGGCTACGCCGATCCCTACGCCGACTGAGCGGACGGAGCTGTCTTTTTGACAAAAACGGCTCCACCTCCCCATTTGGTGTATCCTATACCCCTTCGTAACAACGGCTCACGCCTCCTATGCAAGAGCACTCTAGTGGCGTCAAGAATGACGCCAAACCCCATCGGTCACTGTTTGAACGCCTGACCGCACTGATATCCCCCGAGCCAGAGAACCGCGCGGAACTGCTCGAAGTTCTGCATGACGCCCACGAGCGCAACCTGATCGACGCCGACGCCCTGTCGATGATCGAAGGCGTGTTCCAGGTGTCGGATCTGTCCGCCCGCGACATCATGATTCCCCGCTCGCAGATGGATGTCATCGACATCTCCAAGCCGATCGAGGAATGGATGCCGCAAGTGCTGGCCACCGCCCACTCGCGCTTCCCCGCCATCGAAGGCGAGCGCGACAAGGTGATCGGCATCCTGCTGGCGAAAGACCTGCTGCGCTACTACGCTGAAGAATCGTTCGACGTGCGCGACATGCTGCGCCCCGCCATCTTCATCCCCGAATCGAAACGCCTGAATGTGCTGCTGCGCGACTTCCGCGCCAACCACAATCACATGGCGATCGTGGTCGATGAATACAGCGGCGTGGCCGGCCTGATCACCATCGAGGACGTGCTCGAGCAGATCGTCGGCGACATCGAGGACGAATACGATTTCGACGAGGAAGAGGACAACATCCTGTCGATCAAGGAGGGCGTGCACGGCCCGCGCTGGCGCATCAAGGCGCTGACCGAGATCGAACAGTTCAACGAGGAACTCGACACCGCGCTGCCGGACGACGACGTCGACACCATCGGCGGCCTGGTCGCCAAGCACCTGGCGCGCATGCCGCACAAGGGCGACGTGTTCGACATGGAAGGCTTGCGCTTCGAAGTGCTGCGCGCCGACGCCCGCCAGATCCACGTGCTGCTGGTGGAGAAACTGCCGGCCGCCGACGACGCCGGCGACGACGCATAATGCGTTTTCGCCGCGCCGATCCGAACGCTCCACCCAAGCCGCAACGCTCCACCCGTGGCCGCATGGCCATCACCGCCGTGGCCGGCGCGTTGTGCGTGTTCGCCTTCGCGCCGTTCGGCTGGTGGCCGCTGGAGCTCCTCGGCCTGGCGACCTTGTTCTACCAGGTGCTGCGCAGCAGCGACGTCAAGGCCGCCGGCCTGATCGGCTGGGCCTTCGGCTTCGGCTGGACCGCCGCCGGCACCCACTGGCTCTACGTTTCCCTGCACACCTACGGCGCCATGGCGGCGCCGCTGGCCGCCGCCGCCGTGCTGCTGCTGGCCTGGGGCATGGGCTTCTACGTGGCGCTGGCGATGGCCGGCGCGGCCTGGCTGCGCAAGCGCTGGGCGCTGCCGCTGCCGGCCGCCAACCTGCTGGTGCTGCCGGCCATGTGGGCGCTGTTCGAATGGATACGGGGATGGCTGTTCACCGGCTTCCCATGGCTGTCGGCCGGCTACGCCCACAACCACAGCCCGCTGGCCGGCTTTGCGCCGGTGATCGGCATGTACGGCCTCGGCTGGCTGGCGGCGGTGATCGCCGGCGCCCTGCTGTTGCTGGCGCACCGCACCCGCCTGCGCGCGGCCGGCCTGATCGTCGCCATCCCGGTGGCCGGCGTCGCCCTGGGCTTCTTGCATTGGACCTACCCGGAAGGCAAGCCGATCTCGGTGCGCCTGCTGCAAGGGAATATCCCGCAAGACGAAAAATTCAACGGTTCGCGCGTGATGTCGGCGCTCAAGCTGTACCAGGACGCCATCACGGCCGCCCCGGCCGACCTGATCGCCACGCCGGAGACGGCCATCGTCATGCTGCCGCAGCAGCTGCCGCCGGATTATTTGCCCGGCATCGCCCAATTCCTCAACAAGACCAACAGCAACCTGATCCTGGGCATCCCGCTGGCCGACAGCCAGACCGCCTACTTCAACAGCGTGATCGGCATCCCGTCGCGCCTGGGTTCCAGCTATTACCGCTACGACAAGCACCACCTGGTGCCGTATGGCGAATTCATTCCGTTCGGCTTCCGCTGGTTCGTCAACCTGATGTCGATTCCGCTGGGCGACCAGACCAGCGGCCGCGACATCCAGCCCTCGTTCACCATCAAGGACCAGCGCGTGCTGCCGAACATCTGCTACGAAGACTTGTTCGGCGAAGAGATCGCCGACCAGTTGAACAACCCGGCGCAGGGCCAGAAAGCGGCCACCATGCTGCTCAATGTCTCGAACCTGGCCTGGTTTGGCGACACCATCGCCATTCCCCAGCATTTGCAGATCTCGCAGATGCGCACGCTGGAGACCGGCCGCCCGATGCTGCGGGCGACCAACACCGGCGCCACCGCCATCATCAATGGCGAAGGCAAGGTGGTCCAGCAGCTGCCCGTCAACACCTTTGGCGCGCTGGCGGCCTCGGTGCAGGGCATGGGCGGCAGCACCCCGTACATCCTGTGGGGGAACAAGCTGTTCCTGGCGCTGGCCGCGCTGTCGCTGGCGGGCGCATGGTTTGGGGCCAGGCGCGCAAAAAACCAGCCCAAAGCCGCTTAATCTCTACAGGCTCCCAGTAAAACCCGCTAAAATTGCCGCTTTAGCGCAACTGCAACCGCGCGCCCACGGGCTGCGCCACCGACCACACAAGATGCTGACATTTCAACAAATTATCCTGACCTTGCAAACCTACTGGGACAAGCAAGGCTGCGCCCTGCTCCAGCCCTACGACATGGAAGTCGGCGCCGGCACCTTCCACACCGGCACCTTCCTGCGCGCGATCGGCCCGGAGCCTTGGCGCGCGGCCTACGTGCAGCCATCGCGCCGCCCGAAGGACGGCCGCTACGGCGAGAATCCCAACCGCGGCCAGCACTACTACCAGTACCAGGTGGTGATGAAGCCGGCTCCGGAAAACATCCTGGACCTGTACCTCGGTTCGCTGGAAGCGCTGGGCCTGGACCTGAAGCAGAACGACGTCCGCTTCGTCGAGGACGACTGGGAATCGCCGACCCTGGGCGCCTGGGGCCTGGGTTGGGAAGTCTGGCTGAACGGCATGGAAGTGACGCAGTTCACCTACTTCCAGCAAGTCGGCGGCCTCGATTGCAAGCCGGTGCTGGGCGAGATCACCTACGGCATCGAACGCCTGGCGATGTACCTGCAGGGCGTCGAGAATATGTACGACCTGGTGTGGACCAGCTGGGAAGAGAACGGTGTAACCAAGACGCTGAAGTACGGCGACGTGTTCCACCAGAACGAAGTGGAGCAGTCGGCCTACAACTTCGAGCACTCGAACACCGAGTTGCTGTTCGCCCAGTTCAACAACCACGAATCGGAAGCCAAGCGCCTGATCGAGCTGCAACTGACCCTGCCTGCGTATGAGCAGATCATGAAGGCTTCGCACAGCTTCAACCTGCTGGACGCGCGCGGCGCCATTTCCGTGACCGAACGCGCCGCCTACATCGGCCGCGTGCGCACCCTGTCGCGCCTGGTCGCGCAAGCCTACTACGATTCGCGTGAACGCCTGGGCTTCCCTATGGCCATCGCCTTGGCGACCGCCGTCGCCGCCGAATAAAACGATATAAATAATATGACTCAAACTCTGCTCATCGAACTGCTGACCGAAGAACTGCCGCCGAAGGCGCTCGCCAAACTGGGCAAGGCTTTCGCGGACGGCATCGTCAACGGCCTGAAATCGCGCGACTTCCTGGAAGCCGACAGCGTCGCCACCCCGTACGCCTCGCCGCGCCGCCTGACCGTCTCCATCACCAAGGTGCGCGCCACCTCGCCGGACAAGGCGATCCGCGAAAAAGTGCTGCCGGTGTCGGTGGCGCTGGACGCCGCCGGCAACGGCACGCCGCCGCTGGCCAAGAAACTGGCCGCGCTGGGTTTCCCCGACCTGACCGTGGCCGAGCTGGAACGCGCGCAGGACGGCAAGGCCGAAAGCTTCTTCTACACCTACACCGCTGCCGGCAGCGCGCTGCAAGCGGGTCTGCAAACGGCGCTGGAAGAATCGGTCGCCAAGCTGCCGATTCCCAAGGTGATGAGCTACCAGCGTCCCGACGGCGCCACCGTGCAGTTCGTGCGTCCGGCGCACAGCCTGATCGCCCTGCATGGCGCCACCGTGCTGCCGTTGACCCTGCTCGGCCTGACCGCGTCCAACGTCAGCGAAGGCCACCGCTTCCTGACCGCGCCGGGCCAGCGCATGATCACCATCGCCAACGCCGACAGCTACGCCGCCACCCTGGCGAGCGAAGGCAAGGTACTGGCCGGCGTCGAAGAACGCAAAGAGAAAATCCGCGCCGAGCTGCTGGCCAAGGCCGGCGCCGACCAGGTGCTGATGCCTGAAGCGCTGCTGGACGAAGTGGCCGCGCTGGTCGAATGGCCGGTGGTCTACGAGTGCAAGTTCGAGGAAGAGTTCCTGGCCGTGCCGCAGGAATGCCTGATCCTGACCATGCAGACCAACCAGAAATACTTCGCGCTGACCGACGCCAACGGCAAGCTGCGTTCGCGCTTCCTGATCGTCTCCAACATCGCCACCGACACGCCGACCGCCATCATCGACGGCAACGAGCGCGTGGTGCGCCCGCGCCTGTCCGACGCCAAGTTCTTCTTCGAGCAGGACAAGAAGAAAACGCTGGAATCGCGCCTGCCGCTGCTGGAAAAAATCGTCTACCACAACAAGCTGGGCACGCAGGCCGCACGCGGCGAACGCGTGGCCGCGCTGGCCGCGTTCATCGCCGGTGCTATCGGCGGCGACGCCGCCCTGGCCGCCCGCGCCGCCAAGCTGTCGAAGGCCGACCTGGTCACCGAGATGGTCGGCGAGTTCCCTGAGCTGCAAGGCATCATGGGCACCTACTACGCCCGCAACGACGGCGAGCCGGAAGATGTGGCGCTGGCCGCGTCCGAGCACTACCAGCCGCGCTTCGCCGGCGACGCCTTGCCGTCCACCGTCACCGGCACCGCCGTGGCGCTGGCCGACAAGCTGGAAACCCTGGTCGGCATCTGGGCCATCGGCCTGGCGCCGACCGGCGACAAGGATCCGTTCGCGCTGCGCCGCCACGCGCTGGGCGTGCTGCGCATGCTGATCGAGAAGCGCCTGCCGCTGGCTGTCTCCGGCCTGCTGTCGCACGCCGCGCAGCTGTTCGCCTCCGTGGCCGGCTTCAAGGACCCGAGCGCCGACGTCTACACCTTCATGATCGACCGCCTGCGCGGCATTTTGCGCGAGCGCGGCTTCTCGCCGAACGAAATCGAAGCGGTGGTGGCCCAGAACCCGGACCGCCTGGACGACATCGTGCAGCGCCTGGAGGCCGTGCAGGCCTTCGCCGCGCTGCCGGAATCGGCCTCGCTGGCCGCCGCCAACAAGCGCATCACCAACATCCTGAAGAAGAACGAAGAGGCGCTGGCCGCCGCCGGCAACAGCGGCGTCAACGCCGCGCTGCTGCAGGACGCCGCCGAGAAGAACCTGCACGCCGCCGTGGTGCGCGTGCTGCCGGAAATCGACGCCGCCTTCAACCAGGGCGACTTCGCCGCCACGCTCAAAACGCTGGCGCAGCTGCGCGAGGAAGTCGACGCCTTCTTCAACGACGTGATGGTGATGGCCGAGGATGTCGCCCTGCGCAACAACCGCCTGGCCCTGCTGTCGTCGCTGCACGGCATGATGAATCGCGTGGCCGACATTTCGAAGCTGGCGGCCTAAATGGGTGGGCCGTCCATGAAACTGATCATTCTCGATCGCGACGGCGTCATCAACCACGATTCGCCGGACTTCATCAAGTCGCCGGCCGAGTGGATCCCGGTCCCCGGCTCGCTCGAAGCGATCGCCCGCCTGAACCAGGCGGGTTATCGCGTGGTCGTGGCGTCGAACCAGTCGGGCATCGCCCGCGAGTTCTTCGACATGACCATCCTGAACGCGATCCACCAGAAGATGCACAGCCTGGCGCAGCAAGTGGGCGCCAGCATCGACGCCATCTTCTTCTGCCCGCACGCCGCGGCCGACAGCTGCGATTGCCGCAAGCCGAAGCCGGGCATGTTCACGGAAATCTCGCAGCGCTATAAAATCAGCCTGAAAGGCGTGCCGACCGTCGGCGATTCGCTGCGCGACCTGCAGGCCGGCTATGTCAGCGGCTGCGTGCCGTACCTGGTCCTGACCGGCAAGGGCGAGAAAACCCAGGCCACCGGTGGCCTGCCACCCGGCACCATGGTTTTCGCCGACCTGGCCGCGATGGTCAATCACCTGCTGAAAACCAGCGCCCCGCCGGCGCTGCACGTCGTTAGCTAAACAGTTTTGGAGTCTGCATTGGGTCATCCCGTCTTGTTTCTGCGTTCCCTGATTTTCACCATCGTCATGGTGGTATCGACCATCGTCTGGGCCTGCGTGTGCCTGCTGGCCGCGCCGCTGCCGTACAACCAGCGCTTCTACATCACCGGACGCTGGAACGTCTTCATGATCTGGTGCCTCAAGGTGATCTGCGGCATCCGCTACCAAGTCAAGGGCGCCGAGAACTTCCCGGACGCGCCGGCCATCGTGCTGTCGAAGCACCAGTCGGCATGGGAGACCATCTTCCTGCTGCCTAACATGCCGCGCCCGCTGGTGTTCGTGTTCAAGAAGGAGATCCTGTACATTCCCTTCTTCGGCTGGGCGATGGCGCTGCTGCGCATGATCCCGATCGACCGCAAGCAGGGCAAGAACGCCTTCGCGGAAGTGGTCCGCCACGGCAAGCGCCGCCTGGCCGACGGCCAATGGATTATCATGTTCCCGGAAGGGACCCGCATCCCGGTCGGCAAGGCGGGCAAGTACAAGAGCGGCGGCACCCGGCTGGCGATCGAGACCGGCGCGGTGGTGGTGCCGATCGCGCACAACTCCGGCGAGTGCTGGCCAAAAAATTCTTTCATCAAACGCCCAGGGCTTGTTACAGTATCGATAGGCAAACCGATTTCTCCGGAAGGACTAACCCCGGACGGCATGATGCAACAGGTGGAAAATTGGATAGAGTCAGAAATGCGCGTCATTTCGCCCCACGCCTACAACGCTGGCTAGATGATCTGGCCACGCTGGTAAAGCCGGCGTCGCCGAAAGACGACGCCAGCCAACTGGACCTGTTCGGACGGGAGGCGCAGTCGTCTCTCAAGCCGGTGTACACCGCACCGGTATGGTCGATTCCGACCGCTCCCGCCTCGAATACCCCTACTCCCGTTTCGCCCTACGTGGCGCCGCCGCAGACCGCCGTGCCGGTCAAGCCGCGCGCGCAGACGCCGCCGCCGTCCGACCAGCTGCCCAAGCGCCAGCTGATGGTGGGCGACTTCGTGCTCGAATATTCGCTGCGCCGTTCGACCCGCCGCTCGATCGGCTTCATGATCGACGACGAGGGCCTGCGCGTGACGGCGCCCAAGCGCATCAGCATCGCCGAGATCGACAACGCCATCCGCACCAAGCAGCACTGGATACTGAGCAAACTGAAAGAACGCCGCGAACGCCGCGCCGCGCGCCTGGAGAAGCCGCCGGTGGAATGGGTGGATGGCGCGCAGCTGCCCTACCTGGGCGCCGACATCACGCTGCGCCTGCTGGTGGGCGGACGCAATCGCAGCAGCTACAACCCGGCCACGCGCGAGCTGTCGATGGTGCTGGTGCCCGGCGCCACCGAGACGTTGCTCAAGGAGCGGGTCAAGTCCTGGTACCAGCAGGAAGCCAAGCTGCTGTTCGAGCAGCGGCTGGACGTGTTTGCGGAGCGGCTGGGGGTGCGCTATCACTCGTTCGGCCTGTCCTCGGCCGGCACGCGCTGGGGTTCCTGCACGGTGGACCGCAAGATCCGCCTGAACTGGAAGCTGATCCACTTCTCGCAGCCGTTGATCGACTACGTGATCGCGCACGAACTGTCGCACATCCTGGAGATGAACCACAGCGCGCAGTTCTGGAACACGGTGGGCCTGATCTATCCCGAATACGAGGAAGCCAAGAACCTGCTGCGCAAGCGCGCGCAGGAGCTGCCGGTGCTGTTTCCCTAGCATTCGGCCGGCCTGGCCGGCTGCCATTTCAGCAAGCCTGCCGATAAATTAATTTACTCAGGACAACAAGTTGCATATGTTATAATTGATAGTGAGAAAACTATTATTTAACTATTGCAATGAATTTGACAAAACTCACCCTCGCCTGCGCACTGACTTCCACCCTGGCCGCCTGCGGTGGTGGAGGTGGCGGCAACACCTCCACTCCTGATGCCGGTCTGGCGGGCGCTCACACCATCAGCGGCGTGGCCGCCAAAGGCCTGATCAAGGACGGTATCGTCGGCGTGTATGCCTACGATGCCGCCGGCAACCGCTCGGCGGCGCCGGTCGCCACCGGCCGCACCTCCAAAACCGATGGCAGCTATTCGTTCAACCTGGGCAACCGCAGCGGCTTGTTCACCGTGGAAGTGAGCGCCGACCCAAGCACCACCATGGAAGACGAGTACAGCGGCACGATCAGCATGCCCGCCACGATGACGATGCGCAGCCTGGTCCAACTCGACGGCGGCAACCACAACGCGACCGGCCATGTTACGCCGTTCACCGACATGCTGGTGACCGCGGCGATGAGCGCCGGCACGGCCAACAGCCTGACCACGGCCAACGTGGCATCGGCGCAGACCGAAGTCACCAAGATCCTCGGCTTCAATCCGCTGACGACCAAGCCGCTCAACGCCAATAGCGACGCCGCAGCCAACACCACCGATACGTCGGAAAAATTGCAGTCCCTCGCGTTGGCGGCGATCTCGCAAATCGCCCATGCCGGCGGCATGGGCTGCGCCGGCACGCCGGGGGAGAAGGTCAAATGCGCGGTGAACGCAACCACCGGCACTGCAAAGATGAAAGATGGCGCCGTCAGCATCGGCGGCGGCGCCAAGGCCGGCCTGCTCGCCGCGCTGACCGCGGTGGCCAACGACCCCACCGTCAACAAGACCACACTGAAAACGCTGGATGGCCAAAGGCTGTTCGCCGACGTGGCCATCAATACCCCAACGCCGACGCCGGCCAGTCCGGTGGACGCCACGAAAACCCTGTTCGCCAGTTTGCGCACCAACCTGCAAGCCTGGTCCGACGCCAGCAAGGACGGCGGCGGCCTGAGCAAGAGCCTGGACGCGCTGAAGGCCGATTTCGACAGCGCCGTATCGCCGCTGGACCAGAGCCTGGCCGACTGGGTCGTCGTCTCCGCTCGCGGCATCGAGCTCTACAACGACTTTGTCCAGAAACGATCCACGGCCCTCAGCGTCAGCGACAGCACGGCAGCGTCGGGGCTGGCTTCGTGCGCGCTCTACAAGGATGCGGCCGCGACCGTCGCCATGAGCGGCAAGGACGTGTCGTCCGTCACGCCGAAGAGCGTTTCCTGCACGCTGAACGGCAGGATCGTCGTAGGATCGGAGCGCAACGCGGCATCCAGCGGCCTGTACACCCGCGCCATGATCGGCCGACGCATCACCCTGACGCCTGCGGCCGGCAGCAACTTCGCCTACACCGCGCGCACGCTGCGCTTCGCACAGGAATATCAAAAGGACCGGTACGGCCCCTACAACATCCGCACCTTGAGTAACCCGACGCCGGTCGGCAGCGCGGCAAGCGGCGCCATCGCCTATACGATGAACGGCAACACCGTCGCCACCGCGCTGATTGAAGGCACCTTGCCCGCGCGCACCGACGCCGGCGGCATTGTGCTCAGCGACTTCGAAACCTGGCGGGTCAAAACCGCCACCACGGCGGAAGCAGGAGGCGTCAACAACTATGCACTCTCCGGCTCCATCAGCGCGGTCAAGAACGGCGCGGAGCTCGGCACCGTCAAGCTTGCCGACACCTCCTTCGTCCGGGCCGCCACCATGGGCGACAGCTACCGCGTCATCGAAGCCAAGCTGGGTATCGTCGCCGCAACCGCCAACAGCACCATCAGCGGCACCCTGTCCCTGAGCAAATTCGATACCGACAAACACGGCAACGGCGACCTGCCCAACTACGTACAGTTCACCGGCAGCTTCACCAATAGCCGCTCGGAAAACTTCAACGGCGTCATCACGGCCGAAGTGTCGAACTACAAGAACTACGACAGCGCGGCACCGCTGTCGGCGACCAATTTCGTGCTTGCCAACGCAACGTTCAAAGGCAAGCTGAAGATCGTCAGCCGTCCCGCGCTGGCCGTCACGTTTGCCGCCCGCACCACCGGCTACAAGGCGGCCGAATACAATGGCACCTACAACGACGGCGCCAGCGTCATCACGTTCGACGGCAACAACTCGCTGCCAAGAGCGGTCCGTCTCGCCAGCGCCACCGGCGTCACGGTCACGCTGGTGGACGGCGCCAGCTACATCGACGTCTACAAGAACGGCAGCAAGACAGCGCTGATCAACACCAGCACCGGGATGATCAACTACGTCGACGGCAGCTTCGAGACACTGAACTGATCCATCATGCGTTTGATTTCCTTACTGGCCGGCCTGCTTGCGGCGGGCGGCGCCGCGGCGCAAACGGCCGTCGCCGACAGCGACATCGCCCTGCACGCCCCCAGCGCCGCCTGGCAACCGTATGCCAAGGCGCAGGCCTGGGCGGCCTACGACGCGGTGCCGATCCGCGAACTTGGCCGCGACTGGGGTAATAGCTACGCCCCGCGCAACGACCGCAACGTCTTCCTGCAGCGGGACCGCGTGGAGTTCGGCGTGGAGAAGAACGGCTGGCGCATCGGCGCGGAATACCGGCTGGAAGTGTCGCTGCAGACGAACCGCGACACGGTGGACCTGTACCATCTCTATCAAAGCCGCAGGACGCCCGACAAGGCGCTCGATTTCGCGGTGTCCGCCCATTCGAAACAATGGGCGGCGGCGGGCGCGCGCGTGGGCCGCACCTTCGTCCTGCCCGACTTCAGTGCGGGCAATCCCTTGCTGATGGTGTCGGCCGCCGTGTACGGGCACGCCCGCAATCACGACAGCAGCGCGTCCGGCAAGGTGAGCTACAAGCCCGAGACCGCCTACCGGATCGACGGCACGTATGCGAACTCGCATACGGACTACAGCTATCCGTTCATGCCGGAGGCCACGCAAAAATCATCGGGCGCCAGCATCTCGGCCGCACTGCAATGGCCGCTGAACAGCCAGCTGACCGCCAACCTGGCGGTCAACGACTTGTGGAGCCGCATGCGCTGGAGCAATTTGCCGTCGAAGACGCAACGCATCGCGTCCGACGTGCGTACGGTCGACCGCGACGGCTACCTCAACTACAAGCCGCAGATCGCCGGCCAGAACAGCTTGATCGAGCACACCGGCGCCATCGGCGCCAGTACCGCGCTGAACCTCACCTACCGCCACCAGCAATGGGGGCTGCGGATCGGTGCGCAGCGCATCGCCGGCACCACCATACCGGAAGCCATCGGCAGCTATGCCAGCCAGTGGGGAACCTTCAGCGCCAGCTACGACACACGTTTCAACATGGTAGGACTGGGATACGAACAGGGCCCGCTCCGCCTGCGCGTACGCACCGACAGCTTGCCGTTCAGCGAGGCGCGCGCGTTCAGCCTGGAGACAGCCTTGCATATGCTCTTCTGACGGCTGCCTGAGCGCGGACATCACGCTGCGCCTGCTGGTGGGCGGACGCAATCGCAAGCGCGCGCAAGAGTTGCCGGTGCTGTTACCCTGGACGCTATTTGGAACTGAGCACCGCCGTTGCACACTTCCAATCAGAACCGTTGATACCGGCATCCAGCCGCAATGATTCCAGTCCCCCATATGCCTCGGTCAACGCCTGCAACATACGTGAAGCAGCAGTACATTCATCGGGATTTCCTAGTGCCTGCATAGCAATCTTCAAGTATTCAATTGCCAGCTCTCGGTCAGCGCGCAGCTCTAGAATTTCGCACTCGTGATGAGAGACACTTGCAAAAAAAACGCTCATATTTGCCTCCGCTTCCAGTCGGCCCAATACAACTTAGCCATTCTTATGTCCGCAGCCTGATCAGGCGAATATCGAAGAACTTGCATAATCGCGTGCTCGTAGCTTAGAAGTTGTTCTGTCGGTATGCAAGGCATGCCAAGCAATGCCGATAGATTAGTATGCGGACTTTACTTTGCACTGATTGCAGCGACATCAAACTTGCGCCTGATTTTGCCAATACCACATTTACGCTTCGTCCAACTGGCATCCTTCCAAATGCAATAAAACCGTGCCCATTAGTCAAGTGGTATGGCGCCCGACCAAAATCAGTTGACGTTTCCATAACCGCAACGTACCTTGTCGCGATGGACACCACACAAAAATTCAGCCGCACCACCATCATCCTGCATTGGCTGGTGGCGACCAGCATCATCGGCCTGATCGCGCTCGGCATCTACATGGTCGAGACGGAATCCTGGCATCTGTACGACATCCACAAATCGATCGGCCTGCTGGTGTTCGTGGCGATCCTGGCGCGGCTGGCCTGGCGCTGGCGCAATGGCCTGCCACAACCGGTGCGGCCAGTGTCGCGGCTGGAGCATGTGACCGCCGTGGCGGCGCACGTGGTGCTGCTGATCCTGACTGTGGTGCTGCCGCTGACCGGCATGCTCTACTCCGGCGCCAGCGGCCACGGCTTCGGCGTCTTCGACTGGCAGCTCTTCCCCAGCCGCTACAGCGCCGGCCAGGCCGTGCCGTTCAGCGCGCACTGGTCCGACCTCGGCCAGACCATGCACGGCTACCTGGGCTACCTGCTGCTCACGCTGATCGTGCTGCACGCCGCCGCCGCATTCAAGCACCACCTGGTCGACCAGGACGCCACGCTGAAGCGCATGCTGGGCCGTCCGCCGGAATCGACATAAAAGCAAGACAGTTATCCGTATCGCAAATATCTCTCATTCGATATTAAAAGTTGCCGCATGGAATTTATCGTGATAACTTCTGCTGCACTGCCGCATAAGGGATAAATTTAATGCAACAAACTATGAAAAAGAAGACCGGCCTGGTCTTGGGTGGAGGCGCGCCGAACTCGCCTCTGATCGCCGGCGCGCTGGCTGCCTTCCTCGACCAGGAAGTCGAATTCGACGTGATTTCCGCTTCCGGAGCGGGTGTTCTGATGGGCTTGCTGTACGCGGCGCCATTGGATGGCTCGCCGCGCGAAGCGCTGAAACGCTGGGCCGATACCGGCGTCTCCGACAGCATCTACAAGATGATGCCGGTGAACTACAAGATCTTCCACAAGCCGGGCCAGGAAGCGGACGCCTTCCGCAACGCCTTCGCGCCGTCGAACAGCCATCCGGTGTTCGGCGCGATGCAGAACGTGTTCGCCCAGGGCTCGGTGCCGTGGACCGACTGGACCCAGTTGCTGATGTCGACCATGTCGCCGTCCAACCTGTCGGCCAAGAGCCTGGGCTTGTGCGCCCATGCGCCGTTCCTGGAAGGCGCGGTTGATTTCTCCGCCATCGCCAGCATGAAGCCGGAGTTCTACATCAACGCCTACAACCTGAACCAGCATCGCATGACGATCTGGGACAAGCACGAAATCAAGGCGGAACATGTGCGCGCCGCGCTGTCCTTCCCCTTCCTGTACGCGCCGACTGAGATCGACGGCGAGGACTACATCGAAGGCGCCGCGCTGGAGACGCTGAACTTCGATCCCTTCATCGAAGGCAAAGGCGATCACCACGACACCGACACGCTGATCGTGCTCGACATCCTCGGCGACGAGCGCCTGCTGCGCAAGCCGCGCAATCTGTACGACGCGTGGGTCGGTTCGATGATCACGCCGCTGGTGAAGATTTCGCAGAACCAGATCCGCCTGTTCGAGCTGGAGCACAACACCGACCGCAAGACCGGCCTGCCGAAACGCCGCCTGCTCAAGCTGGAGTTGATGGCCGCCGTGCCGGACGACCATATGCCGAACACCATGGACTGGTCGACGTCGAACATGCAGTTCCTGTTCGATATCGGCTACAAGGCGGCGACGCGCTTCTGCCGCCAGCACTCCACCGTGCTGCGCTATGCTGAAGAGACGGAACTGGCGGGCTAAGGTTGGACCAGGGCTGGCAGCAATGCCGGCAACAGCGCCAGCGTGCGGCGCGTGGCGCCGCGATGCTGGTTGGCGAAGGCCAGCGCGTTGCGGCCCATCGCCGCGCGCGCCGCGTCATCTTTCAGCAAACGCCCGGCGGCGGACATCAGCTGCGCCGCATCGGCGACGCGTTGCGCGCCACCGGCCGCCAGCGCATCTTCCGTCACCAGCGCAAAGTTAAAGGTGTGGGTTCCGATCAGCACCGGCTTGCCCAGCGCCGCCGGCTCGATCAGGTTCTGGCCGCCCAGCGGCAGCAGGCTGCCGCCGACGAAGGCCACATCGCAGGCCGCGTAGTAGGCGAACATCTCGCCCATCGAATCGCCCAGCAGCACCTCGACAGAGCCCGCCAGCGCGGCATCATTGCCGTCCAGCGCCAGCTTGCTGCGGCGCTGCACGGTCAGTCCATGCGCGCCGACCATTTTTTCCACTTCATCGAAACGCTGCGGATGACGCGGCACGATCAACAGCAGCACATCGGACGGCAAGCCGGCACGCTGCCGGCGGAACGCCTCCAGTATCAATTCTTCTTCGCCCTCGCGCGTGCTGGCGCACAGCAGCACCGGACGGGCGCCGATCACGCCGCGCAGCGCAGCGCCGATCGCCAGCGCCGCATCCGGCACCACCACGTCGAACTTGATGCTGCCGGTGATCTCCACGCGCCGCACGCCCAGCGAGCGCACGCGCTCGGCATCGGCCGCCGTCTGCGCCGCGACCAGCGAAATGCCGCGCGCGGCATCGACCAGCAGCGAACCGAAGCGGCGCGACCTGCGCAGCGAACGCTCCGACAGGCGGGCGTTGGCCAGCACCACCGGCACGCGGCGCTGGCCGCATACCGCGATCAGGTTCGGCCACACCTCGGTCTCCATCAGGATGCAGACCGCAGGTTTGAAATGTTTGATGAAGCTGCCCACCATCGTCGCCGTGTCATACGGCAGGTACGATTGCACCAGCCGCGCGCCATGCTTGGCGAACAGCGTCTTGCCGGTGGCGCGCCCGGTCGGCGTCATGTGGGTGAGGACGATGCGGCTGTGCGGATACTCGGCCAGCAAGGCGTCGATCAAAGGTTCGGCGGCGCGGGTTTCGCCCACCGACACCGCATGCACCCAGAGCGTCGGCGAGGACGAGGCGGCGCCACGGTAGAAGCCCAGTCGCTCGCCCCAATGCTGGCGATAGCCCGGTTCCTTGCGGCCGCGCAGCCACAAGCGCGCCAGCACCAGCGGCAAGGCCAGGCACCACATCACGGAATAAAAAATACGCATGACGATTCTTATGACTGCGCGAGCAGGCTGCGCGCCGCCGCCAATACTTCGGCCACCGACGGCGGCGTGCCGCGATCGCCCAGGTTGATGATGCGCGGCGACCAGTTGCCCTCGGTCTTCCAGCGCGGCGAATCGGCATAGATCTCCACCGTCGGCCGCACGAAGGCGGCGGCGATATGGGTCAATCCGGTATCGACGCCGATCACCAGGCCGGCGTGACGCGCCAGCAGCATGGCATCGGCCATCGACAGCTTCGGCAGCACGCGCGCGTTCGGCAGGCCGGCGGCCAGTACTTCGGCTTCGGCCTTTTCCTTGGGCGAGCCCCAGGGCAGCAGGATGGGCATGGGCGCCAGTTCGCGGCCCAGCGCCATCCAGTTCTCCGGCGCCCACTTCTTCGGATCGCGCGCGGTGCCGTGGAAGTAGACGACATAAGCTTCGGCCGGCATCCAGTCCGGACGCGGCTCGCCGGCCGACACTTCCGGCAGGCCGAAATCGGCCGGTGCATCGACCGCGTAGCCCAGCGCCGCGCCGGCCACCAGACGGCCGCGCGCCACCGCGTGCGTGCGCGGATCGGTCGGTATGCTCAGATTGTGGAAGATGCGCGAGACGCCTTCGTAGCCGGAGCCTTCGCTGCCGTTGGCCAGGCCGACCTTGCGGCCGCCCTTCACCACCCGGGCTGCGCCCATGATGATGCCGGTCTTGAGCAATCCCTGCGTATCGAACACATAGTCGTACTGCTGCCGGCGCAGGGTACGGAAAAAATCCTTGATCTCGGCGCGGGTCTCGGGCTTGCCGAGACTCTTGCGCCAGCGCCGCAGCGCAAACGGAATGATGGTGCGCACGCGGGCGTTGAGCCGCACCAGGCTGACATAGCCCTCCTCCACCACCCAGTCGATATTCGCGTCCGGGAAATGGCGGGCGATATCGGCCACCATCGGCAGGTTGTGCAGCACGTCGCCCAGCGAGGAGACGCGCACCAGCAAAATGTTCAGCGGCTTGCGGCCGCCCGCTTGCGCCGTCATGCGCTTAGAACGGCAGTTCCGCGTCCGGCTTGGCAGCCAGGATCACGCTCTTGAACTGGCCCTGGATGCGCGCCAGCGCGGCCGGCGTTTCGGCCTCGAAGCGCATCACGATCACCGGCGTGGTGTTGGACGAACGCGCCAGGCCGAAGCCGTCTTCGTATTCCACGCGCAGGCCGTCGATGGTGATGATCTGCACATTGCCGGGGAACTTGGCGTCGGCGCGCAGCTTGTCCATGACGATGACGTTTTCGCCTTCGCTCAGGTGCAGGTGCAGCTCGGGCGTGCTGTCCGATTGCGGCAGCGAGTTCAGCAGCTTGGACGGATCGGCTACACGGGTCAGTATCTCCAGCAGGCGGGCGCCGGAATACAGGCCGTCGTCGAAACCGTACCAGCGGTCCTTGAAGAAAATGTGGCCGCTCATTTCGCCGCCCAGCGGGGCGCCGGTTTCGCGCAGCTTGGCCTTGACCAGCGAGTGGCCGGTCTTGTACATCAGCGGCACGCCGCCGTGCTTGCTGATCCACGGCGCCAGGTGGCGGGTGCACTTGACGTCGTACAGAATCTGCTCGCCCGGATGGCGGCTCAGCACGTCGGCCGCGAACAACATCATCTGGCGGTCCGGGTAGATGATCTGGCCATCCTTGGTGACCACGCCCAGGCGGTCGCCGTCGCCGTCGAAGGCGATGCCCAGCTCGGCGTCGGTCTGCTGCAGGCAGCGGATCAGGTCTTGCAGGTTTTCCGGATGCGCAGGATCGGGATGGTGGTTGGGGAAATTGCCGTCCACTTCGCAGAACAGTTCGACCACTTCGCAGCCCATGCCGCGGAACAGGTCGCCCGCGAACGCGCCGGCCACGCCGTTGCCGCAGTCCACCGCGATCTTGATCGGACGCGCCAGCTTGACGTCGCCGATGATGCGCTCCAGGTACTGGGCGCGGATGTCGTGGGTGCTGTAGCCGCCCTGCGCGGCCGCCGACGAACCGTCGTGGTCGACGATGCGCTGGTACAGCGCGGTGATGGCGTCGCCGTGGATCGCTTCGCCGGCCAGCACCATCTTGAAGCCGTTGTAGTCCGGCGGATTGTGGCTGCCGGTGACCATGATGCCGGACGCGGCGCCCAGCACGTTGGTGCCGAAGTACACCATCGGCGTGGCCACCACGCCCAGGTCGATCACATCCACACCGGCCGCTTGCAGGCCTTCGGCCAGCGCCGCCGTCAACACCGGACCGGACAGGCGACCGTCACGGCCGATCACGACTTTCTTTTCACCCTTGGCCAGCGCAGCCTGGCCGAAGGCCTGGCCGATCTGGCGCGCGACGCCCGCATCCAGCGTTTTATCGATAATGCCGCGGATGTCGTAAGCCTTGAAGATCGTTTTAGATAAAGAAACCATAGTGTGGGATGTATTCGAAAAAAGTGAAAGCGGCTGGCTTCGCCAGCCGCAGGTTATCGGAGTGCCAGCAGTTTAAACCTTTAAGCCGGCGATGTCTTTACCGGCGTCCAGCCAATCCTTGACCCATTTCGGCTGGCGGCCGCGGCCGGTCCAGAGTTGCGAGGCGTCGGCCGGATTGCGGTAGCGTGGCGCCACGCTGCCGGTCTTGGCGCGCACGGCGCCGCCGACCAGGTCTTTCACCGGCAGGCCCACGCTGTGGGCGATGGCCAGTATCTGTTCGCGCGCCTTGGCCAGGTCCTGGCTTTCGCGCTGTTTTAATTCGCGCTTAACCTGCTCTTGCAGATTACGCAATTCGGCGGAGGACATATTCGACAGATCCATGGGGTATTCCTTTTAAGTGAGGTGATATAAAGCCCGGCGGGAATATATTACATCAACATAAAAAAGTCAGGTTTTCTTATGACGTATCATCCAGCGCGGGGCTTTAAAGCGGACGATGCGGACATATATCCAGATGTAACTGATGATAAACAAAATACAGAAAACCATTAATGCCCAGGTATGGCGCCACAATACCGTGGCCGGTATCACCGCCATCAGCGAAAACAGCCATAAATACGGCGACGTCATCGAATTGCGGCGTATCAGCGCGCGCGCCTCTTTGCGGCCGACCGCCCATTGCACCACGCGGCGGAAGATCAGGCTATGCAAATGTATGCCGTCCGGCATGGCCGGAGATTTTCCACGGACAAACATGCGGCGATAAACGGAGAATAAGGTTTCAAAGGTCGGATAGATGAGCAGCAGCGCCGCGTACCAGGTAGAAACCTGCGGGTTGCGCATCACCAGCAGCAAGGCCAGCTCGCCCAGCATGAAGCCGATAAAATACGCGCCGCCGTCGCCCAGGAAGATCATGCCGACCGGGTAGTTCCAGATCAGGAAGCCGGCCGTGGCGCCCGCCACCATCAGCGCCGCGATCAGGACGAACATATCGTTGACCTGCAAGGCCACATAACCGAGCGACAGCAACATGCAAATGCACACCACGCTGGCCAGGCCGTTGAAACCGTCGATGATATTAACCGCGTTGGCGATGCCGGCCACGGCCAGCACCGTCAGCGGCAGGGTCAGCCACATATATTGCAGCGGCCAGGCGGAAAACGCCCAGTCGATGCGGTCGACGCGGGCGTCGAGCAGGAAATAGCCGAGCGCGGCGGCGGCCATGGTCAGCACCAGGCGGCGGGTGGCGCTGACGCGGCCGGTGTAATCCTCGACGATGCCGCCGACAAAGGCCACCGAGGAACAGGCCAATAGCGACATCAGCCAATGCGTCATGGCCGGCACCCGCCAAATGGAAATAAAAGAACTCAGCGCCACCGATAAGAATATCGATAAGCCGCCAATCCGGGCGACATGGTGGGCATGCACTTTTTGCACGCCCATGAAATCGGAATCGAGCGCAGGACCGTGCAATCTCGCTTCTTTAATCACCAGCAGGGTTAGCAGCGCGGAAGCGACAAAGCTCAGTAAAAAGGAAAACATATTTTTCTATACAAAATTACCGGATGCGCTAACCGATAAGGATGGACTACACGCTAAGCCGCGATTGTACCGGATTAAGCGGGCAGGTCCTGAATTGACGGCCGGTAATAGCCGTCCGGCGTCAAACATTGGACAGTTTTGCAACGTCAGGCGCAAGAAAACATGCCGGCGCGCGGTCTGGGCGCGTCGGCATGATAGCAGCAGCGTCGGGTGGAGGCGAAAAAGCTTACCAAACGATACAACTCGCGATACCACTCAACGCATGCACAAATACAAGGCTTCTTTCCAATCCGGCAAGTGGCAGAAGCGCGCCATCAGGCGTTCGGACGACAGCACCGAATACTGCGGGCGCTTGGCCGGCACCGGATATTCGGCGCTGGTGATCGGCAACACACGACATTCCAGCCCCGCCGCCTCGACGATGGCCCGGGTGAAGTCGAACCAGGTGGTCTGGCCCTGGGCGCTCAGGTGATACACGCCGCTGTTCTGCACCCACCACTCGCGCCCGCCCGCGTGGGCTTGCGACAGCACCAGCGCGGTGCTGTCGGCGATGGTGCGGCTCCAGGTCGGCGCGCCGTGCTGGTCGGCCACCACGCGCAGTTCGTCGCGCTCGCTGGCCAGGCGCAGCATGGTCAGCAGGAAGTTCTTGCCGCGCATGCCGTACACCCAGCTGGTGCGGAAGATCAGGTGCGGAATGCCGGCCGCGGCGATGGCCTGCTCGCCGGCCAGCTTGCTGGCGCCGTAGACGTTGAGCGGGCCGGTGGCGTCGTCCTCCACCCGCGCCGCCGGCTCGCTGCCGTCGAACACGTAGTCGGTCGAGTAGTGCACCATGGCCGCGCCCAGCAGCCCGGCTTCCCGCGCCATCAGGCCCGGCGCTTCGGCGTTGATGCGGTGCGCCAGTTCCGGCTCGCTCTCGGCCTTGTCGACCGCCGTGTAGGCGGCCGGATTGACGATCAGGCCCGGCTTTTCGCGGCGGATCACGTCGCGCACCTGGTCCAGGTCGGACAGGTCCATCACCTTGCGGTCGACCGCCACCACCTCGCCTATGCCTTGCAGGCTGCGCGCCAGTTCATAGCCCACCTGGCCGCTGCTGCCGGTCAGCAGGATTTTCATGCGAACACCTCGGCGTCGGCCAGCAGCACGGCGGCCTGGTCTTTACCGGACAGCAGCGGCGCCGCGTCCAGCGCCGGCCACTCGATGCCGATGGCCGGATCGTTCCACAGCACCGAGCGCTCGTGCTCGGGCGCCCAGTAGTCGGTGGTCTTGTAGAGGAATTCGGCGGCGTCGCTGGTGACCACGAAGCCGTGCGCGAAACCGGGCGGTATCCACATCTGCTTCTTGTTCTCGGCCGACAGTTCGATGCCGTACCACTGGCCGAAGGTGGCCGAGCTCTTGCGCATGTCGACGGCGACGTCGAACACGCTGCCGGCGGTGGCGCGCACCAGCTTGCCCTGCGCCTGCTGGATCTGGTAGTGCAGGCCGCGCAGCACGCCCTTGGCCGAGCGCGAATGGTTGTCCTGCACGAAAGGCAGGCTGACGCCGGTCAGTTCGGCGAAACGGCGGGCGTTGAAACTCTCGAAGAAAAAGCCGCGGTCGTCGCCGAACACGCGCGGCTCCAGCACCAGCAAGCCCTCCAGCGGTGTAGCGATCACATTCATCGTGGCACGACCTTGTCTTCAAGAATCTGCAGCAGATATTGGCCGTAGTTGTTTTTCTTCAGCGGCTCGGCCAGCTTGCGCAGCTGGGCGGCGTCGATGTAGCCCTTGCGGTAAGCGATCTCTTCCGGGCAAGCCACTTTCAAGCCCTGGCGCTTTTCGATGGTGGCGATGAACTGCGAGGCATCGAGCAGCGACTCGTGGGTGCCGGTGTCGAGCCAGGCCATGCCGCGCCCCATCACCTCGACGTTGAGCTGCTGCTTTTCCAGGTAGATGCGGTTGACGTCGGTAATTTCCAGCTCGCCGCGCGCGGACGGCTTGATGCTGGCGGCGATGTCGCACACCTGCTTGTCGTAGAAATACAGGCCGGTGACGGCGTAGTTCGATTTCGGCTTGAGCGGTTTTTCCTCGATCGACACCGCCGTGCGGTCGGCGTCGAACTCGACCACGCCGTAGCGTTCCGGGTCCTGCACGTGGTAGGCGAACACGGTGGCGCCGTCGGTCTGCTCGGTGGCGTGGCGCAGCAAGGCGTCGAGGTCGTTGCCGTAGTAGATGTTATCGCCCAGGATCAGCGCCGACGGCGAATCGCCGACGAAGTCCTTGCCGATGATGAAGGCTTGCGCCAGGCCATCCGGCGAAGGCTGGACCGCGTAGCTGATGTGGATGCCCCACTGGCTGCCGTCGCCCAGCAGGTCCTGGAAGCGCGGCGTGTCCTGCGGCGTCGAGATCAGCAGGATCTCGGTCATGCCGGCCAACATCAGCACCGTCAGCGGATGGTAGATCATCGGCTTGTCGTAGATCGGCAGCAGCTGCTTGGAGACGCTCATCGTCACCGGATACAGGCGGGTGCCGGAGCCGCCTGCCAGGATGATGCCTTTGCGGCTATTGGTAGGAGTGCTCATGGCTGGCCTTCGCGATTAAAGTAATTGGTTTCCACCCACTTGGCATAGCTGCCCGACTGCACGTCGGCGACCCAGTCCTGGTGGTCCAGGTACCACTGCACGGTCTTGGCGATGCCGGTCTCGAAGGTCTCGGCCGGTTTCCAGCCCAGTTCGCGCTCCAGCTTGCGGGCGTCGATGGCGTAGCGGCGGTCGTGGCCGGGGCGGTCCTTGACGTAGGTGATTTGCGCGCGGTAGCTGGCGCCGTCCGCTTTCGGCTTGAGCCGGTCCAGCATGTCGCACAGCGTGTGCACCACGTCCAGGTTGGCCATCTCGTTCCAGCCGCCGACGTTGTAGGTCTCGCCCAGGCGGCCCGCCGCCAGCACGCGGCGGATCGCCGCGCAGTGGTCGCTGACGTACAGCCAGTCGCGCACCTGCTGGCCGTCGCCGTAGATCGGCAGCGGCTTGCCGGCCTGGGCGTTGGCGATGATCAGCGGGATCAGCTTCTCGGGGAAGTGATACGGGCCGTAGTTGTTGGAGCAGTTGGTGGTCACCGTCGGCAGGCCGTAGGTGTGGTGGTAGGAACGCACCAGGTGGTCGGAGGCGGCCTTGGACGCCGAGTACGGGCTGTTGGGCGCGAACGCGGTGGTCTCGCTGAACGGCGCATCGTCCGGGCCCAGCGTGCCGTAGACCTCGTCGGTGGACACGTGCAGGAAGCGGAACGCCGCCTTCTCCTCGTCCGGCAGCGCCGACCAGTAGGCGCGCGCCGCTTCGAGCAGGCTGAAGGTGCCGTTGATGTTGGTGTTGATGAACTCGCCCGGTCCGAGGATGGAGCGGTCCACATGGCTTTCGGCGGCGAAGTGCACCACCGCGCGCGGCCGGTGCCGCTGGAACAGGGCCAGCACTTGCGCCTGGTCGCAGATGTCGCCGCGCACAAAGGTGTGGCGCGCGTCCTGCTTCAGCGACGCCAGGTTGTTCAGATTGCCTGCGTAGGTCAGCTTATCGTAGTTGATAACAGACTCGTCCGACTGAGCCAACCAGTCGAGTACAAAATTCGAGCCGATGAAACCCGCACCACCCGTCACAAAAATCATTTAGTATCCCGCTGCAAGAGTCAAAGTAGTCGCAAGCATGATTTTATGTGAAACTGCCCTGCTACCGGGCAAAAATCGACACCCCGCGCTCTGAATTCAGGGTATTTCAGATTCCAAAGCAACGAACCACAGAGCATCCACATGAAAACCTATGTAATCGGGGATTTGCAGGGCTGCCACGAGCAGACCTTGTTGCTGCTGGAGCGCATCCGCGAACATGCCGGTGAAGAAGAGCCCGTCATACTGTTTGCTGGCGACCTGATCAATCGCGGCCCGGATTCGCTGGCCACGCTGCGCCATGTGCGGGCGCTGGCGATGGGCAGCGGCGGCCGCATCGACAGCGTGCTCGGCAATCACGACCTGCACTTGCTGGCGGTGGCCTACGGCATCCGGCCCGAGCACAAGTCCGACACGCTGGCCGAGATCCTGCACGCGCCCGACAGGGACGAGCTGATCGATTGGCTGCGGCGCCGTCCGCTGGCCATCCACACCCAGGGCCATCTGCTGGTGCACGCCGGCCTGCTGCCGCAATGGACGGCGGCGCAGGCGATGGCCTTGGCCGGCGAAGTGCAGCAGATGTTGCGCGGCGCCGGCATCGAAGAGTTCCTGGCCGGGATGTACGGCAACCTGCCGGACCGCTGGAGCGACGCGCTGCACGGCGCGGACCGGCTGCGCTGCATCATCAACGCGATGACGCGGCTGCGCTTTTGCGACGCCGACGGCGTGATGGATTTCAAGATGAAGGAAAGCGGCACGGCGGAACAAGGCTCGGGCCTGATGCCGTGGTTCGAGGTGCCGGGCCGGCGCAGCCGCAAGGAGACGGTGGTGTTCGGCCACTGGTCGGCGCTGGGGCTGGTGCTGAAGCCGCACTTGATCGGACTCGACAGTGGCTGCGTGTGGGGCGGCCAGTTGAGCGCCGTGTGCCTGGAAGACCGCAGCCTGCTGCAGGTGCAGTGCCCGGAGTTCCAGCAACACGGCGGCAAGAAGAACTAGTGAGCAGCGGCCGCCACGCCCAGCGCGGCGGCGACGGCCTGGTGCGTGGCCTCGGCCAGCTCGCGGCGGTGGGCGCCGATGCTGTCGATGGCCGGCAAGATCGTCAACCTGGCCTTGACCGGCGGCCCATCGAGGATCAGCATGATGCTCTCGGCGAAGCTGGTGTCGCCGATGAAATCCACCGACGGATGCGAAACGCCCGACGGATCGCGGTACGACAGCGCGATCGCCTGCACCGGCACCTTGGCGTCGATCGCCGCCTCGAACAGATTGGCGTGGAACGGCAGCAAGCCGCCCTGCGCCGCCGTGGTCCCCTCCGGGAAGAAGGCCACCCGCTCGCCGCGCTCCAGGCTGTGCACCAGGCCCTTGAAGATGTGCCGCAGGTCGCGCCGGTTGCCGCGCGCGATGAAGATCGTGCCGGCCTTCTCCGCCAGCCAGCCGGCCAGCGGCCACGCGCGGATCTCGGACTTGGCCACGAAGTGGCTGGGATGCATGCTGTGGATGACGAAGATGTCCAGCCACGAGACGTGATTGGCCACCACCATCGCCCGCTCCAGCAAGGGCACGCCGGCGTCCTGCTCCACCGTCACATTGCACATCGCCAGCAGCCGGGTCGACCAGCGGCGGATGTGGCCGTTACGCTTTTGCTGCCCGATCCAGGGGAACACCGTCGCACAGATCGCCATGCCCACCAGCACGTGCACAAACACCCGCGCCAGGCGGAAGATCATCATAAGCTTCATGCAAACCGATCAGCTGCGTTGGTAGGCGACGTGACCTGCCACGATGGTGGTGCGGACCTGCCCGGCCAGGTTGTAGCCGATGAAGGGCGTGTGCTTGCCCTGGCTGGCCAGCGCCGACGCTTCCACGGTCCAGCGCGCTTCGGGATCGAACAGGCAGACGTCGGCCGAGGCGCCGACCGACAAGGTGCCGGCGTCCAGCCCGGCCACGCGGGCGGCGTCGGAGGTGATGCGCGCCAGCGCGCGCGCCAGCGGACGCACCGCGCCCGTGTCCTGGGTGGCGGCGTAGTCGTCGGCCCATTTCAGCGCCAGCGACAGCAGCAGCTCCAGCCCGGTCGCGCCGGGCGAGGCTTCGCCGAACGGCAGCAGTTTCTCGTCGTCGTCGACCGGCGTGTGGTCCGAGCACAGCGCGTCGACCGTGCCGTCCAGCAGGCCGAGGCGGATGGCGTCGCGGTCGCGCTGGCTGCGGAACGGCGGCGTCACGCGCGCGTTCGAATCGAAGAAGCCGATGTCGGCGTCGGTCATGTGGATGTGGTGGGCGCCGACGTCGCAGGTGACCGGCAAGCCTTCCTTCTTGGCGCCGCGCACCAGCTCCAGGCCGGCCGCCGACGACATGCGGCACAGGTGCACGCGGGCGCCGGTCGAACGCATCAGCTCGAAGATCGTGTGCAGCGCGATGGTCTCCGACATCACCGGCACGCCGGACAGGCCCAGGCGCGAAGCCAGCGGGCCGCTGGCGGCGATGCCGCCGCGGCCGATGTGCGCGTCCTGCGGACGCAGCCACACGGTGTAGTTGAAGGTCTTGGCGTACTGCATGGCGCGCAGCAGCACGTTGGTGTCTTCGATCGGCTCTTCCGCCTGGGCGAAGCCGATGCAGCCCGCTTCGGTCAGCTCGGCCATCTCGGTCAGCGCCTTGCCCTTGAGGCCGACGGTCAGCGCGCCCAGCGGGTGCACATGGGCCTGGTTCAAGGTCTTGGCGCGGTGCTTGAGCATCTCGACCAGGCCCGGCTCGTCGAGCACCGGATCGGTGTCCGGCGGGCAGACCAGGCTGGTCACGCCGCCTTGCATGGCGGCCTGCATTTCCGATTCCAAGGTGGCCTTGTATTCGTAGCCCGGCTCGCGCAGCCGCGCCGACAGGTCGACGAAACCGGGCGAGACGATCAGGCCGGTGGCGTCGATGGTCTGGTCGGCGGTGAAGCCGACGGGCGCGCTGCCGACCGCCAGCACTTTGCCGTCGGCGATGTAGAGGTCGTTCTTGCCGTCGATGCCGTTGGCCGGATCGATCAGGTGACCGTTTTTAATGTGTAGTTTCATGCCTGCGTTCATCCCTGCGTCCCCGCCACTATGCTCATTACCGCCATCCGTACTGCGATCCCGAAAGTCACCTGCGGCAGTATCACCGCCTGCGGACCGTCCGCCACCGCCGAGTCGATCTCGACGCCGCGGTTCATCGGCCCCGGGTGCATGACGATCGCGTCCGGCTTGGCCAGCGCCAGGCGTTCCGGCGTCAGGCCGTAGCTCTTGAAGTATTCCTGCGCCGACGGCAGCAGCGCGCCGCTCATGCGCTCGTTCTGCAGGCGCAGCATGATGATCACGTCGACGCCCTTCAAGCCCGCTTCCATATTGGTGAAGGTGCGCACGCCCATCTGCTCGAGGCCGCCCGGCAGCAGGGTGTGCGGGCCGATCGCGCGCACTTCCGGCACGCCCAGGGTGGTCAGCGCGTGGATGTCGGAACGGGCCACGCGGCTGTGCAGGATGTCGCCGACGATCGCCACCGTCAGGTTGGTGAAGTCCTTCTTGTAGTGGCGGATGGTGTACATGTCCAGCAGGCCCTGGGTCGGGTGCGCGTGGCGGCCGTCGCCGGCGTTGACCACGTGGACGTGCGACTGTTTGGTGTCGTGCAGGTGCTTGGCGATCAGGTAGGGCGCGCCCGACTGCGCGTGGCGCACCACGAACATGTCGGCGTGCATGGCCGACAGATTGTCGATGGTGTCGAGCAGCGACTCGCCCTTGCTGGCGGACGAGGCCTGGATGTTCAGGTTGATCACGTCGGCCGACAAGCGCTTCGAGGCGATCTCGAAGGTGGTGCGGGTGCGGGTGGAGTTCTCGAAGAACAGGTTGAACACCGACTTGCCGCGCATCAGCGGGACCTTCTTGACGTCGCGGTCGGAGATGCCGACGAACGACGAGGCGGTGTCGAGGATGTGGTTGACGATGGACTTCGGCAGTCCCTCGATCGACAGCAAGTGCTGGAGCTCGCCGTGTTTATTCAGTTGCGGATTAAGCATGGTTTTATTCTATGGTTAGCGTAAATTTTCCATCGTCGGCGCGCTTGAGCACCAGCGCCTGTCCTTGCGGCACCTGCACGTGGGCGGCGACGAAATCGGCCGCCACCGGCAACTGGCGTTCGCCGCGGTCGACCAGCGCGGCCAGCATGATGCGCGCCGGGCGGCCGTAGTCGAACAGCTCGTTGATCGCGGCGCGGGTGGTGCGGCCGGTGTACAGCACGTCGTCCACCAGCAGCAGGTTGGCGGCCGCCACTTCGAAGCCGATGTGGGTCGGCTTGACGTCGGCCGGCAAGCCCTTCCTGGCGTAATCGTCGCGGTAGAAGGACACGTCCAGCACGCCGCAGCGGGCGGACAGGCCGAGGTCGGCCGCCAGGCGTTCGGCGATCCAGGCGCCGCCGGAGTGGATGCCGACGATGGCGACGTCGGCCACGCCGGCCAGGCCGGCTTTGACGTCGGCCAGCAGGGTCGCGTACAGCGCTTCGGCGTCGAGTTGGTTGGGGTTCAGTGTGGACATGGGATTTAGTGGGTGTCGAAATATTGTTGCAGGATGATGGCGGCGGCGCGGTCGTCGATGACTTCGCCGCGCTTGGCGGCAATCACGGCCGACGAATAGCGCTCGTCGACCAGCTCCACCGGCAGGCTGAAGCGGCCGTGCAACTGGTTGGCGAACTTGCGCGCGCGCGCGGTCATGTCGTGCTCGGCGCCGTCGGGGTGCATGGGCAGGCCGACCACCAGCCGCGCCGGCTTCCACTCGGCCAGCAGCGCGGCGATGTCGGCAAAGCGGGTGGCGTTGTCGATGGCGGCGATGACTTTGACGGGCTCGGCCTGGCGGATCATGGTATTGCCCATGGCCACGCCGATGCGTTTGACGCCGAAATCGAATGCGAAGATGGTCTCGATGTTCACGGCATGCACATCTTATGCATGGCCGGCCTCCGAGGTCAGCATCAGCGGATCGATGCCCAGCAGGCGCATCGCGGCCGTGTAGCGCTCTTCAATTGGCAGGTTGAACAGGATCTCCGGATCGGCGCCCACGGTCAGCCAGCCGTTGCGGCTGATCTCGTCTTCCAGCTGCCCCGGGCTCCAGCCCGAATAGCCGATCGACACCAGCATGCGCGGCGGACCGTCGCCGGCGGCCACCGCCTCCAGCACGTCGATCGAGGTGGTGAAGGCGACGTCCGCGGTCACCGTCAGCGACGACGAATAGCGGGTGCCCGGCGTGTGCAGCACGAAGCCGCGGTCGTCCTGCACCGGGCCGCCGAACATGATGGGGGCGTCGACGTCGACGCCGGACTCCAGCTTGAGGTCGATGCGCTCGAACAGCACCTCCATCGTCATGTCGGTGGGTTTGTTGATGACCACGCCCAGCACGCCGTTTTCATTGTGCTCGCACACGTACACGACGGTGCCGCCAAAGACCGGATCTTGCATGGAAGGCATTGCAATCAGGAAATGATTTGCCAGGTTCAGCGTCGCCGCCGCACCCTCTCCAGCGGATTCCAGGGGATCGCCGGCTTCCTGCAGCAGGCCGGGTACAGGGAGAGTTTTGCCGATTTTGCTTTTCTTCATATGCGTGTTCTTTCTGTGCTGCTGACAATTACTGTAGTATTCGCGCGGCTAGCAACTCTGTCTAAACGATAGTTTACACTGAATTGCGGATGCGGCCATGTTTGAGTTCCCCCACCCGATTGACACAGACTCAATGAAACTGAATTCTTCCCTGGTCTGGCTGCGCCGCGATCTGCGGGTTTTCGACCATGTCGCCCTGCACCAGGCCCTGCAAGACAGCGCCCGCGTGTATTGTGTTTTTGTCTACGACACCACCATCCTGGACGGGCTGCCGCGCCGCGACCGGCGGGTCGACTTCATCCATGCCAGCATCGCCGAAGTGGCGGCCGAGCTGCAACAGCTGGGCGGCCAGCTGATCGTGCGCCACGCCGATCCGGCCGCCGCGATCCCGGCCCTGGCCGCCGAACTGGGCGTGGATGCCGTGTATTGCAACCACGACTACGAGCCGCAAGCCATCGCCCGCGACGCCGCTGTGGCGCAGGCGCTGCGCGCCGACGGCCGCCGGTTCTGCAGCTACAAAGACCAGGTGGTGTTTGAAAAAAGCGAAGTGCTGTCGCAGACCGGCGGCGTGTTCTCGGTGTTTACGCCCTACAAGAACGCCTGGCTGAAAAAGCTGGAGGCGGACCCGTCGGTGCTGGCGCCCTACCACATCGAAGCGCACGTCGCGCGGCTGGCGCCGCCGCCCGACCCGGCGCCGGCGTTGCCGACGCTGGCCGAGCTCGGCTTCGAGCCCAGCAACCTGGCCGACATGAAGATCCCGACCGGCATGTCGGGCGCGGCGCAGCTGTGGCAAGACTTCCTGCCCCGCATCGCCAACTACAAGGACGCGCGCGACTACCCGGCCGTGAAGGGACCGTCGTACCTGTCCATCCACTTCCGCTTCGGCACGCTGTCGGTGCGGCACCTGGTGCGCACCGTGGCCGACCTGATGGCGCGCGGCGGCGGCGGCGAAGGCGCGCCGGTGTGGCTGGCGGAATTGATCTGGCGCGAGTTCTACGCCATGATCCTGTTCCACAACCCGCACGTGGTGGGCGGCGCCTACAAGCCGGCCTACGACGCCATCGAGTGGGAAACCGGCCCGCAGGCCGACCAGCTGTTCGCCGCCTGGTGCCAAGGCCGCACCGGCTACCCGCTGGTGGACGCGGCGATGGCCCAGCTGAACCAGACCGGCTACATGCACAACCGCCTGCGCATGGTGACGGCCTGCTTCCTGATCAAGGACCTGGGCATAGACTGGCGCCGCGGCGAGGCCTATTTCGCGCAGCACCTGAACGACTACGACCTGGCCTCCAACAACGGCGGCTGGCAATGGGCATCCTCGTCCGGCTGCGACGCCCAGCCCTACTTCCGCATCTTCAACCCGATCACGCAATCGGAAAAGTTCGACGGCACGGGCAAGTTCATCCGCCGCTACCTGCCGCAGCTCAAGGATCTGAGCGACAAGGAAATCCACGCGCCATGGCTGACGCCGCGCATGCTGCCGCTGGACTACCCCGCTCCCATCGTCATGCACGAGCAAGCGCGCAGGCGCACGCTGGAGCGCTACGCGGTGGTGAAGAAAGCCGACTGACGCATATGTGAGCGATTTGTGGGGTGCTCCGCACGACACTGGGAACACCAGGACTGCCGTCAACAGGCCTGATGTCATCATTCCCACTGTCCACAGGAGTTCCCATGTTGCAAGCACCAACCGCCCCAACCCCGCTGCTTGGTTCCGTCGTCTGCACGCCCGCCGTCGCCGCCATCGGCGACAGCGTCTGCGTCGAAGTCAAGGCGCCGAACGGCCAGTCCTACGATAACAACGAAAACGGCAACATCTGCATCAACGGCGTGCCCGGTTCCAAGCAGTACCTGGTGTGGAACCGCGCCGGCAAGAAGACCATCAACGTCACCGCCGGCAAGCGCGGCGCCATCGAGAAGTTGAAGGCCGAAGTCCAGATCAACGCCCCCGCCGACGGCAGGCAGCCGCCGATGCTGACGGTGCGCAGCGCGCCGCACAACCCGACCGCGATGATACTGACGGTGCAGAACGCGCCCGAGCGCCGCACCCAGGGCACGCCGCGTCCGCGCATCGAGATCAAGCCGCGCCACCCGGCCACGCCCGCCGTTCCAAGCGGCCCCATCGTGCCGCGCAAAACGGCGATGAGCGCGCGCACCATCCCAGCCCGCGACGCCGCCAGCCATCCGATCCTGTTGCCGACTACGCAACCGCGCCTGGCCATCAACGCCGGCGGCGGCGCCACCGCCGCCGTCTACAACTGGCAGCTGGGCGCGACCGCCCTGGGCAGCACCCATCCGACGGTGCAGCACGATTTCTCCGCCCAGCTCAATCCCAACCGGCCGCACACGGTGTTCCATGTGCAGGTGACGGTGCAGCAGGCGGGCGCCGCGCCGCGCGTGATCCGGCGCAGCGTCAGCGTGGCCAATCCCTACTTCCTGGCGCGCCAGCGCGGCGTGCTGCAACCGCCGGTGGACAGCAGCGACTTCAGCGCCCAATTCGTCGACGGCAGCTTCCGCGCCAGCTTCGTGGTGCGCAATCCCGAAGCCGGCAACCTGACGCTGAGCAGCATGCAGCTGGAACTGGCCTATGAAGACGGCCCGCGCGAGTTCGAACTGCGGCCGCCGGTCGCCAGCGCCATCGTGCTCAAAGCCCATGCCAGCACCCGCATCAACGTCGCGATTCCGAAGGCGCAGCTGCCGCAGCAGGCCATCGCCTTCAGCGTGCATTACAAGGGTACGGCGCCGAACGGCCTGCCGGTGCGCGTCAGCGCCCACTTCGACGTGCCCCAGCACATGAGCAAGAAGCTGCTGGTCAACGCCAACGCGCAGGCACTGCTGAACGACCTGGCCAGCCGCCAGCTGGTCGCCGATCCGGGCACCATCACGCTGGAGGAAGTGGCGCGCCTGGGCCACTACGGCATGCTGTCGGCCGCCACCTCGTCGGCGCTGCAACCGGTGCGCACGCTGGCGGCGATGGAGATGCACATGGCGCCGCCGTTCCCGGTCGAGGGCCAGGAATGCGATCCATGGAATATGCCGGACCACATCCCCGACGGCATGTTCTGCATGCCGACCCAGGAAAAACGCTGGATGCAGATGCCGCCGCGCTTCATGAACGCCAAGAAGGGCGACTTGATCCTCAACCCCAGCAACGGCAGCCTGATCTCCGCCGTGCTGCAGACGGTGTCGCCGCCGCAGCGCTATTCGCACTCCGGCATCATGACCCGCAACCGCGACGAGATCACCCACTCCACCGCCTCGGAAGACCGGCTGATCGAATTCATCGACGGCGACGGCGCCCGTCCCGACGTGCTCAAATACCTGTGGCCGGGCGTGGTCACGCAGACCGTCGAACACGCGGTCGACGGCGAGGACATGGTCGATCCCGAGACCGGCAAGAAGTATCCGATCGCCGGCTTCGCCACCATCGAATCGAAGATGGACCTGGGCGGCGTGGCGCCGGAGATCGTGCCGGCCATGGTGGTCAAGCCCGATCCGCTGAAGGAAACGCTGGAGATCCGCCAGACGCTGCACGGCATCGCCGATTTCGCCGCCCAGCAGGCCGGCAAGAGCCACTACCGCTTCTACTGCTACACCAAGCCCGCCATCGGCCTGACCGACAAGGCGCCGGCCAGCGCCAAGTGGGCCGCCAACACCTTCCCGACCGTGTGCTCGTCGCTGCTGTGGATGTCGATCAAGCAGTCCGGCGTGCCGATGGAAGGCGGCACGCTGGAACAGAGCGATCTGACCGGCGGCGCGCAAATCGTGCAGTCGACGCCGGACGGCCTGTACGTCTACCAGTCCGACGAGCGCATCGCCGCCGGCGAGGTCCTGTACACGAAGATCCACGAGATGGTGCTGGAGAGCGCCGGCTGGCTGGGCAACGCGCTGACCGACGCCGCCGACGACACCGCCAACCAGATGCTCAACGCCTTCGCCTCCGACTGGTGCGAGACCGACGCCAAGGACTCCGACGCCTGGCGCCAGACCGGCGACGCCAACGCCGTCAGCCCCGCCAACCTGTGCTTCTTCGACGCGCCGCTGTACGGCTATGCCGAGCCGCTGATCTACCGGCCGGCGCGCTGGGAGGAAGTGACCGTCTACAAATGGAAGAAGGTGGCGCAGACCGGCACCTTGCACGGCGTGGTGCACTACGGCGACAAGGCGGCGGCCGGCGTCAGCGTGCAGCTGTCGCAGAACCAGTTCACCCACAGCGCCGCCGACGGCAGCTTCACGCTGACCGGGGTGCCGGTGGGCAGCGTGCAAGTCACCGCCGACAAGCAGGAGCTGCACGGCGCCGCAACGGTGACGGTGAAGGCCAACCAGACCGCCAACGTGACGGTGGACCTGAAGGATCCGCCGCACTGGTTCCGCCGCATGACCATCGACGGCTGGATGGCGACCACCGACTATGAATTCGCCGCCGCGGCCTATCCGCACAGCGTCGGCGATTTCTACAACATCGCCCAGCTGGGACCGTCGTCCGACACCCACATCGTGAAGGTGTTCGACCAGGTGGCCGACGACGCGATGGGCCGCCTGATCCTGACGCTGGACCTGCTGGCCAACGACGTCATCCAGGTCAAGGCCACGCTGCGCTGCTACGGCGAGGGCTATGCCGACGGCGACAACTACCAGGAGGGCCACCTGGCGCCGTTCACCGTCGGGCCGGGCAAGAGCGGCACCTGGTGGATGTTCGTCGACGGCGACAACTACGCCGAGGCGCACTTCACGCTGACCAACAAGGTCGATCCGGTGTAAGCCGCAAGGCCAGGGGGCGGCCCGGCCGCCCCTTGCAGCACGATAGTTGTCGAAATTAAAGATTTGTTCTTTTCATAATCAGAATTAAACTGGTGGTTCCCGCGCAGTCCGCTTCCAGGAACCGCCATCATGGCTTCACTTGCCAAGACCTCCCGTCCCGTCGCCCGTCTGATCGGCCGCCACAGCGCCGTGCAGGCCATGCTCGATTCGCCCGCCACGCTGACCTGGATCGCCGCGCCGGCCGGCTCCGGCAAGACCAGCCTGGGGCTGGAATTCTGCCAGGCCGCCGGCCCCACTGTTGCGTGGTTGCGACTGGACGAGGCGGACATCGACCCGGCCAGCTTCCTGCTCTACTTCGAACAGGCGATCGCCAACGGCGGCGTGGCGCCCGGCTGGCAACCGCCGCCGCTGTTGCGCGAACACCTGCCGGCGCTGCACGGCTACCTGCGGCTGTACGTGCGCGCATTGGGCGCGGCGCTGGCGCCGGCCAGCTGCATCGTGCTCGACGACGCCCACCGCTGCCAGGACGCGCCCTTCTTCCGCCAGTTCCTCGACACGCTGGCCGCCGAGCTGCCGCCGGCCAGCAAGGTCGTGGTGCTGAGCCGAGCGCTGCCGCCGGCCGCCTGCGCGCGCCTGCTGGCGCACGGCGACATGCATGAAGTGGACGGCGCGGCGCTGGCCTTCAGCCGCGACGAAACCGAAATCCTGCTCAACGTGCTGGGCATCGTCCATGCCGGCAGCGTGGCCGACAGCGTCTACAACTTCACGCGCGGCTGGGCCGCCGGCATCGCGCTGGTGGCCTCGTGGCTCAAGCGCCGCCCCGGCGCCGCGCTGGCCGCCGAGGATGTGCTGTCGGAAGCGATGGTGGGCTACCTGGCCGAGGAAGTGTTCAGCGCCTACAGCGACGAGGAACGCGCCACGCTGCTGGCCGTGTGCTGGCTGCCGCACTTCAGCGGCGCCTGGGCGGAGGCGCTGTCCGGCGCGCCGCACGCGGCCGACATCGTGGCCCGCCTGGCCGCGCAGGGGGCGCTGATCTACGAATACCCGGGCCGCCAATATGCGCTGCATCCGCTGTTCCAGGGCTTCCTGCGCAAGTGGGCCGCCACCCGCATCGACGACGCGCAGCGCCGCGCCTGGATCGCCGGCTGCATCGACACCCTGCTGGCCGACGGCAGCGGCGACACCGCCATCAAGCTGGCACTGGAACACGGCATGCCCGAACGCGCGGCCGGCCTGATCGAATCGCGCGCCGAAGCGATGCTGGCCAGCGCCCGCCACACCACGCTGGCGCGCTGGATCGACGCCCTGCCCGAAGCGCAGCGCAGCCCATGGCACTACTACTGGCTGGGCCTGGCCGTGTTCATGAGCGACACCGCGCGCGCCCGCGCCGCGCTGCTCAAGGCGCTGCAAGCGTTCACGGAACAGCACCGGCCGATGCACCGCTTCCTGGCGCTGAGCGCCATCATCAGCTCCTACTTCTTCGACGGCGCCGCCGAACAACCGCTGCGCGCCTTCCTGCAGCAGCACGTGGACCCGTCGGAGGACTACGACCAGCTGCCCGATCCCGACCTGAAAGCCCACCTGACCCACAGCATGTGGAGCGGCTTGTTCATGACCGATCCCGGCCACCAGGACATGGACCTGTGGGAGCAGCGCGCGCTGGACGTACTGCGCCAGCCGGCCGATCCGACGCTGAAGGTGCGGCTGGGCGCGATGCTGGGCCAGCACTACTACCAGTCCGGCCGCTACGCCGCCGTGCGCTCGGTGCGCGTGCTGCTGGACGCGCTGCCGGAGGCGGCCACGCTGCCGCCATACGCGCGCTACCTGTCGCACCTGGTGCGGCTGTACGACGCGCTGGCCGCCATGGACCACACGCGCTTCGACACCGCCTTCGCCGCCTGCCGCGCCAGCTCGGAGAGCAGCGGCATCCGCATCATGGACGCGCACTATGTGCTGCTGTACGCGGCCGCCTGCCTGCTGCGCGGAGAGCTCGACAAGGCCGCCGCCGCCATCGCCGACGTGGCGGCGCAAACGCCGCCGCAGCACCACAACCTGGTGGCCCATCTGCAGCTGACGCAAACCTGGCTGGCCAGCTGCCGCGGCGACGGCCAGGGCGCGCTGGCGTACGCCCGCCTGGCGCATGAAGCGGCGCTGCGCTTCGGCAGCGTGCCGTACGAAATCTACGCGCAGGCCGCCAGCTGCGTCGCTTACACGCTGCTGGACCGCGACCGTTGCGCCGCCGAAACCGTCGTGCTGCGCCAGCATGGCCGCGACTACAGCTCGCCGCTGGCGGCGACCCTGGCCGACCTGCTGGAGGCGTGGCTGTTCATCACCGGCGCCGACGGCAAGGCGCAGGCGCTGCCGCAACTGCAACGGGCGCACCCGGCGCAGCTGCTGCTGGCGCACGACAAGCTGCGCCGCGCGCTGAACCACATCGCCTCGCAGGGCGGCGGCTACCTGACCTTCGCCACGCCGCACATCCTGCAACCGCTGTGCGCGCACGCGCTGGCGGCCGGCATCATCCCCGGCGCGGCCAATATGCTGGTGCGCGCCTGGCGCCTGGCGCCGCCGGAAGACGCCGGCGACAACTGGCCCTGGCCGGTGCAGGTGCGAAGCTTCGGCGGCTTCGAGCTGCGCATCGCCGGCGAGCCCTTGCGCTCGCAAGGAAAATCCAAGCACCGCCAGCTCGACATCCTGAAACTGATCGCGGCCCACGCGCCGTCCAGCATCTCGCTGGAGCGCGCCGCAGAATTGCTATGGCCGGACGCCGACGGCGACACCGCGCGCCACGCGCTGGAAACCACGCTGTCCCGCTTGAGGGCGACGGTGGGCGCGGGCTGCATCCTGCTGGTACAGGGAACGCTGTCGCTGGCGCCGCGGCAGTGCTGGAGCGATACCGCGTCGCTGGAACGGCTGCTGCCACGCCTGCAAACGCTGACGCAGGAATGGGCCGCCGCCGGCGACGCCGCCCCGGCGACGCACGAAGCCGCGCTGCTGGCGACCGCCACGCAGGTGCTGTCGCTGTATCGGGGGGAATTGCTGCTCGGGGAAAGCGCGCCGTGGTTGTTGGCGCGGCGCGAACTATGGCGCGGCAAACTGGCGCGCGCACTGGGCGACGCCGGACGCCAGCTGGCCCATGCCGGCAATACGGCCGCCGCCACGCAGTTGCTGGAGCGCGCGCTGGAGGCCGACCAGTACTGCAAGGCGCTGAGCGCGGACCTGATGCGCATCCATCTGGACGACGCCGCGTTCGAAGCGGGATTGTCGGTCTACCGCCGCTATCAACGCATGGCATTGAGCGCGCTGGGCGCGCCGGTGGCGCCTGAGATCGAAGCGCTGGCGCAGCAGCTGCTGGCCGGCGCCGCGCAATCGGGCCCCGCCCACTTTGCGGGCAAGGCCGGACCGACGCGAACTACATGATGTGCTTCAGATGCTGGGCCGGGATGCCCATCGCCTTGGCCAGTTCGGGATTGTCGCGTATCTGCCGCTCCACGCCTTCCATCGCAGGCACCTCGTGTACATCCAGCCGCTCGGCGTGCGCTTCCGCCGCGCCGCCTTCGGTGCGGCGCGTAACCTTCTGCATGTCCGGCGACACCCGCAACACCACGCCGCCCCGATCACGGGTAGCGTTGAGCAGCGTGCCGTGATGGTCGGTATGCACGGTCAGGGCGGTGTAGCCCGCTTCGCGCAGCAGCGCGGAGATGTCATTGACCAGTTTTTGATCCTTATCCATTTTCATTTTCCTTTTTAAGCTGGGAGCAAGCCAAGCGACGTATCGACGCTGGCGTTTTGTACGACGGTGCCGGCGGCCTTGGTGCCATTGCCGGGCAAGTAGTAAGACTTGGAGAACTTGACGTTGGCGACGGCCGACATCAGTTGCGGCAGCAGGTTCTGCACCTGCTTGCGCACCGCCGGCATGGCGGCTTTCAACGCATCGGAAGCGGGGCCGGCGCAGAAAGGCCCGCCGCCCTCGAACGAAAACCAGGTGCCGTCGACCGTCACGTGCAGGTGCTTCTTGCTATCGAGGAAGACGAACAGGAACACCGAGATGGTGCCGTCGATATCGCTGCAAGCCCACGGGGTCTCGATATGAAAATCGAAATTGACCTTGGTCAGCATATCGAAAGGCTTGTGCGCGGCCGGCGACTGGATAAAGTAGGGAACGCTGATCCACGGCGTGCCCTGCACCCGCAGGCCGCTGGTGAGCGAGGCGCCGGCGGCGATCAGCTGATTGGCGACCATGCCGACGTTGGCGTTGGTGTTAATCAGCTTGCCGAGATCGACCACGATTTCGTTGCTGGGACGGTGGACGACGGACACGACGCTGCCCGGAGGCGATTCGGTGAACGGTTGATCCGCTCCGCTCACGGTGTTCTGGCAGATAAAGATACCGTTAAAGTACCCCTGTATGAATGTGTATGTGCTGGTGACTGACATGATGCATTCTTCCCGTAGATAAAGCGCCGCCGATGGAATATCGGTGACCGCTGGAAGAACGTTAATCTTGTCCGACCCACAAATGACTTGCAAATGCCCGCTAGCCCTACGGCAAGCTAGCGCCGCCCCGTAAGAAAGCGGAGGTAGACTATGTCGGCCAACCATTTTGAGGAGGAAGACGATGAACAAGAACACGCTTTGCCTTTGGTACGACCATGACGCCGAAGAAGCCGCCCACTTCTACGCCCGCACCTTCCCCGACAGCAAGGTCGGCGCGGTGCACCGCGCGCCGTCCGACTTCCCGGGTGGGAAGGCGGATAGCGTTTTGACAGTCGAGTTCACGGTCTGCGGCATCCCGTGCATCGGCCTGATTGGCGGGAAAGCCTTCACGCACAGCGAAGCGTTCTCGTTCCAGATCGCCACCGACGACCAGGCCGAAACCGACCGCTACTGGAACGCCATCGTCAACAACGGCGGCGCGGAGAGCGCCTGCGGCTGGTGCAAGGACAAATGGGGCCTGTCGTGGCAGATCACGCCGCGCGTGCTGACCGACGCCATGGCCAAGGGCGGCGATGTGGCCAAGCGCGCGTTCGCGGCGATGATGGAGATGCGCAAAATCGATGTGGCCAAGATCGAGGCTGCGGTGCGCGCAGCGTCCTGACCCCGGCAGGCCAGTTCAGGCCGCCGTTTCCCGCGCTGGATTGAGCAGGGAAGTCAGCACATGGTCAGCCCACTGGCCGTTGATTTTCAAATATTCCTTCGCCAATCCTTCGCGCTTGAATCCCAGTCGGGACAACAGTTTCTCGCTGCGCTGGTTGTTCGGCTGAAAATTGGCCATGATGCGATGCAGGCCGTGAGTCTCGAAGGCATGGGGAATAGCCGCTTCCAGGGCTTCACGCATGTAGCCGCGCCCCTGATGGCCGCTGCCGAGGGAAAATCCCAAATGGCACGCCTGAAAAGGGCCCTGGATAATATTCGTGAAACTGCATTCACCGATCACTTCAGCGCCGCCCGCCGCCAGTACCAGCCAGTAAAGCGCCGATCTTTCTGCGACCTCGTCTTCCATCGTGCGCAGCCGGCTTTCGACTGCCTGCAAGGTATAGAACTGCTCCGACCGCTCAGGCTCCCACGCATGCAGATGGACGCGGTTGGACACGCGATAAGCGAGAACGCCGGCGCTGTCTTCGATCGTGGGAACTCGGAGTACCAGGCGTTCCGTGACGAGGCGATCTAATTTGTGATTAATCATGAGCGGAGATCAAATCAGTGTTTTCTTGGGACTCTTCATGCAAATTCCCATGGGGGTCAAGTCTGACATTCGGACACAAGCTCTACTGTACGTCACTCAAAAGCTGACCTCGTGTCCGAATGTCAGACTTGACCCCGGTGTTACTGTTTCAATAGTCCCTCGATCGCGTCCAGCAGCACCGGCTCCTGGAACGGTTTGCCGAAGTAGGCGTTCACGCCCAGTTGCAGCGCGTAGTTGCGGTGCTTGTCGGCGCTGCGGGAGGTGATCATGATGATGGGGATGTCCCTGGTGCGCTCGTCGCCGCGTACGTTGCGGGTCAGGTCGAAGCCGTCCATGCGCGGCATTTCGATATCGACCAGCATCAGGTCCGGCGTGGCGCCTTGCAGTTGTTCCAGCGCGTCGACACCGTCCTTGGCCAGGACCACGCTGTAGCCTTCGCGCTCCAGCAGGCGCTGGGTTACGCGGCGCACCGTCATCGAATCGTCAACCACCATGATCGAGCGGCCCGCGGCGCGCGGCGCGGGGCTGTCGCCGGCCGCTTGCGCATAGTGCTGCCTCATCTCGGGATGATGCGCCAGGTGCTGCGCCAGCGCCACCGGGTTCAGGATCAGGACGATGTCGCCCGAACCCAGCACCGTGGCGCCGGCGATGCCGACCATGCGCGCCAGCTGCGGGCCGATGTTCTTGATGACGACCTCGCGGTTGCCCAGCACTTCATCGACGCGCACCGCCAGCCGCTCGTTGCCGTTCTTGAGCATCATCACCGGCGCGGAGCGCTGCACCGGCGGGTGCGCCGCCGCGTCGCCCAGCAAGGCGGGCAGGTAGTGCAGCACGGCGTGCTGGCCTTGAATCGGTACATATCCGTTGTGATGCGCTTCAACCAGCGCCGCGTCCTTCATCTGTAGCACCTGCTCGACCAGGATGGCGGGCAGCGCGTAGGTCTTGCCGCCGGCAGCCAGCAGCACGACCTGTGTGACGGCCAGCGTCAACGGCAGGTGGATGGTGAAGCGGGTGCCCTTGCCAGGCTCCGAGAACGTGTCGACACGGCCGCCCAGCGCCTGCGCTTCGGACTGCACGATGTCCATGCCGACGCCGCGCCCGGACAGCTCGGTCAGCGCTTCAGCGGTGGAGAAGCCGGGTTCGAAAATCAGGTCGGCGATCTGGGCGTCGCTGACTTCTTCGTCTGCTTGCAGCAGGCCGTTGCTGATCGCCTTGGCGCGGATGCGTTCCAGATCGAGGCCGGCGCCGTCGTCGGTGAACTCGATAACGACTTCATTGCCCTGCTGCGTGACCTGCACCAGCAGTTCGCCGGTTTCGCTCTTGCCCGCTTCGCTGCGGGCGGCGCGGCTTTCCACGCCGTGCGCGATGGCGTTGCGCAGCAGGTGTTCGAATGGCGCGGCCATGCGTTCCAGCACGCTGCGGTCCACTTCCACCGCGCTGCCGCGAATATCCAGGTTGACGCGCTTGTCGACTTCCTTGGCGCTTTGGCGGGCGACGCGGAACAGGCGCTCGGAGATGCTGGCGAATGGCACCATGCGAACCCGCATCAGGTCGCGTTGCAGGTCGCGCGTGAGGCGCGCTTGCAGCACCAGGTCGTCGCCGGCGTTGTCGACGCTGCGGGTCAGGCTTTCGTGGAAGGAGGCGACGTCGTTGACGCTCTCCGCCATCATGCGGGTCAGCTCCTGCAGGCGCGTGAAGCGGTCGAACTCGAGCGGGTCGAATTCGCGTTCGCTCGATATCGACATGCGGGAGGCGATCTGCGATTCGGCTTGCATTTCGACTTCGCGCAGCTGGCGGCGCAGGCGGGCCAGGTTTTCGGAGAAGTCGAACAGCGAGGCGCGCAACGTCTCTACTTCGTTTTCCAGCTTGGAGCGGGAGATCGATACTTCACCGGCCTGGTTCACCAGACGGTCAAGGATGTCGGCACGTACGCGAACCAGCGGCGATTTGACGCTGGATTGCAGGTCGTCGGCCGGTGCGTGTGGGGCCGGCGCGACGGCTGGCGCGGCGGGGCCGTCGATGGCGTCGGCGGTGATGTCGCTGGTGCCGGCGATGTCAGGCTCGCCGGCCTCCATGCTGGCGACATCGACGGCCAGGCCGGCGGCGGCCTGCTGCAATGCCTCCGGGTGCTGGAGCTGTTCGAACAGCAGCAGCGCGTGATCGTAGTGGGCCAGCAGTTCATCGAACGCCTGCGGCGTGGCGGAACCGGCGTGCACCATGTTTTCAATGTGCGTTTCGATTTCGTGGGCGTGCTGGCCCAGGCGCATTGCCCCGGCCATGCGGGCGCTGCCCTTCACGGTGTGCAGCAGGCGCAGCAGGCTTTGGGCGTGCGCGGTGTCGGCGGGACTGTGCTGCCAGGCGCGCAATGCTTCGCCTACTTGCGGCAGCAGGTCCGCGCCCTCTTCCAGGAAGACTGGCAGCAGGTCGGCATCCAGTTCGTCGTTGAAGATCGCTGGTGCGGCGGTCAGGATTTCTGGTTCGGCAGGCGGGAGTTCGAGGATCTCGGCTTCCAGCTCAGGCTCCGGCTGCGGCTCGATGACCTGGTCGGGCTCGGGTTCTGGCTCCGGCGCGGCAGCTACCGGCTCTGGCTCTGGCTCTGGCTCTGGCTCTGGCTCCGGCTCTGGGTCCGGCTCTGGCTCCGGCTCTGGCTCCGGTTCTGGCTCCGGCTCCGGGGCCAGCGGCTCGGCGATCTTGAGCGGCGGTTCGGCGAAGGAGTCGTCAAACGCGGCGTTGAACAGATCATCGATGCTGTCGTCAGTCCGCGCTTCTGTCTTTTTCGGTGCTTCCGCCACCACCGGGGCATCGGATTCCGGCACGCTTCCACTGAGCGCATCAAACGCCTCGCGGAACAACCTGTCCATCATCGACTCCATCGGCGCGGGCGGTGCGCTGGTGATGTCATGCATCGTCTCCGCGACCAGATCATCGAGTCGCGCTTCGATCGCATTGCTGGCGGCAGGTGGCGTCGCCTCCAGCTCCGCACGCAGATCGTGCAGCGCCGTGACCAGCTCCGGCTGTGCGGACGGCATGTCGCCCGCCGCAAAACTCTGCAGCATCTGGCGGATGCGCTCTATCGTAAAGTCCAGCAAATCATGCTGCACCTGGTCCAGATGCGGCGCAGGCGGCAGCAACGCCTGGAGCGTGGACTCCAGCGCCAGCGCCAGCTCACGCAAGGACTTGAAGCCCACCGTGCCCGACGTGCCAGCCAGCGTATGCGACGCCTGCAACGCCTCCCCATTGACCGGACGGCGCGGCTCATGCCGCCATTCGCCAAAGTCCTGCGTCAGCAAGCGAACCAGTTCGTCCGTCTCGTGCAGATAGATGTTGTACAGCGGCAGAGGGATTTCCAGCTCGCCGATATGCTTGACGTTGTCGTCGCGCGGCACCACCGGCGTGATGGTCGGGAATTCGATGACGTTGCCGGTAGCGGCAAACGCCGGCGGCGCTGCCGGTTCCACCGCCGGCGGCACATCGTCCTCCGGCGCTGCCTCGGTTGCGGCAAGCGCAGGGTCCTCCTCCGCCACAACTTCCGCCGGCGGCACTGGCGACAGCGGCGGCGAAATCGGCGCATCGATCGCAAAATCGCCGCCGTCCTGCACCCGCGCCGCGGCAGCGACCAGCGCATCCGCATTGCGCGCCGAAACGCCGGACGCCACCAACTCCGCCACCCAGGCGCCCATCTGCCGCGCTGCCTCGCCCAGCAGATCAAACAGCGCATCCGTCGCCGGCCGCGCTTCCGCCAGCCACACATTCATCACCCGCTCGATGCCATGCGCCGCATCGGCAAACTGGTTCAACCCCACCATCCGTCCGCTGCCCTTGAGCGTATGGAAGGAGCGCCGCAGCATGGTCAGATGTTCCTCGCTACCCGACTCCGCGCGCGGTTTGGCCAGCGTCGCGTCGACAAACTTCAGCACATCCTGCGCCTCGGAGATGAAGATATCGAGCAGCTCGGCCTCCACCGCCGCATCGCTGCTGGCGGGCGCCGGCGCTTGCACCGGCATGGCCACGGGCGCCGGCGCCGGCACCTGCTGGTCCAGCACCGGTATCGACTCCGAACCCGCCATCTTCTTGAACGGCACCGAACGGAAAGTGCCATGCTCCGCGTCGAACGCAAAGCGCTCGCGCGCGCCGGCCGCGTTCTGCGCCAGCATATCGACAAAGAAGCCCAGCGCGCCGACGTTCTGCGCGATATCGTCCAGCGCCTTCGGTTCCAATGACGGATCGCCCTCGCCGGCCGCCAGCGCATGCACGGCGGCCTTCACGTGCTGCGCCGCCTGCGTCGCGCCCTCCTGGTCGAGCATCGCCAGCGCGCCCTGCAACTGGTGCAGCACCCGCTCCAAGTCCACCAGCGACGGCCGCTTCGAAGGATCGATGTAATACTCGTCGAGCACCTTCTCCACCTGCCGCAGGCCGGTTTTCATTTCCATCGCCAGCGCGACGACGGTGTCGTCCTGCTGCATTTGCTGCGCCAGGCCGCGCTGCCACTGCGCAGGCTCCGGCGGCGTATCGCCGGACACCAGCGCCAGCAGACGCGCGCCTATCGTGTCGGCGTGGGCGGCGAAATCGTCGGGCAGATGGCGGATCTGCTCCAGTCCATGTTCCGCGAACAGCAGCGCGGTGGCCATCTCCAGCGCCAGCTCCTCGCTGCGGCCGGCGGAGATGGCGGTATGCGCCACCTCGGCCAGCTGCCGCAGCAGCACGCTCAGCGCCGGCATCTCCAGTTGATCGCACGCCCCGGCCACATCGCCCAACGCGCCGCCGAAAGCCGCGTCCAGCGCCGGATCGATTTCCGCCCCGGCCAGCCGGTCCCAGTTGGCTTTCGCCTTCGCCATGCCGGCCTTGGCGCGCTCCAGCGCCTCAAGGTCGATCTGGCCGTAGCGGCGGCGTTCGTAGTCGGCCGGCACCAGGCCGTCGAGCGCGAACACGCGGCGCAGGCGCTGCACCGTTTCCGAAGCCGAAGCAGGTCCGGCGGCGGCGATGAAGAACAGGGCGTCGCGCAGCATCGCGTCCGGCTGGGCGGCGGTGCCCTGGCTCAGGCGGCGTATCTGCAAATTGATCATGCCGAACAGCTGCTTGACGTACAACCCACCCGCCAGCTCGCCATTGGCCACCAGCTCGGCGAAGGCCTGCATCGCCAGCCAGAAGGTGCGCGCCTTGGCGTCCTGTTGCGCCGAGGCGACCAGTTTCACCGCCTCCAGCAGCGCGGCGGCATGCTCCTGCTGCTGCGCGGCGTCGGCGCTCTTCAGATATGGCAGCAGCGATTTCTCAAAGCGCTGACGATAGGCCGTGTAGTCGGCGGCGGGCACTTCGCCGGCGGCCGACAGATCGGCGCTGCGCGACAAATCGGGATAGAACAAGTCGGCCGGATGGACGCGCTCCGTACCCAGCATCTCCTGCACCGCGCGGTAGTAAGGGAACAGCTTGACCGGCTGCGACGGGCCGCCTTCCAGCAGCTCCTGCAAATACTCGACCAATGCCTGATACAGCTCCGCCAGCGTCTGCGCATGATCGGTGCTGCATTTGAGCGCACCGGCCTTGAAGCGGTCCAGCGCCTCCTCGGCCACCTGAGTCACCAGGCCGACGCCGTCCACGTCCACCATCATCAGCGCGCCATGCGCCTGGTGCAGATGGGATTTGGCGTGCTGCAGCTGGGTCGCCTGATCTTCCGGCGCCCGGCCGCCCGCTTCGAACAGGGCGGTCTTCGAGCGTGCCAGCGACTCGCGGATCTCCACCATCACCCACGACAAGGGGCCGGTATCAAATTGCGGTTGCGGCGGATTCGGAAAATCAGTTGTGGTCATGCTTGCCTCGGCCTTTCAATGATGGGCGGTTCAGGACGCGATACGGAAGCGCGCCACCGAGTTTTTCAATTCCTGCGCCAGCACTGACAGCTTATGAATCGATTGTGCGGTTTGTTGGGTGCCGTCCTGCGTCTGCTCGGTCACCGTCAAAATGTGTTGGATGTTCTGCGCCACGCCGGTCGCCGACGTGGCCTGCTGGCCGGTCGCCATCGAGATGCCGGAGATCAGCTCGGCCAGGCGGTTCGACACCTGCGAGATGTCGTTCAGCGCCGCGCCGGCCGCGTCGGACAGGCGCGCCCCTTCGACCACGCCCTGGGTCGACTTCTCCATTGCGGCCACGGCGTCGTGGGTATCGGTCTGGATGGTGCGCACCAGCGCGCCGATCTGCTTGGCCGCCTCGCCCGAGCGTTCCGCCAGGCGCTGCACCTCTTCCGCCACCACCGAGAAGCCGCGTCCCGCCTCGCCGGCCGACGCGGCCTGGATTGCGGCGTTCAGCGCCAGTACGTTGGTCTGTTCGGTAATGTCGGAAATCAGTTCGGTGATCTCGCCGATCTCCTGCGACGATTCGCCCAGGCGCTTGATGCGCTTGGAAGTATCCTGGATCTGCTCGCGGATCTCGTGCATGCCCTTGATCGCGTTTTCCACCGCCGTCGCGCCCTGCTGCGCCGCCGCCACCGACTGGCGCGCCACGTCGGCCGATTCGCTGGCGGAGCGCGAGACGTCGGTGATCTCGTTGGCCATCTTCACGACCGTGGCCGACGCATCCTGGATCTCGCGCGACTGCTGTTGCGACGCCAGCAGCAGGTCGCTGGAGATGCTCTGCGCGTGGGTGGACGCCTTGGTCACCTGCTCGGCGGTGGCGGTCACGCGGCCCACCAGGCCGCGCAGCTCTTCCACCGTGTAGTTGACCGAGTCGGCGATGGCGCCGGTGATGTCCTCGGACACCGTGGCCTGCACCGTCAAGTCGCCGTCCGCCACTTCCTGCAGTTCGTTCATCAGGCGCAGAATCGCCGCCTGGTTCTGGTCGTTCATGGCCTTGGCTTCTTCTTCCTTGCGCTGCGATTGCTGGCGCATGGTTTCCGCCTCCTGGCGGCGGCGGTCGGCGCCACGGGTGCGGTTGTACGAATCGACCAGCAGCACGCGGCCGATGGCCGCCGCCGACACCAGCGTCAGCATGCCGCCGGCCACCATCAGCCAGAAGGTCGTGCCGAGCGAATCCTGGTCCTGGCGGTAGGCCTGCTGCAAGACCGACAGGCGCTGGCGCAGCGCTTCGTTGTCGGTGAAGATCAGCTGCTCCGCGCCCTTGGCGGCGCTGAATTTATCCAGCTTGTCGAGGATGCCCGTGACCAGCTTCTGGTATTCCTCGAATTCGGTCTTGAGCGCCGTGAACTTCTCGCGCAGGTCCGGCTCGCGCACGGCGGCCAGTCCGAGCGGCGCGCTGCCGTTGAGGAAACCGTCGATGGTATTGCGGAACACGGTGGTGTCGCGCCCCAGCTGGAACGCGCTGTCCGACTTGATGCCGCCGCCGATCAGGAACTCGCCGGCGCTGCGGCTCATGCGCTGGGTCAGCATGGTCAGCTTGCCGAGCGCCGCGATCTCGCGCGCCGAACCGCCGCGCTGCACCTTGAGCGTGGAGATTTCCTCGGTGTGGGTCAACAGGCCGGGCGACATGGCGTTGAGCTTGTGCAGCGTCTTGTCAACGTCGCTCAGGTCGGCCTTCAGCAGCAGGATGGTGTTGGCCGCCTTGTCCGACTGGTTCCACTGCTTGCGCGCGGCGGCGACCACCGGCGCCAGCGACGAAATCGGCTCGCCGATCTCGCGGCCCTGATAGCGGCCGCCGCGCGTCATCAATTGGAAGTCGTTGTTCAGTTCATTGCGGCTTTCCTCCAGCTGGCGGAAGCCTTCGGCGCTGCCCTGCACCGCGTTCGGCGTGGCCTTGCCGATGCGCTGCGAGTGCATCAGCGCATCGCTGGCGACCTGGGTCTGGGTCGAGCGGTTGGCGCTGTGGATGGTGTTGAGGGCGACGAACAAGGCGCTCAGCAGCAAGCTGACCGCCAGCGCCGTCGACAGGATGCTCAGCTGGCGTTGCGCCGGCAGGTGGCCGATCAGCGGCAGCTTGAAGCCGGCGCCCGCTTCGGCCGCCGCGAGCGGTGCACCGCCACGCCGGCCCAGCGCATCGCGCAGGCGCAGCGGCGCGGCGCTGTCTTCGCTGTCGGCGTGACTGGTGCTGGCGGGCGCCTGCTCCGCCTGGACGGCGGCGTGCATGAACTGCGAATCGCCCGCTTCGCCGAATTCTGAATTCGCTGCCAGATCCTGGCCGGCACTCCGGTTGCCACGCGAGAAAAACCCCATCTTGAAAGCCATTCCACCCTCTCCGGATTAGTTGCGACCTACATCAGTATGCCGCCCTTACAAACCAACGTGCAGAAAACGCGCTTCGCGCACCAGTTGCGCCAGGTCGACGCGGGTCCATTGCTGGCCCTCGCTGTCGGTGAAATGCTGGCGGCGCCATTCGGGTCCGGCATCGTCCGGCGCCTCCGCCGCCTGCATGTCGGCCAGCTTGCGCAGGCCCAGCACGCGCTCGACCAGCAGTGCGCAGTTGAAGCCCAGTGCCGGCGCGAATGTGATCAAACGGCAGTCGGAGGCGGCGGCGTCGCCGGCGGCCTGGCCCTGGTAGCACGCCAGGTCGATCACGCCGGTCAGGTTGCCCCGTATATTGGCCAGGCCGTGGTACCACTGCTGCGCCAGCGGCACCGGCGTGACCGGCTGCAACGGCACGATCTCGCTAATCTGCGTCAGATCAAGCAGGCAAAGACGGCCGCCTATCAGCACGCCCAGTTCGCGGCCGCCGACGGCGACGCCGGTCTTGGCGGCCTGCATGCGCTCCAGCAGCTGCACCTGATACTGGCGCAGGCGGCTGCGGCGTTCCGGACCGGCCGGTGTGGCTGGGGTATCGGGCGTCTGGCTGCTCATCGTTTAGCCGAGGGCGGCGATTTTGGCCAGCAGCTCGGCCGCGTCGACCGGTTTCACCAGGTAGTCGCGGGCGCCCTGGCGCAGGCCCCAGATTCGGTCGGTCTCCTGGTTTTTACTGGAGCAGATAATCACCGGCACGTCCTGCAGATCGGGGTCGCGGGCGATCGCGCGGGTGACCTGGAAGCCGTTCGCGCCGGGCATGACCACGTCCATCAGGATCAGCTGGGGCTTGTCGGCCTTGATCTTGACCAGCGCTTCCTCGCCGTTTTCGGCGGTGGAGACGGAAAAGCCGTTTTTGACCAGGATGTCGGTCAGATAGTAGCGCTCCGTGGGCGAATCGTCGACGATCAGAATTCTTTGTATGGTCATGGTATTCCCCTGAAGCTTAGTTATTCTCTTCGTTATTCTTGTGGCGAGACGCCGCCGGTATGCTCGCGCACCGCGGCCAGCAGGCTGTCTTTGGTAAATGGTTTGGTGAGGTAGGCCGCCGAGCCGACCATGGCGCCGCGCGCGCGGTCGAACAGGCCGTCCTTGGACGACAGCATCAGCACCGGCGTGGCGTGGAATTTGGCGCTTTTTTTGATCAGCGCGCAGGTCTGGTAGCCGTCGAGGCGCGGCATCAGGATGTCGCAGAAGACCAGCGCAGGATGATGGTCGTTGATCTTGGCCAGCGCGTCGAATCCATCCTCGGCCAGTACCACCTGGTAACCGGCCTGGGTCAGGAAGATCTCGGCCGAACGACGTATCGTGCTGCTATCGTCGATCACCATGATTTTCAGGGCATTAGCGTGCGGCGTGGTCGTCGTCATAGTCGGTTCGCTGGAATGGTGGCTACACCATAGCATAGGCGGGAGGCGGCTGGCGCGATACTAACGCTGCGCCAGTCGGCCGGCGCGGGGTATCAGATGGCTACCATCTCGAAATCGTCCTTGCGGGCGCCGCATTCCGGGCAGCTCCAGTTCATCGGCACGTCGGCCCAGCGGGTGCCGGCGGCGATGCCTTCGTCCGGCAAGCCGGCTTGTTCGTCGTAGATCCAGCCACAGATCAGGCACATCCAGGTCTGGAACTCCTGCGTTGTTTCATTGCTACTCACGTTCTGTCACCCTTCAATCAAGTAAAATGCTGAATTAGGTATCTTAATCTACCCGCCGTGCAAAACCAAACATCTCCTCTCATATTAAGCTTCGGCGCCGCCGATCCGGCCGGCGCGATCGGCGTCCAGGCCGACCTGGCAGCATTTTCCGCCCTCTCCTGCACCGGCCTGGCGGTGACCACCGCGTTGCTGATCGGCGACAGTGCCCGCGTCGAAGACGCCCAGGACATCGATGCCGACTGGGTTTCCGACCAGGCCCGCGTGATCCTGGAGGACATGACGATGGCCGCCTTCAAGGTCGGCGCGTTGAACAATGTCGAGCAGGTGGCGGCCATCGCCGAGATCCTGTCCGACTATCCCGATGCGCCGCTGATCCTCGATCCGTTCAGTTCCCGCCTGCCCGATCCGGCCGATGTCGACGAAATCGAAGAGCTGCTGACCGCCTTGCGCCAGCTGCTGGTGCCGCAGGCCACGCTGCTGATGCTGTCGCAGGTGGAGCTGGGCCGGCTGGCCGAAACCTGGCGCGAAGGCGCCGAGGACACCATGGAATCGGACGTCGAGCATTTGCTGGCCCTGGGCTGCGAATTCGTGCTCGTCACCGGCACCCACGCCGGCTCGCCGCAGGGCGAAACGGCCGCGCCGAACACGCTGGCCAACACCCTGTTCGGCGCCGACGGCGTGATCAGCCACGACGCCTGGCAGCATATGCCCGGCCCATTCCTCGGCGCCGGCGGCACGCTGTCGGCGGCGATCACCGCCTTCATGGCGCGCGGCAGCGACGTGCCGGACGCGGTGAAGGCGGCCCAGGAATACACCGTCGGCGCACTGGCGCACGCCCAGCGCTACGGCATGGGCAAGTTCATACCTAACCGTTTCTTCCACATGCAGCAGGCTTTACCAACTTGATATTGAAGATGCCATCATGACCACGACTTCCAAAAACGACCAGCTGTTCGAACGCGCCCAGAAAACCACGCCCGGCGGCGTCAACTCGCCGGTGCGCGCCTTCCGCTCGGTGGGCGGCACGCCGCGCTTCATCACCCGCGCCGAAGGCCCGTACTTCTGGGACGCGGACGACAAGCGCTACATCGACTACATCGGCTCCTGGGGCCCGGCCATCGTCGGCCACGCGCATCCGGTGGTGGTGAAGGCGGTGCAGGAGGCGGCCGCGCGCGGCCTGTCGTTCGGCGCGCCGACCGAAGGCGAGGTCCTGATGGCCGAAGAAATCTGCCGCCTGGTGCCGTCGATCGAGCAGGTGCGCCTGGTCTCGTCGGGCACCGAGGCGACCATGAGCGCGCTGCGCCTGGCGCGCGGCGCCACGGGCCGCGACAAGATCATCAAGTTCGAAGGCTGCTACCACGGCCACGCCGATTCGCTGCTGGTCAAGGCGGGCAGCGGCCTGCTCACCTTCGGCAATCCGACATCGGCCGGCGTGCCGGAGGACTTCGTCAAGCACACGCTGGTGCTGGACTATAACAACGTGCAGCAGCTGGAAGAGGCGTTCGCCTCGTTCGGCGACGAAATCGCCTGCGTGATCGTCGAGCCGGTGGCCGGCAATATGAACCTGATCAAGGCCACCGAGGCGTTCTTGCAGGCCATGCGCGCGCTGTGCACCAAGCACGGTGCGGTGCTGATCTTCGACGAAGTGATGTGCGGCTTCCGCGTCGCGTTGGGCGGCGCGCAGCAGCTGTACGGCATCAAGCCGGACCTGACGGCGCTGGGCAAGGTAATCGGCGGCGGCCTGCCGGTGGCGGCCTTCGGCGGCAGCGCTGAGCTGATGAGCAAGATGGCGCCGCTGGGCGCCGTCTACCAGGCAGGCACCTTGTCGGGCAACCCGGTGGCGGTGGCGGCCGGCATGACGACCCTGAAGATCATCCAGGAGCCGGGCTTCTACGAGAAACTGAGCGCGACGGCTACGCGCCTGGCGGCCGGTCTGACCAAGGCGGCCAAGGAAGCGGGCATCGTCTTCTGCGCCGACGCCGTGGGCGGCATGTTCGGCCTGTACTTCAGCGAGACGCCGCCGAACAACTACGCCGAAATGATGGCCGGCGACCGCGCGCGCTTCAACGTGTTCTTCCACGCGATGCTGGACGAAGGCGTGTACTTCGCGCCGGCCGCGTTCGAGGCCGGCTTCGTCTCGGCGCAACACAGCGACGCGGTGATCGACGAGACCATCGCCGCCGCCGCCCGCGTGTTCAAAAAGTTGGCGTAAAGACCCGGGGTCAAGTCTGACATTCGGACACGGGCTCTGCCGTAGATAGCATTACGGCAGAGCCCGTGTCCGAATGTCAGACTTGACCCCCGGGTTAGATTTCGTCTTCCTCGTCCTCTTCGGACTGCTGGATCACGCCGGTGTTGAAGTTGTATTCGAACAGGTCGCCGTAGCGGCCCCACTCGATGGCGACGCGCAGTGCGCGTTCCGCCTCTTCTTCGCTGAGCGTGAAGCGCAGCAGCTTGAGGAACAGCTCCTCCGGCAGGTCGCCCGACTTGTCCTGCTGCAGGCCGTGGCAGATGTAGGCGATCAGCGGCACATGCTCCAGCAGCTGCTTGCCGAAGATGTCCTGCCGCTCCGTGTTGCTGGCCGCCGCGTACCTGCCGCCCAAATCGGTCAGCAGGATATCGCCGTTGGTCAGGTAGGCAAACCCCAGCAGTATCAAACCGTTCAACACTTCCAGCAGCTCGGCGTCGGTCAGCTCGGTTTCTTCGGCCAGCTGCGGCAGGTCGGCGCGGCCGGAGAACGGCTCTTCGGACAGCAGCTCCACGATACCTTCCATGTGCGCGATGTCGGCCTGCGGCAGGCGATCGCCCAGCTGCAGCTTGACCTCCTTCTCGCTGATCAAGCCGCGGCGGCCGGCGCCGGCGGTCATCAACTCATACACCTTGTCGATCAGCTGGCGCACTTCCGGCCCCTCGGCCTTGCGCGGCTGCGGCAGCGAGATCGGCAACTCGGCGCGCACGCGGCCAGGATCGCTGGCGAAGATCAGCACGCGGTCGGCCATCATCACCGCTTCCTCGATGTTGTGCGACACCACCAGGATCGCCTTGGTCGGGATCTGGCCGGACTGCCACAGCTCCAGTATCTCTTCGCGCAGGCGCTCGCCGGTCAGCACGTCCAGCGCGGAAAACGCCTCGTCCATCAACAGCACCTCCGGCTCCATCACCAGCGCGCGGGCGATGCCGACGCGCTGGCGCATGCCGCCCGACAGCTCGCGCGGCAGCGCGCCTTCGAAGCCGGACAGGCCGATCAGCTCAATCACCTTCTCGGCGCGGCGCGCGCGCTCCTCGGCCGGCATGCCCTGCGCCTCCAGCCCCAGCTCGACGTTCTTCTGCACCGTCAACCACGGGAACAGCGCGAACGACTGGAACACCATGCGGATACCGCGCGCCGTGCCGTACAGCGGCATGCCGCGATACAGCACCTGGCCGGCGTCGGCCTGGATCAGGCCCGCCATGATGCGCAGCATGGTCGATTTGCCGGAACCCGATTGGCCCAGCAACGCGACGATCTCGCCTTCGTGCAGCGTGAAGTCCACGCCTTCCAGCACCGAGCGCGCGGAGCCGTCGGCGCCACGGAAATGCTTGCCGACCGATTTCAATTCGACGATAGGAGTGCTCATAATTCGATCTCAATACTAGAAATGCAGCCGGCTCTCGGCCATGGTGTACAGGCGGCGCCACACGAAATGGTTGAAGCCCATGACGAAGATGCACATGACGCCGATGCCCAGCGCGATGCGCGGGAAGTCGCCGGCGGTGGTCATCTCCTGGATGTAGCTGCCGATGCCGTGCGCCTTCAGCGTGGTCGGGCCCCAGCTGACATATTCCGCCACGATGCTGGCGTTCCACGAGCCGCCGGTGGCGGTGATGGCGCCGGTGACGAAGCTGGGGAAGATCGCCGGCAGCAGGTAGCGCCGCCATTTGAGCCAGCCGGTCAGGCCGAAGTTCTTGGCGGCGTGACGCAGCTCGGTCGGAATGGTGGAGGCGCCGGCGATCACGTTGAACAGCAAATACCACTGGGTGCCGAGTATCATCAGCGGCGACAGCCAGATGTCCGGGTTCAAGTTATAACGCACGATCAGCACCACCGCCACCGGGAACACCAGGTTGGTCGGGAAGGCGGCGAGGAACTGCGCCACCGCCTGCGTGCGCGAAGCCCAGCGAGGGTTCATGCCGATCCAGACGCCGACCGGCACCCACACCAGGGCGGCCAGCGCCAGCAGCAGGATCACGCGCGCCAGCGTGTACAGGCCAAGCACGAACACATGCCCCACCTCGGCCCAGCCGACTTCGGTGCTGATGAAGTGGCCCAGGCTCCACAAGGCGTAGAACACCACGGCGGCGATCACCGCGTCCCACACGCGCTGCGGCACCAGCGACGGCTGGTCGCGGCGGGCGCGGATCGAGGTGCCGTCGTGGCTCAGGCGGAACAGGGCGATGGAGCGCGACAGCAGGTTGCCGAACCATGCCACCATCGCCTGGGTGCGCTCGGTGCGGCGCAGCCAGGTGAGCAGCCACGATTGCTGGGCGGTGTCGCTGCCGGTTTCCTCGAAGCGGAACTTGTCGGCCCAGGCCAGCAAGGGTCGGAAGAACAGCTGGTCGTACATCAGCACCCCGACCAGCATGGCGCCGATGGCCCAGCCGATGGCGCCCATGTCGCTCTGGGCGATGGCCATGGCGATATAGGAACCGATGCCGGGCAGCTTGATGTCCTGGCCGGAGACCGAAATCGCTTCCGACGCCACCACGAAGAACCAGCCGCCGGACATCGACATCATCATGTTCCACAGCAGGCCGGGCATGGCGAACGGCAGCTCCAGGCGCCAGAAGCGCTGCCAGCCCGAGAGCTGGAACACGCGCGCCGCTTCCGACAATTCGGCCGGCACGCTGCGGAAGCCCTGGTAGGCGGAGAACGCCATATTCCAGGCCTGCGAGGTGAAGATGGCGAAGATCGCCGCGCACTCCACGCCCAGCAGGCTGCCGGGGAAGAAGGCGATGAAGGCGGTGACGGTGATCGACAGGAAGCCCAGGATGGGGATCGATTGCAGGATGTCGAGCATCGGCACCAGCACTTTTTCGGCCAGCCGGTATTTGGTGGTGAGGGCGGCGAACACGCAGCTGAACACCACCGACGCGCCCAGCGCGATGAACATGCGCAGCGTGGTGCGCAGCAGGTAGTACGGCAGGTGGCTCGGGTCCAGCGACATGGGCAAGGTCTGGCCCAGCTCGTACGGGCGGACCATTTGCTGACTGCCGTAGGCCAGCAGGACGAACAGCGCCAGCACGATGGGCAGCAGGGCCCAGTCCCAGCGATTGCCGCCGGCCTCGACCACCTGACGGGGGAAAAATTGCCGTTTTTTGCTCATTCTTTGTGCTTTCTCCGGCCAGAACAACCGGTGCGGTTGACCGGAGCGTGACACAGGCCGCCATTCTAAGTGAAAACTTATGCGAAATTAATTACGGTCGTGAAAGTTGGTGACTATTTACGGCCCTTGTAAGGCGCATAATTGTGTGACTATCGGATTAATATTGCGCGTTATGAAATTGATTGCTGAAAAACGGTCCAAGACCGACAAATACGATGTGTTGCGCTTCGTGCGCAACAACGGCAGCTGCACCGACACCGTGATGCCGCGCCAGGGCATCTTGCCGCACGATCTGTTGCACTACGTGGTGGAGTCGGCCCTGCCGCTGCGGCACGGCTTCCTCAGCCTGCTGGCGCGCGGCGCGGATGCGCAGTTCGTCATGGAGGCGGTGCACGATGCCTCCAACAAGGATGTGGAGACCGAGGCGGTGCAGGCGGAAGCGATCGTCGAGGGGCTGCAGGCGCAGTTGTGGTCGGGCGCGTTCGACGAGCAAGCCTTCCTGGCCGGCGCCGCCTCGGCCTGCACCGCGCGCGACAAGCAGCCGTTCGACTTCAGCAAGATCGGCATCGACATCAAGGCGGCGCTGTACGACCGCGCGCTGTCGCTGAACGAAAAATGGATCACGGCGCCCTACTTCAGCACCCTGTCGCTGGAATTCAGCCCGCAGCCGGTGTAACGCTTACTTCAACCACCCACGGCGGCGGAAGTACCAGAACGGGGCGATGGCGCTGGTGATCATCAGCGCGACGGCGAACGGGTAGCCGAGCTGCCATTCCAGCTCCGGCAGCCACTTGAAGTTCATGCCGTAGATCGAGGCGATCAGGGTCGGCGGCAGGAAGGCCACGCTGGCCACCGAGAAGATCTTGATGATCTTGTTCTGGTTGATGTTGATGAAGCCGACCGTGGCGTCCATCAGGAAGTTGATCTTGTCGAACAGGAAGGACGTGTGGCCGTCCAGCGATTCGATGTCGCGCAGAATCTGACGCGCTTCCTCGAACTGTTCCGAATTCAACAAGCGTCCGCGCATCAGGAAGCTGACCGCGCGCCGCGTATCCATCATGTTGCGGCGGATGCGGCCGTTCAAGTCTTCCTCGTGGGCGATGGCGTTCAGCGCGGCGGCCGCGTCCTGGTCGGTGAACTCTTCCTGCAGCACGCGGCCGCTGACTTCTTCCAGGTTCTGGTAGATGCCTTCCAGCGCGTCGGCCGAGTATTCGGCGTCGGTCGCGTACAGGTCCAGCAGCACGTCCATGTAGTCGGCGATCGAGCCGGGCCGCGAGCGGGCGCGCATGCGCACCAGGCGGAACACCGGCAAATCGTCGGTGTGCACCGAGAACAGCATCTTGCGCGCCAGGATGAAGGCCACCGTGACGATGCGCGACGGGCCGTCCTCTTCTTCCAGCAAAAAGTCGGTGCGCAGGTGCAGGTCGCCGTTTTCCGCTTCGTAATAGCGGGCCGACGCTTCGATGTCCTTGACTTCGTCCTCGCCCGGCAAGGTCACGCCGTAGATGGTCTTGACCCACGCGCGTTCGTCGTCCGTCGGGTCGGTCAGGTCGACCCAGACCGGCTCGACCTGTTCCAGGTCTTCGCGACTGTCGATGGGCACCTGGTTGAGCCGGCCATTCTGGAGAACGAAAACATTAATCATGGGTACGCGAGCCTTCTGGAAACAGCGCAAGTGTACCCGCAAAGCCCCTGCCGAGGCCAGCCTGCCATGCGGTTTTTCGGCCTAGCGGGTCGCTTTTTCTATCATTTTATCGGTCGCCGACTGCGGGGCTGCGTCGGCCGGGTCCGGCTTGGGTACTTTGGGCGCTTCGATGCCGCGCGTGGCTATGGCCTTGACCACCTTGCCGTCCTTGCAGTCGACGTCGGACAGCACGGTTTTGCCGTCGATAACGCACTTGCGCAGCACCCCCGCCGGGGCCGCCGGAGCGGCCACCGCGGCCGCCGAGGCCGAGGCCGACGCGGCCGCCGGCGCCTGGCCGCTCAGCTTGGCCAGCCCTTCGGTGAAAAAATTGCGCTCATGCCGGGCCGACATCAAAAACGCCATCGCAATCGCCGCCAGCGAGGCCATGATGATGGCCACCTGGATCAATCCGAGTCCACGCTGCTTGCTTAACATCGCTGCCTCCTAGGGTAGTTCCGCCGATCCCATGCGGCGCAGGATCACGCCGGTGCGCCGCGCCAGGTAGCCCGAATCGCGGTGTCTGTCGAAGAAGCGCGGATTGGGCAACATCACCGCCAGCTTGGCCGCCTGGGCCGCGCCCAGGTTGGCCGCGCTGACGCCATAGTAATGCCGCGCCGCCGCCTCGGCGCCGAATGTGCCGGTGCCGAACTCCACCACGTTCAGGTAGATCTCGAAGATGCGTTCCTTGTCCATCAAGGTTTCCAGCATATAGGTGATGACCAGCTCCTGGCCCTTGCGCAGATAGCTGCGCGAGCCGGACAGGAACAAATTCTTGGCCAGTTGCTGGGTGATGGTCGAGCCGCCCGACACCACCTTGTGCTTCTTGTTGTTCTTCTCGTAGGCCTTTTGCAGCGCCTCCCAGTCGACGCCCTCGTGCTCGGAGAAATTGGCGTCCTCGGAGGCGATGATGGCGCGCTTGAGGTTGTTCGAGATACGGTTGTACGGCACCCACACTTGCTGGATGTTGGCGTCCGGCTTCTTCTCGCGCAGCACCGCGCGCTGCTCGCGCATGAAGCTGGTCGTCGACGGATTATGGTCGACCCACCACCAGATCTGCAAGAAGAAGTACAGCTGCACGACCAGCACCAGCAACACCGGCAGGATGAAGATCCACTTCACCCAGCGCCATTTGCCCGCCTTGGCCGCGCTCACAGTTTTGCCCGCAGCGATTGCAGCACCTCGGCGGTGGCCGGCTGCACGCCGCGCCACAGGCTGAACGCCTCGGCGGCCTGCTCGACCAGCATGCCCAGGCCGTCGCGCAGGCGTGCGCCGTGCTGGCCCGCGAACTGCAAGAATACCGTGGGGGAGGCTGAGTACATCATGTCGAACGCAAGCGAACCGGGCGCGAAGACCGACGGCGACACCGGCGGCAGTTCGGCGCTCAGGCTGGCCGAGGTGGCGTTGATGACGATGTCGAACGCGCCGTCGATGTCGCCGTAGCCGCAGGCTGATACCACACCTTCGCCGCCCAGCGCGGCAAACTGTTCCACCAGCGCCTCGGCCGTGGCCACGGTGCGGTTGGCGATGACCAGCTGCGCCGGGCGATGTTCCAGGATCGGCAGCACCACGCCGCGCGCGGCGCCGCCTGCGCCCAGCAACAGCACCCGCTTGCCGATGATCGGCACGCCGGCGTTGTTGACGATGTCCGCCACCAGTCCCGCGCCGTCGGTGTTGTCGCCGACGATGCCGTCCTCGGTGAAGTGCAGCGTGTTGACGGCGCCGGCCGCGCGGGCGCGGATGGTCAGCGCCTGCGCCAGCTTCACCGCGTCCAGCTTGAACGGCACGGTGACGTTGGCCCCACGGCCGCCCTCGGCGATGAAGGCTTGGACGGCGGCGGCAAAGCCGTCCACCGGCGCCAGCCGTTTTTCATACGTCAGATCCTGCCCGGTCTGGGCCGCGAACGCGGCGTGGATCTCGGGTGATTTGCTATGGGCAATCGGATTGCCGAATACGCAGTAGCGGTCCATCAACGTCCTCCGCCGCTTAAGTCGGCCTGTAGTTTGTCTTCGCGGGTGAATTTGAACGTCGTGACGATCACCCACAAATCGTCTTTTTCGTTCGACAGCATGTTCGGCGGGAACTTGCCGAACGGCGCGGCGCGGCGCACGATGTTCATCGCCGCCTCATCCAGCGCGGTATTGCCGGAGCTGCGGTCGACCTTGATGCCGCCGTCCCGCTCGTAGATCGTGCCGTCCTGGAACACCGGAATCGACAGCACCAGCTGGCCGTACAGTTTGCGGCCGTTCTGCTGCGGGAAGTTCAGCGTGCCGATGTCTTCGATCCGTTTCTGGATCGCTTTGTAGTACATCGCGTAGCCCACCCCGCGCGTGCTCGGCGTGATGAAGGTCTTCTTCGGACGCTTGTTCTGGTCCTCGATGGTTTCGCTGATCTCGGCGGCGCGGCGGGCGATGGCCTTGCTGGCGTCCAGCAGGTCGGCGCCGGTCGGCAGCGGATCGGGCTTGCTCTTTTCCGTCACCGGCGGCGCGCTGAACGGGGTCTGTTTGGCCGCTTGCGTCAGCAGGTTCTGTTGCTGCTGTTCCAGTTCGGCGATGCGGCGCTTGGCGGCCTTGATGCTGTCGCCCGTTTCCATCTTGCGCAGGTCGGGCAGCGGCGATTTGGAACGGCCCTTGTCGACGGTGCCGCCGCCGTCCAGGTTGGCCTGGGCCAGCGCGTCGGCCTTCAGCGGCGCCTTGCTGTGCTTGGCGTTGACCAGGATCACTTCCAGCCCCGGATCGGTGGCTTGCACCGGCGTCGGCCTGGGCGCGACAAAGTGCACCGCGAGCAAGGCGCCATGCGCCATCAGCGACAGGCCGATGGCGAGGTACAGCAAGCGATTTTCTTTGAAAGACTTCACGCGCGGCCGGGGTCGAAAAGATAGGGCTGATTTTACGTCAAAGCAAGCGCCGGGCTGCGGGATTTATTCCGCCGCCGGCTCCTCTGCAGCGGCCTCGACCGCTACTTCCGGCGCATCCACCGCTTCTTCCGGCGCGGCGCCCGCTTCCTCGTCCTCGTAGTCCAGTTCGGCATCGGCGGCCACCGCTTCGGTGGTCGGGATTTCCAGGATGCGGGCTTCGATGGTCAGGTCCACCTCGTCCCAACGCAGGATGTCCAGCTTGACCTGCGCGCCGCGCGCCACTTGCGGCATGCCCGGCAGGCGGATGATCAGCGGAATATCGACCAGCCGCAGCACCTCGTCCTTGAGCACCACGGCCTCGACCTGGCGCGCCTCCTGCTGGCCCAGCCAGCGCAGGCACCAGTAGCGTTCCATGTTAGCCTGGTGATCGCCGTAGGCCGCGTAGGCCGCGTCGAACTGCGACACGATCGCGAACAGGTTGGCGTCCTTGTGCTTGAAGTGCGCGACCAGCGGCGCGGTCACGCCGTGCTCGGCGCAGGCCAGGATCTGCCACTGGTTGACCAGGTCGGTGTAGCGGCGCAGCGGCGAGGTGCTCCATGCGTACTGGTCCACGCCCAGGCCCTGGTGCGGCGCCGCATGGGTCAGCATGCGCACCTGCATCTTGGCGGCCCAGCCGCCCACGCCCTGGCCCTGGCTGCGGTAAATGCCCGGCACGCCGTGGTCGTTCATCAGCTTGCCCCAGGTGCTGTTGGCGAAGATCATCAGCTCGGCGACGATCTTGTCCAGCGGCGCGCCGCGCTTGCGGCGGCTGACCGTGACCACGTCGTCTTCCACGTAGAAGTTGAAGTCCACCCGGTTGTTCTGTTCCGGCTTCAGGCCGAAGCCTTCGCGCTTGACCATGCGCGCCGCTTCCAGCACTTGCGCCCATTGCCAGATCAGGCCCAGCGATTCCTTGTGCGGATACTCGCCCTCGCCGCTGGCCAGGGTTTCCTCGTTGACCAGGTCGTCCAGGTCGTTGTGGCGCAGGTTGTTCGCGATCGGCACCATCTCGGCGCGGGTCTCGGTGGCCAGCACCGACCAGTCGGCCGGGTTCAGGGTGGCGTACAGCGACAGCGCCGGGCAGGTCTTGCCTTCGGCCAGCGTGAACGCCTCGACGATGGAATCCGGCAGCATGGTGATCTTATCGCCAGGCATGTAGACGGTGGACATGCGCGCGCGCGCCATCTTGTCGACCGCGTCGTCCGGCTGTATGCCCAGGCCCGGCGCGGCGATGTGGATGCCGATCTTGATGTTGCCGTCGTCCAGCCTGGTGACCGAGAAGGCGTCGTCGATCTCGGTGGTGGTGACGTCGTCGATCGAGAACGCTTGCACGTTGGCCAGCGGCAGCTTGGTCGGCGCCACCGGCACCGGCACGTCCGGGAAGCCGGCGCCGCGCGGGAAGTTCTCGAACAGGAACTTGGCCATGTGCAGCGCCTTCGGCGACGCCACGCCGCCGGCCGCCAGCATCAGCCGCTGCGGATTGGTGTGCAGTTCGTTGCAGGCGGCTTCCAGCGCCTTGTATTCGATCGAATTCTTGTCCGGCTTGAACAGCAATTGCATGACGAGGTTCTGCATCGAGGCCGGCAGCTGGTTGGCCTTCAACTCTTCGACGTACCCGGCCTGCACCAGCGCCTGCTGTTTCTTTTTCTCGATGCCGGCCTGGGCGGCGCGCAGCGATTGCTCGGGCGCGGCCTTGTAGCGGCCGCGGCCTTTTTTGTAGAAGTAGATCGGCGCCGAGTGCAGGCTCAGGATCAGGCCGGCGGCTTCGGCCGGCAGCGGCGCGTGGCCGAAGTACTCGGCGCCCAGTTCGGCGAAACCGAATTCCTCTTCGCCCGCCACTTCCCACAGGAAGTCGAGGTCGATGTCGGCCGCGACCGCCTTGGCCTGTTCCATCAAATCCGTCGGCGACGGCTTCTCGTACTGCAGCAGCACGTCCTTGATCTTGACCTTGGTGCGCTTGCCGCTGGCCATCTCAACCTGGTAGGCCTCGCCGGCTTGCGACATCATGGAGCCGACCTTGAAATCGCCGGATTCTTCGAAAAATAGATTCATTGCTAGCTTCTGTTCGTTGTTATTAGTTTCAATTCCAGTACGGAAGGCAGAAACACTTCCGTCACCAGCAGAGTACCCTGACGGCGCCGATATAGACAGCGCCGTGCATATAATATGAGTTCTTGCGGACCGTCCAACCCCAAGGCCTTGCGCGCGCGCTGCGCCAGGGGATGTCCTTCCCGCAATCTTGCAAATTCCAAAACACCACGCCGCACTTGCGGGTCGCCAAACAGGGTCGATCCCAGCGAGCGCTCGCCCAGCGCGCTGAACAAGGGCCAGTCCGTGGCCGTGGCCGACATCGGCACCACCGTGTGTGCGAACACCACCGGCGTATTATCACACCGCAGCAGCACTTCCCTCTCCCAGACGCGGCCGGGCCGGTGCATGCCGATCGCCACCGCCTCGTCCGTCAGGCAGCGCGCCGTGGCCTGATGCAGGCACTGCACGCGGAACGCCCGGCTATGATCCTTCAGCTTGGCGGTCAGCGAACCGTCGGCCGTCAGCCACTGGCGGTAGGCATGCGGCGCATTCAGCGCCAGCACATGCGGCTGCCATTGCGTCTGCCGCAGCGAAGCACCGCGTGTGGCGGCGGTCACTGCCCTGCCTCGATACCGCAAAACTCCAGCACGGACTCCACATAGTCGGGGAACTCGGAAATGGCGTGGTCGCTGCCTTCGATGACCAGCTGGCGCGCGCCCGCATAGTGCGCCACCATGTCGCGATAGTCCAGCACTTCGTCGCCGGTGGCGGCGATCAGGAAGTAGCGCTGCTGGCGCGTGACCGGATTGACGGCCAATGCGCGCAGCTCTTCGATGTATTCCCGCTTGAACTCGAACGGCTCGTCGGAATGGTATTGCGTGCTCACGCCGACATGCTGGTCCAGGTCCTTGAGCGGCACGATGGCCGGATTCAACAGCACGGCGCGGCAGCCGATGCGCTCGGCCAGCCAGGTGGCGTAGTAGCCGCCCAGCGAGGACCCGACGATGGTCAGCTCGCCGGCGGGGATGCCCTCTATTAAAGAGAGCGCCAATTCCATCGCCAGCTTCGGCGAGGCCGGCAGCTGCGGGCAGATGAACTGCGCCGACAAACCCAGCGCCGCCATGCGTTCGCCCATCACCCGCGCCTTCATCGATTTCGGCGACGAGCGGAATCCGTGCAAATAGAGAATCATCGCGCCAGCGCTTCCAGGATCTTGTTGTGCACGCCGCCGAAGCCGCCGTTGCTCATCACGAGGATCTGGTCGCCCGGCTGCGCGGCCTTGACGATGGCGGCGACCAGCACGTCGATGTCTTCATAGGTGCTGGCGACCTGGCCCAGCGGCGCCAAGGCGTCGCCCAGGCTCCAGCCCAGCGATTGCCGGCTGCCGAAGCCGAACACCAGGTCGGCGTCGGACAGGCTGCCCGGCAGCGCATCCTTCATCGCGCCCAGCTTCATGGTGTTGGAACGCGGCTCCAGCACGGCCAGGATGCGGGCCGCCTTGCCGATCTTCTGGCGCAGGCCGCCGACGGTGGTGGCGATGGCGGTCGGATGGTGGGCGAAATCGTCATAAACAGTAATACCGTTTACCACGCCGCGCACTTCCATGCGGCGCTTGACGTTCTCGAAGGTGGCCAGCGACTTGGCCGCCTGCGCCACCGGCACGCCGACGTGGCGGGCGGCGGCGATCGCGGCCAGCGCGTTGGCGCGGTTATGCTTGCCGGTCAGGCTCCACGCCACGTGGCCGGCCACTTCGCCGCCGAAGATCACGTCGAAGCTGCCGTCATCATATTCCTTCATCGCCCAATCGGCGCCCTCGGCGCCGCCGAAGCCTTCTTTCTCACTCCAGCAGCCGCGCTTGAGCACGCGTTGCAGCGCGGCTTCGTCGGCGTTGAACACGACCCGGCCGATACCCGGCACGGTGCGCACCAGGTGATGGAATTGGGTTTCGATTGCGCCCAGATCGGGGAAGATGTCGGCGTGATCGTATTCCAGGTTGTTCAGGATCGCGGTCTTGGCGTGGTAGTGCACGAACTTGCTGCGCTTGTCGAAGAAGGCGGTGTCGTACTCGTCGGCCTCGATGACGAAGAAGATCGAATCTTTGTCGCCCTGCATGCGGGCCGAGACCCCGAAGTTCATCGGCACGCCGCCGATCAGGAAGCCGGGCGCGTAGCCGGCGTCTTCCAGGATCCAGGTCAGCATGGCCGAGGTGGTGGTCTTGCCGTGCGTGCCGGCCACGGCCAACACCCATTTGTCTTTTAATATGTGGTCGCCGATCCACTGCGGGCCGGAGATGAACGGCAGGCCGCGGTTCATGATCTCTTCGATCAGCGGATTGCCGCGCGAAACCACGTTGCCGATCACGTACAGGTCGGGGTTGAGCTGCACCTGCTCCGGGCCGTAGCCCTGTATCAGTTCTATGCCCTGGGCTTCCAGCTGGGTGCTCATGGGCGGATAGACGTTGGCATCGCAGCCCGTCACGCGGTGGCCCGCTTCTTTTGCCAGGACGGCCAGGCCGCCCATGAAGGTGCCGCAAATACCGAGGATATGAATGTGCATAGTGATCAAGACGACGAATGAATACGGGATTTTACCCGACCCGACGCCCTTTTCCCGGTTAAGAGTATTATCTCGTCCATGACGCCGAATGTTATCGAAGAAGTCCTGCTGCTGCGTGCGGAGATCGCCGCGGCCGCCGCACGCCTGATCGCCCAGGACGGCCTGGACTACAACGCCGCCAAGCGCAAGGCCGCCAGGCAGATCCTCGGCGACACCCAGCCGCCGCCCAACCTGCTGCCGGACAACGCCCAGATCGAGGCGGAAGTGCGGATCTACCAGGCGTTGTTCCATGCCGACACCCAGCCCGCGCGCCTGTTCCGGCTGCGCACCTTGGCGGTCGACATCATGGACGGCCTGGCCGCCTTCCATCCCTACCTGACCGGCGCCGTATTAAATGGCACGGCCGGCCCGCACGACGACATCCACTTGCAGCTGTTCGCCGACAGCGCCAAGGAAGTGGAGATCTTCCTGCTGAACCGCAATTTACAAATCGACATCTCCGAGACGCCGCACTTCAAGGGCCCGCGCCACGGCTCGGTGGAAACCGTCAGCTTCATGTGGCACAAGGAAGGCGTACACGCCGCTTTATATGAGCTGGACGATTTGCGCGGCGCCGTCAAAACCCGCGGCGACGGCAAATTGATGCGCGCCGATATCGCCGCCGTCCGCGCCCTACTAGTTAACAGTGTTCACCCAAGTACTCCCGAAACTCCGAACGAACCTCAACCATGAACCAAAAACATCTCGCAGCCTACGTTGTTGTCGCTTTGCTATTCGCCGCCTCCGGCGCTTATGTCGGCTTAAATAAAAACCCGCCGGCGCCACCGATCACCACCACCCAGCCGGCCGGCGTCACCGGTCCGGTGGATGCCTTATATAAGCAGTCGCTGCCGGACGCAAAAGGCGTGTCGCAGTCGCTGGCCCAATATAAAGGCAAGGCCATGCTGGTCAATTTCTGGGCCCCATGGTGCGGTCCCTGCGTGCAGGAGATGCCGGAGCTGTCGGCGCTGGCCGCCGGAGAAGAGGGTAAGAAGCTGCAAGTTATCGGAATTGGTATCGATTCGCCAACAAATATCGCCGAATTTAGCGACAAGTTCAAAATCAGCTACCCGGTCTTCGTGGCCGGCATGGCCGGCACCGACCTCTCGCGCTCGTTCGGCAACGGCGGCGGCGGCCTTCCCTACACGGTGCTGATCGGCGCCGACGGCCAGGTCAAGAAGACCTATCTGGGCCGTCTGAAGTTTGACGAGCTGCGCAAGGACCTGGCAACTCTGTAAATAGTTTTACAAGTTTTTTTCTCTTGCCAATGCCGGCGGTTGGCGGCAAAATGCGGAACTTTCGCGGAAAACGGTCCTGAACCCATGGCAAAAAACCTCCTACTGCTCAACGGTCCCAACCTGAATTTACTGGGTAGCCGCGAGCCAGAGGTCTACGGCGCTAGCACTTTGGCCGACATCGAACACGCTGCCCAGGCACAAGCCCAGGCAGCGGGCGCGAGCTTGTCCTGCTTCCAGAGCAACCACGAAGGGGCGCTGATCGACCGCATCCATGCCGCCAGAGCGGAAGGCGTGGACGCCATCGTCATCAACCCGGGCGGCCTGACGCATACCAGCGTGGCCTTGCGCGACGCCCTGGCGGGCGTGGCGATACCGTTTGTTGAAGTGCATATTTCGAATATTTACCAGCGCGAGTCGTTTCGCCACCACTCTTTTCTTAGCGCGATCGCTATAGGTACTATTTGCGGACTGGGTATCGAAGGATATCGGTTTGCCATCGACTTCGTCCTTAAAAGGCGATAATCTACGCGATCTGCGCGCAATTTCGCGCGGTCCCGCCCAAAAGGCGCTACCGCTCCATACTTACATAACAAAGACATTCCTGGGGGTTACATGGATTTACGCAAGCTGAAGACCTTGATTGATCTGGTCGCGGAATCGGATATCGCCGAACTCGAAGTGACCGAAGGCGAGAGCAAAGTACGTATCGTCAAGTCGTCCGCCATGCCGCAAAACCAGATGGTGATGATGCAGCCGCAAGGCATGCCGCAATACCACGCCGCCCCGCCAGCCGCACCTGCCGCCGCCGCGCCGGTCGCAGCCGTCGCCGCCGAGCCGACCGGCCACGTGGTCAAGTCGCCGATGGTCGGTACCTTCTACCGTTCGTCCGCACCTGGCTCGCCGGCGTTTGTCGAAGTGGGCGCCGTCGTCAAGGAAGGCGACACCCTGTGCATCATCGAAGCGATGAAGCTGCTGAACGAAATCGACGCCGACAAGTCCGGCACGATCACCCAGATCCTGGTCGAGAACGGCCAACCGGTCGAATTCGGTCAACCGCTGTTTGTGATAGGCTAAGACCGGCCTGCGCCCTCCCCATCGGTGACGGGCGCGCCGGCTTGGTCCGCATTCCCTCCTCTACCTGACGTTACCGGCCTGCCGGTGCTCACAGACATACGCGAACCTATCATGTTTGAAAAAATCCTCATTGCCAACCGTGGCGAAATTGCCCTCCGTATCCAGCGCGCTTGCCGCGAACTGGGCATCAAAACGGTTGTGGTCCACTCGGAAGCAGACAAAGACGCCAAATACGTGAAGTTGGCGGATGAATCGGTGTGCATCGGCCCTGCGCCGTCGACGCTCAGCTACCTGAACATGCCAGCCATCATCAGCGCCGCCGAAGTGACGGACGCCGAAGCGATCCACCCGGGCTATGGCTTCCTGTCGGAAAACGCCGACTTCGCCGAACGCGTGGAAAAATCCGGCTTCGTCTTCATCGGCCCCCGCTCGGAATCGATCCGCCTGATGGGCGACAAGGTCTCCGCCAAGCAAACCATGATCAAGGCCGGCGTGCCGTGCGTGCCAGGTTCGGAAGGTGCGTTGCCGGATGATCCAAAGGCGATCGTGCAAATTGCGCGCAAGGTCGGCTACCCGGTCATCATCAAGGCGGCTGGCGGCGGTGGTGGCCGCGGCATGCGCGTGGTGCATACCGAAGCCGCGCTGATCAACGCCGTGGCGATGACCAAGACCGAGGCGGGCACCGCCTTCGGCAATCCGGAAGTCTACATGGAAAAGTATCTGGAAAATCCGCGTCACGTGGAAATCCAGATCCTGGCCGACGAACACAAAAACGCCGTCTGGCTGGGCGAACGCGACTGCTCGATGCAGCGCCGCCACCAGAAGGTCATCGAAGAGGCGCCGGCGCCGGGCATCCCGCGCAAGCTGATCGAGAAAGTCGGCGACCGCTGCGCCGAAGCCTGCCGCAAGATCGGCTACCGTGGCGCCGGCACCTTCGAGTTCCTGTATGAGAACGGCGAGTTCTACTTCATCGAGATGAACACCCGCGTCCAGGTCGAACACCCGGTCACCGAAATGATCACCGGCATCGACATCGTGCAGGAACAGATCCGCATCGCCGCCGGCGAGAAGCTGCGCTTCCGCCAGCGCGACGTGATGCTGTCCGGCCACGCCGTCGAGTGCCGCATCAACGCCGAAGACCCGTTCAAGTTCACGCCGTCGCCAGGCCGCATCACTTCCTGGCACGTGCCGGGCGGTCCGGGCGTGCGCGTCGACTCGCACGCTTATGCGGGGTATTATGTACCGCCGCACTACGATTCGATGATCGGCAAGGTGATCACTTACGGCGCCACCCGCGAGCAGGCGATCCGCCGCATGCAGATCGCGCTGTCGGAAATGGTGGTCGAGGGCATCCAGACCAACATCCCGCTGCACCGCGAACTGATGGTCGACGCCCGCTTCATCGAAGGCGGCACCAACATCCACTACCTGGAACAAAAGCTGGCAGACATGCCAGACCTGCATAAACTGAGTTTGAGTAACAAGGCGCCACAATAATGAGCTGGACTGAAATCGTCATCGAAATCGCCCGCGACCACGCGGAAGCACTGTCGGAAGCGCTGATGGACGTGGGCGCGCTGTCGGTGTCCGTGGAAGACGCGGACGAAGGCACCGACGCGGAACGACCGCTGTTCGGCGAGCCGGGCATGGAACCGACCGAAGCGGCGTGGGATCACAGCCGCGTGGTCGCCCTGACCAACGAAGACGACGACCAGGCCGTGATCGTGGCCGCCGCCGCCGGACAAATCGGCTTGACCACCTTGCCGAAGTTCACCACCCGCAAGGTGGAAGAGCAGGACTGGGTGCGTTTGACGCAGTCGCAGTTCGCGCCCATCCACATCGGCAAGAACATCTGGGTCGTGCCGAGCTGGCACGAAGCGCCGGACGCCAACGGCCTGATCCTGGAACTGGATCCCGGCCTGGCCTTCGGCACCGGCTCGCACCCGACCACCCGTCTGTGCATGGAGTGGCTGGAAGCGAATCCGGCGCCGGGCAAGACCGTGCTCGACTACGGTTGCGGTTCCGGCATCCTGGCGATGGTGGCCAAGAAGGTTGGCGCCGGCGAAGTGGTCGGCGTGGACATCGATCCGCAGGCGATCGAATCGGCGGCCGACAATGCCGCACGCAACAAGTGCGAGATCGAGTACTTCCTGCCGGACACCTTCGCGCAATCGAAGCATGCGACGCAGCGTTTCGACATCGTGGTCGCCAACATCCTGTCCAGCCCGCTGAAGCTGATGGCGCCCATGCTGTCGGGCCGCGTGGCCGACGGCGGCGCGCTGATCCTGTCCGGCGTGCTGGCGCGCCAGGCCGAGGAAGTGGCGGCAGCGTATGCCCCGTTCATCAAGCTGGGCGTGTGGGCTGAGCAAGACGGCTGGGTGGCGCTGCACGGCCGCCTCGGCAGCGATGTGGTTCCCGCGGCGCGCTAACCACAGCAATGGCGCTCGCCACCAAATGCCCCCACTGCAACACGATATTTCGGGTCGCCCATGACCAGTTGAAATTACGTGGGGGCATAGTGCGCTGTGGCTCCTGTAACGAAGTCTTTGACGGCAACGCGGCCCTGCTGGTGCCGCTCGCCGCGGCGCCCCCGGCGCCTGCCGCCTCCCCTGCTCCTCTGCCTGAAACCACGCCCTTCGACCAGAAGATGGCCGCGCTGGATACCCGCGCCGCCGAAGTGTTGGCCAGCGACACCGCCGAACCCATCTACACGCTTGAGCTCGATACCGCGATGGATGCGGCCGAAGCGGTCGAGCAGTCCCACGCTGCCGCCGCAATCGAGCCCGAACCACCGGCCGACGCCGGCCAGCCCTACGATGACGGGCGCTACGACGACGAACCGATCGCCGCCAGCCCCCTGACCTTGCCAGCCGAGCCGCCCAGCCTGCCGCCCGCCGTGGAAGAAGCGTTGGACCTCGACCTCGATCTGGACGTGGAGCCGGACGCCGAGCCGGAGCCTGAACCCGAGCCTGTCCTGGCGGCCGCCCAGGAACCGCAGTGGGATGCCGAAGCCGACGCCGAACCGCTCGAAAATGCGCTCAGCATCGAAGCCATGTCGGACGAAGAACTGGAAGCCGCGCTGGAAGCCGAACTGGCTGTCATCGAGCAGGACGGCGCCGAGGCCGAGGCCGACGTCGCGCCCGTCACCTTCACCTCCATGCTGGCCGACGAGCGCCGCGAACCGACGCTGGACGCAGCGCCGGCCGCCGCCCTCTCCGCCACCGCCATCAGCGAGGCCGAACGTTTCAACGAGCTCGAAGAAGTCGACGAGGAGGCGCTGGTGCAGCTGTCCTCCGCCGGCCTGGCCGAAGCCCAGGTCCAGGCCGTCCACGCGCCCGCGCTTCTGCCGGACGAGCCCGCCACCGAAGAACCCGCAGCAGCAGACGACGCCGAAGAACCCGGCTTCATCAAGCGCGACCGCCTGCGCCGCAAGTTCGGCAAGGCCGCGACCATCGCCATGAGCCTGGGCGCGCTGCTGCTGCTGGCGACCCTGGCGGCCCAGGGCCTGACCACCTTCCGCAACCAGATCGCCGCCGCGCTGCCGCCGCTCAAGCCGGCGCTGACGGCTGCCTGCAACGCGCTCGGCTGCAAGATCGAACTGCCGGCGCAGATCGACGACCTCAGCATTGAACAGGGCGAACTGCAAACCCTGAGCGAGACCACCTTCTCCTTCGCCACCCAGCTGCGCAACCAGAGCGCCACCGCGCAAGCCTGGCCGCACATCGAACTGGTGCTGGACGACGCCAGCGACAAGGCCGTGTTGCGCCGCGTGTTCACGCCGCGCGAATACCTGGGCGCCGACGTCGCGCTGGACAAAGGCTTCGCCCCGCACACCGAACAATCTGTCAAACTGTACTTCGAATTGAAACAGCTGAAAGCATCCGGCTATCACATCGCAGTCTTCTATCCTTAAAGACCTATCATGACCCAGACTTCTTTGATTTGCGGCTCGATCGCAATCGACACCATCCTGCAATTCCCAGGCCGCTTCGACAGCATCCTGCTGGCCGACCAGCTGCACAAGGTCAACGTCTCCTTCCTGGCGCCGACCATGCGCACCGAGTTCGGCGGCTGCGCGCCCAACATCGCCTACAACCTGCAGCTGCTGGGCGGCGAGCCGCGCATCGTCGGCGTCATGGGCCAGGACAACAGCGCCTACATGGAGCGCTTCCGCAAGCTGGGCCTGTCCACCGACAACATCCTGATCAAGCCGGAGTCCTACAACGCCCAGTGCTTCGTCACCGCCGATGAAGACAACAACCAGATCAACGCCTTCCATCCCGGCGCCATGTCGTACGCGCACGAGAACGACATCGCCAAGGCGGGTCCGGCGGCGCTCGCCATCATCTCGCCGGACGGCCACCTGGGCATGAAGAAGCACGCCGCCGACCTGGCCAAGCTGCAGATCCCCTTCATCTTCGATCCGGGCCAGCAGCTGCCGATGTTCAACTGCGCCGAGCTGATCGAGTTCATCGACAAGGCCACCTACGTCACCGCCAACGACTACGAGATCGAACTGCTGATGGACCGCACCGGCCTGACCGTGCCGGACATCGCCAGCCGCCTGGAAGCGCTGATCGTCACGCGCGGCGAAAAGGGTTCGGAGATTTACACCGGCGGCCAGCGCATCGAGATCCCGGCGGTGCCGGTGGACGCGGCGATCGACCCGACCGGCTGCGGCGACGCCTACCGCGCCGGCCTGCTGTTCGGCATCACCAAGGGCTGGAAGTGGGAAACCACCGGCCGCCTGGCCAGCCTGCTGGGCGCGATCAAGATCGCCAGCAAGGGCGCGCAGAACCACAAGCTGACGGCCGCCGAGATCGCCGACCGCTTCGAAGCCGCCTTCGGCTACCGCTACTAAGCCGCAGACGAAAAAAAGCCCCGCCGGCACTAATCACGCTCTTGAGCGCGTCCAGGCCGACGGGGCTTTTTTTGTCTGAAGCGCTGGTCAGCGTCCGCTGAACAGCATGCCCAGCACCAGCAGCGCGATCTGCAGCAGGATCAGCGCCACCAGCAGCGACAAGTCCAGGTTGCCGACCAGCGGCACCACGCGGCGGATCGGCCGCAGCAGCGGCTCATTGAGCGCGCGCACGAACGGCGCCAGCGGCGCATGCGGGTTCACCCAGCTGAAGATCGCCTCGATCACCAGCAAGGCCATAAAGCCGTACAGTATCCATTCCAGGAAACGCTGCAAGGCCATCAGCAGCACCAGCGGCGTGGTCCAGCCGGCCAGATACATCACCGAGGTGGCCAGCAGCACGATCAGGAAGGCGCCGATCAGGCTGGCCCAGTCATAGCCGCCCACGCCGGGCACGATGCGACGCAGCGGGCGCACCAGCCAGTCCGACAGCTGGAAGGTAAATTGGGCCACCGATGCCGGTGGACGGACACGGATCGCTTGCATCCAGAAACGTAACAATAAAGCCCCGCCCAACAGGGTGGCGATGGCGTCGACAATCAACTTAACGATACTGAGCACGAGTCCCCTCCAAAAAAAAGCCGCTGTGTGATTGTCTCACACAGCGGCCCATTGCCTCAGCAGGCATCGAAGCTATTTAATTAGCTAGGACGGGTGCTGGTTGGGAACGGCCATGCTGCGGCCGGTGCCAACACGGTTTTTGCTGCAGGAGCGGCGGCCGGAGCTGGAGCGGCTGGCTTGGCGACAGCTTCCTTCTTCGGTGCAGCAGCCTTTTTCGGCGTAGCTTTTTTCGCGGCTGGCTTGGCAGCGACAGGAGCGGCGGCTGCCACGACTGGAGCTGCGGCCGGAGCGGCTACCGGTTTAGCGGCGGCCTTCTTGGCGACTGGCTTTTTAGCAGCTGGCTTGGCGCTCGACTTCGCAGTCGAGCCTTTAACCGGCTTTTTTGCTGCTGGCTTAGCCGCGGCCTTTGCAGCCGGTTTGGCTGCCGCTTTTACCACTGGTTTTTTGGCTACAGCTTTTTTAGCTGCTGGCTTGGCTGCTGCTTTAACAGCTGGCTTGGCTGCCGGTTTGGCGGCGGCTTTTTTCGCTGCTGGTTTAGCGGCTACTTTTTTCGCTGCTGGCTTGGCTGCCGCTTTTTTTGCTGCTGGTTTAGCGGCTGGCTTGGCTGCTGCTTTTTTAGCTGCTGGCTTGGCGGCGGCTTTGGCGACGACTTTTTTCGCTGCTGGTTTAGCGGCTACTTTTTTCGCTGCTGGCTTGGCTGCTGCTTTTTTGGCTGCTGGCTTGGCTACTGCTTTAGCGACGACTTTTTTAGCTGCTGGTTTAGCGGCTACTTTTTTCGCTGCTGGCTTGGCTGCTGCTTTTTTCGCTGCTGGTTTAGCGGCTGGCTTGGCTGCTGCTTTTTTAGCGACTGGCTTGGCGACAGCTTTTTTCACTGCTGGTTTAGCTGCTGCTTTTGCTGCTGGCTTGGCTGCTGGTTTAGCGACAGCTTTTTTAGCGACTGGCTTGGCAGCGGCTTTTTTCACAGCTGGTTTAGCGGCTGGTTTGGCGGCAGCTTTTGCTGCTGGCTTGGCGGCGGCTTTCGCTACGACAGGCTTCTTCGCTGGGGCGGCGGCTTTAGCGGCCGGTTTCTTTGCTGCTGGTTTCTTTGCGGCTGTTGCCATTTTTAGTTCTCCTTCATCGGGGATGGGAAAAATTCATTACAAGATTTAAACCCGTCCGGCCCGGAATTAGGCCAGGCGAATTATTCATCGGCACAAACGAACAACGGTTTGCGCTAATGAATTCGGCACCAGCTGAACTGCTGCAACCCCTCACGAGTGCAGCACTTCAGCCATCAACCTGGTCGCCGTCCGTGGCCGGTCGGCGCTCAGGTACAAAATCTTGTTGCGACGTTTTGCGGGTGGTCGGGCGTGTACTCAGCTCCATGGACCTACGTCGCAGACCTACACGGTTTTCGTTTTCAAACAAAAAACCGCCCAGCCCGAACCTAATCAGGCAAGACGGCTAAATAAAAACGGTGTGGTCTTGTGCATATCTGTGTGAATCTGTATCCCGTATCGCGATCATCTCTGCGGCGTGTGTGACTGCAAAATTCTGCGCACTTCAAAACACGTCTTTTCAATCTCGTAAAGTACACGAAAACCTTGTCGGTGCGCAACCAGCACGATAGATATTCACGCGCTTTTTTTCGCGTTAAGCGCTTCAACTCACATGCGCATGCCGATTCTGCATGCCCGCTTGCGTCGTCGCGCGGCGATGTGCGCGCTCAATCGAGTTCGGAAAAACGTTCGCGGTGTCGCGCGAAAAAGGTGTGCTTCAAAGCGCGCCTTGTGCCGTCTGGGTTTCTGCGACGCCGTCGTCGCCGGCGAAAAATCTGCGCCACCCACTTCCGAATTCGAGAGCGCTTGCGCATCGCTTGCGCGCCGCCGCTACTCACTGTTTTAATTTCGTCGCGATTATGAGACAGAGTGCGGCGAATGGCAAGCAGAATACTGCGGTGCGCGCCACTGCTGATGCGCCGCGACGCGGATCGCAGCGCTGTTCGCGCATCGCGCACGCATGCGCGACGTGTCGCGCGATCAGATCACGCTCACTCCGCGTCGTCGTTTTTGCGGCGCGTTCATGTCGCTGGCGAAGCGCTTCATCAAGCGCCACTGGTCGCGTCGTTCGGTCGCGCGGCAATCGGCCATCAACTCGGCGACGCTGTTCTCGCGCATGCGGTCGATGGCGCTCGCCATCTCGCAGCCGAACTCCGTCACCTCCGCTTCGCGCACGCGCTGGTCGCGCGTGTCGGCCCGGCGCGCCAGCAACGGCAGCGGCAGCAACGACATGCAAAATACACATGCATAGGAGCGCACCATGAACGCCATCCACACCGACATCCTCCTTTGCGGCGCCGGTGCCTGGCGGAGTTGAGGCACACGCCGGCGAAGTCGATATATCGGAGGCGGGACTGTCCATCGCCATCACCGAACGAACCGGACGCGCGGACATCGTGCTGCATGCGGTGCACTGGCTATCGGTGTTCGAGATGAGTTCCCGGCTAGCGGAGCCCTACCGCGTCGGCCGTGTCTTCATCGTCGGCGACGCCGCGCAAGTCCACCCGCCGACCGGCGGCCAGGGCCTGAACGCCAGCGCGCCGGACGCGCTGTTCGACACGTCGCCGCTGTCGCTCGACGAGCGGCGCCAGACGCAGCGCGGCCAGCCGCTGCGTTTGTTTACACTATTGAATAGCGGCGACTGGTCGCTGCTGCGCTATGAGCCGGCCATGCCGACATCGCCGGCCAGCGCGCGATGCGGCCTGCGCACCATCGACATCGGTGCCGCCGGCGAACTGCGCGACGGCTACGTCGCCGCGCTGAGCCGCAACGAACGCAGCTCAGCGCCGGCTGGCCTATCTGGAAAGCGCGGCCCGCAAAGTTAAGGAGTACTATATTAGCCATTAAGACCGCATATCCTCGTTAGGAGGCAATATGTTTGACTTTATAATGGCCACCGCGCCAGAAATCTGCGCCGAACTAGGGCGCCGTTTGCGCGCACGGCGCTTGATGCGCGGCTGGTCGCAAGTAGAACTCGCCCAACGCGCCGGCCTGTCCAGCGGCACCATCAAGAACCTGGAATCGAAGGGACAAGCGTCGCTGACGTCCTTCATCCAGATCGTCGCCGCGCTGGGCCTGGCCGACGATCTGGGTGAGCTGTTCCGACTCAAAGTGGTATCTATCGCCGCGATGGAAAAAGCAGAACTGGCAAATCGCAGGCGCGCTCCGCGCAGGGCAGCCAAATGAAACTGCTTAACGTTATCTTCAATGGCTGGGGCGAACGTTGGCCGTTGGGCGTCCTCGCAGACAACGGCAGGGACATCCTGTTCGAGTACGCGCCGGAAGCACTGCGACGCGGCATTGAACTCTCGCCACGTCACCTGCCGCTGCGCGCCGAAGGTTACAGCAACTTTCCGCGACACCAGCAGCGGCTTCCCGGCTTGGTAGCCGATTCGCTTCCGGACGGCTGGGGCATGCTGTTAATGGATAAACTATTTCGCAAACAGGGACGAGCGCAGGGCAGCATCTCGCCGTTGGACCGGCTGGCGTTTGTCGGCGAACGTGGCATGGGTGCGCTCAGCTATGTGCCGCCCGATCCGCTTCAACTATCGCCCGAAGATCTCCAATTGCTGGATTTAGCGAAAGGCGCACAGACACTTTCGCAGGGAAAGGACAGTGCCACCCTCAAGCAACTGGTCTTGCTGGGAGGTTCGCCCCACGGCTCCAGGCCCAAGGTGCTGGTGCAGTTCGATGCTGCCAGCGGCCAGTTGAGTACCCTGGACGACGTCAGTTGGGGGCAGCCTTGGTTGATCAAGTTCCCGGCGCAAGGCGAACATAAAGAAGTCTGCGCCATCGAACATGTGTATGCCGAACTGGCACGGCGTTGCGGCCTGGAGATGCCGGCAACCCGCCATTTCAATCTGGACCGCCGCTTGGCGGCATTCGGCGTCCAGCGCTTCGACAGGGAAGACTGCATGCGTGTGCCGGTCCATACGCTCGCCGGTATGCTGCACGTCGACTTCCGTCTGCCTTCCGTCGACTACAGCACCTTCCTGCGCGCCACGCGCCTGATGACGGGCGACCAGCGGCAAGTCGAGGCGGCGTTCCAGCGCTGCGTCTTCAATGTGCTGTTCAATAACCGTGACGATCACGCCAAGAATTTCGCCTACCGGATGAGCCGCGACGGGCATAGTCAGCTATCGCCCTGCTACGACCTGAGTTTCAACCCCGGCCCCGGTGGCGAGCATCAGATGGCCGTCATGGGCGAAAGCAAAGCCCCCGGCCTGGCAGACCTGCTACGGCTTGCGGCGGATACCGGCGTGCCCGAACGGCATGCGCGCCATGTTATTGAAACAACGACCGCACAAACCGGACTCTTTGCGGATCTGGCCCACAGCGCCCCCATCCGCACCGCCACGATCAAGACCATCAGCCACACCATCCACGCCAATCGCAACCGGCTGAAATAAAAAAAAACCTGGCACAGCCAGGCTTTTTGTTGAGGCTATACAGCCAGCGTAACGATTAATCCCAGTTCAGCGCGCCGCCGGTCTGGTATTCGATGACGCGGGTCTCGAAGAAGTTGCGTTCCTTCTTCAGGTCGATCATCTCGCTCATCCATGGGAACGGGTTCTCTTCCTGCTCGAACAGCGTCTCCAGGCCGATCTGGGTGGCGCGGCGGTTGGCGATGAAGCGCAGGTAGCCCTTGAACATGGTGGCGTTCAGGCCCAGCACGCCGCGCGGCATGGTGTCTTCGGCGTAGGCGTACTCCAGGTCCACGGCCTTCAGGAACAGCTGCTTGATCTCTTCCTTGAACGCCGGCGTCCACAGCAGCGGGTTTTCCATCTTGATCGTGTTGATCAGATCAATGCCGAAGTTGCAATGCATCGACTCGTCGCGCAGGATGTACTGGTACTGCTCGGCGGCGCCCATCATCTTGTTCTGGCGGCCCAGCGCCAGGATCTGGGTGAAGCCGACGTAGAAGAACAGGCCTTCCATCAGGCAGGCGAACACGATCAGCGACTTCAGCAGCTGCTGGTCGTTGTGCACGGTGCCGGTGGTGAAGGCGGGATCGGTCAGCGTGTTGATGAACGGGATCAGGAACTCGTCCTTGTCGCGGATCGACTTGACTTCGTTGTAGGCGTTGAAGATCTCGCCTTCGTCCAGGCCCAGCGACTCGACGATGTACTGGTAGGCGTGGGTGTGGATCGCCTCTTCGAACGCCTGGCGCAGCAGGTACTGGCGGCACTCAGGGGCGGTGATGTGGCGATAGGTGCCCAGCACGATGTTGTTGGCGGCCAGCGAGTCGGCGGTGACGAAGAAGCCCAGGTTGCGCTTGACCAGACGACGCTCGTCCTCGGTCAGGCCGTTCGGGTTCTTCCACAGCTCGATATCGCGCTGCATGTTCACTTCCTGCGGCATCCAGTGGTTGGCGCAGCCGGCCAGGTATTTGTCCCACGCCCACTTGTACTTGAACGGCACCAGCTGGTTGACGTCGGTCTTGCCGTTGATGATGCGCTTGTCGTCGGCATTGACGCGACGCGCGACTTGCTCGGCGTTGGCTTCGCCGGTGGCCAGTGCGGCTTGATTGACAGCTTGCGGTGCGGCCGATGCGGCCTCTTCGTCCCAGGACAGCGACATGGTGGTTTCCTTCTGAATTCGGTGTAAAAAGAACCGCCCGGACGGGCCGGGACGGTTCACTCTCTATATTAGTACGTTTTTACTGGCAAGCTTCGCATTCCTCGAAGCCGTCGTCGCCCGGACGCAGGTAGCAGGCCGCGCCGTCGGCTTCGGCTTGCGCCACCGACGATGCCGATGCCGCCGAACCGGCCAGGGCCGCCGTCGCCGGACCGGCCGCCGACATGGCGCTGGCCGACATGCCGCCGTCCACCGCCACCGCGTTCAGCGCGCCGGTCTTGGAGGTCGATTTCTCCATGTGGGTGGCGGCGATGGTGCGCAGGTAGTAGGTGGTTTTCAGGCCACGCAGCCATGCCAGCTTGTAGGTCTCGTCCAGCTTCTTGCCCGAGGCGCCGGCCATGTAGATGTTCAGCGACTGCGCCTGGTCGATCCACTTCTGGCGGCGCGATGCGGCTTCCACCAGCCAGGTCGGCGACACTTCGAACGCGGTTGCATAAATGTCACGCAGGTCTTGCGGGATGCGGTCGATCTTGGCCAGCGAACCGTCGAAGTACTTCAGGTCGGAGATCATCACTTCATCCCACAGGTCGCGCGCCTTCAGGTCGCGCACCAGGTAGGCGTTGATCTCGGTGAACTCGCCCGACAGGTTGGACTTCACGTACAGGTTCTGGAAGGTCGGTTCGATGCAGGCCGACACGCCAATGATATTCGAAATGGTCGCGGTCGGAGCGATCGCCACGCAGTTCGAGTTACGCATGCCGAACTTCTTGATGCGGTCGCGCACCGGGGTCCAGTCCATGGCGGCCGAGGTATCCTGCTCCAGGTAGCCGCCGCGTTCGTCCGCCAGCAGCTTGATCGAATCCTGCGGCAGGATGCCGCGATCCCACAGCGAGCCTTTGTACGACTGATAGTGGCCGCGTTCTTCGGCCAGTTCGGTCGAGGCCAGGTAGGCGTAGTAGCACACCGCTTCCATCGAGGTGTCGGCGAAGGACACGGCTTCGTTCGACGAGAACGGAATGCGCATCATGTGCAGGCAGTCCTGGAAGCCCATCACGCCCAGGCCCACCGGACGGTGGCGCATATTGGCGTTGCGCGCTTTGTCGACGGCGTAGTAATTGATGTCGATCACATTGTCGAGCATGCGCATCGCGGTGCGGATGGTCTTCTTCAGCTTGACGTGATCGAGCTTGCCTTCTTTCATGTGGGCCGGCATGTTGACCGAACCCAGGTTGCAGACGGCGATTTCGTCAGGACCGGTGTTGAGCGTGATCTCGGTGCACAGGTTGGAGCTGTGGACCATGCCGACGTGCGACTGCGGCGAACGGATGTTGCATGGGTCCTTGAAGGTGATCCATGGGTGGCCGGTTTCGAACAGCATCGACAGCATCTTGCGCCACAGGTCCAGCGCGGCGATCTTCTTGAACACGCGGATTTCGCCGGCGGCGGCCTTGGCTTCGTAGCCCAGGTAGGCTTTTTCGAAGGCCTTGCCGACCAGGTCGTGCAGGTCCGGGGTGTCCGATGGCGAGAACAGGGTCCAGTCGCCTTTTTCCATCACGCGCTTCATGAACATGTCCGGGATCCAGTTGGCGGTGTTCATGTCGTGGGTGCGGCGGCGGTCGTCGCCGGTGTTCTTGCGCAGGTCCAGGAACTCTTCGATGTCCATGTGCCAGGTTTCCAGGTAGGCGCACACCGCGCCCTTGCGCTTGCCGCCCTGGTTGACCGCGACGGCGGTGTCGTTGACCACTTTCAGGAACGGCACCACGCCTTGCGATTTGCCGTTGGTGCCCTTGATGTGGGCGCCCAGTGCGCGCACCGGGGTCCAGTCGTTACCCAGGCCGCCGGCGAACTTGGCCAGCAGCGCGTTTTCCTTGATGGCGTCGTAGATGCCTTCCAGGTCGTCCGACACGGTGGTCAGGTAGCACGACGACAGCTGCGAACGCAGGGTGCCCGAGTTGAACAGGGTCGGGGTCGACGACATGAAGTCGAAGGTCGACAACAGGTTGTAGAACTCGATGGCGCGCGCTTCGCGGTCGGACTCGTTCAGGGCCAGGCCCATGGCGACGCGCATGTAGAAGGCCTGCGGCATTTCGATGCGGACTTCGCGCACGTGCAGGAAGTAGCGGTCGTACAGGGTTTGCAGGCCGATGTAGCCGAACTGCAGGTCGCGGTCGGCGACCAGCGCCTTCGACAGGCGGGCCAGGTCGAACTCGGCCAGCTTGACGTCCAGCAGTTCGTTGGTGATGCCCTTGGCGATGTACTGCGGGAAGTAGGTCACGTATTCGGCGGCGGCGGCGCCCTGCGCGACTTCCTTGCCGAAGACTTCCTTGCGGATCGTGTGCAGCAGGATGCGGGCCGTCACTTGCGAGTAGGCCGGGTCTTTTTCCATCAGCGCGCGGGCGGCCAGGATGGCGGACTTGTGCAGCTCTTCGACCGGCACGCCGTCGTACAGGTTCTTCAGCGTCTCGGCCAGGATGGCGTCGGCGTCGACGTGCTTTTCCAGGCCGATGCAGGCGGCGTTGATCAGGCCGGTGACGCGGCTCATGTCCAGCAGCTTGCGCTCGCCGTTTTCGACCACGTGGATCTGCGGCGCGTCGATCGCGGCGGAGGCGCCTTGCGCTTCCTTGGCGGCGCGGCGCTCTTCCATGTGCTTGGCGCGATACAGCACGTAGGCGCGGGCGACATCGTGTTCGCCGGAGCGCATCAGCGCCAGTTCAACCTGGTCTTGCACGTCTTCGATGTGGAAGGTGCCGCCCGATGGCTGGCGGCGCACCAGCGCGCTGACCACGCTGGCGGTCAGCTGTTCTACCAATTCACGCACGCGCGCCGAAGCTGCGCCCTGGCCGCCGTTAACGGCCAAAAAGGCCTTGGTCACGGCGATGGCGATTTTCGACGGTTCAAACGCGACGACCGCGCCGTTACGGCGGATGATGCGGTAGTCACCGAGGTCGCTGGCGGCCGTGACCGGGCTGCTGGCGCTGCTCGCAGCGGCGGCTGGTACCAGCGCTGGATTGATGGTGGTGTCTTGAGTAGATTGCATTTAAGCTCCCCGATAACTTCGTGCAGTCAGTGCTGCGCGACGTAATGTTGTATAAAAAAAGGCCAAAATGAAGCGACCGGCCAAACCTGCCTGGCTGGTTAAACTGCAATAAAATGGGTGGTGAACTGGCCTTGTCGGCTTGTAAATAGTTTAAGAACCAGTGTCATGAGAACTACTATATCTAGTGATTGGTGTGAATCGATACACTGATTGTAGTGGTCAGGTAATGGTAAGACAAGTGGAAATTTTGCCTTAAAGGGCAATTTTTCTATTGACTTTGCGGAAGCCCTTTTGCGAAGCGTAGTCCGGCGCTAGCGCCCACTAACGCGAGCTCGGCTGGTGCCTTTTGATTAAGCAAAGTCTCCCAGCTTTTCCGATAACATTCCCAATCGAACAACGGTCCCGGGTCGGTTTTCCGGCCCGGCGCGATGTGTTCATGGCCCTGCACATCGGTCAGCGGATAGCGCGTTTGCAGCGCCAGCGTCAGCGCCGCCAGCGCCTGGTACTGGGCCGGCTCGAAGCCGCTGCCGTCGGTCCCTTCCAGCTCCACGCCGATCGAATAATCGTTGCACTTCTCCCGTCCCCGGAACGACGACAGCCCCGCATGCCAGGCCCTGTCGTTGGCGGAAACATACTGCATCACGCGGCCGTCACGGCGGATGAAGAAGTGGCTCGACACTTTCAGCCCCCGCAGGTCCGCGAACGAGGGGTCAGTATTATAGTCCAAGCGGCCGCAGAACAGGTCGGACACGTGCGGACCGCCGAAACAACCGCCCGGCAGCGAGATGTTGTGGATCACCAGCAGCGTGATGTCGGCCGGGTTGGGACGGCAGTCGGCATGCGGGCTGTCGTAGCGCAGCGCCGCCAGCCACCAGCCGTCGGCGCCCAGTGCCGGCGGCGTCACGCCTCCGGCTCCTGGATGTTCAGCTTCTGCATCTGGTAGCGCAGCTGGCGGAAGCTGATGCCCAGCAGCTGGGCGGCCTGGGTGCGGTTGAACTGGGTCTGCGCCAGCGCCCGCAGGATGATGTCGCGCTCGACCTGGTTCAGGTAGTCGGGCAGGCTGCTGGGCAGCGCGTCCAGGTGCGGCAGCGGCGGCGTGCCGGCGGCGGACGGCGCCTGCTCGGCCGGCGGCGGCGACGGCGCCACGCCCGGCGCGGCGGCCTCGGTGGCGGCCAGCGGCATGCTCGACAGCGCCGGCGTCGGCAGCGGCACGCTGGCTTCGACCATGCGCGCGCCCTTCAGCGCCAGGTCGGCCACTTCGATCACGCCGTCGTTGGCGAAGGCCAGCGCCCGCTCCAGGATGTTTTCCAGTTCGCGCACATTGCCGGGGAAGGAGTAGCCGCGCAGCGCATCGAGCACGCCCTCGCCCAGCCGCACCTGGTGTTCGAAGGTGCCCAGCCGGTCGAGGATGGCGCCGGTCAGCACGGCCAGGTCGTCCAGCCGTTCGCGCAGCGGCGGCAGGCTCAGTTCAATCACGTTCAGGCGGTAGAACAGATCCTGGCGGAAGCTGCCCTGCTCCACGCACTGCGCCAGGTTCTTGTGGGTCGCACTAATAATCCGCACGTCGACCGGCTCCTCGGCGGTGGCGCCGATCTTGCGCACGCGCCGTTCCTGGATCGCCCGCAGCAGCTTGACCTGCATCGCCAGCGGCAGGTCGGCCACCTCGTCGAGCATCAGGGTGCCGCCGTTGGCCGCCTGGAAGAAGCCGTCCCGCTCATCGGCCGCGCCGGTGAAGGCGCCCTTGCGGTAGCCGAAGAACTCGGCCTCCATCAGCGCCTCCGGGATGGCGCCGCAGTTGACGGCGATGAAAGGCTTGCCGTCGCGCGAACTCTGGGCGTGGATCTCGCGCGCCGCCAGCTCCTTGCCGCTGCCCGATTCGCCGTTGATGGCGATCGGCGCCATCGAGCGCGCCAGCCGCGCGATCTGCGCGCGCAGCGCCTGGATCACGGCCGATTCGCCCTTCAGCCGGCTGGCCGGCGGCGCGGCGCTGAGCGCTTCGCCCGGCGGCGGCTCGGCGTTCAGCCGCAGCGCCGATTGCACCATCACCCGCAGCTGGTCCAGCGCCACCGGCTTGGAGATGTAGTCGAAGGCGCCGGCCTTGAGCGCGATGACGGCGTTGTCGGCGCTGCCGAAGGCCGTCACCACCGCGATCGGCGTGTTCTTATATGCGGCGCTGACTTCGCGCACCAGCTCCAGCCCCAGGCCGTCGGGCAGGCGCATGTCGGTCAGCACCAGCTGGTACTCGCGTTCCGGCGTGGCCAGCAGGGCGCGCGCCTGCGCCAGCGTGGCGGCGCTGTCGACGTCCAGGCCCATCTTCAGCAGGGTCAGTTCCAGCAGCTCGCGCAGGTCGGCCTCATCGTCGACGACCAGCACGCGAGGCGCGCGTTGGGAACCTCTAGCACTCATCAAACAGCCTTTCTACTTCTGCGCCGGATGGGCGAAGGTGATGACAAACCGCCCGCGCGAGCGGGGAGTCCCATCGGGGTTGGTTTTGATATCAAAACGATATTCGTAGTCCAGCCGCGCCTCGTTATTCAAACACAATTCGCGCGCCAGATATAGTCCCAGCCCGGTGCCCTTGCTGGATGTGGTGTAAAACGGCTCAAACAGGTGGGCGCGCACCTCGGGCGAGATGCCGGGGCCGTCGTCCTGCACGTGCAGTTCCATGCGGCGCGACTTGTCGCTCACCAGGTCCATGCGGATCGAGTCCGGCCCGCCGCTGGCGTAGCGCACCGCGTTGTTGAGCAGGTTGAGCACCACCTCGCGCAGGTGCAGCGCGTCGAAGCGCACCAGCGTGCCGGCCGGCGCCGAGGTGCCGATGATGTCCGGGGTCAGGCCGTGGGTCTCGATGAATTCGGTTTTCAGTTCGGCCAGGAAGACGTCCAGCGCCAGCGGCTCGCTGTGCGGCTGCACCTTGCGCGACAGCTGCAAGATGTCTTCGACCATGCGGTTGACCCGCGCCACGTTGTCGCCGACGATCTTCAACAAGCGCAGATGGACCGTGCTGTCGAGGTCCTCGCCCAGCAGCGCGGTGGCGTGGCCGATGGCCGACAGCGGGTTGCGCACCTCGTGCGCGATGCTGGCGGTGAGCCGTCCCATCGACGCCAGCTTCAGTTGCTGCGCCTGGTTTTCGATGCCGGTCACGTCCTGCAGAAAGATCACGCTGCGCTCGGTGCCCAGGCCGGCCGTGTTGACCGCCGCGAAGCGCACCTTCAAGTGCGCGGAGAGGTCGCGGCGCGCGCTCCAGGCGGCCGTCACGTCCTGCAGCGCCGCCTCGGCGTACGGCTTGATGGTGACATACGAGGTGCTGCGCGCGGCGTCGGCGCGCCATTCGGCATAGGCTTGCGCCAGCGGCGCCAGCGCGGCGGCGGCCGACAGGCGGAACTTCATCTCGGGGCCGACCATGCCCAGCATCTGCTGCGCCGCCGGATTGCCGGCGAACACCTGGCCGTCGGGATCGACCACCAGGATGCCGTCGCCGACGTTGGCCATCACCAGCCGGTTCACCGCCTGCTGCACGGTGATCTCGACGCCGCGCTGGATCGCCAGCTCTTCCTGGCCGATCAACTTGGCCGCCATGCGGTTGACCACCAACACCGCGGCGAAGAAGGCCGCGCCGTACAGGCCCGCCTGCAGGTAGGGCTGGTCGCCCTCCATCATGAACACCTGCCAGGTCGATTCGGCCAGCATGAACAGCGCCACCAGCGCGGCGCAGAACAGCGACAGCATCAGCGGCGCCAGGATGGCCGAACCGGCCAGCGGGAACAGGTAGAGGATGGCCAGGCCGCTGCGCAAGCCGCCGCCGGCCATATACAGCAGCGAGATGATGGCCAGGTCGCAGGCGATCTGCGACAGCAGCTGCAGCAGGAAACGGCGCTGCCAGTAGACCGCCGTCAGCGCGAACAGGATCGCCAGGCCCAGGTAGATCAGGCAGATTTGCAGGTAGAGATAGGGCCCGGAGGCGCGCAGGCCGTGGTTGTCGAAGCTCAGGTAGACCAGCAGCACCAGCGCGATCACCACCCGGGTGGCGTTCAGCGTCTGCAGCGAACGCCAGAAGGTTGCGCGCGATTCGGCCGACAGGGCTTGCAGGCGCGCGATCACGCGCTAGGCCGCCGGCAGCGTGGCGTGGGCCGCGCTGCAATAGTCGCGGCCGCGCGCCTGCACGGATTCCGATGCCGGATAGAAGATGCCGCAATGGGCGCATTGCAGCATGGTCTCGGCCTCGGCCACGACCTTTTCGGTGGCGCGCGCGCCGCCGCCCGCCGGCTGCCGCGGCTCGCGGAACTGCTGCTGGTGGCGCTTCTGCGCCTCGCGGATCTTGCTGCGGACGGCGAAGATCACCAGGAACACCAAGGCCAACCAAAAGATAATACGGCTCATGCCCAACCCTTATGTAAAACCACTTCAAATACAAAACGGCTGCCGACATAGGCCAGCAACAAGGTGGCGAAACCGGCCAGGGTGAAGCTCAGCGCGGTCTTGCCGCGCCAGCCGCGGAAGCGGCGGCCCGCCAGCAGCGCGGCAAACAGCAGCCACGACATCATCGTGAACACCGATTTGTGGTCCCACTTGAGCGCCTGGCCAAACAGCTGTTCGGAGAACACGATACCCGATAACACGGTCAGGCTGAGCAAAGCGAAGCCGATACCTATCATGCGGAACAACAGTTTTTCCATCGTCAGCAGCGCCGGCAGCCGGTCCAGCGCGCCGGACATGAAGCTCTTGCTGTCGGTGCGGGCGTGCAGGCGTTTTTCCTGCAAGGCCATCAGCACCGCGTGGAAGGCGGCCACCGTCAGCGTGCTGTAGGCCAGCGTGGCGATGGCGATATGCCAGCCGAACAAGGGCGACTTGCCCTCCAGCGGGATCACATTGCCGGGAAAGCCAGCCTGCAGGGCCGCCGCCAGCGCCGCATTCGGCATGACCAGGCGGCGCATGCCGTCCAGGCTGAAGTTCTGGTTTTCTATCCAGTACGCGCCCACCGACACCCACAGCGCCGACGACAACATGGCGGCGAAGCCGATGCGGATCGAGCCGGAACCGCCGGCCACCTCGGACCACAGGCCGGCGCCGTGCAGCAGCCAGGCGGCGGCCGTCAAGCCGGAGATCAGGACGGCGCGGCGCGACGGCAGCACCGCACAGAGTAGGTACAGCGCGATCGCTGCGAAGAGTAAGGAAGTCTGCATGTCCTTCAGTTTACACCATCGCTCAGTCGACGGCTGCCATGCGCAGCTCGTCGTTGTGATGGCGTTGCTGTTCTTCCATCACCAGTTGGCCCAGTTCGCGCTTGAGGGCGTTGAACTCGGCGGAAGCCGGATCGCGCATGCGCGGCAAGTCCACCACCAGGTCGCGCTTGACGGTGCCGGGACGGTAGGTCATCACGACGATGCGGTCGGCCAGGTAGATCGCCTCCTCGATGCTGTGGGTGACGAAGATGATGGTCTTCTTCAGCTCGGCCCAGATGCGCAGCAGTTCGTCCTGCAGGTTGCGGCGGGTCAGCGCGTCGAGCGCGCCGAACGGCTCGTCCATCAACATGATCGGTGAGTCCAGCGCCAGCACGCGGGCGATCGCCACCCGCTGGCGCATGCCGCCCGACAGGTCTTTCGGGAAGCGGCTGCGGAAGTCGCTCAGCGACAGCATCGCCAGCAGCTTGTCGACGATGGCGTTGATCTCGGCCTTGGGCAAACCCTTGATCTCCAGGCCGAAGGCGACGTTGTCGGCCACCGTCATCCACGGGAACAGCGCGTATTCCTGGAACACCATGCCGCGCTCGGGGCCGGGCGCCGTCACTTCCTTGCCGTCGGCGACGATGCGGCCGGAGCTGGGCAGCGCGAAGCCGGCGATCGCGTTCAGCAGGGTCGACTTGCCGCAGCCCGAAGGCCCCAGCAGGCAGACGAACTGGCCCTGCGGGATCTCCAGGTCGATGTCCTTGAGCGCCACCAGCTGGCGCTCGGCGGTCTGGAACACCTTGCTGACGTTCGATACGACGATGTGGGTAGCGCTCATCAGTTCTCCAGGCCGCGGTGCCAGCGCAGCAGATGGTTGTTCAACTTGTTGACGGCGGTGTCGATGATCAGGCCGATCAGGCCGATGGTGATCATGCCGGCCATGATCTTGTCCGACCAGAAGTACTCGCGCGCCTCCAGGATACGGAAGCCGAGGCCGTTGTTCACCGCGATCATCTCGGACACGATCACCACGATGAAGGCGGTGCCGATGCCGATCCGCACGCCGGACAGGATGTAGGGCACGGCGGCCGGCAGGATCACCCGCAGGAACATGGTGCTGCCGCTGGCGCCCAGGTTGCGCGCCGCGCGCAGATAAATGCTGTCGACCTGGCGCACGCCAGCGATGGTGTTCATCAGCACCGGGAAGAAGGCGCCCAGCACGATCAGGAAGACGGCCGGCGGATTGCCCAGGCCGAACCACAGGATAGACAGCGGGATGTAGGCGATAGGCGGAATCGGCCGCAGCAGCTGCATCAGCGGATTGAGCCAGGCGTACACGGTCTGGCTGGCGCCCATCACCAGGCCCAGCGGCAGCGCCAGCGCGGCGCCGATGGCGAAGCCGACCACCACGCGGTACAGGCTGCCGAGGGCGTCGACGATCAGCTCGCCCGACACGGCCCACAGCAGCCAGCTGCCCTGCTCCGGGCCGTACGGCTGGATCGGCAGCAGATAGGCGATCCAGCGTTCCAGCACCGCCAGCGGCGACGGCAGCATCTGCGGATTGACCCAGCCCTTCATCGACACCAGCTGCCAGACGCCGATCACCAGCGCCGGCACGATCAGGCCGACGCCGGCCTCCCTCAGCTTGAACTTGGCCATTTACTTGACGCCCAGGCTTTTCTTGGCGGCGTCCAGCAGATCGGTCTTGACCCATTCCTTGGCGGCGGGCGGCTTGCTCATGCGGCCGACGCCGGTCTTGAACATGACGTCGGTGGTGATCTGGATGTGCTCGGGCGTGATGTCGTAGGAATACGGCGAGTTGCCGATGGCGTCATCGAAATCGTCCTTGCTGATCTGGCCCTTGAACACCGTCTCGCGCACATACTTCTCGGCCACGGCCGGCTGCTCGATGAAGGTCTTGGTGGCTTCGACGAAGCAGCGCATGAACTTCTCGGCCAGCGCACGCTTCTCCTTGTAGAACTTCTCGGTCATCACCATGGTGCGGATCGGCTCGCCGATCGGGGTGTCGTAGGGCTTGAGGATCTCGTTGCCGTAGCCCTTGTTGATGGCCTGCGACGATTGCGGCTCGGAGTTCATCATGGCGTCGATGTTCTTGCCCAGCAGCGCCTGGTTCAGGTCGGCGTAGGCCAGGTAGATCAGCTGCACGTCCTTGCCCGGCTGGTCGGACGCGGAGAGGCCGGCCTGTTGCAGCTCGGCCAGCAGCAGCACTTCCTGGATGCCGCCGCGCGTGACGCCGACCTTCTTGCCCTTGAGGTCCTTGAGGCCGCTCATTTTGAGTTCGGCGCGGCCGACCAGGCGCGCGCCGCCCTTGGCGAAACCGGCCACAACGAAGATGGGGGCGCCGCTGGCGCGGCCGGAGATGGCCGCCTCCGAGGCGGTGGTGCCGACGTCGAGCTCACCGGCGATAATCCCCTGCATCACATCGAGCCCCTTGGCGAATATCCGCTCCTCGACCTTGATGCCGCACTTGGGGGCGATCTCCTTGATGTAGGAGACGGCGCCATAGTGGGCGAACTTCAGGTTGCCGAGACGGACCACTTCCTGGGCCTGCGCGGCGCCGGCGGCGGCCAGCATGGCGGCGATGCTCAAGATCTTGCCGATAGCGTTCAGATTCATCCATCTCTCCTGTCGTGGGTGGTAGGGCTTGGAAGAGCAGATCATACCAAGCCGGCGATGACTTGCCTATCGTTCAATCAAGGCGCCGTGCGCAGCCGGGCCAGGCGTTCCGCGCTCGGCGGGTGGCTGGAGAAATACGCCGGCAAGGCGCCGCCGTCCAGCTTTTCCAGCTTGACGAACACCGCCGCCAGATGCTCCAGCGAGATGCCGTTGTGGCGCAACATGGCGGCCGCGTAGTCGTCGGCTTCCTGTTCGGCGTCGCGCGAATATTTCATGTCCAGCGCCAGCGCCGGCAGCGTGCTCAGCACGGCGGAGATGTCGCCGAACACCAGCGAGGTCACGGCCGTCACCGCAGAACTCTGGATGATGCGGCGCGTCATATGGCGCCGCTGCAGATGGCCCAGCTCATGCGCCAGCACGCCCATGACGGCGTCATCGTCCTGGAGCAGCGCGACCATCTGGTCGGTCATCACGATATCGCCGGACGGCAGCGCGAACGCATTGGGGCCGACGCGGCTGCTGCGGAACACCAGCTGCCAGGCCGGCGCGGGACCGGTCACCGGGGGCGGCGGCGCCAGCGCGGCAAAGCGGCGCCGCAACGCTTGCTGGCGCGCCGGCGCCAGCGTGGACGGCGCGAACATCCGGTGGTCCAGCGCGGCCAGCACGCCCTGCCCCAGCTGGCGCTCGGCCGACACCGGCAAGGCGTCGGCGATCCAGCCGGCGCCGGCCGGCAGCAGATAGAGATAGCCCAGCGCCAGCAACGCCACCGTGGCGGCGGCCGCCGCCAGCACGCCGCGCCAGCTGTGCTGCAAGCGCACCACCAGGCTGTCGCGATGGCCGCTCTGGCGCAGCAGCTGCTCGAAGCCGGCCAGGTCGTCGATTTCCAGGTAGGCGCCGTCGGCGAAGGTCACCTTGCGCGCCGCGTGGCGGCTGCGCTCGGACACGCGCAGTTCGGCCAGCGGCGCCACGCGCCGGGCGTCGCCGCCCAGGCTGGCGACGCCGTCCGCCACGCTCAGCGTGACGCGGTGCAGGCGCGAACTGCGGCCGTCGAAATAGCGCGCGGCGACCGGCGCGGCGGGGTGCTGCGCGCCGCTCATAGCGAGAGGTCGTAGTCCATGAACTCGGCCATGCCTTCGCCGGTCGCGCCGACTTCGTCCTCCGGCACGGCGGCGATGTCGTCCAGGCTGCCGTCCACCAGCAGCGACATCGACTCCAGACGGTAGCGCATGGCCCGCACGTGCGCGAACGGCAGGAACAGGCCCAGTGTGCAAATCACCGCCAGATAGTTGGTGATGGTGATGAACACCAGCCGGCTCCAGCGCATATCGGACTGGAAGCGATGTTGCTCCAGGCTGGTGTGGTTCCAGATCAGCTTTTGCAGCATGTTCATGAACAGCGGGTAGACCACGAAAGCCCAGCCGTAGAACGCCAGCAGGAACATGCCGCTTTCGCCGGCCGCCTGGGCGCTGCCGATCGGCTCCGGCGAGTTCTTGATCAGCAGCCAGAACAGCGCCACCATGCCGCCGCCGCCGATCAGCAGCAAGCCGCCATACAGTTTATAAAAATCGGCGACGCTGCCGTCGAAGGAGAAACGCGCCTTGCCGTAACGGCTTTCATTGTGCTGCCAGGCCTTGGCGCGCTGGTGGATGAAGGGCGTGGCCAGGCCGAGGGTCACGCCGTTCAGCAGCGGACGCACCAGGTAGTTGGTATAGGCGTCGTGCACGTCGCCGGCGAAGCGGAAGCGGATGCCGCGATAGCTGGTGTTATGCAGGCGGAATTGCAGGCTCTTCCAGATGACCCAAGGCGAGGCCGCGCCCATGGCCAAGGCCACCACCACGGCCGCCAGCGGCGCCCAGGCGGCTGCGGCCAGGTAGATGCCGAAAACCACGGCGGCCACGATGCGGCCCTTGAGGATGGCGACCGGGTTGCCGTGGTATTCGAAGCTGCCGCCGGCCAGTTCGGTGCTGGCATAGAAGTACTGGTTGCGCCGCACCTTGGCCCAGGCCGAATAGATGCCCAGCGTGACGATGGTCAGCAGCAGGTTGACTATCCAGATGCGGAAATACTCGCCGCCGCTGGCGTGAAAACGCAGGCGTTGCACTTGCTCCCGTTGGGCTTGTTCCGCTTGTTCCGCTTGTTCCGCTTGCTCCATGTGGCGCTCCCGATATTAATAAAGCATCAACGATGCCTACACAAAACAATATTGTCAATGGGAAACTACATTTTTAACAAGATACGCCGGAACTCAGTCCTTCAGGTATTTGTCGTAGATCGCCCGGTAGCGGCCGCTCTTGTGCAGCTGCGCCAGGCCGGCGTTGAAGTCGTCGCGGATGGCGGCGTTGCGGAACACCGGGCGGTAGTCGCTGGGGTCGGCGCGGATGAAACTGTGCTCCTCCAGCGCCGGCATCACCAAGCCCGGTTGGCGCTGCTTGAGCAGGCGCGTGTAGTACTGGAAGATGCTGCGGTCGCTCAGCACCACCTCGTAGCGGCCCAGCGCCAGCAGCTGCGGCTGGGCCTCCTGGCGGTTGTTCTCGACATAGTCGCGGCCGGCGACCAGCGGCTGCAGCCACACCGGGTAGCGCGCGGCCGCGCCGACAAAGGCAATCACGCTGCGGCCCTGCAAGTCCTGCGGCTTGCGGATCCGTATCTTGCGGCTGGCCAGCGTGTAGAACACATTGTCGTAGATGACCGGCGCGGTGCCGTAGTGGCCGCCGTGGCGCGTCATGTCCTCGCCGACGTCCATCATGATGGCGTCGACGCCGCCAGACTTGAACGTGACCGGGATGCGGCCCATCGGCAGATAGCGCGCCTGCAACACGTGGCCACGGTGGGCCAGTGCCTCGCGCACCACCTCCACTTCGATGCCGGCGTCCGCGCGTACTAATATAAAGGGCGGCAGATTGTCGCCGAAGGCCATGCTGACGTTGGCGGCGCCGGCCGGCCCGGCCAGCACCAGCATTGTGCCGACGAAGAGGTGCGCTCGATTCATGCGGTGAATGATAACAGGCCTGGCGGCGCCCGCGACCTGCCCGATGGGGTAAAATGACGGCCACTGTTCATTCCGGGTTCATCATGCTAGACAATCTTACCCAACGCCTTGCCAAGGTCGTTAAAACCATGCGCGGCGAAGCCCGCCTGACCGAAGCCAATACCGCCGAGATGCTGCGCGAAGTGCGCCTGGCGCTGCTGGAGGCCGACGTCGCCCTGCCCGCCGTGCGCGAATTCATCGCCAAGGTCAAGGAAAAGGCGCTGGGCGAGGAAGTGATCTCCTCGCTGACGCCGGGCCAGGCCCTGGTCGGCGTGGTGCAGCGCGAGCTGGCCGCCATCATGGGCGCCGACCTCGGCCCCGAGGCTTCGCAGCTGAGCTTTGCCCAGCAGCCGCCGGCGATCATCCTGATGGCCGGTCTGCAAGGTGTGGGCAAGACCACCACCGTCGGCAAGCTGGCCAAGTACCTGAAGGAAGAAAAGAAGAAGAAAGTGCTGACCGTCTCGGCCGACGTGTATCGCCCCGCCGCGATCGCCCAGCTGCAATCGGTCACGGCGCAAGTGGGCGCCGACTTCTTCCCGTCCACCGCGCAGGACAAGCCGGTCGACATCGCGCTGGCCGCGCTGGACTGGGCCAAGAAACACTACCACGACGTGCTGATCATCGACACCGCCGGCCGTTTGGGCATCGACGAAGAGATGATGAAGGAAATCGCCGCCGTGCACGCGGCGGTCAAGCCGATCGAGACTTTGTTCGTGGTCGACGCCATGCTGGGCCAGGACGCGATCAACACCGCCAAGGCCTTCAACGACGCGCTGCCGCTGACCGGCATCGTGCTGACCAAACTCGACGGCGACGCCCGCGGCGGCGCCGCGCTGTCGGTGCGCCACATCACCGGCAAGCCGATCAAGTTTGCCGGCGTGTCGGAAAAGCTGGACGGCCTGGAAGCGTTCGACCCGGTGCGCATGGCCAGCCGCGTGCTGGGCATGGGCGACATCATGGCGCTGGTGGAAGAGGCGCGCAAAGGCGTCGACACCAAGGCCGCCGCCGAGCTGGCGGCCAAGGTCAAGTCGGGCGGCAAGTTCGACATGAACGACTTCAAGGCGCAGCTGGGCCAGATGAAGAAAATGGGCGGCATGGCCAGCCTGGTCGACAAGCTGCCGGCGCAGTTCCAGCAGGCCGCCGGCGGCGCCAACATGGACCAGGCCGACAAGCAGGTGCGGCGCATGGTCGGCATCATCGACTCGATGACGCCGCAGGAACGCGCCAAGCCGGAGCTGATCAAGGCCACCCGCAAGCGCCGCATCGCGGCCGGCGCCGGCGTGCAGGTGCAGGAAGTGAACCGCATGCTGACCCAGTTCGAGCAGATGCAATCGATGATGAAAAAGCTGTCCGGCGGCGGCATGATGAAGATGATGCGCTCGATGAAGGGCATGATGCCGGGCATGCGCTAAGCCGGGGAAAAGCCTGCGCCATAGAGGGAAAAGCGCGCCGCCACGGTGCGCTGCCCCGCGAAAGCCCGTGTTTACGTGGTGTTTCCGGGAAAAAACGCGAAAAACACTTGCATACTCGGTAAATCACCACCAATATTAGCCGGTGCGATCAATTGCGCAATTTTCCATGTGTTCGTTAAGGAGGCTCGAAGATGGCAACAGCCAAAAAAACCCCAGCAGCAGCACCAGCTAAGAAAGCCGCCGCGAAACCGGCAGCCGCGAAAAAGGCAGCACCCGTAAAGGCAGCAGCCAAGCCAGCAGCAGTGAAAAAAGCAGCCGCACCGGCCGCACCGCGCAAACCGAACGCCGCCTTCATGAAAGCGATGACGCCATCGGCCACCTTGGCCGCCGTGGTTGGCGCCGCACCGTTGCCGCGCACCGAAGTCACCAAAAAAGTCTGGGATTACATCAAGAAGCTCGACCTGCAAGATCCGGCCAACCGCCGCATGATCAATGCCGACGACAAGCTGAAAGCTGTGTTCGGCGGCAAAGCACAAGTGTCCATGTTCGAAATGACCAAGCTCATTTCCGACCACCTGAAATAAGCGCAGCGGCCAGTACCGCCGCGCCGGGATGCCGTCCTCGCTCACGCGACGACGGCATTTTTTATGCCTAAGCGACACCGGGCCGGCGATGCGCTACACTTGTATCGACATCCAGATAAAGGGAGTGACGCTATGGCGACCCTGAAACACTCACTTGATGACCATCACGTTCTCGACGCGGCAGCGCCGGATAAACCGATAGTCGACGATACCATCGAAGCACGCCGTGCGCGCCGTATGGCGGCACTCAAGAAGGTGGCAGGCATCTGGTCGCACCGTCCAGACATTCCAGCGGATGGCTTGGAGTACCAGCGACAATTGAGATCTGAATGGCAGGCCTAGTTCTTTTCGACACAAACATCCTGATCGACTGGAGCAAGGGCTACGCGGAAGCGCTGACCGAGTTGGCCCATTGGGACAATCCTGCGATTAGCGGAATCACATGGATGGAACTATACGGCGGCGCCGACGTTGACGACGTTTCCAAGTTCGACGAATTCATGGCGGATTTCGGGTTTGAGATCATAGAGATCGACGCTGCCATCATGCGGGCCGCCGCGACCATTATGTCGGAGCGGCGCCGGACCGGACCAAAAATTGCGCTGCCAGACGCGATAATCCAGGCCACCGCCGATCTCAAGAACCTCACGATCATCACGCGCAACACGAAGGACTTTAAAGGCCCGAACGTACGCATCCCTTATGAGCTAAGAACTGTATCAACCGTCAGCGTTGTAAATGTCGACCCGCCGGGAAACACGCCTACCCCGGGGCGTAGAGGCAAACAAACCTTGACGCGCAAGAAATAGCGCCCCCCGGTTTTTTATTGTACTTTCCAGTTGTTCCAGGCCGACAGCACGGCGTTCGGGTATTCGGGCTTGCCGCGGCTGCCGTTGTAGCGGCCCAGCGCCAGGTAGAGGTTGCCCGACTCCATGTCGATGTACATGCGCAGGATGGCGCAGCCGTAGCGCAGGTTGGTCTGCATATTGAACAGCGCGCTGCGGTTGCGGTCGCCGATCACATTGGTCCAGAACGGCATCACCTGCATGTAGCCGCGCGCGCCCACCATCGACACCGCGTATTTGCGGTAGGCCGATTCCACCTGGATCAGGCCCAGCACCATGCCCGGCTCCAGGCCGGCGCGGCGCGCCTCGTACCAGACCGTGGTCAGGAACTCGTTACGGGTCTGTTCGTCGGGCAGCTTGCGCTTCAGGCGCGACGACACCTGCGCCAGCCAGCCCTGGTAGCGCAAACGTTCGGTGTCGGTGCGGAAGGTCGGCTGCGGCGGGGTCGCATCCTTGATGGCATTCGACAGCGCCAGCCGAACCGAATCGGCCAGCGCTTCTTCTTTCTGGTTGCCGGCGTGGGCCGGCAGCGCAAGGCACAACACCAGCGCCAGCGCCGCCAGTCGTTCCCGCGCACGCGGGAACCCATGCTGAGTGTCGTGCCTGGCGCAGTATGGATTCCCGCTTTCGCGGGAATGACGGCGGCTCACGTTCACGCCGCCATTTTGCCTTTGATGAAGCTGACGATGTCGGCCACCGGCACGGCGGTCGCTTCGGTGTCGCGGCGGCCCTGGTATTCCAGGTTGCCTTCCTTCAGGCCGCGGTCGCCGATCACCACGCGGTGCGGCACGCCGATCAGCTCCCAGTCGGCGAACATGCCGCCCGGACGCAGGCCGCGGTCGTCGAGGATGACGTCGATGCCGGCCGCCTGCGCGTCGGCGTACAGCTGCTCGGTCGCTTGCTTGACCGCTTCGCTGCGGTCCATGCCCATCGGGCACAGCACCAGCTCGAACGGCGCCAGCGAGGTCGGCCAGATGATGCCCTTGTCGTCGAAGTTCTGCTCGATCGCCGCGCCCAGGATGCGGGTCACGCCGATGCCGTAGCAACCCATCTGCAACGGCGCGGGCTTGCCGTTCTCGTCGAGGAAGGTGGCCTTCATCGCTTCCGAGTACGCGGTGCCCAGCTGGAACACGTGCCCCACCTCGATGCCGCGTTCGATCGCCAGCACGCCCTTGCCGTCCGGCGAGGCGTCGCCCGCCACCACGTTGCGCAGGTCGGCCACCAAGGTCGGCTCGGCCACGTCGCGGCCCCAGTTGGCGCCGGTGTAGTGGAAGCCGGCGTCGTTGGCGCCGCACACGAAGTCGGCCATGTTGGCGACCGTGCGGTCGGCCACCACGGTGACCGGGGCGTGGGTAGAGATCGGGCCCAGGTAGCCGGGCACGCAGCCGTACACTTCCAGGATCTCGGCTTCGGTCGAGAAGCGGTGCGCCGCCAGGCCCGGCACCTTGCCGACCTTGACTTCGTTGAGCTCATGATCGCCGCGCAGCAGCAACATGAAATACTGTTTGGCGACTTTGCCGTCGGTCTCGGTTTCCACCGTCAGCGCGATGGTTTTCACCGTCTGCGACAGCTCCAGCTTGAGCAGCTCGGCCACCGCTTCGCACTTGGTGGCGTTCGGGGTCGAGGTCTTGGTCAGGGCCTGGGCGGCCGCCGGACGGCTGGCCGCCAGCGGCAGCGCTTCGGCCGCTTCCATATTGGCGGCGTAGTCCGAGGTCTCGCAATACACGATGGCGTCCTCGCCGGTGCTGGCGATGACGTGGAATTCGTGCGAACCGGTGCCGCCGATGGCGCCGTTGTCGGCCGCCACGGCGCGGAACTTCAGGCCGAAGCGGGTGAAGATCGCCACATAGGCGTCAAACATGACTTGGTACGACGCCTGCAGGCCGGCCAGGTCGCGGTCGAAGGAGTAAGCATCCTTCATGGTGAACTCGCGGCCGCGCATCAGGCCGAAACGGGGACGGCGCTCGTCGCGGAATTTGGTCTGAATGTGGTAAAAATTCAACGGAAGCTGCCGGTAGGATTTAATTTCCGACCGCACCACATCGGTGATGACTTCTTCCGAAGTGGGCTGGATCGCGAAATCGCGGCCGTGACGGTCCTTCACGCGCATCAGCTCCGGACCCATCTTGTCCCAGCGTCCGGTCTCCTGCCAGAGCTCGGCCGGCTGCACCAAAGGCATCAGCAGCTCAATGGCGGCGGCCTTGTTCATCTCTTCGCGGACGATGGCCTCGACTTTGCGGATGACGCGCAAGCCCATCGGCATGTAGGTATAAATGCCCGAACCGAGGCGTTTGATCATGCCGGCGCGCATCATCAACTGATGGCTGACGATCTCGGCGTCGGACGGTGCTTCTTTAAGCGTGGAAATAAAAAATCGTGAGGCGCGCATACGGTGAATTCTTTTTAAAAAGAGAGAGTTATAATCAACCTAATTTTAAAGGATTAGCTGGCTGATGCGTCCATACTTTATACAAATGCGTTCAATTGATGCCTCTCCGGCCGTTTTCGTACCCCGAAAACCCAGCCGGAGCGCGGTTTTGTGGGCAAAAATATAAGCAGGGAGCTCGGTCGCAGAAAGTTTGAGGTGCAAAATGCTCGATCGTGAAGGGTTTCGGCCCAACGTCGGCATCATCCTGCTAAACGCCCAGAACGAGGTGTGGTGGGGCAAGCGGGTGCGCGAGCACTCATGGCAATTTCCGCAAGGCGGCATCAAGTACGGAGAAACGCCGGAACAGGCGATGTATCGGGAGCTGGAAGAAGAGATCGGATTACGGGCGGAGCACGTCAAAATCGTCGGCCGCACGCGCGATTGGCTGCGTTACGAGGTGCCCGACCACTTCATCAAGCGCGAGATTCGCGGCCATTACCGTGGACAGAAGCAGATTTGGTTCCTGCTGCGCATGTGCGCCCGCGACAACGACGTCAACCTGCGCCTGACCGACCATCCCGAATTCGACGCCTGGCGCTGGCATGATTACTGGGTGCCGCTGGACGTGGTGATCGAATTCAAGCGCGACGTCTACCAGCGCGCGCTGCAGGAGCTGTCGCGCTTCCTGACCTGGCCGGCCAACGGCCACGAGCGGCGGCATCACGGTTCGCGCTATCTGCGCCAGCCGCACCCGCCGCGGCCGCATCCGGAAGCGCCGGGTTCAAGCTGCGGCGCGGAAGCGCCGGTCGAAGCGGTCGCGGCCGCCGAGCCGCAAAAGAAGATCGGTTGAATAAAAACGGGACAGTCTGACTGTCCCGTTTTTTTTGCGGCGCAAGTTGCATTCAGACGATGCGGCAAGCCTCGTCGAACGCCAGGCGCGGCGCGCGCGGGCGCAGCCTGGCGACGTCGCCATAGCCGAGGTTGCACAGGAAGTTGGACTTGAGCGCGCTGCCGGCAAAGAAAGCCTGGTCCAGCTTGGCGTTGTCGAAGCCGGACATCGGTCCGCAATCGAGGCCGATGGCGCGCGCCGCCATGATCAAATAGCCGCCTTGCAGCGACGAATTGCGGAAGGCGGTGGCCTGGATCGCTGCCTCGTTGCCGGCGAACCAGGAGCGGGCGTCGACCGCCGGCGACAGCTGCGGCAGCTTTTCATGGAACTCCAGGTCCATGCCGACGATGACGGTGACCGGCGCCGCCATGGTCTTCTCGGCATTGCCGGCCGACAGCGCCGGCAGCAGCCTGGCCTTGGCTTCCGGCGAGCGCACGAACACCAGCCGCGCCGGCGAACCGTTGGCCGAGGTCGGCGCCCATTTCATCAGGTCGTACAGCAGTTCCAGCTGGGCGTCGCTGACTTCGCGGTCCAGCCAGCCGTTGTGGGTGCGGGCGTTGTAGAACAGGGTGTCGAGGGCGGTTTGATTGAGCATGGTTGATCCATCAAGTTTAAGGAATTGCTATGGCGGCGCGGGGTCGCAGTACACATTGTAGCCAGCGGGTACAATGTCGCCATGTTTAATCCATCTTCCGACGACGTGCGCCGCTTCTTTTGCGAGACCTTCCGCAAGCAGCGCGCCCATGAGATCCTGACTCCGCTTGAAACCATGGCGGCCGACTGGGTGCGCCACCATCCCGAATACCACGACGTGCTGAGCGACGTCGACGCCGCGCTCGCGCGCGACTACTCGGTCGAAGGCGCGCAGGCCAATCCGTTTTTGCATTTATCGATGCACCTGTCGATCGACGAGCAGATCTCGATCGACCAGCCGCGCGGCATCCGCGACGCCGCCACCGCGCTCACGCTCAAGCTCGACGACGCCCACGCGGCGCAGCATGAAATCATGGAATGCCTGGGCGAGATGATCTGGAACGCCCAGCGCAACGGCACGCCGCCGGACGGCGACGCCTACATCGAAGCGATCAAGCGCCGCCTCAAATAAGTCGGGGGTCAAGTCTGACATTCGGACACGACCTCTGCTGTAGCGCTTGCTACAGCAGAGGTCGTGTCCGAATGTCAGACTTGACCCCCGATGAATCGATCAGCGGTGGACCGCCAGCGTGCCCGGCAGGCTGTGCAGGTAGGCGGCCAGGTCTTTGATGTCCTGGTTGCTCAGCGGTTTGACCTGGCCGGTCATGATCGCGTTGTTGCGGCCGTTGGCGCCGTCGCCGCGCTTGTAGGCGATCAGCGCGTGCTCCAGGTAATCCTTGTGCTGGCCGGCCAGCTTCGGATAGCTGGGGTCGATCGGGGTGTTGAAATCCTTGCCGTGGCAGGCGAAGCAGCTGTACTTGTCGGCCAGCGCCTTGCCAGAGTCGATATTGCCGCCAGCCATGGCGGAGAACGAAACGGCGGAGCAGAACAGCGCGGTGATCAGTTTTTTCATGTCGTCGGTCCTCATTTCGCGGCGGTGGCGGTGGCGGTCTGCTGCGAATAGAACGCGGCAACGTCGGCGATGTCCTGGTCCGACAGGCTGCCGACGATCCCCTTCATCGACGGATGCTTGCGGTCACCCTTTTGATACGCCTTCAACGCACCCTCGATGTACTTGGCCGTCTGGCCGCCTATCATTGGCACCTGGAACACTTCCGGGAACGTGGCCTTGTAGCCGGGGATGCCGTGGCAACCGATGCACATTTCAATCTTGCCCTTGGCGTTCTGGGCATTGCCCACGATGTCCGCCGCCGTGGCGGATTGGGCGAGGCCTGCGAGCACGAGAAGTGCGGTGATTTTTTTCATGATATTTGCAAGGTAAGTAATCGGATACTACCGCGGATGCAAAACTTGACTTTTGCACTATTAACCTGCGATTCTAACTCAAGACTTTCGGCTACGCTACAGGGAATGATTGCCGCAACAACACACTGTCAAGCCCGCCGGGCCGAGTACTCCCTCTAACGAACTCCCCTATACTCTCGCCTATCCCCTTCTTTTTGAGATCGACACGCATGCACGCCAAACAACGCTTTGAAGGTTCCGACCAGTACGTCGCGACCAGTGACCTGAAACTGGCCGTGAATGCGGCTTTGACGCTGCAACGCCCGCTGCTGATCAAGGGCGAGCCGGGCACCGGCAAGACCATGCTGGCCGAGGAAGTGGCGGCCGCGCTGAACATGCCGCTGATGCAGTGGCATATCAAGTCCACCACCAAGGCGCAACAGGGACTGTACGAATATGACGCAGTGTCGCGTTTGCGCGACTCCCAGCTGGGCGACGAGCGCGTGCGCGACATCCACAACTACATCGTCAAGGGCGTGCTGTGGCAGGCCTTCACCGCGCCCGAGCCGGTGGTGCTGCTGATCGACGAGATCGACAAGGCCGACATCGAGTTCCCCAACGACCTGCTGCGCGAGCTCGACCGCATGGAGTTCTACGTCTACGAAACCCGCGAAATGGTGCAGGCCCGCCACCGGCCGCTGGTCATCATCACCTCCAACAACGAGAAGGAACTGCCGGACGCCTTCCTGCGCCGCTGCTTCTTCCACTACATCAAGTTCCCGGACCGCGACACGATGGAGCAGATCGTCGCCGTCCACTACCCGAATTTGAAGCAGGAGTTGCTGGCGCAGGCGCTGCAGACCTTCTACCAGGTGCGCGACGTGCCGGGCCTGAAGAAAAAGCCGTCGACCTCGGAATTCCTCGACTGGCTCAAGCTGCTGCTGGCCGAGGACATCCCGGCCGAGGCGCTGCGCAGCAAGGACGCCAAGGCCATCGTGCCGCCGCTGCACGGCGCCCTGCTCAAGAACGAGCAGGACGTGCACCTGTTCGAACGCCTGGTGGCGATGAACCGGGCCAACCGCTGATGCACCAGCTCGCCCACCCCGCCGCCCCGATCGCGCCCGTCACGCTGGAGCTGCACGGCGTGCGCCTGGAACCGCTGGCCGCGCAGCACGCCGACGGCCTGCGCGCGGCCGCCGGCGACGGCGAGCTGTGGAAGCTGCGCGTGACCTCGGTGCCGGAGCCGGAACAGGTCGACGCCTACATCGCCAGCGCGCTGGAAATGCGCCCCGGCCGGCTGGCGTTCGCCGTGCTCGACGTCGCCAGCGGCGCCGTCATCGGCACCACCAGCTACCACGACATCGTGCCGGCCATCGCCCGGCTGGAGATCGGTTATACCTGGTATGCGCTCAGCCGCCAGCGCAGCCACGTCAACACCACCTGCAAGCTGCTGTTGATGACGCACGCCTTCGAAACCCTGGGCGCGGCGCTGGTGGGCCTGCGCACCGACAATTTCAACTTCGCCTCGCAGGCGGCGATCGAACGGCTGGGCGCGAAAAAGGACGGCGTGCTGCGCCACCACGCGCTGCGCCGCGACGGCACCGTGCGCGACACCGTGATGTACAGCATCGCCGCCGGCGAATGGCCGGAGATCAAGGCGCAACTGCGCTACAAGCTGGCGCAACACGGGACGAGCTGACATGCTGATCGATTTCTTCTTTACCCTCAAGGACGCCAAGATCCCGGTCTCGATCAAGGAGTTCCTGACCCTGCTCGAGGCGATGCAGCAGAACGTCATCGAAGCGTCGATGGACGACTTCTACTACCTGGCGCGCCTGACGCTGGTCAAGGACGAGGCCCACTTCGACAAGTTCGACCGCGCCTTCGCCCAGTACTTCAAGGGCATCAACGCCGCCTTCGAGAGCAACAGCGCGATCCCGCTGGACTGGCTGATCAAGCGCATGCAGCGCGAGCTGAGCGAGGAGCAGAAGGCGCAACTGGAGAAATTCGGCTACGACAAGCTGATGGACCGGCTCAACGAGCTGCTGAAGGAGCAGAAGGAGCGCCACGAGGGCGGCAGCAAGTGGATAGGCACCGGCGGCACTTCGCCGTTCGGCAACGGCGGCACCAACCCCGAGGGCGTGCGCATCGGCGGCAAGGGCGGCAACCGCACCGCGGTCAAGGTGTGGGAGGCGCGCGCCTACCAGGACTACGACGGCGAACGCGAGATCGGCACCCGCAACATCAAGGTGGCGCTGCGGCGGCTGCGCAAGTTCGCGCGCCAGGGCGCCGAGGACGAACTGGCGCTGGACGCCACCATCCGCGCCACCGCCAACAACGCCGGCTTCCTCGACATCCGGATGCAGCCCGAGCGCAAAAACAATATCAAGGTGCTGATGCTGTTCGACGTCGGCGGCACCATGGACGACCACATCGAGCGCACCGAGGAACTGTTCTCGGCCGCCAAGACCGAGTTCAAGAACATGGAGTTCTTCTACTTCCACAACTGCGTCTACGACTATATGTGGAAGAACAACCGCCGCCGCAATGCGGAGCGCTTCCCGACCTGGGACATCCTGCGCAAATACCCGCCGGACACCAAGCTGATCTTCGTCGGCGACGCCACCATGAGCCCCTACGAGGTGCTGCAGCCGGGCGGTTCGGTCGAGTACAACAACGAGGAGGCGGGCAGCGCCTGGCTGGCGCGCTTCACCAGCGCCTTCCCCAAGTTCGCCTGGCTCAATCCGGAGCCGGAGGGCGTGTGGCAGTACCGGCAGTCGATCGCCATCATCCGCCAGCTGATGAACGAGCGTATGTTCCCGCTGACCATGGACGGCCTGGAGCGCGCCATGCGCACGCTGAGCAAATAAACAGCCAAATGTCCCCCAGATAAAACAATGTAAAGAGCTCCCTCCGGAATTTTAAACAAATATTAACTTGTCATCGTATCGTACGACGTCTAGCCTGTCTTTTCTTTATGCTGTAGGCCCGCCCCGCCCACCAAGACCGCACGTTTTTATGCTACGCACCAAGAAAATTCAACTGCGCCTGCGCCAGCTGGCGCACCACGCCAGCGGCCGCCGGATCTTCGCCGGCCTGCTGCTGCTGGAGGCGCTGATCTTCCTGCTCGACGTCGACACCGGCGCCAGCATCTCCTACTCGCCCTTCCTGATGGCGCCGACCGCGCTGGCCGCCTGGCTGCTGGGGCGGCGCGCGACGCTGCTGTTCGTCGTCCTGTCCAGCCTGGCCCGCGTGGCCGACTACGCCGTGACCCACGCCCCCAACCAGCCCGCCTCCCTGCTGGCCTACGAGCTGCTGCAAAGCGCGCTGTTGTACGCCATCGTCGCATTGCTGGTGCTGTACCTGCGCGGCCGGCGCGACGCGCTGCTGCGCCACGCGCGCAAGGTGCGCCACGCCGCCCGCCGCGAACGCCATCGCCGCCGGCTCGATTCGGCCATCCGGCGCGCGATCCCGGAAGATGTGGCCGCCATCATCCGGCTGACCAGCTCGGGCGGCGAAAGCGGCGGCTTCGACCAGGCGGTCACCGACCACGCGCGCCAGGCGGCACTGACCGCCAGTTTCACGGCCGGCATCGTCGAGGGCGCCGCGCTGCGCGACCTGTGGAGCGGCGGCCAGACCACCGTACCGATCGAATTCTGGGTCTGCGAAATCGATGCCCGCGTGGTCAGCTACATGATGATTTTGGGGGTGGACGGACAGAAGAGCATGCAGCGCGAACTGCATGCGATGGCGGTCGAGGACAGCTACCGCGGCCACGGCGTGGGCGGCATGATGGTCGACTTCTTTTGCACGCATTACAAGCACCGCCGCCTGGTCGCGGCCTGCCGCGACGGCTCGGCCATGCTGCACCTGCTCTCCCGGCGCGGCTTCGCGCAGTTCACCCGCAGCGACAACCAGGACTACCTGATCCTGGCACGCGACTAGCCTTACTGCGCCGCGTACAGCCAGACGATCAGCAGTTGCATGGCGACGCCGGCGGCGGCCAGGCCGCCCACCAGCGCGGTGGCCCGCAGCGATTTGCGGCGGGCCCTGTCCAGGCGCGCCTGGCGCGGCATCCGCGTGGCTTCATCGCAGCCGTCGTCGCTGCGGCGTGAGTCGAATACTTCGTCGTACATGGCTTGGCCCTCCTGTTGATCGATGATTCAGGATAGCGCCGGCCGGCTAAAAATTTTGTAAAGAGTTCAACGGCGGACGTATACGCCGCGTATAAGCGGCGTATTGGCGGCCTCAGGCCGGCAATTGCAGGCGGTAGCCGACCGCCGTTTCGGTCAGCAGGTAGCGCGGCTGGGTGGGGTCGGCCTCCAGCTTGTGGCGCAAGTGGCCCATGTAGATGCGCAGGTAGTGGCCGTTCTCCGATTGCGACGGCCCCCACACGGCGCGCAGCAGCTGCGGGTTGCTCATCACGCGCCCGGCGTTACCGACCAGCACCGCCAGCAAGCGGTATTCGGTCGGCGTCAAATGCACATGCTCGCCGCCGCGCGTGACGCGGCGGTTCTGCAAATCGACGGCGACGTCGCCGAACTGGATCACGCCGGCGTGGTCGGCGGCCGGCTGGCGCTGGCGGCGCAAGGTGGCGCGCACTCGCGCCAGCAGCTCGCCCACGCCGAACGGCTTGGTCAGGTAGTCGTCGGCGCCGGCGTCCAGCGCGCGGATCTTGTCGGCCTCGTTGACGCGCGCCGACAGCACGATCACCGGCACGCTGGACCACTTGCGCAAATCGGTCATGAAGTCGATGCCGTCGCCGTCCGGCAGGCCGAGGTCCAGCACCACCAGGTCGGGCTTGCGGGTGCCGGCGTCGATCAGGCCGCGCTGCAAGGTGGCCGCCTCGTGCACCTGCCAGCCCTCCTCCTCCAGCGCGCTGCGCACGAAGCGGCGGATCTGCGGTTCGTCTTCCACCAGCAAGGCGGTGGGGGCGGTGTCGATGGTGCTCATATGCTTCCTTCCATTTCCGGTTCCGGCATGGCCGGCGGGCTGCCCAGCGGCAGCGTCATGACGAAGGCGGCGCCGCCCAGCGGCGACGCGGCGGCCTGGATCTTGCCGCCGTGCGCCTCGACGATGGCGCGGCAGATCGCCAGCCCCAGTCCCACGCCCGGCTTGGCCGATTCGCGCTCGCCGCGGGTGAATTTTTCAAACACGGCCTCCTCGCGCCCGTGCGGCAGGCCGGGACCGTCATCATAGACCATGACGTCGATCCAGGCGCCGCGCAATTCGGCGGCGATCTCGATGCGCGAGCCGGGCGGCGTGTACTTGGCGGCGTTTTCCAGCAGGTTGCACAGCACCCGCTCGATCAGCACGGCGTCGTAGCTGAGCAAGGGCAGATCGGCGGGCAGCCGGGTGCGCAGCGTGTGCCCCTGCAGCAGCGAGCCGCTGGCGCGCAGCGCGCTGCCGACCACCTCTTCCAGCGCCTGCCATTGCAGGTTGAACTTGACTTCGCCGCTCTGGATGCGCGCCATGTCGAGCAGGTTGGACACCAGTGCGCTCATGCGCAGCGCCTCGTCGTGCAGCAGCGCCGCCACTTCCAGCTGGGCCGGCGCCAGCGCCGGTTTGGAGCCGGCCAGCGATTCCGACAGCCCGACCAGCGAGGTCAGCGGCGTGCGCAGATCGTGCGACAGCGCCGCCAGCAGCGAGTTGCGCAGCCGCTCGGACTCCATGTTGACCAGCGCGTTCTGCGCCACCTCGATGTAGTGCACCCGCTCCAGCGCGATCGCGGCCAGCGCGGCGAAGGTGTCGAGCTGCTGGCGCTGTTCCGGCACCAGGATCCAGCGCCGGTGCTCGGGCTCGATCGCCAGCACGCCGCGGGTGCGCATCGGCGCCACCAGCGGCAGGTAGAAGATGCGGCTGGCCGGCAAGGTGTCGGTGCCCAGGCCGGCGCTCTCGGCGCGGTCGAAGGCCCATTGGGCGATGCCGATGTCGAGCACCGTGCGGTGGGTGCGGGCGCCGGCGTCGGCCTCGCGCGCGGCGGCCGCCGGCGCCAGCAGGCGGCCGTCGTCGTCCGGCACCAGCAAGGTGGCGCGGGCGCGGAAAGCGCGCTGGATGCAGTCCTGCGTGGTCTCGAAAATCTGCTCGGTCTGCAGCGCGCCCGACAGCTCGCGGGCGAACTCGTACAGCGCGCGCGAGCGCTTCTCGCGGTGCGAGGCCACCCGCGCCTGGAAGCGCAGGTCGGCCGTCAGGTGGCCGGTGATCAGGCCCACCGCCAGCATGACGACAAAGGTGATCAGGTACTGGAAATCGGACACCGCGAAGGTGAAGCGCGGCGGCACGAAGAAGAAATCGAAGCAGGCCACGCTGACGCAGGTGGCCAGCACCGACGGCCCGCGCCCGAAGCGCACCGCCACCAGCACCACCACCAGCAGGAACAGCATGGCGATGTTGGCCAGGTCGAGGTAGGCCAGCAAGGGCGTGGCCAGCAGCGCGGTGGCGACGCTGGCCACGCCGGCGGCCACGTAGCCGAGCAGGTGCTTGCGCGCCTGCGCCGGATCCGGCTCGCCGTCCGGGCCGCCGTCGGCGGCGCTGCCGGCGTGGCCGGCATCGGCGCCGTTGCCGGCGCGCGCGGCCGGCGCCGCCTCCTTGCTGGGCGCGCCGATCTCCACCAGGTCGATGTCGGGGCCGTAGCGCGCCAGCCGCTTGATGTGCGGCGCGCGCCACGGCCAGCTCGGGTGGGCGCGGCCCAGCACGATCTTCGACAGGTTGTGGCTGCGCGCATACTCCACCGCGGCCAGCGCGATGTCCTGGCCGGACACCACGGCGGTGGTCGCGCCCAGGTCCTCGGCCAGCTTCAGGGTCTTGAGGATGCGCTCGCGCTGGGCGGCCGGCAGCCGCTGCAGCGACGGCGTTTCGACATAGATCGCGTGCCAGCCGGTGCCCAGCTGGCTGGCCAGGCGCGCCGTGCTGCGCACCGTGTGCTCGCCGCCCGGTCGCGGGCCGACGCAGGCCAGCAGCGCGGCGCCGGTCTTCCAGATGTCGCCGATCGACTGCTCGACGCGGTAGGCGCGCACATCGTCCTCGATGCGGTCGGCGGTGCGGCGCAGCGCCAGCTCGCGCAGCGCGATCAAGTTACCCTTGCGGAAAAAATTCTTGGACGCGCGCTCGGCCTGCTGTTCCTTGTACACCTTGCCGCCCTTGAGGCGGGCCAGCAGTTCATCGGCCGGGATGTCGACCAGCACCACCTCGTCGGCCTGGTCGAACACGGTGTCGGGCACGGTTTCGCCGACGCGGATGCCGGTGATGCCGCCGACCACGTCGTTCAGGCTTTCCAGGTGCTGCACGTTGACCGTGGTGAGCACGTCGATGCCGGCGTCCAGCAGTTCCTCGACATCCTGCCAGCGCTTGGGATGGCGCGAGCCGGGCGCGTTCGAATGCGCCAGCTCGTCCATCAGGATCAGCGGCGGCCGGCGTGCCAGCGCGCCGTCGAGGTCGAATTCGGCGATGTGCTTGCCGCGATACGCCACTTGCCTGAGCGGCAGCACATCGAGTCCCGCCAGCATGGCCGCGGTCTCGCTGCGGCCATGGGTTTCGATCACGCCGACCAGCACCGGCTGGCCGTCGGCCTGCAACTTGCGGGCGGCCGCCAGCATGGCGTAGGTCTTGCCGACCCCGGCCGAGGCGCCGAAGTAGATGCGCAGCTTGCCGCGCGCGGCCTTGCGGTCCAGCGCTTGCACCTGGGCCAGCAAGGCGTCCGGGTCGGGTCGTTCTTTATCGTTGGGGAACATGAAGTATCGCTAAACCTTGGGCTGAACACGCTGATTTAGCGAGTATGCGCACTTTCCGCGTCCAGCGCCAGATTCAGCGCCAGCACATTGACCCGCGGCTCGCCGAAGAAGCCCAGCGTCTGCGACTGGCGCTGGGCGTCGATCAGGGCCTCGACCCTGGCCGGGGCCAGCTGGCGGACGGCGGCGACGCGCGCCACCTGGTAGCGGGCGCCGGCGACGCTGAGCTCGGGATCGACGCCGCTGGCCGAAGCCGTGACCAGGTCGACCGGGATCGCCAGCCGGTTGGGCTGGCCTTGCGGCTCGGCTGCCTTGAGGGCGTCGATGCGGCCCTTGACGGCGTCGTTCTGGGCCGGGTTCAGCGGGCCGAGGTTGCTGCCGCCGGAGCCGGCGGCGTTGTTGGGCATCGGGCCGGTGGCCGACGGCCGGCCCCAGAAGTACTTGGGCGACGAGAACGACTGGCCGATCAGCGAGGAACCGATGGCCTTGCCGTTCACTTCGATGATGCTGCCTGCGGCCTGGGCCGGGAAGGCGACCTTGCCGACGCCGGTCACGGCCAGCGGATACAGCACGCCGCAGATCACGGTCAGGGCGCCGAACAGCACCAGGGCGGGACGAATTTGGGATGTCATGCTTGCTCTCCTAGGTTAGACGAGATGGAACATGGTCAGCACCATGTCGATCAGTTTGATGCCGGCGAACGGCAGCAGCAGGCCGCCCACGCCATACACCCAGATGTTGCGGCGCAGCAGCGCGGCGGCGCCGATGGCGCGGTAGCGCACGCCCTTCAGTGCCAGCGGGATCAGGAACACGATGATCAGCGCGTTGAAGATCACGGCCGACATGATGGCCGAGTTGGGGCTGCTCAGGTGCATGATGTCGAGCGCCTTGAGCGCCGGGAAGGTGCCCACGAACGCAGCCGGAATGATGGCGAAGTACTTGGCGACGTCGTTGGCGATCGAGAAGGTGGTCAGCGAACCGCGCGTCATCAGCATCTGCTTGCCGATCTCGACGATCTCGAGCAGCTTGGTCGGGTTCGAATCGAGGTCGACCATGTTGCCGGCCTCCTTGGCGGCCTGGGTGCCGGAGTTCATCGCCACGGCGACGTCGGCCTGGGCCAGCGCCGGCGCGTCGTTGGTGCCGTCGCCGGTCATGGCGACCAGCCGGCCTTCGGACTGGTAGCTGCGGATCAGCTTGAGCTTGTCCTCCGGCGTGGCTTCGGCCAGGAAGTCGTCCACGCCGGCCTCGGCGGCGATGGCGGCGGCGGTCAGCTTGTTGTCGCCGGTGATCATCACGGTCTTGATGCCCATGCGGCGCAGCTCGGCGAAGCGCTCCTTGATGCCGCCCTTGACGATGTCCTTCAGCTCGACCACGCCCATCACGCGGCCGGCGTCGACCACCACCAGCGGCGTGCTGCCGCGGCGCGAGACGTCGTCGACCGCGCGCGCCACTTCGGACGGATACGGCTGGCCCAGCGCCTCCACGTACTGGCGCACGGTGTCGGCCGCGCCCTTGCGCACCTGACGCTCGCCGAGATCGACGCCGCTCATGCGGGTCTGCGCGGTGAACGGCACGAACACCGCGTGCAGCGAGGCCATCTCGCGTTCGCGGATGTTGAACTTCTGCTTGGCCAGCACCACGATGCTGCGGCCTTCCGGCGTTTCGTCGGCCAGCGAGGCCAGTTGCGCGACGTCGGCCAGTTGCTGCTCGGTCACGCCGGGAGCGGCGTAGAAGGCCGAGGCCTGGCGGTTGCCCAGCGTGATGGTGCCGGTTTTATCGAGCAGCAGCACGTCGACGTCGCCGGCCGCCTCGACCGCGCGGCCGGAGGTGGCGATCACATTGGCCTGCATCATGCGGCTCATGCCGGCCACGCCGATGGCCGACAGCAGGCCGCCGATGGTGGTCGGGATCAGGCACACCAGCAGCGCGATCAGCACGGTGATGCTGATCGGCGTGCCGGAATTGGCCGCTGCCACCGCGTACAGCGAGAACGGCAGCAGGGTCACGGTCACCACCAGGAACACGATGGTCAGCGCCACCAGCAGGATGGTCAGGGCGATCTCGTTCGGGGTCTTCTGGCGCTTGGCGCCCTCGACCATCGAGATCATGCGGTCGAGGAAGGTCTCGCCCGGATTGGCGGTGACCTTGATCACCAGCCAGTCCGACAGCACCCGGGTGCCGCCCGTGACGGACGAGAAGTCGCCGCCCGATTCGCGGATCACCGGCGCCGATTCGCCGGTGATGGCGCTTTCGTCGACCGAGGCCACGCCTTCGATCACTTCGCCGTCGATGGGGATGACGTCGCCCGCTTCGACCAGCACGTAATTACCCTTGCGCAGGTCGGCGGCAGCTTGTGGCAGCCAGGTGGTGCCATGCTTGGGCGAGGCCAGCTTCTTGGCCGTGACCGACTGCTTCAGGTTGCGCAGCGAGGCCGCCTGGGCCTTGCTGCGGCCCTCGGCCAGCGCTTCGGCGAAGTTGGCGAACAGCACCGTGAACCACAGCCAGATGCTGGTGGCGAGGATGAAGCCCGGGGCCGCTTCGGCCTGGCCGTACAGCGCCTGGACGTACAGCAGCGTGGTGATGATGCTGCCGACGTAGACCACGAACATGACCGGGCTGCGCAGCTGCACGCGCGGATCGAGCTTCTTGAACGAGTCGGCGATGGCCGGCACCAGCAGTTCCGAATCGAACAAACGCAGCTTTTTGGCTGGCGGGTTGGTAAACAGCGTCATCTCTTTTTGAGTTGCTTGTGACATGATGATTCCTTATTTGGCAAACAGCTGCAGGTGTTCGACCACGGGGCCGAGCGCCAGCGCCGGAACGTAATTGAGCACGCCGACCAGGGCGACCACGCCGACCAGCAGGCCGACGAAGATCGGGCCGTGGGTGGGCAAGGTGCCGGCTGTGACTTCCAGGCGCTGCTTGCCGGCCAGCGAACCGGCGATCGCCAGGATCGGCACGATCACGCCGAAGCGGCCAAACCACATGGCGATGGCCAGCATGGTGTTGTAGAACGGTGTGTTGGCGGACAGGCCGCCGAAGGCGCTGCCGTTGTTGTTGGCGGCCGAACTGAACGCATACAGGATCTCCGAGAAGCCGTGCGCGCCGGGATTGAGGACGCCCGCCTTGCCGGCGTCGCACATGACGGCGATGGCGGTGCCGGCCAGCACCAGGGTCGGCGTGACCAGGATGGCGATCGAGGTCATCTTCATTTCATACGCCTGGATCTTCTTGCCCAGGTATTCAGGCGTGCGGCCTATCATCAGGCCGGCGATGAACACCGCCATGATGGCGAACACCAGCATGCCGTACAGGCCGGTGCCGACGCCGCCGAAGATCACTTCGCCGAACTGCATCAGCAGCATCGGGATCATGCCGCCGATCGGCATGAAGGAATCGTGCCAGGAGTTGACCGCGCCGCACGAGGCGGCGGTGGTCACTGCCGCGAACAGGGTGGTGGCGCTGATGCCGAAGCGCGCTTCCTTGCCTTCCATATTGCCGCCCGGTTGCAGCGCGTTCGCCGACTGGTCGACGCCCAGCGCCTGCAGCGCGGGGTGGGCCTGCTGCTCGGCGCCCATCACCGTCACGGTGCACACCACGAACAGCAAGGTCATGGCGGCCAGCACGGCCCAGCCCTGACGCCGGTCGCCGACCATGCGGCCGAAGGCGAAGCACAGGCCGGCCGGGATCAGGAAGATGGCCAGCATCTGCGCGAAGTTGGTCAGCGCGGTCGGGTTCTCGTAAGGGTGGGCCGAGTTGGCGTTAAAGAAGCCGCCACCATTGGTGCCCAGCATCTTGATCGCTTCCTGCGAGGCGACCGGGCCCATGGCGATGGTCTGAGTCGAGGTGGTCAGCGTTTCGGTGACCGGTTCGCCCTTGGCGTCCTTCAGCGGCTGGCCGTCGGCGCCGACTTTCGGCTGGCTGTAGGTGACCGGATCCATCAAAGTCACGTCCTTGTAGGCCGAGAAGTTCTGGATCGCGCCCTGGCCCACCAGGAACACAGCGAAGATGAACGACAGCGGCAGCAGCACGTACAAGGTGGAACGGGTGACGTCGACCCAGAAATTGCCGATCGATTTGGCCGAGCGCGACGAAAAGCCGCGGATCAGCGCATAGGCCACGGCGATGCCGGTGGCGGCCGAGAAGAAGTTCTGGCCGGCCAGCACCAGCATCTGGGTCAGGTAGCTCATGGTCGATTCGCCGCCGTAGCCCTGCCAGTTGGTGTTGGCGACGAAGCTGACGGCGGTGTTGAACGACGAATCCGGGCTGACGTTGCCCAGGCCCTGGGGATTGAGCGGCAGGTACAACTGCACCCGTTGCAGGCCGTAGGTCACCAGCGCGCCCAGGCCATTGAACAGCATCAGCGCGATGGCGTAGGCCTTCCAGTTCTGGCCTTCGGTCTTGCCATCCTTGCCGGCGATGCCGGCGGCGCGGTACAGCAGGGATTCGATCTTGCCCAGCCAGCCGAAGCCAGGGACGGCGCCGCCGGCGCCGACGCGGGCCAGCAGGATGCCCAGTGGGTAGGACAGCGCCAGCAGCGCGGCCAGGAACGCCACCAGAAGAATGATGGATTGCATAGTCATTACAGGTTCTCCGCTTTCAACAAGGCCACCACCAGGTAGACCAGCAGGCCGGCCGCAGCCAATGCCCCAATCAGGTAAAAGGTGTTCATTGCTTACCTCCCAATTTGTCGCAACCGGCGGCAAACGCCACGATCACGGCAAAGAAGACCACCAATGCACCGATAAATACTATGTCCATCACACCCCTCACAGGTCTTGTTTTTGATACCTGAAAGGTTAGCGGCAAGGGTCTAAAGATTGTGTAAAGACTTGGTGGCGGGGTGTAAACAAGATGTAAAAATGGCCGCTATTTACGCTTTATATACGCGCGCGGCCCGACTATTTAGAACATTTTTACGGGGGCAGGAATACGCTTTTTCTGTCGCAACTACCTGAAAAAATTATGCTTACCTCCCTACACGGCATCTGGGTGCCGCTGGTCACCCCCATGCATCATGGTGAAATCGATTTACCCCGCCTGCAGAACCTGGCCGCCGACCTGATAGACCAGGGCGTGCACGGCCTGGTGGTGTGCGGCACCACCGGCGAAGCGCCGCAGCTGGACCTGGCCGAACAAGGCGCGGCGCTGGCCGCGGTGCTGGAGGCGGCGCACCAGCGCTGCCCGGTGCTGATGGGCATAGGCGGCAGCGACACCTATGCCGCCGCCAGCCGCGTGCTGCAATTCGACGACATGGACCTGGCGGGTTACCTGGTGTCGACGCCGGCCTACGTGCGCCCCTCGCAGGAAGGCCTGGTGCGGCACTTCGAGACCATCGCCGCCTCAACCGGACGCCCCATCGTGCTGTACAACGTGCCGGCGCGCACCGGCGTCAACCTGGAGCTGGCCACCGCCGCCCGGCTGGCCGAGCGGCCGCAGTTCGCCGCCATCAAGGAAGCCGGCGGCCGGCTGCGCCAGATCACCGACCTGGTCGAACACACGCCGCTGTCGGTGCTGTGCGGCGACGACGCGCTGCTGCTGTCTGCGCTGTGCAGCGGCGCCCATGGCGCCATCTCGGCCTCGGCCCACATCCGGGTCGACCTGTTCGTGCGGCTGTATGAGCTGGTCGAGGAACAGCGCCTGCCCGAAGCGCGCGAGCTGTTCGCCAGGCTGCAGCCCTTGATCCAGCTGATGTTCTCGGAACCCAACCCGGCGCCGCTGAAGGCCGCGCTGGCGATGCAGGGCGTGCTGCGCGAAGAACTGCGCCTGCCCATGACGCCCGCCACCAACGGCTGCAAGGCGCGCATCGCGACCATGCTGGAAGCGCTGGACGAGGTTCCCGTGCACGCTTCGGTGGAGGCCATATGATCGTCGCCCTCACTGGCATGGACGGCAACGCCACCGTCTCCGACCTGGCCGAGGACCTGGCCATGCTGCGCGTGGCGGCCGGCAGCCGGGTGCTGCTGGTCAGCCCCAACCCCGGCGCCTACGATCCGCAGCTGTACGACGACCTGGTGATCGACGCCTCCCACCGCGACGCCGACGCGGCGCTGGCGCGGGCGGCCGTCATCGTGGCGCTGGTGCGCCCGGCCGACATCGAGCAAGGCCGCCACGCAGATTTTCTCGGCCGCCTGCGACGGGCGCAGGAGCTCAATCCCTGCGCCCGCGTGCTGGTGACTGTGGCGCACGGCAGCAAGCCGCTGACGCCCCACCAGACCGGATGTCTGCTGGTATTCGTCGCGCAAATCCCCGGCGCGCGCCTGGCCGACACGCTGGAACTCGACCAGCGCGGCAGCTACCACTCCCACCACAGCGAACTGGAACTGGACTGCCGCAAGACGGCGTACGTGCTGTGCGCGCCCGAAGTCCGCCATCTCTACAGCGAAGTATTTCGCGGCGGCGCCGCCCGGGCGTACAGCTAGATGAAAAGGTTTCGCCGTCCCCGTGCAAGCGCGCTATCGCCGCTTTCCGCGCCGACCTGCAGACATCGGCAAGCAACCAATCTTCGCTACCGGGCAGGCGCAGCCAGACCGCTTTCCAGGCATTGCGGTTGCCGCTGCCGTGCAGGTTGGCAAAGCAGGACGGTGATACCGAGTGCCCGTCATATTTGATTTCCGCCCCCGCCACCGTGGCGAAATAGGGCTGGTTACCGAAGCTGGCGCGCAGCCTTGTGCCCTCGGGAAGGAAGACCTGCTTCCATTGGTATCCCGCCTCGGACGCCGCCGCTGGCTGCTGCGGGGCCGGCGGCGCGGGTTTGATGTAGTTGCGAATTGCCTCGATGACGAAGGGCTCCTGGGCCAAGGAATCCGACCAAAAATTACCTGTGAATTCACCCAGCTCGACGAGCACATCGTCAGGTACGCGGATCGGGAATTGGAGGCTATACCTGGACATGGTGGGGGCTCCCTAAAAATCGGTTTTTACTAAGCGCTGCTAACCACTACTGACCTGCACTACAGCGCGCTATCACTTACTAAAAATGCCGTGCTGAATGCTAAACGCCGCTATATTTTTTGGCCTGTATTCGTTAGAGGTGGTTAGTCGTTTTTAGTTCCGAAAATAGCGTGGGGTCGCACGAAATATCGATGGTTAGCGGCAGGTAGTACTGGTTATCGGGTTTTAGTAAAAGCCGAAAAAACAGCACCCGCCCTGTACATGCCTACTGCCCGGGCAGAAAAAAAGGGACGCGCGCAAAGCGCCGCCCCTCCGATGACCGGACACTCGCCCGATCAGAACACTTTGCTGATGGTCAGCTGTAGCGCGGTCTTGCCCAGGAACTTGCCGTTGGCCGGCGAAGCGTAGGCGGTTTTGCCGGCGTTGGTGCCGATCACCGCCAGCGCGCCGGTCACCACGCCGAAGTCCCTGGTGGCGCCGATCTTCCAGTCACTATAGCTGGCCGCGCCGTTGTGCTTGATATTCTGGTGGCCGGCGTGCAGGTTGACGGTGTAGCCCTCGCCCGCGTCGATGTTGGCGCCCAGGTCCACATAGCCGCTGTTCTTGCTGTCGACGAAACCAAACAGATTGGTCACCGCGTGCGAATACTTGATATAAGCCGGGCCATAACCCAGTTGGCCATACACCTCGGTGGTGTTGGCGTTGACGAAGCCGCTGACGTGCGCCAGGCCGTTCGACGGATAGACATAGGTCAGCACGCCGACGTCGTAGGACAGGTCGGGCGTGACCTGGCCGCGTTTGCCGGCGTAGATATCCAACTCGATGTCGCCGCTGCCGCCGGCGTCCTTGGTCCATTTGATGGTCGACAGCCAGGCGCCGGCGTAGAAACCGGTCGGGTTGTTGGTGTAGTCCAAGCCGCCTTGCAGGGCCGGTTTCAGGCGCGTCTGCGAAATGCCGCGATAGCGGTAGTCGCTGACCAGCGCGGCGTTGAAACTGGTTTCATTATCCGGCTTGGCGGCCGGCGCTGCATCCTCGGCGTAAGCGTGCGTGCCCGTGAAAGCAGCGACGACGGCTGCGGCGAGTATCAATTTCTTCATGATGCGGTCTTTCTGTTGGTGGTTAGATCAAGTGGTAAAAACATCAAACGGTAAAAACTTCGCGGTACAGGGCGTCCATATCGGCCGGCGCCGGTCCGTGGATAACTGTGCTGGCCAGCGAGGCCGACATCACCTGCGCCACATAGGCGCGCACCGCGGCGCGCTCGGCGTCGGTGGGCTCGTCGGCGCCGCCGACCAGCACAAACAGCACGCGCAGTCCGGGATTGAACATGCGCGCGGCGTTCAAACGGGCGATCAGCTGGTAGCGGGTCGACAAGTCGGCCTGGGCCGGCTTCAGCGGCACCACCGCCAGCCGCGCGGCGGCCAGCGCGGCGCGGCTCTCGGCGCTGTCGCGGCCCTCGGTATCGACCAGCACCGCCGCGCCGCCGGCGCCGCCGTGCTGGTTGGCGACGGCGACGATCATGCCGCGCCCCGCGTCGCCAGCGGCGTCAGGCGGCCGAATTCGGCGCCCGGCAAGGCCCGCATCACCGCCTCCATCACCTGCATGGCCAGCGCGCGCGACACGCACAGCCAGACCTTGACGCGGGCGCCGTGGTCGCAGGCTTCGACCCGCATGAACTCCATGGCGTCGCCGCAGGTGCGCATCACCAGCGCCCGCAGCGCGGTGACGGCGTCGCTGTCGACGGTCAGCTGCATCAGGCAGGCGCGCGGCCGGGAAGGCCGCGCCCTGTGCTGGGTCTGGGCCGCCCTGGTATGGAAGAAAGCATGCATATCGAACCTCTGGATTGATCGTTGCGATACAAAACAGCTTATCGATGGCGCCGTAAAAACGGTCTAAAAAGGCGGGCCGGGGTTGTAAACATCGTGTATAAATTGGCCCGCGCCGTTTTTTTGCCGCGATTACGCCCGGTTGAGGATAGAATACGCAAACGTCCGCATAAAACTGTACATAAACCCAGTATCGAAATTACAAGCTTGATCACGTATGGCCACTAAAAAACCAGTTTCCGACTACAGCGAAGCATCCATCCGGGTCCTCAAGGGCCTGGAACCCGTCAAGCAACGCCCGGGTATGTACACCCGCACCGAGAATCCGCTGCACATCATCCAGGAGGTGATCGACAATGCCTCGGACGAGGCGCTGGGCGGCCATTGCAAAAATATCATCGTCACGCAGAACGCCGACGGCAGCATCACCGTCGAAGACGACGGCCGCGGCATCCCGGTCGGCCTGCACCCCGAAGAGGGCGTGCCGACGGTGGAAATCGTGTTCACCCGCCTGCACGCGGGCGGCAAGTTCGACAAGGGTTCGGGCGGCGCCTATGCGTTTTCCGGCGGTTTGCACGGCGTCGGCGTGTCGGTCACCAACGCGCTGTCCAAGCGCCTGGAGATCACCGTCTGGCGCAAGGAGCCCGACGGCACCGGCCTGCACAAGCTGGCCTTCGAGCACGGCGACGTGGTCGAGCCGCTGTCCTCCGCGGTCGCCCCGCGCGACGGCAAGAAGTCCGGCACCCGCGTCACCGCCTGGCCGGACGCCAAATATTTCGACTCCCCCGCCATCTCGCAGACCGAGTTGCAACGCCTGTTGCGCTCCAAGGCCGTGCTGCTGCCGGGCGTCACCGTCACGCTGACCAACGCCAAGACCGGCGAATCGCAGGTCTGGCAGTACAACGACGGCCTGCGCGGCTACCTGACCGAAGCGCTGGCGCAAGCGACCGACGGCGAGACCCTGATCCCGCTGTTCGAAGGCGCGCAGTTCGCCGGCCCGGACGCCGAAGGCTTCGCCGAGGGCGAAGGCGCGGCCTGGGTGGTGGCATGGACCGAACAGGGCGCCGTGGTGCGCGAATCCTACGTCAACCTGATCCCCACGCCGAACGGCGGCACCCACGAATCGGGCCTGCGCGACGGCTTGTACGGCGCGGTGAAGAGCTTCGTCGAGATGCACTCGCTGCTGCCGAAAGGCGTCAAGCTGCTGCCGGAAGACGTGTTCGCGCGCGTCTCGTTCGTGTTGTCCGCAAAAGTGCTGGACCCGCAGTTCCAGGGCCAGATCAAGGAACGCCTGAACTCCCGCGACGCCGTGCGCCTGGTCTCGACCTATTCGAAGCCGGCGCTGGAGCTGTGGCTGAACCACCACGTCGACTACGGCAAGAAGCTGGCCGAACTGGTCATCAAGCAGGCGCAATCGCGTCTGCGCTCGCTGCAAAAGGTCGAGAAGAAGAAATCGTCCGGCGTGGCCGTTTTGCCGGGCAAGCTGACCGACTGCGAATCGAGCGACGTCGCCCGCACCGAACTGTTCCTGGTCGAGGGCGACTCGGCGGGCGGTTCGGCCAAGATGGGCCGCGACAAGGAATTCCAGGCCATCCTGCCGCTGCGCGGCAAGGTGCTCAACTCCTGGGAGACCGATCGTGACCGCCTGTTCGCCAACAACGAGATCCACGACATCTCGGTGGCGATCGGCGTCGATCCGCACAGCGCCGACAGCATGCCGGACCTCTCCGGCCTGCGTTACGGCAAGATCTGCATCCTGTCCGATGCGGACGTCGACGGCTCGCACATCCAGGTCTTGTTATTGACGCTGTTCTTCAAGCACTTCCCCGGCCTGATCGCCAACGGCAACATCTGCATCGCCCGGCCGCCGCTGTACCGCGTCGACGCGCCGGCGCGCGGCAAGAAGCCGATCCAGAAGCTGTACGCGCTCGACGCCGGCGAACTGGTGGCGATCGAGGACAAGCTGCGCAAGGACGGCCTGAAGGAAGGCGCCTGGTCGATCTCGCGCTTCAAAGGCCTGGGCGAGATGAACGCCGAACAGCTGTGGGAAACCACCATGAACCCGGACACCCGCCGGCTGCTGCCGGTGTCGCTGGGCGCCTACGCGCACGGCGAATCGTCGGCCCGCTTCAATATGCTGATGGGCAAAGGCGAAGCGGCCGCGCGCCGCGCCTGGATCGAAGAACATGGCAACGAAGCCGAAGCAGACATCTAATTACTCACCGACTATGACTCATCAAGCAAATCTCTTTGACGAACCGGCGCCGGAAGCGGCGGCGGTGGCTCAACCTGTGGCACCTGCGGCACCTGCGCCCTCGCCTGCGCCTGCGTCCGCGCAAGCGGCCGGCGACGAGGCCGTGCGCGACGACGTCAGCGCCGCGCCGCCGGACGGCGGCGGCGGCAACGGCGGCAATGACGGCAATGGCGGCGGCAACGACGGCCCGCCGGGCGGCGGCGACGACGGCGACGGCGGCGACACGCTGACCCTGTCGACCTTCGCCGAACGCGCCTACCTCGACTACGCGATCTCGGTGGTCAAGGGCCGCGCGCTGCCGGACGTGTGCGACGGCCAGAAGCCGGTGCAGCGCCGCATCCTGTACGCGATGAACGAAATGGGCCTGAACAGCACCGCCAAGCCGCGCAAGTCCGCGACCGTGGTCGGCGACGTGCTGGGCAAGCTGCACCCGCACGGCGACCAATCCGTGTACGACGCCATGGTGCGCATGGCGCAGGACTTCTCGCTGCGCTACCCGCTGGTCGACGGCCAGGGTAACTTCGGCTCGCGCGACGGCGACGGCGCCGCGGCGATGCGATACACCGAAGCCCGGTTGACGCCGATCGCCAAGGTGCTGCTCGACGAGATCAACCTCGGCACCGTGGAATTCCAGGCCAACTACGACGGCTCGACCGAAGAACCGTGCCTGCTGCCGGCCCGCCTGCCGATGGTGCTGTTGAACGGCGCCTCCGGCATCGCGGTCGGCCTGGCGACGGAAATCCCGTCGCACAACCTGACCGAAGTGGCGCAAGCGGCCGTCGCCATGATCCGCAATCCGAAGATCAGCCACGCCGAATTGATGGCCATGATCCCGGGCCCGGACTTCCCGGGCGGCGGCCAGATCATCACCCCGCCGTCGCAGATCAGCGACATGTACGCGAGCGGCCGTGGCAGCATGAAAGTGCGCGCCCGCTGGAAGATCGAAGAGCTGGCGCGCGGCCAGTGGCAGGCGGTGGTCACCGAACTGCCGCCGGGCACCTCGTCGCAGAAGGTGCTGGAAGAGATCGAAGAGCTGACCAACCCGAAGATCAAGATGGGCAAGAAGGCGCTGTCGCCGGAACAGATGGCGCTCAAATCGCTGATCCTCAATTCGCTCGACACCATCCGCGACGAATCGGGCCGCGCCGCGCCGGTGCGCCTGGTGTTCGAACCGAAGTCGAAGAACCAGGACCAGACCGAGTTCATGCTGCTGCTGCTGGCGCATACCTCGCTCGAATCGTCGGCCTCGATCAACCTGGTGATGATAGGCGGCGATGGCCGTCCGCGCCAGAAGGGCCTGACCGACATCCTGCAGGAATGGGTCGAATTCCGCTTCGCCACCGTCACCCGCCGCACGCAGTACAAGCTGGGCAAGGTCGACTCGCGCATCCACATCCTGGAAGGCCGCGAGACCATCCTGCTGAACATCGATGAAGTGATCCACATCATCCGCAATTCGGACGAACCGAAAGCGGCGCTGATGGAGCGCTTCCGCCTGTCGGAGATCCAGGCCGAAGACATCCTGGAAATCCGCCTGCGCCAACTGGCCCGCCTGGAAGCGATCAAGATCCAGCAAGAGCTGGCCGAACTGCGCAAGGAAAAAGGCCTGCTGCAAGACCTGCTCGACAACCCATCGTCGATGAAGCGCGCCATCATCAAGGAAATCGACGCCGACGCCAAGACCTATGGCGACGCCCGCCGCACCCTGATCGAAGAAGCGCAGAAAGCCGTGGTCGAACAGAAGGTGGTGGACGAACCGGTCACCGTCATCATTTCGGAAAAAGGCTGGATACGCGCGCGCACCGGCATCGGCCACGACGCCGCGCAGTTCACCTTCAAGGCCGGCGACACGCTGTACGGCGCCTTCGAGTGCCGCACGGTGGACAACCTGCTGGCCTTCGGCAGCAACGGCAAGATCTATTCGGTGCCGGTGGCGGCGCTGCCGAACGCGCGCGGCGACGGCGTGCCGATCACCACCCTGATCGACCTGGCGACCGGCGCCCGCATCCAGCACTACTTCGCCGGCACCGGCAGCACGCAACTGCTGCTGGCGACCAGCGCCGGTTTCGGCTTCGTCGCCAAAGCGGGCGACATGGTCAGCCGCATCAAGGGCGGCAAGGCCTTCATCACCCTGGAAGACGGCGACGTGCCGCTGCCGCCGGCGGTGGTGGCCGACAGCGCCAGCGCGGTGGCCGTATTGTCGGCCAATGCGCGCGTGCTGGTGTTCGGCATGGACGAGATGAAGGTGCTGACCAACGGCGGCCGCGGCGTGATCCTGATGGAATTGGACGACAAGGAAACCCTGATCGCGGCCAAGCCCATCAGCCAGAAAGGCGTGATCGTCGCCGGCATCGGGCGTGGCGGCAAGCCGCAGGAAGAACGCCTGTCCGCCTCGGCGCTGGCGGTCCACTTCGGCAAGCGCGCCCGCAAAGGCAAGGCGCTGGCGACCAAGATCAAGCCAACCTCGCTGACGCCTATCGTCTAAAACACGCAGACGAAAAAAACCGCCGGCCCGAACGCGATCAAGATCGCATTCGGTGCCGGCGGTTTTTTTATGCGCTGCTAATTAGTGCTTGGCAGCGGCGGCTTTGACGTCGGCGGCCGATTTGGCTTTGACAGCGTCGGTCTTGTTGGCGGCGATGGCTTTGTCGGCGGTCGCGTCAACGGTTTCCTTGATGGCCTTGGCGTCGGCTTTCACGTCTTTTTTGCCGACTTTTTCTTCAGCCTTGGCGACCGCTTTGTCGCCCTTGGCTTCTGCCTTGGCCTTGTCCTCAGGATCGGCCTTGCTTACTTTTTCGTTGGCTTTGGCTTTTTCCACGTTGACGTGGGCGGCGCCGGCTTCATGGGTCTGGTTGGCTTTGGCGATAGCCTTGTCGGCCTTCTTGTCGGCTTTGACGTCGGCCTTCAATTCCTTTTCCTGCGCCTTGGCCACGTCCTTGTTGGCTTCAACTTCAGCCTTGACGACGGCCGGAGTCTGGACCGGAGTGGTTTGTGCGTAGGCGGCGGTTGCGAACAGGCCGGCGATCAGGGTAGCGATAATTTTGTTCATGGTGTTTCCTCTCAAAGTTTTATCTGGATGCGTTCTTGTCTTGCCACGTATCCAGAATATGCCGATGAGAGGAAGCGCTCTGTACGGTATCGTACTTAACGGGAATTACCTGCCAGCCCCCGGGCGCGAGTACAAATCGATGATGGCCCCGATGGCGTCGGCGCAGACGGCGCAGAACTTCTCGCTGCGGTCGAACATAATGCACTGCATCTGCGGGCGGTAGTAGCCGCTGGCCTCATAGTTCGCGCCCTCGAACGCGCCCACCGTGTGGACGTGCGGGTCCTTCGAGAACAGCGCGTTGGTCGAATCGAGGTCCTTGCGGAACAAGGCGCTCATCTCCGACTCCGGCCGGTTGGCGGCGCGCAGCGCGGCGCGTTCCTTCTGGTAGGAGCGCGACGCGGTTTCATAGGTATCCTTGGCCCACGGCGTCGGCAGCGGCGTGCCGTCCTTGACGAACTTCTTCCATTTCAGCTGGGCCGGATCGCGCAGCGCGGTGGCATTCGGCTCCCACGGCTCCTGGCGCGTGCCGTTCGACTGGTAGGCCACCGGCGAGGTGTAGTACTCGTCGGCCAGGCCGGCGAAGTGGTGGCCGAATTCGTGCACGAACAGGTAGTCGGCCCAGTCGTTGTTGGCCGCCGCGGTGCTGAACTGGCCGAAGATGCCGCCGCCGCCGTAGGTCTCGTTGTTCACCAAGATCTCGATGAATTCATACGGCGCGTACTGCGCCAGCTCGCGCAGCGCGCGGTTGTCGGTGGTGAGCACGTAACGCTCGCTGCCGAAGATGTCGTAGCGGGTGCCCAGCGGCGAGGCGCGGTGCACGCCGGTCGAAGGACGCGACACGCCCGATTCCTCGGTCGGCAGCGCCAGCGCCCAGACGTTGAAGTCCTTGGCGCGCTCCTTGAACGGCGAGGTGGCGAACAGGTGGTCGGCCAGCTTGCGCGCGGTCGCCTCGAACTTGGCCATGTCGGCCTTGGTGTAGCCGTCGCCCAGGATCAGCAGGTCGACCTTGTCCGGCGACGGACCGTTGACGCGGATGGCGATCGGCTTCGGCGCCGCCGCCATCGAAGCGGGCGGCGTCTGCTTGCGCACCACGTCCATCGCGTCGGTATCGACATCGGCTGTCCACACCACCGAGAAGGCGTTGCGGTCGTCGCGCTTCAGGATGCGCACGCGCACCGGGCGGTCCGGCTTGGGAAAGCGCACCGACTCCTGGAAGCCGCGATTGGCGCGCGTCGCCTCCTCGGTGCTGCGCCATTCGGCGAAGATGGTGGAGAAGCCGCGCGAGTACAGCAGCTCGCCGGTCTTGGCGTCCACCACTTCGACCAGGTTGTTGCCGCGATTGGTGTCGTCGATGGTGCGGCGCATATCGCCCGCCCACGGCAGCGGCTCGATCGCCACGCGCTCCATCGCGTAGCTTTCGTTGAGCGCATTGCCGCTGTGGAGGTAGTCGAGACGGACGGTGGCGGGTTGCGCGGCCATCGCTGGCAGGGCGGCGACGGCAGCGAAAGCGGCCAACGCAAAGGATAAAAGGCGGCTCATGGTCATCCTGTGGTCAAGTTGCAGAGACCGCCATTGTAATCCCGGCAGGACCGGGTGATGGGGGTGGCCTGCACGCTCGCCGCACTGAAACCTCCTGCTTTTTCCGCTGGATTTTACTTGTTTATCCTGTTTTTACAGTCTCTGCCAAAGTCGGGCTAATGCGGCACCAGCGACTGGCCGATGTCGAGCGGCCGGATATCGAGCCGCATGTTCAAAATCGAATAACTCTGCGGCGCCGCCGACGCGTAGCCCACGCTGTCGCGCGTCTTGGAGAAGGTGAACTGGAAGCCCAGCTCCGGCAGCGGCGTATTGCGGCCGCTGGTGGCGATGCCGATCGCCTCGCTGCGGCGGTTGTTCATCAGGTTCTCCATCAGCTCGACCACCGCGTTCTTGCCCAGGATATCGGCCGAGAACACCGGCTCGCGCAGCACCGCCGCATGCGCCTTCAACTTGCCGGCCGCCTTGGCCTCGGACGGCGTGAAGGTATGCGTGCCCAGGTCATACTGGTCGCCCCGGTCCAGATAGCTGATGACGGCGTTGGAGACGTTGAAACCGGCATTGGCCGGATCGGTGGTGGCGCGCGTCAGGTCGATCAGCAGCGCCCCCTTGTGGCCGACGATCTCCACCCGCCGCCGGCTGTCGACCACCATCGCCGTGTTCTCGTCGATGCCCAGCCCGAACTTGTAGCCTTTTTTGAGCATCGCCGGGATCATGCGCGCGAAGCGCCCCCGCACCAGCAGGTGCTGATCGACGAACACGTCGTCGCCGATGAAGCCCAGCCCCGGCGCGATCTCCCTGCCCTCCGTCACGCCGCCGCGCAGCGTGGCGAACACCGTGTTCGGCGCATAGAACATGGTGCTGCTCATGATGGCCGCGCCGGCGCTGCTGCCCGCCACCACGCCGCCGTTGCGGTACAGCTCCCACACCGCCTCCAGCACCGCGCTGCGGCTGCCGTCCTCGCGCACCAGCGCCTGCGTGATGCGGGCCTGGTCGCCGCCGACGAAGAACACCCCGCCGGCGCCGCGCACCGCCGCCGCCAGTTCGGCATCGTCGGCCGCCTGGCGGAAATCGCTGTCGGCCAGCTTGACGGCCAGCGGCACCAGGAAGGCGTCCGCGCCGTACTGCCGCAGGAAACCGACGATGGCCGCGCCCACCGGCGCCGGATCGGCGGCGGCCGACGGCAACACCGCCACCCGCGCCCCCGGCCCGCCCGCCAGCTGCACGATGCGCTGCCAGACGTCGGCGTTGTCCGGCCGCAGGTTGCCGCCGATGATCACCAGCGAACCTTTGGGAGCGGACGGCGCGGCGCCCGAAGCAGCCAGCGCCCCGCCCACCGGCACCGCGAACATCAGCGCCGCCTGCAAGCAATGCTTCAAGAGTGACATCCGCATAAGCGCCCCCGCCATGAAAAATGGGATGGAGCCCGAGGCGCCATCCCATCCAATATACCCGATTTCGCGCCGCCGCTAGCGGTAGCGGTACAGCGGCTGCTGCAGCTGGATCGGCCGGATATCCATGCGCAGCTTGAGCACCGAATACGCCTCGACTTCGGTCGAGCTGTAGCCGACGCTGTTGATGGTTTTACTGAAGCGGAACTCAAAGCCCAGGTCCGGATAGGCGTCGCGCGGATTGCCGAAGGCGATGCCGATGGCTTCCTGCTGGGCGTTGTCGATCAGATTGACCATCAGGTCCAGCACCGCGTTGTTACCCAGGATGTCGTTGGTGAACACCGGCTCGCGCATGTCCGGCTGGTTGGGATCGAGCTTGTTGTCGGCCTTGTCCGGCGACGGCGTGAACTCGCGCGACACCAGGTTGAACTTGTCGCCCCGGTCCAGGTAGCTGATGGTGGCGTTGCTGATGTTGAAGCCCTTGATGCCGCGGTCGGTGATCGCCGCCGACAGGTCCAGCAGCAGCGCGCCGCTGTAGCCGATGATCTCGACGTCGCGCTTGGCGTTGACCACCATCGCGCTGTTCTCGTCGATGCCCAGGCCGATCTGGTAGCCCTTCTTCAGCATCACCGGGATCATGCGGGCGAAGCGGCCGCGCACCAGCAGGTGCTGGTCGACGAACACGTCGTCGCCGATGAAGCCCAGGCCGGAGGCGATTTCATGGCCGTCGTTGACGCCCTGCTTGAGCATGTCCAGGGTCGGCTTGGCGTCGTAGAACATGGTGGTGCTCATGATGGCCGCGCCGGCGCTGGAACCGGCCACCACGCCGCCGTCGCGGTACACGTCCCACACCGCGTCCAGCGCCGCCGTGTGCTTGCCGTCCGGGCGCACCAGCGCCTTGGTGATGCGGGCCTGGTCGCCGCCGGTGAAGTAGATGCCGGTGGCCGAATGGATGGCCGCCACCACTTCCGGATCTTCGGCCGCCTTGCGGTAATCGCTATTGGGCAGCGTCACGCCGAGCGGAATGAAGAACGCCTGGGCGCCGTATTGATTGAGCTTGTTGACGGTGTTCTGGGCCGACTTCTCGGGATTGATCGAGGCCGAGCCGAACACGCCGATGCGCGCGCCCTTGCCGCCGGCCAGGGTGACGATGCGCTGCCAGACTTCGGCATTGTCGGCCCGCAGGCCGCCGCCGATGATGACCAGGTTGCCCGCCGGCGGCGCCAGCACCGGCTTGGGCGGCGGCACCGCCTTGGCCGGCTTGCTGGACTTGACCAGCACCTTGGCGGCCGGCGCGGATCCGCCCCCCTGCGCGGCCACCTGCGCCACACACACGCCCGTGCCGGCGAACACCAGCAGCCAAAGCATGACGAGACGCCGCAGCGTAAAACCTGTTAATTTCATGTTGCCCTTCCGATGAAAACCGGCGCCACGCTCACGCGCGGCGCCGTCGATAATGCAGATGATACCAATCAATTACTCAATCCGGCTTAAAGCATGATTACGTTATCTTACTTGAAGGCGTAATTGGCGCTGACATACAGGCGCCGGCCGCGTGGATCGGTGTAGGTCGGATCATAGCCCGAGATGAAGAAGAAGGCTTGATTCGAATACGGCGGCGCGGTGTTGAACAGGTTCTGCACCCCGGCGCGCAGCTTGAAGGCCTTGTTCACCTGCCAGGCGCCCGACAGGTCCCACAGCGAGTAGGCCTTCACATGGTTGGCCGCCACCACCGTGCCGTCGTCGGTGTTGATCGCCGAGTTCTGGTCTTCATAGCCGCTCGAATACGTGTTCGACAGGCTGGCCGAGTACGGGCCGCGGTCCCAGTCGAAGGTGACCGTGTGGCGCCAGCGCGGCACCACGCCGTCGGTGACGAAGCGTCCCAGGTTGCTCAAATAGGGATCGCCCACCGCGTTCTGGATCTTCGAGTTGAGCACATAGGTGCCCGACAGGTGGCCGCCGAAATTGCCGGCCCAGGTCTTCACGCCACGGTAGTCCAAGGTCAGGTCCAGGCCCGTGGCCAACTGGGCGCCGCGGTTTTCCTTGCGCAGCTCGATGTAGTCGATGGCGCCGTCCTCGTCGCGGTGTACCAGGTCGCCGTACTTGGCCAGGTTGCCCAGGATGACGTCGTCGCCGATCTCGCTGATCAGGTCGGTGCGCTTGATGTTCCAGTAATCCAGCGTCAGCGTCACCTGCTTGGACGGCTCGATCACCATGCCCACCGAGTACTGGCGGCTGTGCTCAGGCTTCAGCTTGACGTTCGAATAGCGGCGAGTGTCCCAGTTGTCGGCGCAGTCGGCGAAGTTGTTGTCCGCCGCCGCGCAGGCGACCGGATCGGGCAAGGTCGCGGTCGCGCTGTAGACGGTCGGGCGGTACAGGTCCGACATCGACGGCGCGCGGAAGCCGCGCCCGGCCGAGGCGCGGAACAGCATGCTCTTGGCCGGCATGTAGGTCACGCCCACCTTCGGGCTGGCGGCGCCGCCGACCACCTGGTAGTGGTCGTAGCGCGCCGACAGCTGCGCCTCCCACTGCTTGGTGAACGGCAGCAGCAGCTCGCCGTACACCGCCTGCACCGTGCGCTTGTCGCTGGTGGCGCGGCCGCCTTCGGGCGCGGCGTCGTTGTTGATGTTATCGCTCAGCAGCAGCGCCGACGGCGTGAAGTCGGTGCGCTCGTGGCGCACTTCGCCGCCGATCGCCAGCGCCGCCTCGCCGCCGGCCAGCTTGCCGACCGCGTGCGCGACCTTGAAGTCGATCGAATCCATCACGCCGCGCGCATGGCGCACGTCGTCGTTGACCTGGATGCTGTCGAGCAGCGCCACGCCGGCCGCGCTGGACGGGCCGAAGGGATTGATCACGCCGTCGTAGATGCCCTGCACCAGCTTGTCGTACAGCAGATAGCCGTGGGTGTCCTTGTCCTTGATGGTGTTGACGCTGTGGTTCAGCGCGACGTCGTAATCGAAGCCGCTGGCGCTGCCGGTCAGGCCGACCACGAAGCGCTGGCTTTCGCTGGTCAACTCGCTGGTGCGGCGGCCGGCGTCGTTGAGGCGGATGCGCAGCTCGACATCGCCGGCCACGTCGTCGTCCGCGCTGGCCTCGTCCGACTCCAGGTCGTACTTGGCCAGGCCCGGTATTCTCTTGTAGTTGACCGCCGCCCGCACCCGCGCCGTCGACGCCACGTAATGGGTCTTCGAGCGGCTCAAGGCGACTTCGGCGAACAGCTGGTTGTCGGCGTTCAGCTGCAGCACGCCGCGGCTGAGGAAATTGACCTTGTCCGACTTCGGATACAGCTCGGTGTCGCGCATGTAGTTGTAGGTGCAGGCGTCGACCCCGCCGATGCCGGCCGGCAGGTACAGATTGGCCGGCGGCGCGCAGCCCGGCACCGACAGGTTGATGGTGCGGTTGGTCAGCGGCTTGCCGTTGAGGGTGAAGCCGTTGTCGTTCAGGTAGTCGCGCTGGGCGCCGGTCAGGCGGATATTGGCCGGCGAGGTATAGCCGGACAGCAGGTGCGGCAGGCGCTCGGGGATCTGCAGGTTGCCGATGAACTTGCGCTGCGAGGTGCTCAGGGCGTCGGTGCGCTGCAGGTCCACCACCGCGAACACGTTGTAGCCGTCGCGCGCCAGGTCGCCGGTGCCGGCGGTCAGCGTGGCGGTGCGCTTGCCGGCGCCGCCCTCCTTGGTCTTGCTGCCGTAGGCGTTCAGCTCCACGCCCTGGAAGTCCTTGCGGGTGATGAAGTTGATCACGCCGCCGATGGCGTCGGTGCCGTACAGCGCCGAGGCGCCGTCCAGCAGCACTTCGACGCGCTGGATGGCGGCGGCCGGGATGTTGTTCAGGTCGACGCCGGTGTCGTCGCCGGGCGAGGCGAAGTTGGCCATGCGGCGGCCGTTGAGCAACACCAAGGTGGACGAGGTGCCGATGCCGCGCAGGTTGGCGCTGTTGAAGCCGCGCTGGTCGTGGCCGTCGGTGATGCTGGCGCCGTCGGTCAGGCCGCCGACATTGGCCGTCACGCGCGCCATCAGCTCGGAGGCGGTGGTGACGCCGGCCTTCTCGATCTCCTCGCGGGTGATCACCTGCACCGGCAGCGCGGTTTCCGATTCGATGCGGCGGATCGCCGAACCGGTGATCTCCACCTTCGGCATCACGGCCGGATTGGCCGGCGCATCCTGCAGCTGCGCTTGCGCCAGCGCCGGCTGGCCCAGCAGGCCGACCACCGCGCCCACGCTCAAGGCCAGGCGCACCGACCGCGCCATTGTCGAAACCCGCATGCTTTGCACATCACCCATGATTTTCTCTCTGATTGTTATATAAATGATTCTATTAAACTAACTGTACGCACATCGCCGGGAAAACTCAAGAAACCGGGTCGCCTTTCGCCGCGCGGCGATTTACTTTGTGAAAATAGTGCTACATACTCAATCTTTGTCGAAAAAGTCCTTCCAGCCATGCAAGTACACAAACATCCGCTGTCCGGCCCGCACAGCAACGCCAACTTTGAACTGACCAGCCTCCACTTCGGCCGCCCGGGCGCCGGCAAGAAGGTCTACATCCAGGCCTCGCTGCACGCCGACGAAGTGCCCGGCATGCTGGTGGCGCAATACCTGCGCAAGCAGCTGGGCGCGCTGGAAGCGGCCGGCCGCATCAACGGCGAAGTGATACTGGTGCCGGCCGCCAATCCGATCGGCCTGGCGCAGGCGATCCACGGCGCCGCCTTCGGCCGCTTCGACCTCACCACCGGCATCAACTTCAACCGCTCGTACAAGCACGTGGCGGACGATCTGAAAAAATCGCTGGCCGGCCTGCTGGGACAGGACGCCGACGCCAACGTGCGGCTGATCCGCGAACACGCGCGCGCCTCGATCGCCGCCTGGCAGCCGTCCACCGACGCCGACACCTTGAAGAAAACCCTGATGACCTTGGCGATCGACGCCGACATCGTGCTCGATCTGCACTGCGACAACGAAGCGGCGCTGCACATCTACGCCGGCACGCCGCTGGCCGAGGGCGTCGCGCCGCTGGCGGCGATCCTGGGCGCGCACGCGCTGCTGCTGGCCTACCAGGCCGGCGGCGAGCCGTTCGACGAAGCCTGCAGCCGCCTGTGGTGGGACCTGGAGCAGCACTTCGAAGGCCGCTACCCGATCCCGGCCGCCTGCCTGTCGACCACCGTCGAACTGCGCGGCGAAATGGAAGTGAGCTACGCGCTGGCGGCGCAGGACGCCGCCGGCCTGATACAGTTCCTGACGCTGAACGGCGTGCTGCAAGCGGCGGACGCCGCGGCCGCAGCCGCCGCCGCCGTGCTGCCGGCGCCGCTGTGCGCCGCCACGCCGCTGGAAGGCGTCGAGCCGCTGGTCGCGCCGCACGCCGGCATCCTGGTCTACACCCGCGAGCTTGGCGCGCGGGTGGCGCCGGGCGACGCCGTGGCCGACCTGATCGACCCGGTCAGCGGCGAGACCACGGTGATCCGCGCCGGCGTAGCCGGGGTGTTCTTCGCCCGCAGCGCGCACCGCCACGTGATCCGTGGCATGAACGTCGGCAAAGTCGCCGGCGCCCAGGCTTACCGTGCCGGCGATTTGCTGAGCCAATGACATTGAACCCGATGACCACTAAAAAATTCAAACTGCCGCACACCTTCGTCCTGCTGTTCATCATCCTGGCCCTGATCGCGGCGGCCACCTGGCTGGTCCCCGGCGGCAAGTACGAGACCCACCTGGTCAACGGCAAGCAGCTGATCGATCCGTCCAGCTTCCACTATATCGCCAGCGCGCCGCAGGGCCTGACGGCGCTGATGAAGGCGCCGATCAAGGGCTTCGTCGACGCCGCGCTGATCATCGGCTTCGTGCTGATCGTCGGCGGCGCCTTCTCGGTGCTACAGAAGACCGAGGCGGTCGACTCGATGATCAAGTCGCTGGCGCGCGCGCACGAAAGCTCGGTGTTCATCCAGAAGGCGCTGATCCCGGTGTTCGTCACCATGTTCTCGATCGGCGGCGCCACCTTCGGCATGAATGAGGAAGCCATACCGTTCATATTGATTTTCGTGCCGCTGGCGCTGGCCCTGGGCTACGACACCATCACCGGCGTATCGATCCCCTTCCTCGGCTCGCAGGTCGGCTTCTCGGCGGCGTTCCTCAATCCCTTCAACGTCGGCATCGCCCAGGGCATCGCCGGCGTGCCGGTGTTCTCCGGCTGGGCCTACCGCCTGATCGTGTGGGTGATCGCCACCGCCATCACCATCGTGTTCCTGATGTGGTACGCGGCGCGCGTGAAGAAGACGCCGGAACTGAGCCCGACCTACACGCTGGACCTGGACAAGCGCCGCGAGCAGCCGCACGGCCTGGGCGAGTTCCACGGCATGACCGGGCGCCACAAGCTGGTGCTGGCGATCTTCGTCGGCTCGCTGGCGATCATGGTGGGCGGCGTGGTTGGCTACGACTGGTACATCGACGAAATCGCCGCGCTGTTCCTGACCATGGGCATCGTCATCGGCCTGGTGGGCAAGCTCGATTCGACCCAGATCGTCGAAGGCTTCATCCAGGGCGCGCGCGACCTGGTGGGCACGGCGCTGGTGATCGCGCTGGCGCGCGGCACCATGATTTTGGCGCGCGACGCCCACATCATCGACACCATGCTGCACTCCTTGATGCCGCTGGTGCAGTCGTCCAGCCCGATCTTCGCGGCGTGGAAGATGTTCGGCATCCAGACCGTGATCAACTTCTTCATCCACTCCGGCAGCGGCCAGGCCGCGCTGACCATGCCGATCATGGCGCCGCTGGCCGACCTGGTGGGCGTAACGCGGCAGACCGCGATCCTGGCGTTCCAGTTCGGCGAGTTCACCACGCCGATGATACCGACGTCGGGCATCACCGTCGGCGTGCTGGCCCTGGCGCGCATCCCGTGGATCACCTGGGCCAAGTGGATGGTGCCGCTGCAGCTGATCTACGCCGTGCTGGCGCTGGCCCTGCTGGTGCCGCCCTGCCTGATGAACTGGCAATAAAGAACGGGGGTCAAGTCTGACATTCGGACACGAGCTCAACTGTAGCGCGCATTACAGTTGAGCTCGTGTCCGAATGTCAGACTTGACCCCCTTGATATTTAGCCGAGGTAGATGTCGCTCTTGAATCGCCAGGCATAGCTCTGGCTGACCTTGAGCTGCTCGGCGTGCCCCCGCAGTTCCACCGTCAGGTTACCCAGTTCGTCGCGCTGCGCGCGGGCGATGGCGCGCACCGCCACCAGCGTGCCCCGGTGGATCTGCCAGAACTGGGCCGGATCCAGCCCCTGCTGCAGCTGCTTGATGGTGGTGCGCACCAGTCCCTCGTCGGTGGCGCTGACCACCCGCGTGTAGCGGCTGTCGGACTCGAAGAACAACACCTCCTCGATGGGGAATATCTTGATGGTGTTGCCGGCGTTGGTGCTGATCCAGCGTATCCGTTCGGCCTGCGTATGGCTGCGCAGCTGACGGTCGAACTCCCCCATCATGCGCAACAGGTCGGGCATGGCCGCCCCCGCCGCCAGCTGGCTGCGCAGGCGCTCCACGGTCTGGGTCAGGCGGCTCAGCGCAATGGGCTTGAGCAGGTAATCGAGCGCGCCCAGGCCGAAGGCTTCGATCGCGTGCGCATCGTAGGCGGTGGTGAACACCAGGCGGCAGCGGCCTTCGCTGGCGCGCGCCACATCCAGCCCGCTGAGCGCCGGCATGCGGATATCGAGAAACGCCACATCGGGCTTGTGCAGGGCGATGGCGGCCAGCGCTTCGCCACCGTCTTCGCATTCGGCCACGATCTCCAGCTCCGGCCACACCTGCGCCAGCAGGCGGCGCAAGTCGCCGCGCTGCAGGTCTTCATCATCGGCAATGACAGCGGTCGGCATCTAAGCGCCCTTTCCTGGCAACGCCCGCAGCGGCAGCGCTATGCAGACTTCCAGCCCGCCCTGCTCCCTGGCGCTGAGCCGCAGCGCGGCCTGGTCGCCATACAGATGCTGCAGCCGCTCGCGGATATTCGTCAGGCCGATGCCGCTGCCGCTACTACTGCCGCCGAAGCCGGCACCATCGTCTGCCACCGCCAGCACCAGCTGGTCGCCGCCGTCGGCCTGGCGCCGGGTCACGCTGACGACTATCTCGACCGGCCCTTTTTTCGGCTCGATACCATGCTTGACGGCGTTTTCCACCAGCGAGATGAGCATCAGCGGCGGAATCGCGCAGCGCTGCAAGTCCTCCGGGCATTCGACCCGGAAGGCCAGGCGCGGCAAGCGGGCATGGATCACGCCCAAATAGGCGCGCACCGCGTCGAGCTGCGTACCCAGCTCCACCAGCAGGTGCCCGCCTTCGTTGCGGATCTGCGGGATCGTCGCCCGCAGGTAGTCCACCAGATGATCGATAATGGCCACGCCGCGCGCCGGGTCGCTCAGGATGGCGGCGCGCACGCCCGACAGGGTGTTGAACAAAAAGTGCGGCTCGACCTGGCTGGCCAGCACGGATAGCCGCATCGCCACCTCGTTGCGTTCGTCCTTGTAGCGCTCCATCTGTTCCTGCAGCTGGGCGTCCTGCAGGCTCCGCCGCTGGCGCAGGTAGGCCAGCAGGTCGCCGCTCCCGCCCAGCCACAGCAACACCATCGACCACACCACCAGGTTGAGCAGGCGTTCGGACGGGTCGTTCTGCATCCGCGTGAACTGCGACATGTAGCCGCCGGCCACCATGCCGCAGACGAGGGCCGCGACCACGCCGGCCACCTCCCGCCGTTTCGACCAGCCGCGCTGGCACACCAGCACGGCCAGCCAGCGCCCCAACAGCAGCGCCACCACCACCATCGCCCACAAGGCGAACATGAACAGCAGACTGGACGGTGCCCCGGCCCTGGTGGGCGTCATGGCGCCGAGTATCGTCAGGCAGCCGCTGAACACCACCATCGGCAACAGGAAGGAACGCACGCGGTAGACAAACCAGGTGCGGCCGAACACCGGGTATTGCCGCGCCCTGGCCGACCATCCAGCCAGTTGCCCCGCCAGCCGGGCCGGAATCGGTTGATCTTTCGCGCTGTCGGGTAGTACCTGCATATCCATCATGTCCATTCAAATCGTCGGTTTACTGTACCTGCTGGCCTATCCAGTCCGTCATCACCGCCAGTGCCGACGGCGCCAGCGTTTCCTCGATCCCCACATACTCATCGCCGCCGCCGGTGATCGCGGTCTGGAACAGGTGATTCAGTTTGGGTAGCTCTTTTACCACAGCGCGCGGATTGTTGGCCAGTGCGGCGCGGATCGCGTCGAGATCGAGCGTGGCGGGCACCTGGCGATCAAGCGCGCCATTGAGTACCAGCACAGGCTGGCGCAGCGCCCGCAACGGCGGGCCCGGTTCGAGGCCGAGGAAGGCGTGAAACCACGGGCTGGTATAGCGCTTCGCGCTCGCCGCCGCCGTGCCGGGAGCGAGCAGGCCTTCGCGCTCGCCCTGCTCCAGGATGGCCTGCGCCTTCAATCTGGCTTGTTCGCGGTCAGGTTCGGCGGCGATGGCGCCGAACAGCGCGCGGTTCATCGCGCGCTCCTTGTCGATGGCTTCCGCCTTGGCGCCTTCCGCCGCGGCCATCGCCGCCCGCTGTTCGACCATCAGCAGCTCGCCGCGCACGCCCGGTCCGGCCAGCATGACGACGAAGCCCAATTGCGGCTCGCGCACCGCCACGATGGGCGCAATCAGCCCACCTTCGGAATGGCCCACGATGCCGATGCGGCGGGCGTCGATCCCGGCGCGGGTGCGCAGGAAGGCGACGGCGGCCTGCGCGTCGGCGGCGAAATCGAGGGTGGTGGCGGCCTTGTAGTCGCCGGTCGAGCCGCCGACGCCGCGCTTGTCGTAGCGCAGCACGGCGATGCCGTGACGTGTCAGGTGGTCGGCCAGCACCAGGAAGATCTTGTGCCCGAAGATGTCCTGGTCGCGGCTATTGGGACCGGAGCCATGCACCAGCACCACCGCCGGCCAGGGTCCTGGGCCTTGGGGGACGGTCAGCGTGCCGGCCAGTTGCAGCGCGGCGCCGGCGTTGGCGAAGCGGACTTCCTCGCTGGCGTAGGCTGGCGCGGCGGCGGCGATGGCCTGTTCCTGCGGCCGCCGCGGTTGTAGCGCGGCCAGCGTGACGGCGTCGATGCGCTGCAAATTCAGCGCTTGCTTCTCCCCCTGGGTCCACGTCCCGGTCCAGGCCTTGGCCTGCTCGTCCCAAGTGGCCCGGTAGCCGGCATTCAGGCTGGTGATGGCAAAGCTGATGTGGGTGGCGTCGGTGGCGAATTGGTCGACCTTGGCCGAGGCACCCTGGCTGGGACTGGCCAACGTCGCCTCCCAAACGCCGCCGGCGGACTTGGCGACGTTCAGCGTCACGGTCAACGCGCCGCCGATGGCGCCGCTCCACAACCCTTGCGCATCCTCCGCGCAGGCCGGCAAGGCGGTGCTCACTGCGATCACGGCCGACAGCCCGGCTACAAATTTTTTCATGATGCGCCCTTCCTGAAAACGAGAAGGCCCCACCTTAGCCCAACGCCGCGCACACGCGGGAGGATGCGTCCAATCACGCACTGGCTGTCATGAACGGCCCATATCCAGTCATGGACGCGCCAGCCGCGACCAACTGGCCAGCGGTAGATCGTCATCAATGCTCAATCTACGGCAAGTGCTAACTTGGCTCCGATCTCGCCAACAAACGGCACCATGGGGGCATATTGATATCTATTCCCAAACCATCCTACCTCGACCAGTGCGTCTACCTCGGCGCACGCAATGGTGAAAAGCGCTGGCAATCCAAGGATAGGACTAAACTATATACGTGGGATTGGACGCACGGCGAAATCGAGGTGTTCAATAAGCGCGGCAGCCATCTGGGCAGCCTTGACGCCGTCACCGGGGTACTCATCAAAGACGCAGTCGCGGGGAGGAAAATCGATGTCTAGCTTTATTGAAAAATGCCTCTTGCGCGAAGCTCGACCGGAAGACATTGATGACTTCATCGAGCTTTGGCATCAAAATCCCGGCGGGCAATCGCTCCACGAATATCTGGGGATGACACGCAACGAGTATGCGTTCTGGATCGCCAATGCGGCCATCCTGCCGACGCTCCTCAGCATCCGCTCAAAACATCAAAGCATGGACCAACTGCTTGCGGAGTTTGACCATCAGCTTCCGGCTGTGGCCAAGTCCGCAAGTCCAGCGGGAGCAATGGCTTTGATGAAATGGCTGAAGGCCCGCGAAGCCTAATTGCTGTAGATGTTGGGAAAATAACGCTCCATCAACGACGCCGGCCGGGCCGGCGGCGTGAAGCCGAACTTTTCGTACAGGCCGTGCGCGTCGCCGGTCGCCAGCGTGAAGCGGCGCAGTCCCTGCAGGTCCGGGTGGCCCAGCACCGCCTCCATCAGCTGGGTGCTGTAGCCGCGCCCCCGATACTCGGGCAGCACGAACACGTCGACCAGGTTGGCGAAGGTGGCGCAGTCGGTCACCACCCGCGCAAAGCCGATCTGCCGCCCGTCCAGGTAGGCGCCGAAGCACAGCGAATTGTCGATCGCCCGCTCCAGCACCGGCAGCGGCATGCCGACCGCCCAGGTCGACTGCTCGCTGATAAATTGATAAATCAGCGGCACGTCCAGATCCGCCTTGTTGGTGCTGATGTGTAAAGTCGTCATGATTTCGATACTCAAAATACCAATGTTGACATATTTTTTGGCAGCTTGCGGTTTATAATCGGTGTCGACATCAATCACGCGCACAAGACTTCCCCACTATGACAGCACAACTTTCAAAAAAAAGCGAAGCCTGGTCGGCCCGTTTTAACGAACCCGTTTCGGACCTGGTCAAACGCTACACCGCTTCCGTCTTCTTCGACAAGCGCCTGGCCAAGGCCGACATCCAGGGCTCGCTGGCCCACGCCGAAATGCTGGCCGCGCAAGGCATCATCAGCGCCGCCGACCGCGCCGAGATCGAGCGCGGCATGGCGCAGATCTCGGCCGAGATCGAAGCCGGCCAGTTCGAATGGCTGCTGGACCTGGAAGACGTCCACCTGAATATCGAAAAACGCCTGACCGAACTGGTGGGCGACGCCGGCAAGCGCCTGCACACCGGCCGTTCCCGCAACGACCAGGTGGCCACCGACATCCGTCTGTACGTGCGCTCCGCCATCGACGACGTGGTCGAGCTGCTGGCGGCCCTGCGCGGCGCCCTGACCGACCTGGCCGAGAAAAACGCCGACACCATCATGCCCGGCTTCACCCACATGCAAGTGGCGCAGCCGATCACCTTCGGCCACCACATGCTGGCCTACGTCGAAATGTTCGGCCGCGACGCCGAGCGCATGGCCGACTGCCGCAAGCGCGTCAACCGCCTGCCGCTGGGCGCCGCCGCGCTGGCCGGCACCACCTTCCCGATCGACCGCCTGCGCGTGGCCAGGACGCTGGGCTTCGACGACGTCTGCCACAACTCGCTGGACGCCGTCTCCGACCGCGACTTCGCCATCGAGTTCACCGCCGCCGCCTCGCTGATCATGACCCACATCTCGCGCATGTCGGAAGAGCTGGTGATCTGGATGAGCCCACGGGTGGGCTTCATCGACATCGCCGACCGCTTCTGCACCGGCTCGTCGATCATGCCGCAAAAGAAAAACCCGGACGTGCCGGAACTGGCGCGCGGCAAGACCGGCCGCGTGTACGGCCACCTGATGGGCCTCCTGACCCTGATGAAAGGCCAGCCGCTGGCCTACAACAAGGACAACCAGGAAGACAAGGAACCGCTGTTCGACACCGTCGACACCGTGGTCGACACGCTGCGCATCTTCGCCGACATGGCCGGCGGCATCAGCGTCAAGCCGGAGGCGATGCGCGCCGCCGCCCTGCAAGGCTACGCCACCGCCACCGACCTGGCCGACTACCTGGTCAAGAAAGGCCTGCCGTTCCGCGACGCCCACGAAGCCGTGGCCCGCGCCGTGCGCGCCTGCGACGACCTCAAGATCGACCTGTCGGAAATGTCGCTCGACCAGTTGCGCGCCTATTCGACCTTGATCGACGACGACGTGTTCGCCGTGCTGACGCTGGAAGGCTCGGTCGCCGCGCGCGACCACGTCGGCGGCACCGCGCCCAACCAGGTGCGCAAGGCCATCGCCCGCGTGCGCGAGCAGCTGGCCAAATAAGACAATGGCGCGCCGCCCCCGGCGCGCCGTCTACTGCGTCACGATTTTCGACAGCACCGTGAACGCCGCGCCGGTCTGGTTCTGCTCCAGCAGGATGGTCAGCTCGGTGTAGGTGCAGATCATGTTGACCAGGTTGATCTTGTCCCACGCCAGCTGCTTCAGTATGGCGTGATAGATGCCCGGCGTGCGGCTGGTGTCCGGGTTCAGGTGCAGCGTCACCGCGTTCAGATTGTCCTGCCGCGCCAGCAGCCGCTCGCCGGCGAACACCTCCTCCACCATCACCGTCAGCGCGCGGCTGCAAATGACCATCACCTCGTTGACGCCGCGCGTGACCGTGACGAAGGCGCCGCGCATCGGCTCCGCCCTCGACAACAGCTGGCGGTGGCATTCGTTGATGCTGTCCGAATAGCGGTAGGTGTATTCGGTCAGCTCGGTGCGGGTGGTCAGCTCGCCGGTCTTCTGCGCCAGCGCGAGCGGCTGGTTGCTGGCCTCCGGCAGGCGCTCGGCCACGCGCCGCAGCGCCATCACCACCGCCGCCTGGCCGACCGGCTTCCACATATCGCTTTCCAGTTGCGGCTGCAACTGGCGCGCCAGCTCCGACAAATTAATCAAGTTGCGCCGCAAGCCCTCCGTGAGGAAGGACGACTCCATGACGATGCGTTCTACTTTGGTTGCTATCGACAGCATACAAGCTCCCCTGTCCACGCGCCGGCGGACAAATTCAATACTGAACTGCAGGCGCTGCGCCAAGCGTCGCGCCCTGGTAGGCGCCCGCGCGGCGACGCAATCACGCTGCCGGCGCCTCGGATGGAGACGCGGCGGCTAACGGGATGCGGCAAGCGGTGATGATTGGAGGTCGATGCTAGGCCGGTGGCGGCGCCGTCGTGTGGGCGGCGCGCAGTGCGCGGGCGGAACTGACATTATGCGTTGGGTATGCGGTCATTATTTTCTTCCTGTGGTTCCCGTTGCGCTTGTTACCAAGGGTCGTGCCCTGCGCTTTTTATATGCCAGTCACGAACCATAATCCGAGCTGGCATCAACTAGTTTAATTCGCAATATTAGAACTCTGCAACCACGATTTGCTGAAAATTTGGGCATTGTGTTGCGTAGCCACCGAAAATAGAGGGTCGCACCTAGTTCGTTGTTGATATAAGACAAACCAAGCCTATCGTGCGCATTCATGCGGCTTACATCTGGTATGGAGGCCGCCGCCGCCGCTGTTTTCCCGCCCGCCGGAGTGTCTAATTTCGGACATTTTCTTGTTTCGCGACTAATTTTCCAAGTTTTTTGACTTCGTGATCGCGACAGGAATAGTGTCGCCCCTACTCGCCGTTTTAGCCGCAAAAAAACGCTGCCAGGCCAACCGCCGAAGCAGCGTTGGGAACGCCGAGTCGGCCACTATCCCGGCCAAGGCCGCACCTAGCGAAAACACATAGACCACATGGAGAAGAGATGAATTTACGTAAGACCCTACTTGCCGCATCCATTGTCGCCGCACTACCGATGATGGCTTCCAATGCAGCCCAAGCGGCGGCACAGCTGATGTCCGCGCCAGTGGCCCAGGCCTCTCCACAAGAGAGCGCCGGGCTGGTGGCCAAACTCAGCGCCCTGGACCACCAGCGCGGCCTGTCCGCCGACCATAGCTTCCGCATCGCCAGCCAGCACCCCGGCGTCGTCGGCGAGAAGATCACCCGCGCCAACCACACCTTCAAAGGCCTGCGCGTGTTCGGTTCGGAATCGGTGGTGGTGACCAACGACGCCGGCGACATCGTCAGCGAATCGGTGTCCGACCGCCGCACCAAGCTGGGCGCCCCCGCCGCCTCGAACGGCGGCCGTTCGGCCACCGTCGCCCCGGCCGACTGGAACCCGACGCTGAGCGCCAGCGACGCCATCGCGCAGGTGGTCAAGGCGGTCGCGCCGAGCGGCACCCACCGCTGGGCGCCGAACGCCGAGCTGCTGATCTATCCGGTGATGAAATCGGTGCGCGTGGCCTCGGCCCTGAACAAGTCCGAAGCGGCGCTCAACGCCACCGACCTGGAAGAGGTGATCGACCGCTACGAGCTGGCCTACCTGGTGCAGACCCGCATGGCCGACAAGGGCAAGCTGGTGTACTTCGACACCGTGGTCAACGCCAAGACCGGCGCCGTGATCGCCCAATGGAAAGCGCTGCAGACCGTGGTCGGCACCGGCAACAGCCAGTACAACGGCACCGTGCCGATCCAGACCTCGCTGTCGGGCAGCACCTACAAGATGCTGGACTCCACCCGCGGCACCGGCGGCGCCTACGGCGGCATGGCGATCACCAATGCCAACCACAGCTCGGCCAACAACCCGAACCCCGGCAGCATCTACACCAACACCAGCAACACCTGGGGCGACGGCCAGCAGTACATCAACGGCGGCAGCACCACCAACGCCAACGGCCAGACCGCCGCGGTCAACGCGCTGTGGGGCCTGATGAACACCTACGACGCGCTGAAGAACGTGCTGGGCTGGCAATCGCTGGACGGTAACAACACCGCCACCTACATCGCCGCCCACGTCGACAACCAGTACGACAACGCCTTCTTCGACCCAGGCTGCAAGTGCATGTACATCGGCGACGGCTCCAGCTTCTACAGCCTCGGCTCGATCGACGTGATCGGCCACGAGATGTCGCACGGCGTCACCGACGCCACCTCCAACCTGAACTACGCCGGCGAATCGGGCGGCTTGAACGAATCGAACTCGGACATCGGCGGCGAGATGGTGGAAGCCTATGCGCGCGCCGGCGGCACCGGCGGCGTGATCCCGGCATCCGGCAACGATTGGATGATGGGCAAGGAGATCAGCCGCTCCGGCCAGCCGCTGCGCTGGATGTACAAGCCAAACAAGGACGGTAGCAGCCCGGACGCCTGGAGCAGCACGATCAAGAACCTCGACGTGCACTACTCAAGCGGCCCCAACAACCGCATGTTCTACTTCCTGTCGCAAGGCTCGAACTCCAGTTCGTCGAGCGAGTACTACTCGAAATACCTGGTCAAGAGTCCGGCCGCGATGACCGGCATCGGCAACGACAAGGCGTTCCGCATCTGGTTCAAGGCGCTGACCACCAAGTTCACCTCCACCACCAACTACGCCGACGCCCGCACCAAGGTGTTGACCGCAGCGACGGAACTGTATGGCGCGGGCTCGAAAGAAGTCATCGCCGTGACGCGCGCCTATGCGGCGATCAACGTCGGCGCCGACGTCGACGAAACCGGCGCCACCGGCGGCGTGTCGATCACGACCCAGCCGTCCAGCGTCAGCGTGGCGGCCGGCTCCACCGCGTCGTTCAGCGTGGGCGCCACCGGCGGCACTTCGCCGTACACCTACAAGTGGTACCGCAACGGCGCCGTCATCAGCGGCGCCACCTCGGCCACCTACTCGCTGACGGCGCAGACGGCCGACAACGGCGCGGTGTTCAACGCCGTGGTCAGCGACTCGTCGTCGCCGGTCAAGACCGCCACCTCGGGCAACGCCACGCTGACCGTCGGCACCAGCGGCGGCACCACCGAGCGCGTGACCAACGGCGGCTTCGAGTCGGGCGCCACCGGCTGGGCCGGCACCACCGGCGTGATCGGCAACTACAGCGGCCAGACCGCCTACGAAGGCAGCAAGTTCGCCTGGCTGGGTGGTAACGGCACCACCGCGTCGGAAACCATCACCCAGGCGGTGACGATTCCTTCGACCGTGACCTCGGCCACGCTGACCTACGCGCTGCACATCGACACCGCGGAAACCGGCAGCACCGTCTACGACAGGATGGTGGTGACGGTGAAGAACAGCGCCGGCTCGGTGCTGGGCACCCTGGCCTCATATTCGAACGTGAATGCGGCCAGCGGCTACCAGATCCGCACCTTCAACATGAGCGCGTACAAAGGCCAGACCGTCACGCTGTCGTTCGCCATGACGGAAGACTCGTCGCTGCAAACGTCGTTCGTGGTGGACAAGGTCAGCCTGATCACTCAGTAAGCGTAACAGGCAGCCCCGCCTGACCCGACGGGGCTGTATTTGCCGGGGCGGCAGCCCATCGCCGCCCCGTTTTTTTTGGCTGAGTGCTTAAGGCAGTACGCGGAAAATGCAGTTCCATCTCCAAGTGCAGGGTGGGCCATCCGGCCCGCAAACCATAGCGATCGACGCCGCCAGCGAGGCGGAGGCGATCCGCCAGGCGGCGCGCAACGGCTGGCGCGTGCTGGCCATCGACAGCACCGAATCCACTGGTGCGGGGGCGCGCGCGCCCGCGCGCCTCAGCAAGCAGCCCTTCCCGCTGCTGCAATTCAGCCAGGAGCTACTGGCCCTGCTGGAAGCGGGCCTGAACCTGAGCGAGGCCACCGCCACCTTGCTCAACAAGGAAACCCGCGGCGGCGCGCGCGCCACGCTGGCCGCGATCCAGCGCTCGCTGCAACAGGGGAAAAGCTTCTCCGACACCCTGGCCGACTTCCCGGCCGTCTTCCCCGATCTGTATGTCGCCACCGTGCACGCGGCCGAGCGCTCCGGCAATCTGCCGGAGGCGCTGGCGCGCTTCGTCGGCTATCAGCTGCAGTTCGACGCCATCCGCAAGAAGCTGGTTTCGGCCGCCATCTATCCCACCATGCTGCTGGTGGTGGGCACGCTGGTCACGCTGTTCTTGATGGGCTACGTGGTGCCGAAGTTCAGCGTGGTATACGAAAGCTCGGGCCGCGAAATCCCGTGGGCCTCGCAGATGCTGCTGTCCTTCGGCCAGACGCTGGCCGCGCATCCGTGGCTGAGCGCCGGCGCGCTGGGCGGCGTGGTGCTGGGCGTGGTGTTCGGCCTGGGCAACGCCGCCATGCGCCAGAAGCTGGTGCTGGCGGTGCTGCGGCTGCCGGTGCTGTCGGCCAAGGCCGCCGAGTTCCGCCTGGCGCGCTTCTACCGCGCGTTGTCGCTGCTGCTGCACGCCGGCATACCGCTGTCGAAGGCGCTGGCGATGACCAACGCCATGCTGCTGCCGGAGCAGCAGCTGCAGCTGGTGCAGACGCGCCGCGCGGTGGAACAGGGCCTGCCGTTTTCCACCGCGCTGGAACAGAACGCGCTGGCCACGCCGGTGGCGCAGTCGCTGCTCAAGGTCGGCGAGAACACCGGCCGCCTGGGCGACATGCTGGAACGCTCGGCCAAGTTCCACGACGAGGAATTCGCGCGCTGGGTGGACTGGGCCTCGCGCCTGCTGGAACCTGTCCTGATGACGTTGATCGGCGTGGTGATCGGCGGCGTGGTCGTATTGATGTACATGCCGATCTTCGAATTGGCGGGGAGTCTGTCATGAACGCACGCGAACCGGCTGTCCTCAGCCCCGAGATGCTGCACGGCGCGCGCGCCGCGGCGATGGCGCAGGGCCGCCCGACCATGGCGCTGCTGCAGGAAAGCTCCGGCCTGACGCCGGAAGAACTGACCCGCCAGCTGGCCAACCTGTTCTGCTATCCGGCCTGGCCGATGAGCAAACTGCAGGCGGCGCTGCCGGCCTTCGACCTGCTGTCCTACACCGACTGCGCGCAGCGCGACTGCGTGCTGCTGCGCGACGACGGGGCGGCGCCGGTGCTGGTGATCGGCAATCCGTTTGCCGAGGATACCTTGCAGTGGGCCGACTACGCCATCGGCTGCGCCTACAGCGTGGCGCTGGCCCATCCCGACGACCTGACCGCCTACCTGGTGCAGCAGGAAAGCGTGCAGCAGGCCATGCAGGACATGATGGAGGACGGCAGCCACGGCGAACTGGCGGACCTGGACCAGACCATCGAGGACATTTCGCTGATACGCATCAGCGAGGACAGCAGCCCGGTGGTCAAGCTGGTCAACTCCACCATCTACGACGCGCTGAAGTTCCAGGCCAGCGACATCCACCTCGAATGCGACGCCGCCAGCCTGGTCATCAAGTACCGCGTGGACGGGGTGCTGGTGCAGGCCGGCACGGTGCAGGGCTTGCAGATGGCCGAGCAGATCATCTCGCGCATCAAGGTGCTGGCGGAGCTGGACATCGCCGAGCGCCGCGTGCCGCAGGACGGCCGCTTCAAGGTGCGCGTCAAGGGCAGCGAGATCGACTTCCGCGTCTCCATCATGCCCAACATCTTCGGCGAGGATGCGGTGCTGCGCCTGCTGGACCGGCGCGCGCTGACCGAGGCCGCCGCCGCGCTGCGGCTGGAAAGCCTGGGCCTGAACGACGACGCCATCGTGCAGATCCGCCGCCTGGCCGCCAAGCCGCACGGCATGCTGCTGGTGACCGGGCCGACCGGCTCCGGCAAGACCACCACGCTGTACGCCGCCATCACCGAGATCAACACGGGCCGCGACAAGATCGTCACCATCGAAGACCCGGTGGAGTACCGGTTGCCGCGCGTGCTGCAGATTCCCGTCAACGAGAAGAAGGGACTGACCTTCGCGCGCGGGCTGCGCTCCATCCTGCGCCACGACCCGGACAAGATCATGATCGGCGAGATCCGCGACGACGAAACCGCGCAGATCGCGGTGCAGGCTTCGCTGACCGGCCACCTGGTGTTCACCACCGTCCACGCCAACAATGTGTTCGACGTGGTCGGCCGTTTCCTGCACATGGGCGTGGACCCGTACAGCTTTGCGGCGGCGCTGAACGGCATCGTCGCCCAGCGGCTGCTGCGCCTGAACTGCGAGCACTGCGCGGTGGAGGTGGCGCCCGATCCGCAGGACCTGATCGACAGCGGCCTGGCCGCCGATGCCGTGCGCGACTGGCGCTTCAAGGCCGGCAGCGGCTGCGGCCATTGCCGCGGCACCGGCTACAAGGGCCGCAAGGCGGTGGCCGAGGTGCTGATCCTGAACGACACCATGCGCGAGATGATCTGCACCCGCGCACCGGTCAGCCGCATGAAGGAGGAAGCCGCGACCATGGGCTTCCGGCTGGCGCGCAGCGCCGGGCTGGATCTGGTGCGGCAGGGAGAAACGACTTTACTGGAGCTCAATCGTGTCACTTATTGAACGCCTTGCCCTGCTGGCGCCGCGGGCTACGCTCGCGCCGCGCCGCCTGCGCGTGCTGCTGGCGCCGCGTCAGCTGTTGTGCGTGGTCCGCCACGGCGGGCGACTGGTGGAAGGCAGCGCGCGGCAGATCGCGGTCGATGGCGCCGGCGGCCACTGGCAGGCCGCCATCGATGCGCTGCGCGCGCTGTTGCAGCAGCCTGACATCGCGGCGGCCCGGCTGCCGCTGGAGATCAGCCTGTCGGGCCGCTGGAGCCAGCTGGTGCTGGCGCCGTGGAGCGACGCGCTGCTGTCCGAGCCCTCCGCCAGCCGCTTCCTGCAAACGCAGCTGGCGGCCCTGTACGGCGACAACGCGCGCGGCTGGAGCGTGGTCGGCGACGACGCGCCCTACGGCCATACGCGGCTGGTCTGCGGCGTCGACAGCACGCTGTTGCAAGCCCTGAAGGAGGTGGCCGCCGAATGCGGCCACGCCTGCCGCGTGATCGAGCCGCTGCTGGGCACCGCGCTGCGTACGCTGGAGGCATCGCAACCGAAGCGGCCGCGCAAGGGTGCGGCCGCCAGCGCCGGCGCACTGGCGTTGATCGAGCCTGGCCGCATCACGATGGCGGCGCTGCGCGACCACCGCATCGTCGCCATCCAGTCGCAGCCGGCCAGCGAGGCGTGGCGGCTGGAACTGCCGCAAGCCTGGCAACGCTGGACCTTGCGCGCGCCGGAATTGGCCCGCATCGAGCTGGTCGCCGTCACGGACCTGAGCGCGCCGGCGGCGGCGTCGTCTCCCACCACGCCGTCCGCCGCCGCGCTGCATCTCGTGCCCGGCGCATTGCCCTCGCGCTTCCGCCTGGGCGCCAATCCGTTCGGCGAACACGCCGCCGTTGCCGTGGCCGCGACGCGGCAGCCGTCTGCCGCTTCGCCGGAGGTGGCCGCATGACGCGCCTGAACTTCCTGCCGCGCGCCACGCAGCCCACCGGTTGGCGCCTTGGCTTGCTGGCCGTCGGCCTGCTGATGCTGCTGCCCGCCGCCGGCAACTGGCTCTCGCAAGTGCAAACCGTCAACCGGCTGGAGGCGCGGCTGGACGCGCAATCGGCCGCCACCCAACCGACCCGCTTGACGCGGCCAGCGCTGGCGCCGGCGCAGCAGCACGAACTGGATCTGCAGGTGAAGGCGGTGGCCGAAGCGGTACGCCAGCTCAACCTGCCGGTCACGCGGCTGATCAAGGCCATCGTCGCACCGGCCGACGTGCGCGTCGCCCTGCTGGCACTGGACCTGAACGGCCAAGCGCCGCAGGACGGCGCCGACACCGCCGTCCCATCCGGGGCGCTGAAGATCGCCGCCGAAGCGGAAACCGCGCAAGACATGATCAACTACCTGGCCTTCCTCAACCAGCAGCCGATGTTCCGCTCCGTGTATCTGGTCAAGCATGAGATGGCGGCCGGCGTCGGCGATCGTCCCTATCACTTTCAGCTGGAGGCCCAATGGCGGCAATAAAATCCGGCGCGCTGCCCAAGCTGAAGCTCGCGCCCAAGCTGGCACCCAGGCTGGCGTGGCAAACGCGCCGCCTGTTGCGCCAGGCCGGTCCCGGCGCGGTGGCGGGCATCGCCTGCGCGCTACTGGCCATACTGGCGCAATGGCATGCAACGCAACTCGACCAGCGCCAGACCGCGTTGACGCGGCAGCTCAACGCAGCCGCCCGCGCCGCCGCCACGCCGCACACGCCGGCGCCGACGGCCGCCGGCGGCGTCGCGGCCTTCCACGCCTACCTGCCCGCGCACGACGCCATCCCCGACCAGCTCAAGGAGCTGGTGAAGGTGGCGCAGCAAAGCGGCATCGCGTTGAACAAGGCGGAGTACAAGCCTGAGATGGACGCCAAGGCCGGCTTCCTGCGCTACCGCATCACGCTGCCGGTCAAGGCCGACTATGCGAGCGTGCAGACCTTCATCATCGGCGCGCTGCAAGCGCTGCCGACGCTGACGCTCGATTCGGTCGCCTTCAAGCGCGAACAGATCGAGTCCGGCGACATCGAAGCGCGCATCCAGTTTGTGCTGCTGGTGCGGCAGGAGGCGCGGCGATGAGAAAAATCGTGATCGGCGCCGCCGCCGTCGCCACGCTGCTGGCCGCGTGGTTCGCGCCCGACCAGGACGGCGGCGTGGTCGGCCCTGCCGCCGCCACCACGCGCGAAGCCCCGCAAGCGCCCGCGGCCGTCGTCGCGCCCCCTGCCAGCGCAGCGCCGCCAGCGGACGGCATCGACCTGCAAATCCACCCACGCGTCGCCGACGACGACATGGGTAACGTCTTCGCCAAGCAAAGCTGGGCGCCGGAGACGCCGAAAAAAATCATGATGGACCAGGCGCAGGCCCAACAAACCGCGCAGCAGGGCAGCGCGCCGGGCGGCCCGCCGGCCCTGCCCTTCCAGTTCATGGGCCGTTTCACGGATGAAGGCAAGACCGCCTACTTCCTGCAAATCGATGGCCAGAACGTCGTCGCCCGTCCCGGCGAAAAAATCAACGACAGCTACCTGCTCGACAGCGTCGGCGGCAACGCGATGAACTTCATCTACCTGCCGCTCAACCAGAAACAAACCTTAGTCGTAGGGGACACCAATTGAAATCGACCGCCCACCGCCTGCACCTCCTGGCCATCACGCTGCTGCTGAGCGCCTGCGCCGGTAGCCAGACCTTCAAGCAAGGCAACGCCCTGCTGGACGCCGGCCAGATCGACCAGGGCCTGGCCAAGCTGGAACAGGCCTCGCGCGACGATCCGCACAATGCCGAATACCGCATCGTGCTGCTGAACCGCAAGCTCAAACTGGTCAACGCCATGAACAGCCATGGCGACATGCTGCGCGCGAAAGGCCAGGCCGCCGAGGCCGGCGCGATGTACGACCGCGCATTGGCGCTCGACCCATCCAACCAGGTGGCGCGCCAGGGCAAGGCCGCGCTGGAGCAGGATCAACGCCTGCAGAAAGTGACGGGCGACGTCGAAGCGCTGGTCCAGCGCGGCGGCGACGCCAATCTGGCGCATGCCCAGGAGCTGCTGCGGCCCCTGCTGGCGGAACGCCCCAACCAGCGCGACCTGCTGCGCCTCAAGACCCTGGTCGGCGACGCCCAGACCCGCCTGCGCCCCGCCAGCGGGCGGCTGGCGATGGCCTACCGCAAACCGGTGACGCTGGAGTTCCGCGACGCCCCGATGCGCGCCGTGTTCGATTTCATCAGCAAGGTATCGGGCCTGAACTTCGTGTTCGACCGCGACGTGGATCCCAACCTGCGCGCCACCATCTCGGTGCGCGACACCAGCATCGAGGAAGCCATCGGCATGCTGCTGGGCGCCCACCAGCTGGAACAGAGCATCACCGGCGAGCGCTCGATCACCATCTACCCCAACAACCCGCAGAAGCAGAAGGACTACCAGCAGCTGCTGGTGCGCAGCTTCTTCCTGGCGAACTCCGACGTGAAGACGGTGGCGTTCTCGCTCAAGACGCTGCTCAAGGCGCGCGACATCGTCACCGATGAGCGCATCGGCACCATCATCATGCGCGACACGCCGGAAATGATACGCATGGCCGAACGCATCATCGCCGTGCAGGACGTGGCCGACCCCGAAGTGATGCTGGAAGTGGAAGTGCTGGAAGTGAAGCGCTCGCGCATCCAGGAGCTGGGCGTGCGCTGGCCCGACACCGTCGGCCTGACCCTGCTGGGCAGCGGCCAGTACGGCGCGCTGAACGTGGGCGACCTGCGCAAGATCACCGGCAGCACCATCGGCCTGGGCTTCGGCAGCGTCACCATCAACGCCAACCAGAACGACACCGACAGCAATATCCTGGCCAACCCGCGCATCCGCGTGCGCAACAAGGACAAGGCCAAAGTGCTGATCGGCGACCGCGTGCCGGTGATTACCGTCACCACCAACAACGGCGTCAGCTCCGACAGCGTGAACTACGTGGACGTGGGCCTGAAGCTGGACGTGGAACCCAACATCTACCTGGATGACGAGGTCGCGATCAAGATCAACCTGGAGGTCAGCAGCGTGGTCAAGGAGATCGTCAGCAAGTCCGGCACCCAGGCCTACCAGATAGGCACCCGCAGCGCCGCCACCGTGCTGCGCCTGAAGGATGGCGAGACGCAGGTGCTGGCGGGCCTGATCAGCGACGAGGACCGCACCACCGCCAACAAGGTGCCCGGCGTGGGCGAGCTGCCGGTGCTGAGCCGTCTGTTCGGCAGCCAGAAGGACGACTCCACCCGCAGCGAGATCGTGCTGTCGATTACACCGCGCGTGCTGCGCTCCATCCGCCGGCCGGAACTGTCGGCGGCGGAGTTCAATTCCGGCACCGAATCCGATATCGGCGGCCGCAGCCAGTTTGGCGCCACGCTGGCATCCGTGCCCGACACGGCGGCGGACATGGCGCCCACGCCACGCGACGCCGCGCCGGCCCTGGCGCCGGCCGGCGGCTCTGGCATGACCGGCGGCGACACTCCGCCAGCGCCGGCCGCCAAGCCGGAACCGGTCAATTCCGTTCCCTACACGCCGCCGAAGAAGGGCCAATAGCCATGCTGCGCAAGGCTCAACGCGGCTTCACCTTCATCGAGTTGATGATTACGCTGTCCATCCTCGCCACGCTGGCGATGGTGGCGGCGCCGATGGCGCAGGTGGCGCTGCAGCGCGAAAAAGAGCACCAGCTGCGCACCGCGCTGATCGAGATTCGCGAAGCAATCGACGCCTACAAGCGCGCCGCCGACAACGGCCGCATCAAGCTGGCGATGGGCGAATCCGGCTATCCGAAGAAGCTGGAGGACCTGGTCGCCGGCATGCCGGACCAGCGCAGCCCGCGCAAGCAGAATATGTACTTCCTGCGCCGCATACCGCGCGACCCGTTCGCGCCGGCCGACGGCAACAGCGCCGGCTGGGCCATCCGTTCCTACGCCTCGCCGCCGGACAATCCGTCCGAAGGCGAAGACGTGTTCGACGTCAGCTCCCGTTCCCCCGTCATGGGGCTGAACGGCATCCCCCTCAAACAATGGTGACGCCATGAAGCGCAACAAGGGATTCACGCTGGTCGAGCTGCTGGTGGTGTTGGCGATCATTTCGCTGCTGCTCACCATCGCGCTGCCGCGCTATTTCAGTTCGGTCGACAAATCGAAGGAAGTGGCGCTGAGGGAGAACCTGCAAGTGCTCCGCAGCGGCATCGACAAATTCTACGCCGACCGCGGCGAATACCCTGCGGCGCTGGCGGATCTCGTCACGCAGCGCTACTTCCGCAGGGTGCCGCTGGACCCGGTGACGGAATCGGCCACCACCTGGCAGCTGCTGCCATCGGCCGACGCCGACAAGCCCGGCGTGGCCGACATCCGCAGCGGCGCCAAAGGAAAGACCCGCGATGGCATCCCGTTCGAACAGCTCTAAGCGACAAGGCGGCTTCGCCTATCTGTGGACGTTGATGCTGGTGGCCTTCATGGGCGTCGGCCTGACCATCGCCGCCGACCTGTATGCAACCGCCATGCGGCGCGACAAGGAGCGCGAGCTACTGTTCATCGGCCACGAGTTCCGCCACGCGCTGGAGGCCTACACCAAGGCCAACGGCGCCGGCCAGTACCCGCTGACACTGGGGGAACTGCTGAAGGACCCGCGCTTCCCCAACGCCAAACGCCATCTGCGCCGGCTGTACAACGATCCGATCACCGGCAAGCCCGATTGGGCGCTGGTGCTGCAACAGGGCCGCATCGTCGGCGTCCGCTCGACTTCCACCAAACGCCCCATCAAGCAGGACAACTTCGACGACGACGACGCCGGCCTGGCGAAGAAGCCGCGTTATGCCGACTGGATATTTTCCTATCCCTATGACATGTTCATCGTGCCGCAGAATACGGAAGCCAAACGCTGACTTGTTGCGAATTTATTGATCTTGGACAGAACCTCCCCCCCATCCGCGATCTAGCGTGATTCATCCGCCACGCGGAATCGGCGACATCATTCGATGCCAGCTGGAATGGTCGAACTTGGGAGGATGAGATGATCCTGCGCACACGCTTGCTACCCGCCACCACCGCCGTCGCCGCAGCGACCGCACTGCTGGCCGCCACCGCGACGCTCGCGGCAGACCAACTGATGGCCCCTCCGGTCAACACGCTCACGCCGCAGGATAGCTCCGGCCTGGTCACGCAACTGGCGACGATGGACGCCGCGCGCGGCGTGCCGCCCGACCTGAGCTTCCGCATCAGCAGCCTGCATCCGGGCGTGGTCGGGCAAAAGATCGTCCGCGCCCAGCACACCTACAAGGGCTTGCGGGTGTTCGGCTCGGAGTCGGTGGTGGTCACCAACGCCGCCGGAACGATCGTCAGCGTGTCGGCATCCGACCGGCGCGGCAAGCTGGGGACCGGCCTTGCGCCGTCCGCCGTCGGCGGCATGGCGCCAACGCTGAGCGCCGGCGACGCCATCACCGTCGCCATCAATTCCGTCGCGCCGCGCGGCACGCACCGCTGGGAGCCCAGCGCCGAACTGCTGATCTACCCGATCGTGAAGACGGTGCGCCTGGCCTCGGCCGCGGGCAAACCCGAATCCGAGCTCAACGCGCTGGACGTGGAAGAAGTGGTGGAAAGCTACGAGCTGGCCTACTACGTCAAGCTGCGCATGGCGGACGACGGCCGGCCGGTCTATTACGACACCATCGTCAACGCCAACAGCGGCACCATCATCGCGCAATGGTCGGCGTTGAAGACGGTGGTCGGCTCCGGCAACAGCCAGTACAACGGCGTGGTGCCGATCGATACCACGCTGTCCGGCAGCAGCTACCAGATGCTGGACAGTTCGCGCGGCGTCGGCGGAAAATTCGGCGGCATGGCGATCACCAACGCCAACCACAGCTCGGCCAACAATCCCAATCCCGGCAGCATCTACACCAACAGCAGCAACACCTGGGGCGACGGCAAGCAGTACATCGAAGGCGGCAGCACCACCAACGCCAACGGCCAGACCGCCGCCGTCAACGCGCTGTGGGGCTTGATGAACACCTACGACGCCAACAAAAACGCGCTGGGCTGGCATTCGCTGGACGGCAACAACACCGCCACCTACATCGCCGCCCACGTCGATACGGCCTACGACAACGCCTTCTACGACGACAGCTGCAAGTGCATGTACATCGGCGACGGCAACAGCTTCTACAGCCTGGGGTCCATCGACGTGATCGGCCACGAGATGTCGCACGGCGTGACCGCGTCGACCTCGGACCTGACCTACTCCGGCGAATCGGGCGGATTGAACGAATCGAACTCGGACATCGGCGGCGACATGGTGGAAGCCTACGCCCGCGCAGGCGGCACCGGCACCGTGATACCGGCCACCGGCAACGATTGGATGATGGGCAAGGAGATCAGCAAATCCGGCCAGCCGCTGCGCTGGATGTACAAGCCGAGCAAGGATGGCAGCAGTCCCGATGCCTGGAGCAGCACCATCAAGTACCTGGACGTGCACTATTCCAGCGGACCGAATAACCGCATGTTCTACTTCCTGTCGCAGGGTTCCAGCAGCGATCCGGCGTCCGACTACTACAGCAAATACCTGGTGAAAAGCCCCGCCGCGATGACGGGTGTGGGCAACGACAAGGCCTACCGGATCTGGTTCAAGGCGAACACCACCAAGTTCACCTCGTCGACCAACTACGCCGACGCGCGCTCCAAGGTGCTCGCTTCCGCGCAGGAGTTGTACGGCGTCGGATCGAAAGAGGCCATCGCCGTGCAGCGCGCCTACGCGGCGATCAACGTCGGCGCCGACGTCGACGAGGGCACGACCGGAGGCGGCGATGTCTCGATCACCACGCAGCCGGCCAGCGTGACCGTGGCGCCCGGCGCCACCGCATCGTTCAGCGTGGGCGCCAGCGGCGGCACGCCGCCCTATGCCTACAAATGGTATCGCAACGGCGCCGAGATCGCCGGCGCGGCGGCGGCCAGCTACTCGCTGACGGCGCAGATCGCCGACAACGGCGCCATGTTCAATGCCGTTGTCAGCGATGCGGCGTCGCCGCCCAAGAGCGCCACCTCGGCCAAGGCGACACTGACCGTGACCGCCGGCGGCGGCGGCACCGAGCGCGTGACCAACGGCGGCTTCGAAAACGGCACCACCGGATGGCGCGGCAGCACCGGCGTGATCGGCAGCTTCGCCGACCAGCCGGCGTACGAAGGCACGCGTTACGCCTGGTTGGGCGGCAACGGTTTCTACGCGTTCGAAGCGCTGACCCAGTCCGTGTCGATACCGTCGAACGCCACGTCGGCGGCGCTGACCTTCGCACTGCACATCGACACCGATGAAATCAAGCCCACGGTTTACGACCGGCTGGTGGTCACCGTGCGCAGCAGCACCGGTTCTGTGCTGCGCACGCTGGCCACCTGGACCAACCTCGACGCCGCCGACGGCTACCAGATCCGCAGCTACGACCTGGCCGCCTTCAAGGGCCAGACGGTGACGCTGTCGTTCGTCATGCGGGAGGACCGCTCCAAGCAGACCTCCTTCGTGCTCGACAGGGTCAGCCTGATAACGCGGTGATCAGCGCAGGCTGACGAACACCGGGTTCGAATAGAACCACAGGCTGCGGTAGTTGCGGTCGTTGATGTCGTTGAAGCGCGCCGTGTTGTCGGCGGTGCCGGTGCGCTGGTCGGCCAGCGGTTCGCCGTCCTGGGTCAGGCCGGCGACATCGGCGCCAAGGTTGGTGCCGCGCAGGCGGTAGTACTGGTTCTTGCTGGCGGTGGTCTCGTAGCTGATGCTGAAGTAGCCGTCCGCATCCACCTTCCAGTCCGCGCTGGTGAAGCGCTTCACCACGCGCGTGCTGGCGTTGGTGGCCACGCTGTAGGCGGCGCTGCCCGGCGTCGCCCTGGCGGTCACGTCGCCGACGATCAGGTCGACGTGATCGACCACCGGCCTGACGTTGGCGGCCGTGCCGCTGTCGACCGGCTTCTCGTAATTGTTCCTGGCCGGCGACTTGAAGCGGATCGTGATCGTCACCTTGTCGCCGCTGGCCACCTTCAGCTCCCCGCCCATCTCCTTGCGGTCATCCTTGCTGGCCAGGTTGAAGTCCAGCGCGTTGATCAGGTCTCCGTAGGCCGAGAACATTTTGCCGGAGCGCAGACCTTGCAGCAGGTCCTTGGCGGCGGGCTTGCCCTGGGCGCCGTTGAAGACGTAGTTCTTCGCATACTCGCCGGGGAAGTAGCCGCTGCTGCTGTTGCCGACGATCTTGAAGTGGGTGTCCGAATCGGTCAGGTTCCAGATGCGGCGGCCTTCGCCCAGCAGCGCATCCCAGGTGCCACCGACCTTGGCGACGATGTAGTCCACGCCGCCGTAGGCACGCAGCGGCGCGTTCTCCGGCGTGTAGGCGGCGGTGTAGCCTCCGCGGTCCGGCTCCATCTGGTTGCCGATCATGCCTTCGATGGCGAACATGATGTTCGGCGCGATGTCGTTGAAGCGGCGGAAATCGTCGATGGTGTAGCTGCCCTTGTTGCGCGACGGGTGATTGACCACGGCGTAGCTGGTGTCCGGATAGTTGTCCTTCAGCCAGCTGATGGCCCTCAGCGCGTCGTCGGCGGTGGCGTTGTAGCGGGTGGTTCCGTACTTGGCCTTCCACGCGGCGACATCGGCCGCGTCGAACAGCGCAGCATCGCGGGTGGTGAACAGGTACTCGAATTCCCGCATGCCCTTGGTGCTGGAGGCCAGCTTGTCGCTGCCCTCGAACAGACCGATGCCGATGTGGTCGTGGGTCGGCATGTCCCACTCGAAGCCGGAGAAGATCAACTTGTCGGCGTAGGTACCGGCCGCCTGCAAGGCCTGAACGCGCGGGATCTCGTAGCGCTCCACGCCGATCGACAGCGGAATCGCCGCCGGCAGCGGCGCGCCCTTCTCGTCGCGCGACGACAGCCGCAGGTGGTTGCTGACCGCCATCCAGTCCAGGCCATAGGTGGTGAAGGCCTTGCCCAGCACCTTGTCCAGCGTCTGGGTGATGTCCGTATCAAGCGACTGCGTGGTGTGGGTGTGCAGGTCGCCGGCGATCCAGCGGCCGCTCTGAATCGGCGGCACGACGACGGCTGCCGGTTGGTCGCCGCCGCAGGCGACGGCGCTCAACAGGATGGCAATGGCGGTCGGAATCAGCAATTGGCGAGGACGAAAATGGGAGGCAAGCGACATGATAAAGGAGTCCTGAAGTGGATGCGGAATTCGGCACACTAGCATTGGCGTATTACCTGTCTGTGACTTGGCGGCGGGGGCAAAACTGTTATGATCGTCGGCTGGCGCAGACTAAGATCCGCGCGGTCACGCAAATCAATTCAGGGAAATAAAAATGACTATTGGCGGAAAAACCATAGAAGAGGCCTTGGCCTCGCTGTCCGACATGACCGCAGGCGCGGTCCCCATCGGCAAGGACGAACACCTCCAGCGCCTGGCGCGCGCGCAGGCTTACATGCGCGACCAGGGCATCGCGGCGATCTACGTCAACGCCGGCTCCAACATGACCTACTTCACCGGCACCAAGTGGCACGCCAGCGAGCGCATGGTCGGCGCCATCCTGCCGGCCAGCGGCGCGGTGGAATACATCGCCCCCGCCTTCGAAGAAAGCACGCTGACGGACTTCATGCTGGTCAAGGGTAACGTCAATACCTGGCACGAGCATGAGAGCCCGTACCAGCTGTTCGTCGATACGCTCAAGCGCATGGGTATCGCCCCGGCTGCCGCGGGCGGCGTCGCGCCGCGCGTCGGCATCTGCGAGAGCGCGGCCTTCTTCATCTACGACGGCATCCGTCCGCTGGCCGACGGCTACGCATTGGAGAACGCCAGCAAGGTCACGGCGCACTGCCGCACCCGCAAGTCCGCCAACGAGATCGCGCTGATGCAGCGCGCCAAGGACATGACCTTGGCCGTGCATGTGGCCACCGCCAGCATGCTGCGCGCGGGAATCACCACCGTTGAAGTGGAAGAGTTCATCAACCGCGCGCACCGCAAGGTCGGCGCCTCCGGTTCCTACTTCGTGATCGTGCTGTTCGGCGAAGCGACCGCCTATCCGCACGGTGTGAGCTATGTGCAAACGTTGCAACCGGGCGACACTGTGCTGATCGATACAGGCTGCAAACTGCACAACTACATTTCCGACATCACGCGTACCTATGTGTACGGCGAAATCAGCGAGCGTCAGCGTTCGGTGTGGAACAGCGAGAAGGCGGCGCAGGTGGCGGCCTTCAATGCGGCGCAGCTGGGCGTGCCGTGCGAGCAGGTGGACATGGCCGCGCGCCGTTCGCTGGAGGCGGACGGTTTCGGTCCCGGCTACAAGCTGCCAGGCCTGCCGCACCGCACCGGCCACGGCATCGGCCTCGATATCCACGAGTGGCCGTATCTGGTCGGCGGCGACAAGACGCCGCTGGACGTGGGCATGTGCTTCTCGAACGAGCCGATGATCTGCATCCCCGGCGAATTCGGCGTGCGCCACGAGGACCACTTCTACATGACGGAAAACGGTCCGAAGTGGTTCACCGAACCGGCGCACAGCATCGACGATCCGTTCGGCCTGCGCGCTTGATCCTTCACAAGCAAGGTAATACTATGTTTGACGGGGGCTTGTCAGCGGCCTAGTCTTACATGGTATTACTTTGATTGGAGGAATCATGGAAACAGAAGCAACCATACGCCGCCAGGGAAATTCCATCGGGGTGGCTCTGCCGCCGGCCATCTTGCGCCTCATGGGTTTTGCCGTGGGCCAGACCGTATCGCTGCAAGCGACGCCAGATGGCTTGCTCATCAAAGCAAAACGCACGCGCCCAACTGCCGCCGAGCTCAATGCCCTGTGCGATCTCAAAGCGCCCATGCCCGACGATCTCCATGCATGGGAAAACATGCGTCCTGCAGGTTCAGAGCGATGAAGCGGCGCAGCCCTCGGCAGGCCTGCGGACGTCACGGAAGATGCCATGGCCAGGCTGCAGGCGGCACTAGAGGCTGAAACGGAAGCTTGAGCGGTTCCCTATTTTTGCGCGCGCTTGAGCTGTCGGTAGAAGTGCAGCGGCGCGGTGACGTGCAGCAGGCCATCGGCGGGACGGATCTCGACGCGGTTGGAATCCCAGCGCATCCAGCGCGGGCCCTTGTAGTTGAAGATGCGTCCTTCGCCGGTCTCGCCGGCGGGGACGAAGCCGAACTGCTGTACGCGGCCCAGGAAGGCCGTCTCACCCGCCGCATCGACGGTGCCGCGCACGGGTAGGCACATCAGCAACGACGGCAACTGCCCTATGACGCCGCCGATGAGTATGGCCCGCACCATCTCGTTCGGCATCCATCTGCCCAACAATAGACCGGCCGCCAGACATCCCGCCAGTATGCAGCCCCACACCGTCCAGTCGCGCGCGCTGAGCAGCGGGTTGAAGCCTATCGATTGTTTGTGAAAAGTCTGTGCCATGCCTGCTGCCTCGTCGTTACAAAGTAGCGGGCATTTTGCATCGCAGCGCCGGGAAAAGCCAGCCTCCCCGGCGCGGCCTTGCTCCGCGTCAGACCAACTCCATCACTTCCTGCAGCGGCTTGCGCGCCTTCTGCGGCCAGTTGCCGGCGGCGGCGTAGCCGATCGACAGCAGCATGACCGGCACGTCGGCCTCGCCCAGGTTGAATTCGCGTTTCACACCGGCGGCGTTGAATCCGCTCATGGCGCTGCTGGCCAAGCCCATACCCTCGGCGGCCAGCATCATCGTCATCGCCGCCAGCGAACCGGAACGCAGCGCTTCGTCCCGCTGCAACTGCGGATTGCCGGGATGCGTGTGCCGCGCCATGCCCACCCACACGTCGGCAACCGTTTGCGGCATGATCCCGGCGTCCACCGACGGCTTCAATGCCTGCGGCAGGCCCACGTGCGCATCCAGGGTGCCGACGATGATGAAGGTGACCGGCGCATCGGCCACCTTCTGCTGGCCGAAGGCGACCTCCTTCAGGCGCTCCTTCGCCTGCGGGGTGCGCACCGCGATGAACTTCCAGTTCTGGAAGTTGTAGGCCGATGGCGCCAGCGTCGCCAGGCGCACCAGCTCCGAAATGTCGGCATCGCTCAGCGCGCGGGTGGTGTCGAAGCGGTTGGCGGAGATGCGCGATTCGATCAGGTGTTTGACGTTCATTTTATTCTCTCTGCAATTAGTTGAAAAACGCGTATCAGCGGCGCTGCACGGAAGCCCATTGCACCGCCAGGATGCTGGCCAGCACCGTGACCAGGCCGGCCAGCGACAGGCCGCTCATCGCCTGCCCCAGCAGGGCCCAACCCAGCACCACCGCGACCAATGGGCTCAACAGGCCCAATGAAGACACTGCCACCGGCGACAAGCGGGCGATCCCGCGGAACCACAATGCATAAGCGAGCAGCGCGCCGGCCAATGACAGGTAGGCATAGCCCAGCACCTGCACCGCGCCGAGCGGTGGCAGCGGCGGATCGACCAGCACGGCCAGCGGCGCGAGCATCAGGCCACCCAGCAGCAGCTGCCAGCCGGTCAGGGCCAACACCGGCAGTTCGCTGCGCCAGCGGCGCGTCAGATAGGTGCCGGCCGCCATGCAGGCCGCACCGGCCAGCGCCGCCGCGATGCCCGCCGCGTCCCAGGCCGCGCCGGGCGAGAGCAGCAGCACCGCCATCCCCAGTACGCCCAGCATGCCGGCGCCCACAGCCAGTCGCGCCGGCGGGCGCCGCTCCAGCAGCCAGGCCAGGCCCATGACCAGCAGCGGCTGGATCGCGCCGACCACCGCCGCCAAGCCACCCGGCAGACGGTAGGCCGCGATGAACAACAGCGCCTGGAAAAAGCCGATATTCAGCGCCGATAGCACCACCAGCCGGCCCCATTCCGCGCGCAGCGGCAGGCGCCCCACAAAAGTCAGCAGAAGCACGCCGGCAGGCAGGGTGCGCAACAGCGCCGCGATGAAGGGCCGGTCCGGCGGCAGCAGTTGGGTGGTGACGATATAGGTCGATCCCCAGATGGCCGGCGCCAGCGCGGTGGTCAGCGTGGTGATCAGGGACGATGTCGTGCTTTTCTCGCTCATGGCATTTGTCTCGACTTCAAGATAAAATGGAAGTCTGATCAAAAACAATCTCGATGTCAAGATAAATTGGAGTGTGCGATGCCGAATGAAAGAGCGATGGATGCCGTGGACGCCGTGGTGGCGCAATGGCGCCGGGAGCGTCCCGACCTGGACGTGGCGCCGATGGCGACGATAGGACGGCTGAAGCGCTGTTCCGCACTGCTGCAACGCAGGCTGGACGCGACCTTTGCCGAATTTGGAATAGGTGCCTGGGAATTCGATGTGCTGGCGACGCTCAGGCGCTCCGGTGAGCCCTACTGCCTGGCGCCGACCGCGCTGTTCTCGGCGATGATGATCACCTCCGGCACGATGACGCACCGGCTGCAGCGGCTGGAGGCGAGCGCACTGGTCGAGCGGGTGCCCAGCCCCACCGACGCCCGCAGCCTGCTGGTGCGGCTGACCCCGGCCGGGCTGGAACTGATCGAGCGCGCGGTGGCCGCGCACGTCGACAACGAACACAAGATACTGTCGCCCCTGAGCCCAGCGGAACTGGCGCTGCTGGACAGTGGGCTGATCAAACTGCTGGCGGTGCTGGAGCCGGCGGAGCAATAACCGCCGGCTGCAGCGCTCAGGCGCGCTTCATCACCAGCGTCAGGATGTCGTAGCTGGCTACCAGCTCGTCGTTCTGGTTGGTCACTTGCACGTCCCACGCCACCACGCCCTGGCCGACGCCTTTGTCGTCGGTGCGGTTGCGGTCCACTTTGCGCTTGCAGGTCAGGCGCGCGCGGATGGTGTCGCCGATCGCCACCGGCGTGATGAAGCGCAGGTTGTCCAGGCCGTAGTTGGCCAGCACCGGACCGGGCGCCGGCGAAACGAACAAGCCAGCGGCGGCCGACAGCACGAAGTAACCATGCGCGATGCGCTTGCCGAACTGCGTGTCCCTGGCGGCGATGTCGTCGAAGTGCATGTAGAAGTAGTCGCCGGAGACGCCGCCGAAGTTGACGATGTCCGCTTCGGTCACGGTGCGGCGGTGCGTCAGCAGCGAATCCCCCATCTTCAGGTCTTCGAAGTAGCGGCGGAACGGATGGACTTCGCTCTCCTGCACCTTGGCGCCGCGCACGTATTCGCCGGTGACGGCGGCCAGCATGGTCGGCGAGCCTTGCACCGCGGCGCGTTGCAGGAAGTGGCGCACGGCGCGGATGCCGCCCAACTCTTCGCCACCGCCGGCGCGGCCGGGGCCGCCGTGCTTCAGCTGCGGCAGCGGCGAGCCGTGGCCGGTCGAATCGACCGACGCTTCGCGCTCCAGTATCAGCACGCGGCCGTGCGAGGCGGCGGCCATCGGCACGGCGTAGGCGGCGGTGGCCGGATCCTTGGTCACCAGCGTGGAGACCAGCGAGCCCTTGCCGCGCGCGGCCAAGGCCAGCGCTTCGTCGATGCCCTTGTAGCTGATGATGGTGCTGACCGGGCCGAAGGCCTCGATGTCGTGCACCGCGTCGTTGCGCATGCCGTCGCGGCACAGCAGCAGCGTCGGCGAGAAGAAGGAGCCGTTGGCGACGCCGTCGCCGATCAACTTGAAGCCGTCGCGTTCACTGAACAGCACCTCGTTGCCGCGCGCGAGCAGCTCGACGCGTTCGGCGACGTCGCGCTGCTGGTCCTTGGATGCCAGGGCGCCCATGCGCACGCCTTCCACCGACGGATCGCCGATGCTGACCTTGGCCAGGCGTTCGCGCAGGCGGGTGCCGACCGCGTCCACCATATTTTCCGGCACGATGATGCGGCGGATGGCGGTACATTTCTGGCCGGCCTTGCCGGTCATCTCGCGCGCCACTTCCTTGACGAACAGGTCGAACTCGACGTCGTCCGGCGTGACGTCCGGCGCCAGGATGGCGCAGTTGAGCGAATCCGCCTCGGCGGTGAACGGCACCGAATTGGCGATCAGGTGGCGGTTGGTGCGCAGCTTGGCGGCGGTATCGGCCGAACCGGTGAAGGTGACGACGTCGGCGCCGCCCAGGCGGTCCAGCAGGTCGCCGGTGCTGCCGATCACCAGTTGCAGCGCGCCTTCCGGCAGCAGGCCGGAATCGTTCATCATGCGCACCAGCGCTTCGGTCAGGTAGCTGGTGGCGGAGGCAGGTTTGCCGATGCACGGCATGGCGGCCAGGAAGCTGGGCGCGAACTTCTCCAGCAGGCCCCAGATCGGGAAGTTGAAGGCGTTGATGTGCACCGCCAGGCCGCCGCGCGGCACCAGGATGTGGGTGCCGGAGAAGCCGCCGTTCTTACCCAGCGCCATGGCCGGGCCTTCGTGCAGCACATTGGACGACGGCAGCTCGCGGCTGCCCATGCTGGCGTAGGCGAACAGCGTACCGGTGCCGCCTTCGATGTCGACCCAGCTGTCGGCGCGGGTGGCGCCGGTCAGGTGCGAGATCGCGTACAGCTCCTCCTTGCGGCTGGCCAGGTACAGCGCCAGCGCCTTCAGGCGCGCGGCGCGCTGCTGGAAGTCCATCTTCATCAGCGCCGGCACGCCGGCCTTGCGGGCGTAGGTGACGGCTTCGTCGAAGTCGATCTTCTCGGCGTGGGTGTGGTAGATCAGCGCGTTGTTCAAGGCGCTGTGCAGCGGTGCGTACGCTTCGGCGCCTATCCATCGGCCGCCGATCCAGCTTTGCAGGGTTGATGCCATGTTTATCTCTCCGTTGATTATGCTTGGGCGTTTTTGTGCAGGTGCAGCGGCAGCGAGCTTTCCCACTCGACGCGCTTGCGGTCCGGTTCCACTTCGGTCAGCGCTTCCACTTCGCGCATGGTGTTCATGGAGCGCACCGCCAGTTCCTGGTACTGGCCGGTGCCCTCGGTCTTCCATTTGATCTCGTCGTCGCGCAGTTCGCGCGCCACCCTGGCCGGCGTGCCGACCACCAGGCTGCGCGGCGGCACCTGCATGCCGGCGCGGACGAAGCTCATCGCGGCGACGATGCTGTCGGCGCCGATGACGGCGTTGTCCATCACCACGCTGTTCATGCCAACCAGCGCGTTGCGGCCTATGCGGCAGCCGTGCAGCACGGCGCCGTGGCCGATATGGCCGTCTCGCTCGACCACCGTGTCGGCGCCGGGGAAGCCGTGCATGACGCAGGTGTCCTGCAGGTTGGCGCCCTCCTCCAGGATCAGGCGGCCGAAGTCGCCGCGCAGCGCGGCCAGCGGGCCGACGTAGCAGCGCGGGCCGACGATGACGTCGCCGATCAGCACCGCGCTGGGATGCACGTAGGCGGTCGGGTGGACCACCGGCGTGACGCCGTTGATTTCGTAGACTTTGACCATGACGGCGCTCCTGCGCTTTACACGCGTTCGATGACGAGGGCGATGCCCTGCCCGACGCCGATGCACATGGTACACAGCGCGTAGCGGCCGCCGGTGCGTTCCAGCTGATTCAGCGCCGCCAGCACCAGCCGCGCGCCGGATGCGCCCAGCGGGTGGCCGATGGCGATGGCGCCGCCGTTCGGGTTGACGTGCGTCGCGTCGTCGGCCAGGCCGAGATCGCGCGTGACGGCCAGGCCCTGCGCGGCAAAGGCTTCATTCAATTCGATGACATCCATCTGCCCGATGGTCAGGCCAACCTGCGCCAACACCTTCTTCGACGCCGGCGACGGGCCGAAGCCCATGATGCGCGGCGCCAGGCCGGCGGTCGCCATGCCCAGCACGCGGGCGCGCTTGCGCAGGCCGTACTGCTCGGCGGCGGCGGCCGACGCCAGCAAGATGGCGCAGGCGCCGTCGTTGACGCCCGAGGCGTTGCCGGCCGTGACGCTGCCATCCGGCTTGACCACGCCTTTCAGCCTGGCCAGCATCTCGATCGTGGTATCCGGGCGCGGATGCTCGTCGGTGTCGACGATCTTCGGATCGCCTTTCTTTTGCACCAGCGCGACCGGCACGATTTCATCCTTGAACACGCCGGCCGCATGGGCGGCGGCCCAGCGCTGCTGGCTACGCACCGCGAACGCGTCCTGGTCGGCGCGGCTGATGCCGAATTCCTGGGCGACGTTTTCGGCCGTCTCCGGCATGCTGTCGATGCCGTGCATGGCCTTCATCAGCGGATTGACGAAGCGCCAGCCGATGGTGGTGTCCTCGATCTTGGCGGCGCGCGAAAACGCGCTATCGGCCTTGCCCATGACGAAAGGCGCGCGCGTCATGCTTTCGACGCCGCCGGCGATCACCAGTTGCGCTTCGCCGGCCTTGATGGAACGCGCGGCGATGCCGACCGCGTCCAGGCTGGAGCCGCACAGGCGGTTGATGGTGTTGGCGGGGACATCGACCGGCAGGCCGGCCAGCAGCGCTGCCATGCGGCCGACGTTGCGGTTGTCTTCACCGGCGCCGTTGGCGCAGCCGTAGTAGACGTCATCGACCTTGGACCAGTCCACGCCGGGATTGCGGGCGATCAGCGCGGCGATGGGCAGCGCGGCCAGGTCGTCGGCGCGCACGCCGCCGAGGGCGCCGCCGTAGCGGCCGAAGGGGGTGCGGATGGCGTCACAGATATATGCAGAAAAATCGGCGTCGTTCACGGAATATCCTTAAGTTTTAGGGCGTTGGTCGATCACGCGGCGGGCCTTGCCCGTCAAAGTGCGTTCGATACCGTTGGGGGCCAGCAGACGCACCTTGGTGGTGACGCCGACATAGTTTTTGATGTGGTGCCCAAGCTCGCGCGCCAGCGCTTCGGTCTCGCCGTCGGCGACGCCGGGCCGCAGCTCGGCCAGCACCTCCAGTTTGTCGAGGTGGCCGTCGCGGCTGATCACCAGCTGGTATTGCGGCGCCAGTTTCGGCATCTTGAGTATCAGTTCTTCGATCTGCGACGGGAACACGTTCACGCCGCGGATGATCAGCATATCGTCCGAGCGGCCGGTGATCTTGCCGATGCGGCGCATCGAACGCGAAGTGGCCGGCAGCAGCCGCGTGAGGTCGCGCGTGCGGTAGCGGACAATGGGCAGCGCTTCCTTGCTCAGCGAGGTGAATACCAGCTCGCCCTCTTCGCCGTCCGGCAGCACTTCGCCGGTTTCGGGGTCGATGATCTCCGGGTAGAAATGGTCTTCCCAGACCACCGGCCCGTCCTTGCTCTCGATGCATTCGCTGGCGACGCCGGGGCCTATCACCTCGGACAGGCCGTAGATGTCCACCGCATCGATGCCGGCGCGTTGCTCGATCTCGCAGCGCATGGCGTCGGTCCACGGCTCGGCGCCGAAGATGCCGACCTTGAGCGAGCTGGCGGCGGGGTCAAGTCCCTGGCGCTGGAATTCCTCGATGATGTTCAACATGTACGACGGCGTGACCATGATGATGGCCGGCCTGAAGTCCACGATCAGCTGCACCTGCTTTTCGGTTTGGCCGCCGGACACCGGGATCACCATGCAGCCCAGCCGTTCGGCGCCGTAGTGCGCACCCAGGCCGCCGGTGAACAGGCCGTAGCCGTAAGAGATGTGCACCATGTCGCCGCGACGCCCGCCGGCGGCGCGGATCGAACGCGCCACCACGTTGGCCCAGGTGTCGATGTCGTTCCGGGTGTAGCCGACCACAGTCGGCTTGCCGGTGGTGCCGCTGGAGGCGTGCACGCGCACCACCTGGTCCTGCGGCACGGCGAACATGCCGAACGGGTAGTTGTCGCGCAATTCCTTCTTGCCCGTGAACGGGAACTTGGCCAGGTCGGCCAGCGTACGCAGGTCGTCGGGATGGACACCGGCGGCATCGAACGCGGCGCGGTAATGTGCCACGTTATCGTAGGCGTGCTTGAGCGACCATTTCATCCGCTGCAGTTGCAGCGCTTGCAGCTCGTCCTTGCTGGCGCGCTCGATCGGCTCCAGATCGGACGACGCGGGTATGCGTTGAACCATCGGTGTCTCCTCTTTACCCGGCGTGCTGCGGCACCGGAACGATGTGGCCGCTGACGCGATGCGATTTACCCCGGAACAGCGCGACGGTGCGGCCGTCCTGATTCGTGACCTTGACGTCGTAGACGCCGCTCTTGCCGGCCAGCGCCTGCTCGGTCGCGTCGGCGGTCAGCACGTCGTGCAGACGGGCGGGCGCGAGGTAATCGATGGTGCAGGCCGCGCCCACGGTGGTCAGGTTGTGGCTATTGCAGGCAAAGGCGAAAGCGCTATCGGCAAGAGCGAAAATGAAGCCGCCGTGGCAGCTGCCATGGCCGTTCAACATGTCGGCGCGCACCGGCATCGACATGCGGGCGTGGCCGGGCGCGATGGCGTCGATCTTCATGCCCAGGCCCTGTGAGGCCGGGTCGCTCTCGAACATGGCGGCGCCGACGGCCTGCGCCAGCGCCTGTGCCGCTTCAACGTCGGGCGCGGCGGCCAACATGGCGGTCTTAGTCATGGAAGCGCCCTCCCGCTGCCTGCTTGCGGCGCAACAGCGGCGACACGCGGTAGCGGTCCTCGCCATAGCCTGCGGCCAGGTTGGACAGCACGGCGACGATCTGGCCGATGCCGACGGCGTCGGCCCAGGCCAGCGGGCCGCGCGGGTAGTTGACACCCTTCTGCATGGCGATGTCCGCCGCCTGCGCGTTGCAAACGCCCTGGTTGACGGCGTCCGCCGCCTCGTTGGCCAGCATGGCGACGGTGCGCATGACGGCCATGCCCGGCACGTCGTCCAGCCGCGTGACGGTGAAGCCGGCCGCCTGGAACAGGCCGACCACGGCGTTGAAGGCCGCCGGCGAGCATTGGTCCGCGCAGCTGACGGCGATGCGCTTGGCGCTTGCAAAGTCCAGCGCCAGGTCGAACAGCACCGTGTCCGGGTGATGGCTGTCGTGCGCGCGCTGGGTGGCGCTGCGGCCGTCGGTCAGGTAGACGGCGGCGCCGTTGCAGTGGAAGGCCGGCGCGTCGTCGGTACCGGCCACGTGGTTGCGCGTTTCCGGTGTCTTGCGGTGCGAGATGTTGATGCCCGAGGCGCGCAGACGGGCCGCCAGCGCGTCGCAAACCGCACCGCCGACCGCATGCGATGGACCGACCGCAGCACCCGGCTCGATGGTGTAGCTGGCGAATTCCGGCTTCGGCTGCGCGGCTTCCGCCTGCGGTTGCGGCACGGCGGGAGCGGCATCGCCGTAATGGTAGAAGCCGCGGCCCGATTTGCGGCCGAGGAAGCCGGCGTTGACCATCTCCTGCTGCAGCACCGACGGCGTGAAGCGCGGATCGTTGAAGTAGGCGCCGAACACCGATTGCGTGACCGAGAAATTGACGTCGTGCCCGATCAGGTCCATCAACTCGAAGGGCCCCATGCGGAAGCCGCCGCAATCGCGCATGACGGCGTCGATGGTGGCGGCGTCGGCGGCCTGCTCGTTCAGCAGGCGCCAGCCTTCGGCGTAGAACGGACGCGCCACGCGGTTGACGATGAAGCCCGGCGTGGACTTGGCGTGCACCGGCTGCTTGCCCCATGCGGCGGCGGTGTCGCAGACGGTTTGCGCGACGGCGGCGTCGGTGGCCAGGCCGCTGATCACCTCCACCAGCGCCATCAACGGCACCGGATTGAAGAAGTGCATGCCGACCAGCCGCGCCGGCAGGCGCAGCTTGGCGGCGATGGCGGTGACCGAGATCGACGAGGTGTTGGTGGCCAGGATGCAGTGGTCGCCGACGATGGCTTCCAGCTCGGCGAACAGGCCGCGCTTGACGTCGAGGTTCTCGACGATGGCTTCCACCACCAGCGCGGCGTCGGCGATGTCGTTGAGCGTGACGGCCGCCTGCACGCGGGCGATGGCGGCGGCGCAATCGACGGCGCTCATGCGCTCCTTGGCCACCAGCTTGTTCAGCGCGGCGGCGATGTCGGACATGGCCTTGGCCACGGCTTCCGGCCGGGTGTCGAACAGTTTGACGGTGTAGCCGGCGACGGCGGCCACCTGCGCGATGCCGGCGCCCATGGCGCCGCTGCCGATGACGGCGACCGCGCGGTCGGTGTGGAGGGCTGCCATGTTATTTCCCCTTGAATTGCGGCGCGCGCTTTTCCATGAAGGCGGCCACGCCTTCGCGGTAGTCGTCGCTGCGACCCAGTTCGCTCATCATTTCGCATTCCAGCGCCAGCTGCTGTTGCAGCGAATTGTGCGGGCTGCAATGCAAGGCTTGTTTGGTGAAGGCCAGGCCCTTGGTCGGCGCGGTGGCGAAGTGGCGCGCCATGGCCTGCGTTTCGGCGGCCAGGTCCTCGTCCGGCACGGCTTTCCAGATCAGGCCCCAGGACTCGGCTTTTTCGGCGCTGAGTTTGTCGCCCAGCATGGCCAGCCCCATGGCGCGCGCGCTGCCGATCAGGCGTGGCAGGAAGTAGGTGCCGCCGGTGTCGGGGATCAGGCCCAGTTTGCAGAACACTTCGACGAAGGACGCGGATTTGGCGGCCAGCACGATGTCGCAGGCCAGCGCGATGTTGGCGCCGGCGCCGGCGGCCACGCCGTTGACGGCGCAGATCACCGGCATCGGCAAGGCGCGCAACGCCAGCACCAGCGGGGCGTAGTTCTTTTCCACCGAGTCGCCCAGGTCGACCGGACGGGCGCCCGGTTCCACCGAACGGTCCGACAAATCCTGGCCGGCGCAGAAGCCGCGGCCGGCGCCGGTCAGCACGAATACGCGCACGCTCTTGTCGTGGCTGACCTTGTGCATGGCGTGGCGCACTTCCTCGTGCATGGCCTGGGTGAAGCTGTTGAGCTTATCGGGGCGGTTCAGCGTCAGCGTGGCGATGCCGTCGGTGATGTCGAAGAGGATGTTCTCGTAGTTCATGGCGTCTCCGGTGGGATGTTTTTTATTCGGCCTGGTCGAAGTCGATGACGACCTTGTCGGTGATGGGGAAGCTCTGGCAGCTCAGCACATAACCGCGCGCGATTTCATAGTCTTCCAGCGCGTAGTTGACGTCCATGTCCACTTTACCTTCGAGCAGCTTGCAGCGGCAGGTCGAGCATACGCCGCCCTTGCACGAGTAGCGCATGTCGATGCCGGCCTTGAGGCCCGCGTCGAGCAGCGATTCCTTGTCCTGGTCCATGGTGAAGCTGGTGGCGTTGCCGTCCAGGATAACCGTGACTTCGGTTTCGTGGCGGCCCGCTTGCGGGTCGATGGCGCGCGGCTTGTGCTGGTGCTTGGGGATGCTGGCGGCGAACAGCTCGATCTTGATCTGCGACTTCGGCATGCCGGCTTCCTGCAGGGCTTCCGAGACGCCGAGCATCATGTCTTCCGGGCCGCAGATGAAGGCGACGTCGATGTCTTCCACCCATACCCAGTGCTTCAGGAATTGCGCCGCCTTCTCCTTGGTGATGCGGCCGTTGAACAGTTCGATGTCCTGCTGCTCGCGGCTCATCACGTAGGCCAGCTTGAGGCGCTCCATGTAGGTGTCCTTCAGGTCGGACAGCTCTTCCTTGAAGATCACCGACGACGAGGCGCGGTTGCCGTAGAAGAGCGTGAAGCGGCTGTGCGGCTCGGCCGCCAGCGTGGTCTTGATGATCGACAGGATGGGCGTGATGCCGCTGCCGGCGGCGAAGGCCAGGTAGTGCTTGCGGTTGGCGGCGTCCAGCGGCACGTTGAAGTGGCCCATCGGCGGCATCACGTCGAGCGTGATGCCGGGCTTGATGGTGTCGTTGGCCCAGCTGGAGAACAAGCCGCCCTGGGTGCGCTTGATGGCCACGCGCAGCGCGCCTTCCTGCACCGCGGAGCAGATCGAATACGAGCGGCGCACGTCTTCGTCGCCGATCCGGGCGCGCAGCGTCAGGTGCTGGCCTTGCTGGAAGGTGAAGCTTTGTTGCAGCTCGGGCGGCACGGCGAAGGTGACGGCGATGGTGTCGCGCGTTTCATTGCGCACTTGCGAGACGGTCAGCGGGTGGAATTTGCTCATGATCTTTTTAGTGGCACTTGAAGTAGTCGAAGGGCTCGCGGCAATCCAGGCATTTGTACAAGGCCTTGCAGGGCGTGGAGCCGAACTGGCTGGTGATTTCGGTGTGATGCGAACCGCAGTTGGGACAGGCCACCGTCAGACGCGGCTGCGCGCGGCGCGAGATGGCGGCGTGCGGACCCGCGTGCAGGCCGCTGATGTCGATCACCTGCTGCGCCGGCGGCGCGATGCCGTAGCCTTGCAGCTTGACCTTGCCCTCCTCGCTCATCCAGTCGGTGGTCCAGGCGGGCGACAACTGGTTTTGCAGCCGCACGTCTTGCAGGCCGTGTGCGTGCAGCGCCTCGGTGATGGCGTCGGCGATCACCTGCATCGCCGGGCAGCCGGAATAGGTCGGCGTGATGGTGACGGTGCAGGCGCCGTCGGCGGCCAGTTGTACGTCGCGCACGATGCCCAGGTCGACGATCGAGATGACCGGGATTTCGGGGTCGGAGACCTCGGCCAGCCAGGCCCAGACCTGGGCGGCGGCGGGCGAACGGTCTGCTGCGCAGATGGCGGCTGTCATGGCGGGCTCGCTGTTACCAGATGGCGCCGGGATAGGCGCGCTGCAGGAACTGCATCTCGGCCAGGATGTAGCCGAGGTGCTCGCTGTGGCGGCCTTGCTTGCCGCCGCTTTGCATCCAGGCGTCGGCCGGCGGCATGGTCAGCGTGGCTTCGCCCAGGATCTCGGCCACGTGCGCCAGCCATTGCGCGCGCAGGTCGGCGGCGGCCGGCGCCACGCCTTCGGCCACCATCGCTTCATCGATGGCGTCGTAGGCGAACACTTCGCCGCTGTACATCCACAGTTCGTTCACGGCCGCTTGCGTCTTGGCGTGGCTGACGTCCGTGCCGTCGCCCAGGCGCACTACAAGATCGCCGCTGCGGCGCAGGTGGTAGGTCACTTCCTTCAGCGATTTCTCGGCGATGGCGGCGATGCGGGTGTCGCTGCTGCGCGTCAGGCCGACGATCAGGAAGTAGTGCCAGGCGTCGAAGAAGAACTGGCGCACCATGGTGTCGGCGTAGTTGCCGTTCGGTTGCTCCAGCAGCAGGCAGTTCTTGAAGTCGTGGGCGTCGCGGTGGTAGGCCAGCTTGTCTTCGTCGCGGCCGGCGCCTTCCAGCTCGCCCGCGTACTCGTACCACAAACGGGTCTGGCCCAGCAGGTCGAGCGCGACGTTGGTCAGCGCCATGTCCTCTTCCAGCGCCGGGCCCTTGCCGCACAGCTGCGACAGCTGCTGGCTCAGGATCAGGGCGTTGTCGCCGAGGCGCAGCAGGTAATTTACTTTGGTCTGCACGATGGACTCCGCTTACAGGTTCTTGACTTCTTCCGGCATCGGGAAGAAGGTCGGGTGGCGGTACACCTTGCTGTTGGACGGCTCGAACAGCGCGCCCTTGTCGCCCGGGCTGCTGGCGACGATGTCGGCCGCGCGCACCACCCAGATGCTGACGCCTTCATTGCGGCGGGTGTAGACGTCGCGCGCGTTGTTGACCGCCATTTCGGCGTCCGGCGCGTGCAGGCTGCCGACGTGTTTGTGCGCCAGCCCGTGCTGGCTGCGGATGAATACTTCCCACAGTGGCCATTCTTTGCTCATCTTGATCTCCTTATGCTGCCTTGGCGGTGGCGTGTTTGTCGGCGTGGGCGACCAGCGCTTCACGGAACCAGGCGCCGTCGTCCCAGGCCTTGACGCGGGTGCGCAGGCGCTCGCGGTTGCACGGGCCGTTGCCCTTCAAGACGTTGTGGAACTCGCTCCAGTCGATGGCGCCAAATTCGTAGTGGCCGGTGTCGGCGTTGAATTTCAGGTCGGGGTCGGGCACGGTCAGGCCCAGGTACTCGGCTTGCGGCACGGTCTGGTCGACCATGCGCTGGCGCAGTTCGTCATTTGAGAACAGTTTGATCCGCCACTGCGCCGACTGCGCGCTGTTGACCGATTCCGCGTCGGACGGGCCGAACATCATCAGCGAGGGCCACCACCAGCGGTTGAGCGCATCCTGCGCCATCGCCTTCTGTTCCGGCGTGCCCTTGGCCAGCGCCATCATGATGTCGTAGCCCTGGCGCGCGTGGAACGATTCTTCCTTGCAGACGCGGATCATGGCGCGTGCATACGGGCCGTAGGAGCAGCGGCACAGCGGGATCTGGTTGATGATGGCCGAGCCGTCGACCAGCCAGCCGATCGCGCCCATGTCGGCCCACGACAGGGTCGGGTAGTTGAAGATGCTGGAGTACTTGGCCTTGCCGCTGTGCAGGGCGGCGAGCAGCTCGTCGCGCGACACGCCCAGCGTCTCGGCGGCGCTGTACAGGTACAGGCCGTGGCCGGCCTCGTCCTGGATCTTGGCCAGCAGGATGGATTTGCGTTTCAGCGTAGGGGCGCGGGTCACCCAGTTACCCTCGGGCAGCTGGCCGACGATTTCCGAGTGCGCGTGCTGGGAAATCTGCCGGATCAGGGTCTTGCGGTAGGCGTCCGGCATCCAGTCCTTGGCCTCGATCTTGACGCCGTCGTCGATGCGGGCCTGGAAGGCGCGCTCGTCGGCGGCCATGTCGTCCGCCGTGCGGACCGTGCTCAGGCCCGTCTCCACCATTTGTGCATACATCGCTGTCTCCTCATCGCTGATGGCCAATAATACGATACATATTTTTGTTTGACTACGTTTTTCTTGACTCAGATCATAAATCAGTATCCTATCGGCAACGACGGTGAAATAAATGCTGCGCCGATGGTCAGGCAAAGTAAACTCTTGTTTGTGTGTATAGAAAGGTATGCCTGCCCATGAATTGCAACGACTGGATAAGCGGATTTTTGGCCAGCGACCCGCCGCGCTCGAAGTCGCTGGTGGTGACCATCTTCGGCGACGCCATCGTGCCGCACGGGGGCATGGTGTGGCTGGGCAGCCTGATCGAGCTGCTGGCGCCGTTCGGCGTCAACGACCGGCTGCTGCGCACCTCGGTGTTCCGGCTGGCGCAGGAAGGCTGGCTGGGGGCGCAGCGCGACGGCCGCCGCAGCTCGTACGCGATCACGCCGCCGGCGATGGCGCGCTTCGTGCACGCCTACCGCCGCATCTACGCGCCACTGAATGTGCACTGGGACGGCAGCTGGACCCTGATCCTCAACGGCGACGGCGCGCTCAACGCGGCCGAGCGCAGCGCGGTGCGCAAGGAATTGCTGTGGGAAGGCTATAGCGTGATCGCGCCCGGCATCATGGGCCATCCGGCGGCCGACGGTCCGGCGCTCGACGAGCTGCTCAAGCGGCTGGGGGTGGCGGGCAAGTTGTTCGTGGTGCAGGGCAAGGCCATGCGCCAGGTCAGCGGCCGGGCCTTGAGCGACCTGGTGGCCGACGGCTGGGACCTGAGCGGCGTGGCCCAGGGCTACCAGCAATTTATCGCGCAGTTCGAGCCGCTGCTGGCGGCGGTGCGGGCGGCCGAAACGGACGGCGGCCTGGCGCCGCAGCAAGCCTACGTGGTGCGCACGCTGCTGATCCACGCCTACCGCCGGGTGCAGCTGCACGATCCGCAGCTGCCGGTCGAGTTGCTGCCGACACCGTGGCCGGGCGCCTTGGCCTACGAGCTGACGCGCGCCATCTACCTGGCCGTCTGCGCCGCGGCCGAACAGCACATCGACGCCACCTTGCGCCGCGAGGACAGCGCAGCCCCCGCCGCCGAACCCGCCTTCTTCGACCGCTTCGGCGGCCTGGCCTAGCGCGGGGTCAAGTCTGACATTCGGACACGGCCTCTGCCGTAGCTGCCGCTACGGCAGAGGCCGTGTCCGAATGTCAGACTTGACCCCGGCGTTGCGGCGACGCTGTATCATGTCGCCACTGCGCCACAAGCGCAAACAAACTTCTTACATAGAATTTACCGGGATTCAGCCATGTCTATCAAAATCAGCCAGCAATTCGACGCCGGCGCCATCGAGGTCCTGCGTGCCGACGATCCGGCCGCCATCGACCTGAACATCCGCAAGGACTCGCACGCCGACATCAGCCAATGGTTTTATTTCCGCGTGCAGGGTGCGCAAGCCACGCCGCTGGCGCTGCGCTTCCTCAACGCCGGCAGCGCCGCCTATCCGGACGGCTGGAAGGATTACCAGGCCGTCGCCAGCTACGACCGCGACAACTGGTTCCGCGTGCCGACCACCTATGACGGCACCGTCATGACCATCAACCACACGCCGGAATACGACAGCGTCTACTACGCCTATTTCGAGCCGTATTCGTGGGAACGCCACCTGTCGCTGCTGGACAACGCGCAATTGTCGCCGCTGGTCAAGCTGGTCGACCTGGGCAACACCATCGACGGCCGCGACCTGAACATGCTGGTCATCGGCGATCCGGAAGCGGAGCAAAAGGTCTGGGTCATCGCCCGCCAGCATCCGGGCGAGACGATGGCCGAGTGGTTCGTCGAAGGCATGGTCGAGGCGCTGCTGGACCCGGCCAATCCCTTCGGCCGCCAGTGCCTGAAGGAAGCGGTGTTCTACGTGGTGCCGAACATGAACCCGGACGGCTCGGTGCGCGGCAACCTGCGCACCAACGCGGCCGGCGCCAACCTGAACCGCGAGTGGCTGAACCCGACCATGGAACGCAGCCCGGAAGTGTTCCTGGTCAAGAACAAGATGCTGGAAATCGGCTGCGACCTGTGCCTGGACATCCACGGCGACGAAGGCCTGCCTTACGTGTTCGTGGCGGGCAGCGAGTCGCTGCCGACCTTCACGCCGGACCAGGAAGAAGCGCAGCAATACTTCATCGACAATTTCCTGATCGCCAGCCCGGACTTCCAGGACGACTACGGCTACGGCGAAACGCCGTACACCGACGAGACCCTGACCATGGGCTCGCCGCACATCACCCACGCCTTCGGCTGCCTGTCGTTGACCCTGGAAATGCCGTTCAAGGACAACGCCAACGATCCGGACCCGGAAACCGGCTGGAACGGCGCCCGCAGCGCCGAACTGGGCAAGTCGGTGTTGCAGCCGCTGCTGCAATCGCTGCTGGCCCAGCAGTAAAGCAGTAAGCCGGCCCTTCCCTGCGGCGCGACAAGGTCGCCGCCGCAGGGAAAAATACACTGGACCTCATCGGCGCATCCGCGCGCCGCGACTGGAGGTTCAGCATGAATACCCTGACTTGGATACGCCGCGCATTGTTGTCGATTGTGCTGATGCTGTGCGCCTGCACCACGCCCTACCGTCCGCCGCAGCTGTTGGACGCCGGCACCACCTTCCCCGGCCTGATCGACCTGGCCGCCGGCGCCGGCGGCAAGAACGCCGACGTGTTGCTGGTGCACGGCATCTGCACCCACGACGCCAGCTGGGCCGGCGTGGTGGTGGGCCAGCTGATGCAGTCGCTCACGGGCGCGACCAGTTCGTCGTCCGCCCACGCCGCCGCCGGCGGCCCGCAGGTCCAGATCGTCTCGTCCAATGTCGCGACGCCCGCCGGCGGCCTGCGCTTCAATGCGCTGATCTGGTCGCCGCTGACCACCGCCCTCAAGCGCCAGCTGTGCTACGACCAGACCGGCAAATCGTCCATCTGCGAAGGCGGGCCGCCGTTCACGTCCACCCGCGCCCGCCTCAACGCGCGCTTCAAGGATGGCTTGGTCGATGATTGCCTGCCCGACGCGCTGGTCTACCAGGGCGTGGCGCGCGACGACATCCAGCGCCGCATGCGCGACGCGATCCTGCAAGTGCTGGGCGCCGGCGAGGTTGCGTCCGATGTGCCGCTGGTGGTGATTTCGCACAGCATGGGCAGCAAGATCCTGTTCGATACCCTGCTGCGCATGACGGAGGAAGCGCCCGGCTCGCGCGCGGCGCTGGTGGCGCAACAGGCGGTCGATCGCCTGCGCTTGCTGGTGATGGCGGCCAACCAGATACCCTTGCTGTCGCTGGCCGACCAGCAGATAGCGGCGGCGCTGGCGCCGGCCGACAGTCTGCAACGGCTGTTGCAAAAGCGGCCGGCGGCAACGGCAGCCGCCGACAAACACCTGACGCTGGTGGCGTTCACCGATCCCAACGACCTGCTGTCGTACACGCTGCAGTCGGAAAAATATGCGCGCCAGGGCGTGACGGTGTACAACATCCTGGTCTCCAACGCGCCCACCTACTTCGGCCTGCTGGAGCGCCCCGACCACGCGCACCTGAACTACCTCACCAACCCCGACGTCGGCCGCCTGATCGCTTGCGGGCTGCCGTCAAGCGCGCACTGCAAGCGGGAGTAGCCGGCGATCAGCCGCCGGCCACCACCATGTTTTCGATCAGGATGGAGCCGGTCTGCTTGGTGCCGCGCACCAGCACGTCGGCGCCGACGGCGACGATCTGCGCCAGCATGTCCTTCATATTGCCGGCGATGGTGATTTCCTCCACCGGATACTGGATCACGCCGTTCTCGACCCAGTAGCCCGACGCGCCGCGCGAGTAATCGCCGGTCACGTAGTTGGTGCCCTGGCCCATCAGCTCGGTCACCAGCAGGCCGGTGCCCATCTTGCGCAGCATGGCGGCGAAGTCGTCGCCCTTCCTGGTCAGCGACGAGGTCAGCGACAGGTTGTGCGAACCGCCGGCGTTGCCGGTGGTCTTCATGCCCAGCTTGCGCGCCGAATAGGTCGACAGGAAATAACCCTGCACCACGCCATCCTTGACCACGTCGCGCTTGACGGTGCGCACGCCTTCCTCATCGAACGGCGCCGAACCGACGCCGCCGACCACGTGCGGATCTTCCTTGATCTGGATATGCTTGGGCAGCACCTGCTTGCCCAGCGAGTCCAGCAGGAAGCTGGACTTGCGGTACAGCGCACCGCCCGAGGTCGCCTGCACGAAGGCGCCCAGCAGGCCGGCCGCCAGCGGCGCCTCGAACAGCACCGGGCAGGTGCGGGTGTCGATGGTGCGCGCGTTCAGGCGCGCCAGCGCACGCTCGGCCGCGTAACGGCCGATCGCTTCCGGTGCCGACATTTTTTCCGCATCGCGCACCGAGGTGTACCAGTCGTCGCGCTGCATCTTCGAGCCCTTGCCGGCGATCATCGCCACCGACAGCGTGTGGCGCGAATACGGATAGCCGCCGATGAAGCCGCGCGAGTTGGCCGCCACGAAATGCGACTGCTGCACGTGGACGCCGGCGCCTTCCGAATTGGTGACGCGCGGATCGACCTCGAAGCCGGCCGCCTCGGCGCGCTGCGCCAAGGTCACCGCGTCGGCGGTCGAGATATCCCATGGATAGAACAGCTTCAGGTCGCGCGGCGCCAGTTCCAGCTGGTCGGCGTCGGCCAGGCCGGCGCAGTCGTCGTCGGAGGTGAAGCGGGCGATGTTGTAGGCCGCTTCCACCGTCGCCTTCAGCGCCGCTGGCGAAAAGTCCGAGGTGCTGGCGTTGCCGCGGCGCTGGCCGATGAACACCGTCACCCCCATGCCCTTGTCCTTGTTTTGCTCGATGGTCTCGATTTTGCTCTTGCGTACCGACACCGACAAGCCGCTGCCTTCGCTGATTTCGACGGCGCAATCGGTGCCGCCCTGCTCCTTGGCGAACGCCAGCACATCGCGTGCAAGCTGCTTCAACTGGTCCTGGGTGTGGGTAAAATGGGTATCGCTCATGGGCTGTAATCTTCGGGTGGCCGCTAAAACAGGTATCATAGCAGTCGTTTACAGTTTACAGGTGCGGCCACGTGCCGAACCGAAAGTTAATATTATGGTAAATCCCAACCGCGGAGCCGTCGGCTTCAGCTCCACCGAATTCGAACAAGAATACGAACGCCCGTCCAAAACCGAGCTTAAACGCCAGTCGGACGCCCTGCAGAAGATGGGCGAGACCCTGGTCGAAGCGCCGCGCGACCGCGTCAAGCGGGTGCCGATGCCGGAGGACGTGCTGGAAGCCATCCTGGCCTGCCAGCAAATCACCAACCACGAGGGCCGTCGCCGCCAGATGCAGTACGTCGGCAAGAAGATGCGCACCCTGGACGAGGCCGAAGTGGCCGTGATCCAGCAAACCATCGACAGCTGGAAGGGCGCCTCCAAGTCGGAGACGGCCGCCATGCACGCGCTGGAACGCCGCCGCGACAAGCTGCTGGTCGACGACAAGGCGCTCACCGTGCTGCTGGAAGAGAACCCGGAACTGGACGTGCAGCAGCTGCGCACGCTGATCCGCAACGCCCGCAAGGAACAGGCCGAGAACAAGCCGCCGAAAGCCTACCGCGAGATCTTCCAGATCCTCAAGCAGATCGAGTCCAAGAAGGGCAAGGCCGCCGCTGCGGCCGACGACGCAGACAGCGAGTCCGATGACGAGTAACGTCGACACCCTGGTGATCGGCCTGGTGTCGGTCTCCGACCGCGCCAGCGGCGGCGTCTACCAGGACCTCGGCCTGCCGGCCCTGCAAGACTGGCTGGCGCGCGCCCTGACCACGCCCTACCGGCTTGAAACCCGCCTGATCGCCGACGAGCGCGCGCAGATCGAAGCCACGCTGACCGAACTGGTCGACGTCGCCCGCTGCCACCTGGTGCTGACCACCGGCGGCACCGGCCCGGCGCGGCGCGACGTCACGCCGGAAGCCACGCTGGCCATCGGCAGCAAGGAAATGCCCGGTTTCGGCGAGCAAATGCGCCAGATCAGCCTGCACTTCGTGCCGACCGCGATCCTGTCGCGCCAGACCGCCGTGATCCGCGAAACCGTTGATCACGCCGCGCTGGTGCTGAACCTGCCCGGCCAGCCCAAGGCCATCGCCGAAACGTTGGGCGGCCTGAGGGACGCGGCCGGCGCCGTGCTGGTGGGCGGCATCTTCGCCGCCGTCCCCTACTGCGTCGACCTGATCGGCGGCCCCTACATGGAAACCGATCCGGCCGTGTGCCAGGCCTTCCGCCCCAAATCCGCGCTACGCCCCCAACCCTGAGGACGCCCATGAGCACCCTGCTGCAAACCATCGAAAAAGAAACCGGCGCCAACCCGAGCGTGGCCATCATCTGGATGCACGGCCTGGGCGCCGACGCCAACGACTTCGTGCCCATGTTGCACGAGCTGGACCTGCGCGGCCTGCCGGCGATCCGCTTCATCTTCCCCAACGCCGACACCATGCCGGTGACCATCAACAACGGCTACGTGATGCGCGCCTGGTACGACATCGTCGCCAACGACCTGGGCCGCCAGGAAGACGAAGCCGGCCTGCGCGCCTCGCAAGCCAAGGTGGAAGCGCTGATCGAGCGTGAAAAAGCGCGCGGCATCCCGGCCGAGCGCATCATCCTGGCCGGCTTCTCGCAAGGCTGCGCGATGACCCTGCAAACCGGCATGCGCCTGCAGGAAAAGCTGGCCGGCCTGATGTGTTTGTCGGGCTACGTGCCGCTCGCCGCCAAGGCCGCCGCCGAGCACACGGCGGCGAGCCTGGCCACGCCGATCTTCATGGTGCACGGTCGCATGGACCCGGTGATCCCGGTGGCCCGCGCCGAACAGTCGCGCGACCTGCTCAAGCAACTGGGCTACCAGGTCGAATGGCACGACTATGCGATGCAGCACTCGCTGTGCCAGGAAGAAGTGGACCACATCAGCGCCTGGCTGAAAAAAGTGCTGTAAACAGCGGGGGGGTCAAGTCTGACATTCGGACACGAGCTCTACGGTAGCGACGGCTACCGTAGAGCTCGTGTCCGAATGTCAGACTTGACCCCCGTGGTTTTTACGGCAGCGGCGCGGCCGGCGACGCCGGCACCGCCGTCTGCGCGGCGTTCATCACCATCGCCAGGAAGGTGTAGTAGCCGTTGATCCCCATCAGATCCACCACCCCGTGCTCGCCGAAGGCCGCCAGCGCCGCCGCGTAGGTGGCGTCGTCGATCCGCTGCCGCTGGTGCAGCTGCACGCAGAAGTCGTGCACCAGCGCCTCGTCGGCCGCCATGCCGTCCGGCCGCCGGCGCGCCGCCAGCGCCGCTATCACCTCGTCTGCAATGCCGTACTGGCGCGCGATCGGTTCGTGGATCGCCCACTCCACCTGCTGGCTCCACTGGCGCGCCGTCACCAGGATCGCCAGCTCCGTCAGCCGCGTGCCGATCGCGCTGCGGTAACGCAGGTACTCGCCCATGCGCTGCGCCGCCGCCATCAGCTCCGGACTGCGGATCAAGGGCACGAACGGCCCGTACAAGGCCCCGCGCGGCCCGTCGATCACGGCCTGCGCCGCCACCTGCTGGGCCGCGCTCATGTCGGCAAACGGAATAGCTCCCAATCGGTCGGTCATCGTTGTCGCTCCTGCTGGCGTCCTGGTCAATTATTCGCTCATGGTGCGGGATAGATCAACAGAACACAAGCCGATCGCGGCTATCGTCTGCTCTTCGTCACCCTGAACGAAAGGACGCCATGAGCCACATCATCCACCGCAACCTGCGCCGCGCGCCGCCGCTGGCCGTCGGCGCCGCCGGCCTGACCGTGCGCGACAGCCAGGGCCGCAGCTACATCGACGCCAGCGGCGGCGCCGCCGTCTCCTCGCTGGGCCACGCCCATCCCGACGTGCTGGCCGCCATGCACGCCCAGATCGACCGCAACGCCTACGCCCACACCGCCTTCTTCAGCTGCGACGCCGCCGAGGAACTGGCCAGCCGCCTGGCCAACGACGCCCCCGGCGACCTCGATCACGTCTACCTGGTCTCGGGCGGTTCGGAAGCGATGGAGACCGCCCTCAAGCTGGCGCGCCAGTACTGGGTCGAAGCGGGCCAGCCGCAGCGCGGCATGTTCATCGCCCGCCGCCAGAGCTACCACGGCAACACGCTGGGCGCGCTGGCCATCGGCGGCAACGAGTGGCGCCGGCGCCCGTTCGAATCGATGCTGATGGCGGTGCCGCGGGTCGCCCCCTGCTACGAATACCGCGACCGCGCCGACGGCCAGAGCACCGAGGACTACACCGCCGCCCTGCTGGCCGAGGTGGAGGCGACCATCCTCGAACACGGCCCCGAGCACATCATCGGCTTCGTCGCCGAGACGGTGGTCGGCGCCACCGCCGGTGCCGTGCCGCCCACGCCCGGCTACTTCCGCGGCGTGCGCAAGCTGTGCGACAAGTACGACATCCTGCTGATCCTCGATGAAGTCATGTGCGGCATGGGCCGCACCGGCACGCTGTACGCGTTCGAACAGGAAGGCGTGCTGCCGGACCTGGTGGTGCTGGGCAAGGGCCTGGGCGCCGGCTACCAGCCGATCGGCGCGGTGCTGGCGCGCCAGCACGTGGTGCGGCGCCTGCGCGAGGGCAGCGGCGCCTTCCAGCACGGCCATACCTACATGGGCCATCCGGTGGCCGCCGCCGCCGCGCTGGCGGTGCAAAAGGTGATACAGAGGGATTGCCTGCTGGGCGCCGTCACGGTGCGCGGCGCCGCCTTCCGCCGCATGCTGCGCGAGGCCTTCGGCAGCCATCCGCACGTGGGCGACATCCGCGGGCGCGGCATGCTGCTGGCGCTGGAGCTGGTGCGGGAGCGCGACAGCAAGGCGCCCTTCGATCCGGCCTGCCAGCTGCACGCGGCGGTCAAGGAGCAAGCCATGGCGCTGGGCCTGATGGTGTATCCGATGGGCGGCACCATCGACGGCCGGCGCGGCGACCATATCCTGCTGGCGCCGCCGTTCATCGCCACCGAGGCCGAGCTGGCGGAGATCACCAGCCGGCTGGCCGACGCCCTGGCGCGGGCGCTGGCCGGCGCGACCTAGTTACGCCGCGATTATTTCGACGCCGTCCAGGCGACCACGTCCTGCTGCTGCTCGCCCAGGCCGGCGATGCCCAGCCGCAGGACGTCGCCCTTCTTCAGGAAGCGCTGCGGCTTGCGGCCCTGGCCCACGCCCGGCGGCGTGCCGGTGGCGATCACGTCGCCCGGCTCCAAGGTCATGAACTTCGACAGGTAGCTGACGATCTGCGCCACCGAGAAGATCATGGTGTCGGTGCAGCCGGTCTGCATGCGCTTGCCGTTCAGTTCCAGGTACAGGTCCAGCTGCTGCACGTCGTAGATGTCTTCCTGCGTCACCAGCCACGGGCCGACCGGGCCGAAGGTGTCGCAACCCTTGCCCTTGTCCCATTGCGGACCGCGCTCCAGCTGGAAGGAACGCTCCGACAGGTCGTTGACCACGCAATAGCCGGCCACGTACTTCAGCGCGTCCTCCTCGCTGACGTACTGCGCGCGCGAGCCGATCACCACGCCCAGCTCCACTTCCCAGTCGGTCTTCTTCGAGCCTTGCGGCAGCATCACCGGATCGTCCGGGCCGGACAGGCAGGAAATCGCCTTCATGAAGACGATCGGCTCCTTCGGGACCGGCATGCCCGCTTCGGCCGCGTGGTCCGAATAATTGAGGCCGATGCCGATGAATTTGCCGACCCGCGCCAGCGGCACGCCGTAGCGCGGATTGCCGCGCACCAGCGGCAGCGAGGCTTGCGGGATCTTTTCCAGCTTGCGCAGCGCCTTCGGCGCCAGCTGCGCCGCGTCGATGTCGGCGATCACGCCGGACAGGTCGCGCAGCTTGCCTTCGTCATCGATCAGGCCTGGTTTCTCTTTGCCGGGACGGCCGTAACGAACGAGTCTCATAGGGTTCCTAGGTTAACAACAGTGGGCAAGGTCTATGCCGATGCCCGCCATTCTAACCGTAGCGCCCTTGCCGCAGCCATTTGTTGGCGATGATCTTGGTGCCGCCGACCACCGGCGCGCCGCCGTGCAAGGTCTGCTTGTCCGGCTGGTGGTTGTCGTCGGTGTTGAGGAACCACAGCGCGTTGCCCTTCTTCGGATAGACCTCCAGCCCCAGGCCGGGGAACACCGTGCCGCCGCCCTGCTCCACGTCGCTCAGGTACAGGATGAAGGTGGCCAGCCGCTGGCCGCCGCGCGCCAGGTGGCTGCGGTGGCCGCTGCTGTCCGGGTCCAGCCAGTCGTAGTGCGGCCGGTATTCCTGCGTCACGCCGTACTTTTGCAGCTGGAACGGCTCGCTGCATTCGGGCGGCCAGTGCGCCAGCGCCGCCAGCCGCTGCTCGATGCGCTCGGCCACCTCGGCCTCGCCGCGCTGGATGAAGGCCATCTCGCTGGTGCGGCCCTCGTGCACCACGCTGGCGCCGTCGGCCTCGCCGGTCACGGTGGAGCGGGTGTAGCGCGTGCCGCAATGGGCGATGATGGCGTCGCACTCCTGGTCGCTGAGCACATTCCCCAGCAGGATGATCTGCGGCTGCTTCAGCACGAACAGCACCTCCACCGCGCGGTCCGGCGCGGCGACCAGGTTGCGCTCCAGGTCGATGTAGGGCATCTGCTGCGGCGCCACGAACACGCTGCCGACCGGCGCCGGCGCGTGCTCGGCCGCCGCGCGCAGCGCCAGCGCCTCGTCGATGGCGGCGCGCGCCACCGCCATGCTGTGCTGGCCGGAGGCCGCCATGCTGTTGGCCATGTCCAGCGGATTGCAGGCGCGCGCCAGATTCTCCATGATCCAGTCCTGCCACGCGGCCGGCAGTGAGACAAAGGCAGTAGGTGCAGTAGTCATCGTGCGATCGGAGGGCTGGTTGCCGGACTGCCGGATTGGTGCTCGATTTTACCGGATTGCGCGCCCGCACCCCAGCGCCGGCGCGCGAATAACAACAGTCCGCGCAGCTGCAACAACACCAGCGCCGCGAACGCCACCTGGTAGGCCTGCGCCGGATAATGCCGCAGAGAGTCCGGCCGCCAGCAGCCGAGCAGCAGGCCGAAGCCCGCCTGCACCGCGAACGCGCCCAGGAAGATCAGCAGGTTCAGGCAGGTGGCGCCGCGCCCGGTCAGCGCCGCCGGCAGGCTTTGGGCGACGATCGCGTACTCGATGCCGGTCACCGTGCCCACCAGCGTAAAGAGCACCGACAGCAGCTGGTAACTGGGCGCCCAGTCGCACACAAAGCCCAGCTGCACCGCGATGAACAGCGCCACCCCGGCCGCCGCCACGCTGATCGGCGCCACGCCGCGCCGCCCGGCCCACTCGGTGACCATGCCGACCGCGATGGCGCCGAAGATCACCGCCGCCATGCCCAGGTACAGCAGGTAGGCCACCGCCGCCTCGGAGTAGCCGGCGACATCGGTCAGCCAGCGGCCGATCCACAAGCCCTGGATGCCGAAGAACACCATGTGCGGCACCAGCACCAGCTGCGCCACCTCGCGGAAGGCCGGATGCCGCAGCACCTCGCGCAGCACCGCCAGGCCGGCCGGCCGCGCCGCCGACGATGGCGAAGGCGCGGAAGGCGCCACCAGCCGTATCAGCAGCGCCAGCGCGGCCGCCGCCAGGGCGAAGCCGACGAACAGGCCGCGCCAGTCGGTGTAGTGCAGCGCCAGCCGCACCGGCAGCGTGGCCGACGCCGCCCCCAGCCCGCCGGCCGCGATCAGATAGCCCTGCACCGACGGCAGCCGCGCAGGCGCCACCCAGGTCGACACCGCTTTCACCGCCGACATGAAGCAGCCGCCCAAGCCCAGCCCGATCAGCGCGCGCGCCACCAGCAGCTGGGAGAAATCGCGGCCGCCGGAGAAGGCCAGCGCGCCCAGCGCCGCCAGCAGCAGCATCGGCGGCTGCACCCGCGCCGGGCCCCAGCGGTCCAGCGCCATGCCGACCGGCAACTGCGCCAGCGCGAACGCCAGGAAGAAGGCGCTGGTCAGCAGGCCCAACTGGGCGGGGCTGAGCGCCAGCGCCGCCATCAGCTGCGGCGCCAGCGTCGCGTTGACGGTGCGGATCAGGCTCGACAGATAGTGGCCCAGCGCGAACGGCAGGAACACCAGCACGAACACCGCGCGGCCGGACATGGCGCCCCCTAGGCCTGGCCGTGGGCGCCGCAAGCGGCCGCGCTGGCCACGGCCGCGCCGCGCAGCGCCTCGTCCTGGCGCGCCGTGATCAGCGGGATCACCTTGCGCTGGCCCGGCGGCTCGGCGCCGTACTCGCTGCGGCTGCCGCCCTCCTCCTCGAAGAAGAACTTGTCCTTGCCGAAGGCCGGCTTGAGCTCGTCCATCCAGGTCGCCTTCGGATCGAACTTGGCGTAGAACGGCTTGCGCACCCAGTCGGCGTTGCGGGCCTGCAGGAACTGCAAGGCGAACACCTTCTCGCCGCCGATGTTGACGATGCCGTCGATCACCACCTTGCCGGGGAAGGCGCTCATCGACGGCCCGCGCACCGTGCGCGACAGGCCCGACACCATCTGGTAGGCCCGCTGGAAGATCTCGTGCGCGCGCGCCAGCGGCAGCTGGAAATACTCGCGCGGCCCGGTGTCGCGCTCGACGAACATATAGTAGGGGATGGCCCCCAGCCGCACGCCGGTCTGCCACAACTCGGCCCAGCTGCGCGGATCTTCGTTGATGTGGCGGATCAGCGGCCCCTGCATGCGCAGCGTGGCGCCGGTGCCGACGATGCGCTTGACCGCCTGCTGGGCGATCTCCGGGCGCAGCTCCACCGCGTGGTTGTAGTGGCCCATGATGGCCATGTTCTTGCCGCTGCCGACCACCCGCTCGAACAGCCGCAGCAGGTCGTCGGCGTCGCGGTCGGTGACGAAGCGCTGCGGCCAGTACGCCACCGACTTGGTGCCGATGCGGATGTTCTGGATATGCGCCAGGTCCGGCGCCAGCAGCGGCTCGATATACGCCTCCAGCGAGCGGGTGTTCATGATCAGCGGATCGCCGCCGGTGATCAAGACATCGGTCACCTCGGGATGCAGGCGCAGGTAGTCGGCCAGCTGGTGCGATTCCTTGGCGTCGAACTTCATGTCGTCCATGCCGACGAACTGCGGCCAGCGGAAGCAGAAGGTGCAGTAGGCGTGGCAGGTCTGGCCGGCGCTGGGGAAGAACAGCACCGTCTCCTTGTACTTGTGCTGCAAGCCCTTGAGCGGGGCGTCGTTCACGCGCGGCACGTTGTGCGTCATCTGCCCGGCCGGATGGGGGTTCATGCGCAGGCGGATGCGCCGCACCAGCTCGCTCAGCGCCTGCTGGTTGGCGCGCCCCAGCACCAGCTCGCGCAGCTGGGCGTAGTCGTCCGGCGCCAGCATGTCGCGGTGCGGGAAGGTCAGGCGGAAGATCGGATCGTCCGGGATGTTGCTCCAGTCGATCAGCTGGTCCAGCACGTACTCGTTGGTGCGGAACGGCAGCACGTGCGACACCACCTGCACCGCTTCCTGCAAATCGGGCGTCAGCCATTCCCACTGGCGGGAATGGGGGATGGTCTGGCGGATGAAGGGCTTGAACTTGGGCGCCTGGGTGGCGGCGCTGTGCCAGGAGGCTGTCGGAGTAGAGGTCATCGCAAGTTCCTATCGCAATAAAAGGGGGGGCGGAGACTGCATGCTAGGCCGCCCGCGGAAATTGCGATTGCCGTAAATCAACTGACGCATGGAAATACATTTTTCCTTGATGCCGAGCGCGTGCAAAATTGCCACACGGCCAGACTTTGCGGCAGCGCAATCCCCGTGGTCCATGCCGGCGTAAAGTTCATGGGAGCAAGCCTCCCCGCCCCCCCCACCACAAGGAACCGCCATGAAACTGACCGCCATGCCGACCGCCATCGCCGCGATTGCCGCGTTTGTCGTCCCACTGCTGCACAGCACCGCCTGCGCCGCCGAGCCCACCGAAAAAGACGCCGTCGCCCTGGTCGAGAAGAGCGCCGCCTACCTCAAGGCCCACGGCAAGGACGAATTGATCAAGAAGGTGGCCGCCAAGGATCCGGACTTCGTGCAGGGTTCGCTGTACGTCGACCTGCGCGACCTCACCAGCGGCATCGTGCTGGCCCACCCGTTCAACCCCTCCATCGTCGGCAAGGACTTGACCGACGTGCCCGACGCCAGCGGCAAGAAATACCGCCGCGAGATCATCGAGCTGGCGGCCAAGAAAGGCCACGGCTGGGTCGACTACCAGTACAAGAATCCCGGCAGCGGCAAGATCGAACCCAAGACCACCTACATCCTGCGCGTCGGCGACGTGGTGCTGGAAGCGGGCATCTACAAAAAATAGCGGCGGGAGAGCACCATGCTGAGCAAACTGCGTATCGGTCCCAAACTGCTGCTGGCGCCCGGCCTGGTGCTGTTGCTGCTGATCGTCACGGCCGCCGCCGCCTACTACGGCATGGTGCGCCAGAACGCCTCGCTGGAAAACCTGGTGCAGGTGCGCGCCGCCCGCCTGCGCACCGCCGCCGACATCACCGGCGAAACCCGCTATGCCCACGCCCACATCTACCAGCTGCTGGCCTGGGTCAACGGCAGCTTTTCCCAGCCCCGGCTGGACGCGCTGTCCAGGCAGATCAAGGCCGGCCACGCCGCCATCGAAACCCAGCTGCGCCAGCTCGACACGCTGGCGGCGGCCGACCGCAACGCCGCCGAGCGCAAGATCGTCGAGCAGACGCTGCAATCGCTGGCCGCCTACCGCAAGGCGGTGCGCGACACCATGGAGATGGCCAGCATCGACCAGAGCATCGCCACCAACGCCATGGCCCACGGCGAAAAACAGTTCCTGTTGCTGAACGAGCAGCTGGCGCAGCTGTCGGCGCTGGAGAAAAGCCTCAGCGAGCAGGCCTACGCGCGCGCGGCGGCCGAGTTCCACACCCTGGTCACCAGCATGGCGGCGATCGTGCTGCTGTCGATCGCGCTGTCGCTGGGGGTGACCATGGCGGTGCGCGGCGCCATGCTGCACGACATCCGCGCCATCGCCGACGTGGTGGTGGCGCTGGCCGCCGGCCGCCTGGCGGCCGGCCGCGGCGACAACCGCGGCCGCGACGAGATCGCCGACACCGCCCGCATGCTGGACCACACCATGCACAAGCTGACCCAGACCCTGGGCGCGATCCTGGCGGCGGTGCAGGCGATCGACTGCGCCGCCCACGAAATCGCCAGCGGCAACCTCGACCTGTCGAGCCGCACCGAGATGCAGGCCGGTTCGCTGGAGGAAACCGCCAGCGCCATGGCCAGCCTGACCCGCGCGGTGCAGGACAACGCCGCCGGCGCCCAGCAAGCCTGCCAGCTGGCGGCCGGCGCCGCCGACCTGGCCCAGCACGGCGGCGCCGCGGTGCGCCAGGCGGTGCAGACCATGGCCTCGATCCGCGCCAGCTCGCGCCAGATCGTCGACATCATCGGCGTGATCGACAGCATCTCCTTCCAGACCAACATCCTGGCGCTGAACGCCGCCGTGGAAGCGGCGCGCGCCGGCGAGCAGGGCCGCGGCTTCGCGGTGGTGGCCAGCGAGGTGCGCACGCTGGCGCACCGCTCGGCCGCCGCCGCCAAGGAAATCAAGGCGCTGATCTCGGCCTCGGTGGCCACCATCGACAGCGGCAGCGCCTCGGTGCACCAGGCCGGCGAGCGGATGGAGGCCATCGTCGAGTCGGTGCAGCAGGTCAACGAGGTGATCGCCCGCATCAGCAAGGCCAGCGTCGAACAGGCCCAGGGCATCGCCGAGGTCAACCAGGCGGTCGGGCAGATGGACGATGTGACGCAGCAGAACGCCGCGCTGGTCGAACAGGCCGCCGCCGCCGCCGCCAGCCTGCAGGAGCAGGCGGTGCAGCTGTCGCAGGCGGTGTCGGTGTTCAAGGTGGAGCCGCAATCAGCGCATGGGCTTGCTCAAAAAACGCGAGCCGGCCAGGCCGAAGCGCCACGGCAGCTCCATCGCCTTGCTGATGCCGATGCGCGGGCCGGCTAGCACCTCGGGCGCCGGCCGCCCGGGCGCCAGCAGCGCGAACGGCGCCGCGTCCAGCGCCAGGTTGTTGTGCGCGCGCGTGACGCCCAGCGCCTGGCACAGCCGCCCCGGCCCCGCGCACAGCAGCCGCTCGTCGTCCAGCCCGCGCCGTGCGCGCATCTGCGCCAGTCCCGCCAGCGGCTCCAGCGCGCGGATCAGCACGCCGGCGCCGTGGCCCTCCTCGCGGCAGACGAAATTCAGGCACCAGTGCAGGCCGTGCGAGCGGTACACATAGCTGCGCCCCGGCGGCCCGAACATGGAAAAATTGCGCGGCGTCGGGCCGTTGTAACTGTGCGCGGCCAGCTCGCTGCGGTCGTAGGCCTCGGCCTCGACGATGCGCCCGCCGACCCCGGCCACCAGCAGGGTGACGCCGATCAAGCGCCGCGCCACCTCGGCCGGGGGCGCGCTGAAATCGATGCCTGCCAGGTGCTGGTCCATGGCCGTATTGTAGACGCCCGTCTGGCCTGGACAACCACCAAACACATAACAAATGATTATCGAATCGCCGCACTTAACGGAAATTAGCGACAAAATATGGTGGGGGCGGCAGAAATTCAGGATAAATTCACGCCCGCCGCGCACGCTTGCGGCGATAATCGGGGTAAGCATGCCCAGCATGAGTGAGCGCCGCTGGTTTATAGTGCTGTATTGCATCGCCCACCCCGTACCCCTGAAGAACACCATGACGACAGTTGCAGCCCCAGCCATGCCAGTTGAAAACGCGGTGGAAGAAGCGCTGATGCGCTCCATCCGTATTCCGCCACGGCCCAGCCTGCTCGTCGACCTGCAGCGCGAGCTGGCCCAGTCCGACCCGTCGCCGCGCCGCATCGCCCGCATCATCGGCAACGACGTCGGCATGTCCGGCGCCCTGCTCAAGCTGGCCAACTCGCCGTTCTTCGGCGCCGCGCGCAAGGCCAAGTCGGTCGAGCAGGGCATCAACTTCCTCGGCATCAACCAGTGCGCGGCCCTGCTGACCGGGCTGCTGGCGCGCCAGGCCATCGACGGCAAGGAAGCCGACCTGAACGCGTTCTGGGAAATCTCGGCGCGCCGCGCCCAGGCCGTGGTGTTCTTCTCGCGCACGCTGCGCATCGCCCCGCCCGACATCGCCCACACCTTCGGCCTGTTCTGCGACATCGGCGTGCCGCTGCTGATGAACCGCTTCGCCGACTACGCCGCCACCTACGCCGACGCCTGCGACGACGCCGAGCAAGCCTTCACCGTCATCGAGGACAGCCGCTACAGCACCAACCACGCCGCCATCGGCTGCCTGCTGGCGCGCAACTGGGGGCTGTCGCCGGACGTCTCCTGGGCCATCCTGCTGCACCACGACTACCGGGTGCTGGACGACCCGGCCACCGACGACGCCGTGCGCTCGCTGGTGGCGCTGGCGCTGCTGGCGGAAAAAGGCATCGCCCGCTTCCACGGCAGCAAGCTGTCGTATGAGTGGGAAAAAGGCGGCGAGCGCGCCTGCCGCCACCTCGGCCTGTCCGAGGATGAAACCGCCGACCTGCTGGACGAACTGCACGAAGCCTTCCACACCGAACGATAAATAAAAATGCCAAAAAATAAGCGCCCGCAAGCGCGCAAATCCGCGAACTCCCCGGAACTCAAAGACGAACAGCAAACCACCGAATTGTGCGCGCTGGCGCTGGACCTGGCCGATGGCGAGTTCAACCACGACATCGTGGCCGACAGCACCCGCGCCGAACTGGCCCAGAAGACGCTGGACTTCCAGCGCCTGCTGCGCAAGCTGCTCAACCAAAGCAAGGACGAGGTGCTGTACGGCGCCATCGAGCTGGCGCGCGACGAGTCGCGCGACGGCTACCGCTACCTGCGCAACGCCGTCGAGGAGGGCGCCGCCAGCCTGATGCTGCGCCGCGAAGGCGCGCCCGAGATGGAGATCGACGCCTTCGCGATTCCGGTGTTCGTCCACAGCCAGGGCGGCCTCGACCCGGCCTTCGATTTCCAGGACGCCGCCGCCTACGAAGCCCTGCTGGCCAGCTTCACCGACGCCGGCCTGGAAAGCCCCAAGGCCAAGGTAGTGCTGGTCAGCCACGGCTACGACCTGGATCAGTTCGAACGCGTCAGCTACGGCCAGCTGCACACCATGGTGCGCGAGGCGGCGCAGTCGCTGACCGAGAAAAAAATCGCCGCCGCGCCGGCGCTCGAGCGCAGCATGGCGGCCGGCTGGGCGGCCACCGGCTTCGGCGCCGACGACACCGCGGTCGAGCTGCGCTTCCTGCTCGGCTTCGCGCTGAAGCGCGCCGACGACGCCTTCTACCAGGTGCCGGCCGGCGAGAAGGCGGCCGACGCCTATTTCGCCCGGCGCGCCGAGCGCTACCAGAAGTGGACCGAACAGCACGCGCCGCTGGTGGCGCGCTGCCTGGGGCGCGGCCGCGGTGACGGCGCGCTGCGCCTGAACTTCCTGTACCAGGACCTGTTCTTCGGCGCCCGCGAACAGGGCCAGTCCGAATACGCGATGCTGCAGCTGCTGTCGGCGCTCAACCAGGCCATCGACGGCCGCGCGCCGGCCGGGCTGAACGCCGTCATCGCGCCGGCCGACATCGACGACGAGATGGTGCTGCGGGTCCAGCTGCGCGACGGCGAGGCCGTGCTGGCCAGCGGCGACAAGCCGCTCGACCTCGGCGCCGACCTGGAACTGGAGGTCGACGACCTGCGCGACGCCCTGGCCAGCATCGGCATCGGCGCGGTGCAGGTGGCGCTGCGCTTCGACGCCGACGGCGAGCCGCTGGAGCTGCGCCCGCTGGCTTAAGCCGGCCGCAAATTCCCGTTTGACATCGCCCCGCGAGCCGAGGATACTTTCCTCAAGCGGAACCCAGAATCCGCTGCCTGGTGCGGCGCCGGCTTGTGCTCCGCAGCAAAGGGAGACACGTCATGAAACCATGGGCCCTGACCTTGTGCGCCGCGCTGCTGTGCGGTTGCGCCGGGCCGTCGTTGACGCCGCGCGCGGCGGCGCCGATGCTGTTCCACGATCCCCTGTTCCAGCCGCCGGCGGCGCCGGTCGACACCGCCCACGTGTTCGCCGTCAGCCCCGCCATGCGCAGCTACCTGAGCCGCGAAATCGGCCACAGCCTGACGCGCAAAGATCCGCGCCGCGAGCTGTTCGACGCCCTCTACCGCAAGGACAAGCTGCAGCTCGAATACGATTCCGCCATCACCCGCGACGCCGCGCAAACCTTCGAGGCGCGCGCCGGCAACTGCCTGTCGCTGGCCATCATGACGGCCGCGCTGGCGCGCGAGCTCAACCTGGTGGTGCAGTTCCAGCAGGTCGAGGTCGAGGAAAGCTGGAGCCGCGCCGGCAACCTGTACTTCGCCAGCAACCACGTCAACCTGGCGCTGGGCCGGCCGCGCCTGTCCCATGGCGACGCCTACAGCGTCGACCTGTCGAACGCGCTGACGGTGGACTTCATCCCCATCCCGCCCAAGGCGCGCGAGAACGCCCGGCCGCTGGAAGAACACACCATCGTCGCCATGTACCTGAACAACCGCGCCGCCGAGCTGCTGTCGCAAGGCCAGCTGGACGAGGCCTACTGGTCGGCCCGCAAGGCGGTCGAGCAGGACCCGGGCTTCCTGCACGCCTACAACACGCTGGCCGTGGTCTACCAGCACCACGGCAACCTGCCCGAGGCCGAGCAGGCGCTGCGCTACGCGCTGTCGCAATCGCCCGACAACACCATCTTCCTGTCCAACCTGGTGCAGTCGCTGGACGCCCAGCACACCCCGGACAAGCAGGCCGAGGCGGCCAGGCTGCGCATCCGCCTGACCCAGCTGGAACCCGACCCGCCCTTCCATTTCTTCAACCTGGGCCAGGCCGCCATGCAGGCCGGCGACTACCGCCGCGCGCGCGAGCTGTTCAAGCGCGAGGTGGAGCGGGTGCCGGACTACCACGAGTTCCACTTCTGGCTGGCGCTGGCCAATTACCAGCTGGGCAAGCTGCGCGAAGCCGACGCCCACATGGCCAAGGCGCTGGCCAACAGCACCACGCGCGGCGACCACGACCTGTATTCGGCCAAGCTGGACCGCATCCGCGCGTATGAGGCGCACGCGACGGGCAAATAGCTGCGCGCGATGGTATTCTGGCCGGGGCGCGGCCGTGCGCGCGTCCCGACGCTTGACACATAGTTGCAAATACGCAACAATTGTAAAATGTGTAAATCAAGCTGTGCTTACCCCAAGGATACCGCCATGCAGAGACCCAGGTCCGTCTACCTCCTGCCACTATTGCTGGCCGCCCTGCTGACCGGATGCGGCGGCGGCGGCGGCGGTGGCGGCGGCGCCGATCCTGGCACCCCGGTGGTCTCGCCGGCCCTCAGCTTCAATCCCGACACCGTCCGCGCCAGCGTCACCGCCGGCACCTCGACCACCCTCAACGTCATCGCCACCGTGGCCAGGCCGGCCGACTTCGCCAATACCGCCAGCGTGCTCGCCAGCGTGGTCGACAACAACGGCGTGCTGCTGCCGAACGCCCAGCTGATCCGCGACAGCGACAGCCAATACCACGCCGTGCTGCACACCGCGCCGTCGCTGACAGCCGGCACCTACAGCGGCACCTTCACGGTGCGCCTGTGCCGCGACAGCGGCTGCGCCTCGCAATTGCCCGGTTCGCCGATGCAGCTGCCCTACAGCCTGCAGGTGACGGCGGTCGGCCAGCTGGCCTTCAGCGCCACGCCGGCCGTCGCGCTGAGCGGCACCGCCCGCGTCGGCGCCGCCGCGCCGGCCGCGATCGACGTCGCCATCCGCAGCGAAGGCCGCAACTGGACCGCCAGCAGCGGCGCCGCCTGGCTCAAGCCGGGCGCCGCCGCCGGCAGCGGCAGCGGCAGCCTCAGCGTCGCCTTCGACGCCAGCGGCCTGGCCGTGGGCGACTACAGCACCACGCTGACCATCAGCGCCAGCGACGGCCAGAGCGCCATCCTGCCGGCCACGCTGTCGGTGCAGCCGAGCGGCCTGGTCACCGCCGGCAGCGTCACCTTCAACGCCATCAACGGCGCCCCGGTGCCGAACCAGGTGATCGCGCTCGACACCGACGACAAGCTCAGCGCCAGCTGGAGCGCCGTCGCCAACGGCGCCTGGCTGCGCGTCTCGCCCACCAGCGGCACCACGCCGTCCACCGCGGTGCTGACGGTCGATCCCACCGTCGGCACGCTGGCCAGCGCCAGCTACAGCGGCAGCGTCACGCTGAGCGCCAGCGGCCAGGCCGGCCGCAGCCTGCCGGTCACGCTCAACCTGAGCCCGGCCACCTTGAGCACCTCGCTCAACAGCATCACCCTGGGCGGCGCCTACGGCCGCGACTTCAGCACCAGCCCGAGCCTGTCGCTGAGCCTGAACACCGTCACCAATTCCTGGCCCTGGTCGTTCGACACGCTGCCCGCCTGGGCCGACGCCAGCCTGGCCGGCGGCGTCGTCAACCAGGCCGCCCGCAGCGTCGCCTTCAGCGCGCTGCCGGCCAACGCCGGCGTCGGCGTCAGCTCGACGCTGGTCAACGCCACCGCCCGCGTCAACGGCGACCGCGTGGTGGCGCCGGTGCTGCTGACCATCAACAAGGACCAGCACAAGCTGCTGCCGTCGGAAACCGGGGTCGCCTTCAGCGCCACGCCGTCCTGGACCAGGCTGACCCGCACCCTGACCGTGCGCGACAACTACGGCAGCTTCGGCGGCATGAGCGCCGTCTCCAGCCAGGGCTGGCTGGTGGCCGGCGTCAGCGGCAACCAGCTGATCCTGACGGCCGACCCGGTGTCGCTGGGCGCGAACACGCTGAGCATCGCCACCGTCACGCTGACCCCGCTCAATACCGACGCCAGCGCGCCCGAGCCGATCCGCGTCGCCCTGTGGAAAGGCACGCGCACGCCGCAGGCCAACGTCAGCACCGTGCTGACCTACGCCAACGTGGTCACCGACCCGATCCGGCCCTATGCCTATGTGCACAACGGCGGCGCCTACATCGACGTCTACAACCTCTACAGTGGACAAAAGACCGCCACCATCGCCGGCCTGGGCGCCAGCCTGGGCGACATGGCCACCAGCACCAACGGCGACTACCTGTACCTGTTGAACCTGAGCAGCCGTTCGCTGGTCACCATCGACCTCAACACCCAGACGGTGCTGTCGCAGATCGCGGTCGACGCCGACCAGGCCACCCGCCTCAAGGTGATCCGCCCGAACGGCGTGGAAATGCTGGTGCTGAGCAACGGCGCCGCCTACCTGACCGCCAACAACGCCCGCGTCAGCCTGCCGCTCAGCGGCGGCGGCACGCTGGCCGCCAGCGGCGACGGCAACCGCCTGCTGCAGCAGTCCGAGAACGCCGCCGTGGTGGCGATCACCACGCTCAGCGTCGACTACGCCGCGCTCAACGGCGGCACCCTGTACCCGGCCAAAATCCCGGCCGCCAGCCACGCCAACACCGGCACGCTGGGCCAGGACATCGCCGTCAGCCAGGACGGCACGCGGATCTACACCGCCAACAGCGCGCCCAAGCTGTGCAGCATCATCAATCCGAGCGACCTGGGGGTGCTGGGCTACCTGGCGGCCGGCGACGGCACGCCCAACAACATCGAGCTGGGCAGCGACGGCCGCATCTATTGCGGCGCCGCCGTCAGGGCCGCCTTCAGCGATGTGTGGATGTACGACAGCACCGGCAAGCTGCTGAACCAGTACAAGCTGGTCGGCAACGGCAAGCAGCTGCTGCCGCGCCAGCTGGCGGTGTCCGGCGACGGCCTGCTCTTGATCGGCATCACCGACGACGGCGTGGCCACCATCGTCCCGGTGGGGCCGTAAGGCGACTCAGTAGCCGGTGCTGCGGCCGGCGATGAGCGGCAGCTCGTCGTCGCTGGTCATGGCCCAGATCAGGCGGGCGATGGTTTCCGAGGCGATCACCGTGTGGTGATTGCCTTGCGCCATCAGTTTTTCGCGGATCTCGCGCCGCACGGCGGGGATGCCGGTCAGGTCGAACAGGATGTCGACGCCGCCGCCCAGGGCGACAATCTGGTCCAGCGTCAGCACCGCCAGGCCGGCGTCGAGCGCCAGCTGGCGGCCCGGCGTATCGCCGCTCTCGGCCACGCCCACCAGCTCCACGCCGCGCTCGCGGCGGCCCAGCATATTGCGCAAGAAGGCCGAGCCGATACGGCCCAGGCCGACGATGGCGATTTTCTGATTATCCATTTTGTCCCCAGCTAAGTTGAACTGCGATGTATACCCCTGTCAAATCTGTGTTAAAAAGAAAGTGTATTTAAAGCAAGCATAACCACGCTCCCTCGACAAGGCAAGCTGCATGGAACGCAACGACCTGCTGGACCACATCTTTTGGCACACCCTGACCGGCGCCCACGCGCGCCACGCCGACGGCAGCGGCGGCGCGCGCCGCTACACCCAGGGTTTCTCCCCCATCGTCGCCTTCGCCGATCCGGCCCGGCCGGACTTCGCCGCGCTGGCGGCGGTGTGCGCGCCGGGCGAACCGTTCTACTGCGACAGCTGGCACGGCGCCGCCCCGCCCGGCTGGAAGATAGACGCCGAGAGCACCATGTTCCGCATGCTCTGGAGCGGCGCCACGCCGGCCGCCGATCCGGCGCCGGAGGCCCTGCCGCTGGGCCCGCAGCACGCGGCGCAGGCGCTGGAGCTGGCCCTGCTCTGCAAGCCGGGGCCGTTCGGCCTGCGCACCATCGAGCTGGGCGACTACTTCGGCTACTTCGACGGCGAGCGGCTGATGGCCATGGCCGGCGAACGCCTGCGCGCGCCCGGGCTGTGCGAAATCAGCGGCGTCTGCACCCATCCCGACTACCAGGGCCGGGGGCTGGCCAAAAAACTGATACTCAAGCTGGTGCGCCGCCACCTGCGGCGCGGCGACCGCTCCTTCCTGCACGTCATGCGCAGCAATGACGCGCACCAACTCTACCTGCGCATGGGCTTCGAGGATTACCTGGAGTCGGTGGTGCGGGTGATCTCCCGCGAGGAAACATAAGATGCAAGCATTGATCATCATCGACATGCAACAAGGCATGGCCAGCCCGGCCGCCGGCGCGCGCAACAACCCCGACGCCGAGCGCCACATCGCCGCCCTGCTGGACGCCTGGCGCGCGGCCGGCGCCCCCGTGGTCCATGTGCGCCACCTATCGCGCACGCCGGGTTCGCCGTTCTGGCCGGGCCAGCCGGGCGCCGAATTCCAGCCGCGCCTGGCGCCGCTGGCGCACGAACATGTGGTGGAAAAGAATGTGCCGGACTGCTTCGTCAACAGCGGCCTGGAGCGCTGGCTGCGGGTGCGCGGCATCGATCGCCTGGTGCTGGCCGGCGTCAGCACCAACAACTCGGTGGAGGCCAGCGCCCGCAGCGCCGGCAACCTCGGCTTCGCCACCAGCGTGGTGGCCGACGCCTGCTACGCCTACGCCAAGAACGACTACGCGGGCGCGCCCCGCAGCGCCGACGATGTACACTACATGGCATTGTCCAACCTCGATGGCGAGTACGCCGCCATCGTCGATACGGCCGGCTTGCTGGCCACCTTCAAGGATAGCTAGCCATGCGCATCGCCATCGTCTCCGACATCCACGGCAACCTGGCCGCACTGGAAGCGGTGGTGGCCGACATCCGCCACCAGGGCGTGGACGCGGTGGTCAACCTGGGCGACAGCCTGTCCGGTCCGCTGCTGCCGCTGGAGACGGCGCGCTACCTGATGGCGCAGGACTGGGTCCACCTGGCCGGCAACCATGAGCGGCAGATCCTGGAACTGCATCCCGGCTCCGGCGCAGCCGACGCCTACGCCCGCGCGCAGCTGACACCGCCCGAACTGGCGTGGATCGCCACGCTGCGGCCGGCGCTGCAATACAGCGAAGACGTGTTCCTGTGCCACGGCACGCCCACCAGCGACCTCACCGGCCTGCTGGAAACGGCCGAGCGCCACGCCGGCGCCGCCGACATCGAACAGCGCCTCGGCCAGGTCGACGCCAGCCTGGTCGCCTGCGGCCACACCCACGTGCCGCGCAGCGTGCGCAGCGCGCGCGGCACCTTGCTCGTCAATCCCGGCAGCGTCGGCCAGCCGGCCTACGCCGACGACCATCCCTATCCCCACGCCATCGAATCCGGTTCGCCCGACGCCCGCTACGCCATCGTCGAGCGCCGCCAGCAACGCTGGCAGGCGCAGCTGCTCAGCGTCCCCTACGACCACCGCAGCATGGCCGAACTGGCCTGCGCCAACGGCCGCGAAGACTGGGCCGTCGCGCTGATGACCGGCTATGTCACATCTGGCGAAAGCGCCGCACAAACGCCTCGGCCACCGGCAGCGACTCGCGCCGGCTCTTGAGTTTCAAGGTCAGCTGGCCCGCCATATTGGGGGCGATGCTGGCGATCTCCGTCGCGTTGACCACCGTCGAGCGGTGGGTTTGCCAGAACTGATCCGGGTCCAGCTCGCTCATCAGCTCCTTCAGCGTTTTCTTGATCAGCACCTCGGAATCGGCCAGCACCACCCGGGTATATTTCTGGTCCGACTGGAAAAACACCACGTCGTCCGTCATGATCAGCCGGATCGCATCGCCCACCGACGCGGTGATCCAGCGCAGATACGACGCCGGCCGCTGCGGCGCGTGCGGCCCGACCTGCGGCGGCAGGCCGACCGGCCTGGCGGCCAGGCGCTGCTGGAGCCGGCCCACGGTCAGCGCCATCCGTTCGGGATCGATCGGCTTCAGGATGTAGTCGACCGCGCCATGCTCGAACGCTTCGATCGCGTGGGCGTCGAAGGCGGTCACAAACACCACGTGGCAGCGCTCGCGCACCAGGCGGGCAAGCTCGAGTCCATTGGGACCGGGAATCTGAATGTCGAGAAAGACGATCTCCGGCGCGTGGCGGGCAATCTGGCGCAAGGCCTCGTCGCCATCGGCCGCAAGGCCGGCGATCGTCAACGCCGGCCACAGCTCGCTGAGCAATTCGCGCAACTCGTCCTGCATCGCCGGCTCGTCTTCGACGATCAATGCCCTCGGGGCCGTTTCACTGGCAGACTTGCTTGACCACATATCCATACACTCCCGGGTTGACCACTGTTTGCAATCCAGACCGACCGGCCGGCAGCAGCGCCGCCACGGCCTGCGCCAGCGCGGCCATGCGCACCGGCGTGATGTTGACAGATCCAGTGGCGAGCTCGACACCGACATACCCGTCCCAGGCCGCCAGCTCCAGTTGCAGCGCGCGCGCGCCGGCATCGATGGCTTCGTCGAGCAAGGCGGACGCGATCAAGAACAAGGGGCCGGAACGGGTCTGCGTACCGGCGCCCTGAGGCAACACGCGCAGCTCGATCGCCATCCGGTGTTCGGCCGCGCGCAAGGCCACCAGCGCTCGGATCAGCGCTATCTCGGCGGCGAGGCTGTCCTGGCCGCCGCGTCCGCGGCTCATCGCCAGCCGTAGATAACTGATCAGATGGTCGAGCAAGGCCGATGCATCGGCCGGCGTGCCGCGGTAGCGACGCTGGACCACACTCAACACGCGCGCCACCATGGCCGGATCGACCTGGGCGCGGGCGCTCCCCAGGCGTGCCCGCGCCAGCTGGTGCGCGAGCCGCGCCCGCGTGCCCAGCAGGTCGGTGAACCTGGCATGGTCTTCGGCGCGCCGCAGGGAAAGCAGATACAGCCATCCGATCAGGCCGCCCCATAGCAGCGTCTGCATCCAGAAATTGACCAGCTGCGCGGGGTGCCCGCCGAAGTCGGCGCTCGGCCCATTGCCCAGCACCAGCGGCAAGCCTCTGGCGAGCAGCGTGGCGGCCGTGGTGCCGAGCGTTAGCAGGAGCAGGAATCTGGCCGGGTGGCGGATCAGCTCCGATCCGCTGTCGATGCACAGCCGGACAGAGAAAGCGACCACCAGCGCGGCCAGCGCGCAGGCCAGCGAATCCCAGGCAAACGCGGCCAGGAACACATCCCAGCCGTCGCGTTCGATGCGGACCAACCACGCCGGCACCTCCGTGAGCCGCTCGGTGACCGTGCCGATGGCGGCAAACGCCAGCGTCTGGCGGTAGTTCGAACGCAATCGTCCGAGCGCGGCAGCGCCCCGCTGTCGGCTCCACTCAAGCATGTCCGGCCCCCAATGCGATGCGGATCGCTGCGCGCACGCCAGCGCCGTCGCCTGGCGCCACCGCCAGCGTGGCGCCGCCGCCGAACTTGCCGCGCAAGCGGGCGCGCACGGTCGCAAGGCCCAGCCCATGTCCCGACGACAGCCGCAGACCGACGCCGTCGTCGCTGACGTCGATCGACAATACACGCTGGTCCAGTCCGACGTCAATCCGGACCAGGCCGCCGCCGGCCTGCGGACCGACTCCGTGGCGCACGGCATTTTCGACCAGGGTGGCGATGGTCAGCGCCGGCAAGTGGACCGCGTGCGACGCCGGCGACGCACAGATGGCGTAGCGCAAGCGGCCAGCGCTACGCTGTTCGATCAAGCCCAGGTAAAGGGTCACCAGATCGAGTTCGTCGGCGACGCTCCAGTCGGCCTTGCGCAACGCCGGCAGCGCTCGCTCCAGGTAGGCGATCAGGCTGCTCAGCACATTATCCGCCGCCGCGTCGTCCACGCGGTACAGCCGTTTCACATGCGCCAGCGTATTGAACAGGAAGTGCGGCTCGATCTGCGCTTCCAGCATCGCCAGTTCGCTGCGATCGACGTCGGTCCCCAGCATATCGGTTTCCAGCTGCAGGCGCAGCGCGCGCGCGGCCTGTCCATACGCATGGTCGCGCATCAACAACCAGCCATAGATGAACATCGCCACCATGACGGCGCGGTAGACCACCAGATAGTGGCCGGCGCGCACATCAGGACGCCCGGCCCCGGCAGGAAACAGATAGAGGTAGACCACGCCGGCGGCGAGTATTCCTCCCGCCAGCACGACCGGCAAACCCACCAGCATGCGCGCCGCCAACGCCAGCGGATAGCGCCGTTCGAGGAGCGGGCTCAGGTGCGTCGCGCAAGCCCATACCAGCAAGGCCATCAGTGTATGAAAAAACAGCAAGATGGTTTGCGCGGCCGAAAAGAAGGCGGGATCGTCCGCGAATAGCCAGTCGGGCAGGATCGAGTGCAGCGTCAGCACGCCCACGGCGAGCAGCCCCCACAGCGGCGCGGGAAGCTGACCATGCCGCAAGCGTTGGTATTGCTCATGCATACAGTAGACCTATAGTCATCGATGCCAGAGTATAAGCCTAGGCTCGCCACGCCCGGCATCGGTTCGGAATCCTACAACCATCCCTGGTATCGGTTGGCCAACCAGCCAGCGGCCTCGTCATACTGCTGCCACTGCATATAGACCAGCAAGACCAGGGTTACCACGCCAAAGCCGCGCCGCAGCGCCAGGCCGTTGCGGGCCAGGATGGGCAGACGCGCACTGATCGTTTTGCCGCCATACGCGATCAGCAGCATCGGCAGGCCGGTGCCCATGCCAAACGCCAGCAGCAAGGCCAGGCCCCGGCCCAGATTCCCGGAGCCCGCCACCAGGGCGATGATGGAGGCCAGGACCGGTCCGGAACACGGCGTCCACACCGCTCCCAGGCTCAAGCCGATGATGAATCCCCCGGTTTTCCCCGCGCCCGGGCTGGGAGCCAATTTCATGCCCAGGTCCGAAACACCCTGCAACATCAGGCTCATGCGCGCATACAAGGCAGGCCACAGCAGTACGACGGCAAACGCGGCAAGCAGGAGAATGGCTATTTGACGTATCAGGACCGGCGATGCCCCCGCAACACCCACGCCTTTCGCAAACGCCAACGCCACCGTGGTAAATGAAGTGACAAAACCCAGGATGATAAAAACGGGTCGGCTGCTCCGTTCTGTGGTGCTACCCAACAAAATCGGCAATACCATCAGTATGCAAGGGCTAGCAATCATCGCCAGGCCCGCCAGGAAGGCAAACCCCAACTCTATTCCATTCATTGTCTATCCCTGTCTTGATTGATGAAGCCTGGCTCCAGGCGAAATTCGTTTGTATCGGCGATCAGTCTAGGGCGTGCTTGCCAGGGCAGGTGAGCCAGGGGGATGAAGGCAGTTATTCCGGGGATGGAGCTGCGCTTTTCGGCGATACAGCGGCGGAGCGGCCTCCGGCCACTTGCAAAAATTCGCTTATAAGCTAATTTGTATCGCATAACCCACTATCTTGATGTTCATGGAAAAGATCACTATCAGGAATCGCCGCGGCCATTGAAATGCTGCGTGACTGGAAGGGAAGAAATGACAAAAGCACACCGCTCTCATGACGAAGCGACCGCCGCCATGTTCCGTAACGACCCTGCGCTCGCCGCTGAATATCTCAACGATGTACTCGCAACCGGCGACGAAGTGGACCTGATGCTGGCGCTCAGGGCCCTCAGCAAGGCGTTTGGAGGCATACAAGAAGTGGCGCGGCAGGCCGACTCCAATCCCAATACGATGTATCGCACTCTGTCGAAACAAGGAAACCCCTCACTGAAGACCTTGCGTGCGGTGTTGAATGCCATGGGTTTGCGCTTGGCGGTTCACCCCATCCGCTGAATCAAGCGAGCTTCCCTGGCGGACTTGGACCGAATACTGCAGGAGGTAAAAAAGTGATGAAACCGATTTTTATTGGCATCATGCCGCAAGAGAAAATTCGCGAGCGCGTGCTCGCGAGCGCCCGCGGCAGCTACAAACCGAAACCTAACGAACCCAAGTCTGGTTCACCTCCATGGCAGGACCGGCGTATTCAAGTGGCGTAAGATGAGCGATGTTGATCACTCGATCGTCAGAGGGAAACATGCGCACCACTTTAGCAATTGACGACGATGTCCTCGCTGCCGCCAAAGAGCTAGCATCGTTTCATCGCAAAAGCGTCGGTGAAGTTATCTCTGTGCTCGCCCGGCAAGCACTTCAACTGCAGGCGACCAGCCATGTCACGCGCAATGGTGTGCCGCTACTCCCAATGAAATCGAAAACCATGCCTTCCACACTGGAAATGGCCAACAAATTGCGGGATGAGCTCCCAGGATGAAATTCCTGCCAGACGTAAACGTTCTGATTGCACGGATGGCCCCTGGCCACATCCAATGCGACGGGATGGTCTACAGCAGCACTTTCCACTGCTCCAGCTTTTGAGCCAAACTAAGCGAGGCATGTGCCGGAGATGTCGAGGGCAGCACCAGCGTCCGATACCCCTCGGCGGCAAACTGCGGCGCGAACTTGCCCGAGGTCTGGCCGTTGAAACCCACCGTTTCCAGCTGCGGGCACAGCTCGCGCAGGCGGGCGAAGTCGTTGGCGGCCGGCTTGCGGATGGCGGAGTCGAGGCTGCCCTCGCGCTCGCAGGCGCCCAGCACATCCCACAGGCCGAAGCCGTGCGCCAGCAGACGCGGCAGGCGTTCGTCGTACGGCAGTTGGGCCAGCGGCTCACCCGTCAGCGCCGACAAAATCGGCCACAGCAGATTGCGCGGATGCGCGTAGTACTGCTGCGCCGCCAGCGAGGCGGCGCCGGGAAAACTGCCCAGCACCAGGATGCGCGTGCGCCCATCGATCACCGGCGCGAGGCCGGTCAGTGCGGGGCGGAGGGGATCTGTGGCATGGATCATGGCCGCATTGTACCCAAGCGCGGCGACGCCGCGTTTCAGGTGTAGAATTTACCGACGGCACGACCATACTAAAAAAAACCGGAGACACCCATGTCGCAACCCCGCACCATCGATACGCTGCTGGCCCAGTACAGCGAAAGCCACCTCAACCCCATCAATGAAATGATCCACTTCGTCTGCGTGCCGATCATCGTCTTTACGCTGCTGGGCTTGCTGTGGGCGGCGCATCCCTTGCTGGCGGTGGCGGTCACGCTGGCCTCGCTGGCCTACTACTTCAAGCTGTCGAAACCGTTCGCGGTGGGCATGCTGCTGATGACGACGCTGATGCTGGCCCTGCTGGCCGCCCTGCCCGACCGCGCCATCCTGCCGCTGTCGCTGGCGATCTTCGTGCTGGCTTGGATAGGACAGTTCATCGGCCACAAGATCGAGGGCAAGAAGCCGTCGTTTTTCGACGACCTGCGCTTCCTGCTGATCGGGCCGCTGTTTGTGCTGGGATTTTTGTATCGCCGGATGAAGCTGGCGTACTAGTGGAAGCCTGAAAACGCCAGCAGCGTCTGGGCGGCGCTCTGCATCTCCTCGTCGGCCAGCAACAGCACCAGCGCGGTACTGACCGCGACATAGCCCAGCAAGCCGACGACTTTGATTTGCAGCGCGGTATTCATGCCGCCCTCCCTTGATTGATGTGTCATTCCATCATACTTGCATTTTCAGCAAATTGCTCAAGATTTACGCAGCGATACCGACAAATCCGCCGATCTGTTGCGCCGCAACAAAATCATGGCTACTAGGCAAGGAATCGCCGGGGCGGCTATACTCGTTCGATGTCCTCACCACTCCTGTTCATCATTGCCTGCCTGATCTGGGGCTCCACTTTCTTCGCCATCACGCTGCAACTGGGCGAAGTCGCGCCCGCCGTGTCGGTGGTCTACCGTTTCGCACTGTCGGCGGCGGTGCTGTTCGCCTGGTGCCTGGTGCGCGGCGACAAGCTGCTGATGCCCTGGCGCACCCAGCGCTGGATGTTCCTGCAAGGCTGCGCCACCTTCGGCCTGAGCTACATCTGCACCTACAGTTCCGAGCAATACCTGGTCTCCGGCCTGGTCGCCGTGCTGTTCGCGCTGATGGTGTTCTGGAACCCCATCCTCAACCGCATGGCCTTCGGCACCTCGGTCAGCTGGCGCACCTGGAGCGCCGGCGCGGTCGCCATCTGCGGCGTCACGCTGCTGTTTTTCCAGTCGATCCGCGGCGCCTGGACCGAAATCATGTCCGGCGGCAACGGTCACTTCCTGCTCGGCCTGGGCCTGGCGCTGACCGCCACCATCGCCAGCTCGGTCGGCAACGTGGTGGTGATCAAGGTGCGCGAGCAATCGTCCAACGTGCTGCTGACGATGGCCTGGTCGATGCTGTGGGGCAGCCTGCTGGTGGCGCTGTGGGTGGTGGTCAGCGGCCAGTCCTTCACCGTGCCGGCCGGCCTGCCCTACTGGGGCGGACTGCTCTACCTGTCGCTGTTCGGCTCGGTGATCGCGTTCGCCGCCTACTTCACGCTGATCCACCGCATCGGCTCGCACAAGGCGGTGTACATCGGCGTGGTCACGCCGGTCATATCCGTGCTGCTGTCGATCCAGCTGGAGCACTTCCGCCCCGGACCGCTGCAATGGGCCGGCATGATTTTGTGCCTGTCCAGCGTCGCCTGGGCGCTGCAATCCGATTCCCCTTCCACCACACCAAGCACTGTAGAGGCCTAATGAGCACTTCCAACCTGACCATACGCCCGGCCCAGCCGGCAGACGTCGCCGCCATATTCAGCATGATTGTCGAATTGGCGGTATTTGAAAAACTGGAACACATGGTCGTCGCCAACGAAACCATGCTGCACGACAGCCTGTTCTGCGACAGGCCGGTGTGCGAAGCGCTAGTCGGCGAGACCGACGGCGAAGTCGTCACCTTCACGCTGTTCTTCCACAACTTCTCCACCTTCCTGTGCAAGAAGGGCCTGTACCTGGAAGACTTGTACGTCAGGCAGAGCGCGCGCGGCAAGGGCTACGGCAAGCAGATGCTGGTGGCGCTGGCGCAACTGGCGGTGGAACGCGATTGCGGCCGCTTCGAATGGTCGGTGCTGGACTGGAACAGCAACGCCATCAAGCTGTACGAAAGCATGGGCGCCTCGCTGCTGCCGGAATGGCGCATCTGCCGCGTCACCGGCGAGGCGCTGACGCATATGTCTCAAAGGGCTTGATATAGCGCAAAGCATGGCGTAGTCATGCTTGCAGAATGAATGTCGAACCTATCGCAGGAGACAGTCATGCCCAAATTGCCGCCCCTGGCCACCGCCGTCTACAAAGCCTGGCTGCGCGCCCGGCTGGAGCGCCACACGCAGGCGCTGGAAGCCATCGCCGCCCAGCGCGAGAACGATTTCCTCGCCGAGCGCCTGCTGCACAAGGAAATGGTGCTGCTGCGCTCCAAACTACACTCGCTGTGACGGCGCGCGGCTGGCCAGCCGCTCCAGCAGCTCGAACGCGGCCTGCGTCAGCAGCGCCAGCAACGCCGCCGGTATCGCCCCGGCCAGCAGCATGGCGTTATCGTTCAGCGCCAGGCCGATGGTGATGCGTTCGCCGTAGCCGCCGGCGCCGATGAAGGCGGCGATGGTCGCCGTCCCCACGCTCATCACCGCCGCCGTTTTCACGCCGGCCAGGATCACCGGCACGGCCAGCGGCAGCTCGACATGCACCAGCCGCTGCATCGGCCGCAGGCCCAGCGCCTGCGCCGCCAACCGCAAACCGGGCGGCACCTGCAACAAGCCGGTGCAGGTGTTGCGCACGATCGGCAGCAGCGCATACACCACCAGCGCCACCAGCGCCGGCGCCGTGCCTATCACGCCCAGCAAGGGTATCAGCAGCGCCAGCAAGGCCAGCGAGGGCACCGTTTGCAGCACGCCCGTCAATCCCAGCACCACCTGCCGCAGGCGCGGAAACGCCGCCGCCAGCACACCCAGCGGAATGCCGACCACGCAGGCCAGCAGCACCGCCACCAACACCAGCGTCACATGCTGGCGCGTCAGCGGCCACAGGTTCTTGTCGAAGAGCTTGGCCAGCAGGCCGTCGCGCAGCGGCGCCGCTTGCGCGGCCTTGCCGGCATCGGCGGATGGCGTCCCGGCGGCCAGCGGCTGGTGCGCGGCCAGCCAGTCGCGCGCCACCCCGGCGAAATTCTGGCCGTCGATTTCGGCGGCGGCGTTCATCGCGATCATGTCGGCCGCGCTGATGCGGCCCTCCAGTTGCGTGATCGCCTTCCACGCGGCCGGGAAGCGCTCGGCCGCATCGAGCCGGTACAGCAGCACCGCGTCGTAGCGCGGGAAGTAGGCGCGGTCGTCCTCCAGCACGCGCAAGCCATACTGGCGGATCTTGGCGTCGGTGGAGTAGATGTCGATCACGTCGACCTGGCGTTGCATCAGGCCCTCGTAGGCGATGCCGTGGTCCAGTCCTTCCGGTTGCTGCGGCAGGCCGTAGCGCTTGGCCAGGCCCGGCCAGCCGTCGGCGCGGCCGATGAATTCGTGCGACAGGCCGAAGCGCAAGCGCGGCTGCGCGGCCAGCTCGCTGAGTTTCGTCAGCCCGTCCGGCCCGCCGCGCATCGCCAGCGCGTAGGTGTTGTTGAAGCCCAGCGGCACCGCCACGCCCAGCCCCATGGGCGCCAGCTCGCGGCGGATCTGCTCCAGCGGCGCGGCCTGCGGGTGCTTGAGGATTTCCAGGTCGATGGTGCCGAGGTACTCGGGATAGACGTCGATGCGGCCGGCCTGCAAGGCCGCCAGCACGATGGCGGTATTGCCCAGTCCTTGCAGATGCTCTACTTTTGTGTGCGGGGCCGCGCTCTGCGCCAGCACCTCGCCCAAAATATAGGATTCGGTGAACCGCTTCGACCCCACGTGCAGCGTATCGGCCGACGCGGCACCCGCCGCGCCGGCCCACAACAGGGCCAGCAAAACTAGCAATCGTCCTTGCACACGCTCTCCGAAATGATGGTCAATCCAGAGAGCTTACCATCAAGCGCCCGCGCGCAACATGGCCGCCTTCAAGGCCTGGCTCAGCGTTTCATACGACTCCGACAGGTGCGCCTTGGCCTCGCGGCTCATCGGCTTCGCCATCGCGCCGCGGATATCGCGTTGCAGCGCCAGCGCGTTCTCGCGTTGCAGGCTGCGCGCATCGGCCGGCGTGATGGGCGAAGAGCGCAGCAGGATCGCGGTCAGGCGCTTCAAATGCTCGCGCTGCAGATTGCGGCGCATGCCGTTGATGTCCTTGCCGGTTTTTAGCTCGCTCCACACCGCGTCCTGCACGGTGGTGTACAACTCGTCGAGGCTGAGCGCCTGCTTGCGGTCGTCCAGCTTTTCCTGCGAATCGAGCAGGCGCACCGCCACCAGGTCGGACATCAGCTGGTCCAGCGCGCCGGACTGCAAGGACAGCACGCGGCCGCTGACCGACACGTCGGCCCGTCCACGCGACTCAAAATGGTCCGATCCCAGACGGCTGATCATCGCCGGCGAGAACTGGAAGCTGTCCGACTTGAACAGGCTGTTGGTCAGCATCTGCAAGGCGGCCCGCTGGCGCGGCAACGGCACCGGCGTGAAGGTGGCGCGGCCGGTGCCGGCGTGGTCGCGCAGATAGGTCACGCCGCCCACGTACTTGACCACCACCGGCATGGTGCGCGCGAACTGCTGGAAGCCGTAGTCGAAACTGCGGCGCAGCGTGTCATAGCTTTCGCCCGGTTTCAGCGTGCGGTTTTGCAGGCGGTCCCACAGCTCGCGCGAGATCGTCAGGCGGCGCTGGAAATAGGCCAGCGGATCGCTGCCCAGGTCGAACACGTTCACATCGGGATCGGAATTGAAGCCGCCCGCATCCTGGTCGGTGCCGAAGGCCAGCAGCGGCTCGTTCGAGCGCGCGGCGATCTTCGCCAGTTCTTCCTTCTCCTGCGCCGCTTCGAGCGGCTTGTAGGCGTACTCGATGGCCCAGTAATCGTAAGGCCCCAGCGTCGACGTCACATACTCGCCCTGCTTCTCGCCCTTGAGCGACAGGTTGAACGGCGTGTAGTCCATCACCGATCCGGCCAGGCCGTTCTTCCTGGTGAACTCCGGGTCCTGCAACTGCTTCATGCTGTAGATGGTCGACGAACGGAAGTTGTGCCGCAAGCCCAGCGTGTGCCCGATCTCGTGCATCACCACCGAGCGCACATAGGCTTGCGCCACCGCGTCCGCCTCCGGGCTGCCCATTTCCAGTTCGCCGCGCGCCTCCAGCAGGCCCATGGCGAAGCCCATCTCGGACGCCGACTCCAGCAAGTAGTCGCAGCGCGCTTCCTGTCCCGGCGTCGCCAGCGCATCCTGCAGCGGCATGCTGTCCTCGCCGATCATGCGGCGCGCGCCGCGCGCGAAGATGTCGGACATGCCGATGTCCGCATCGAGGATCTCGCCGCTGCGCGGATCGACCTGGCGCGGCCCGATGGCGAAGCCGACATCGCTGCCGACGAACCAGCGCACCGACGCATGCCGCGCATCCATCGTATCGAAGCGGTCCTTCTCGCCCTGCTGCCGGGCGACGATGGCGTTCTTGAAGCCGATGCGCTCAAACGCCTCGTTCCAGGCCAGGACGCCCTGCTTGACCGACTCGCGGTACTTCTCGGGGATGTTCGCGTCGAGCCAGTAGACGATGGGCTGCTTGGGTTCCGACAGCGCCTGCGCCGGGTCCTGCTTCTCCAGGCGCCAGCGGCTGATCAGGTGCACGGCGGTGGTCGGCGTCACGTCGTCGGAGTAGTCGTGCATGGTGTTGACAAAATGGCCGACGCGGTCGTCCGCCAGGCGGCCATGCATGGGCTGCGCCGGCAGCGGCATGAAGCTGTAGTAAAAACCGAGGAACATGCTGCGCGGGTCCGGCAGCGTGGTCGGCGGCATGGCGACCGCCACCGGCGTGGTCGGCATCACCAGCGGCGGCGCCGCGATGCGCGGCACGAAGAAGTGGGCGTTGACCTGCAGGCCGGTCATGGACTCGTCGGAACGGATGGTCTGGAAGCTGCTGTTGCGCGCGTCCATCGCATACGGCATGCGGAAGGCGGCCTCCAGCCGGGTCGTGAAACTTGGAATATCGCCGAACAGCAGGATGTTCGCCTCCACCAGGATCGCGCGGCTCTGCGGATGCGGGCCGCTGGCCACCGGCGCGATCGCCAGCAAGCTGTCGGAGAAGGCTTGCGACACCGCCAGCGCCTGCGGCGTGCCGGGCTTGGCGCCGTGGCGGGTGTTCTTGGCGATCATCTGCACCAGGTTGCCGACGCGGTGGAACACCACCACCTTGCTCAGGCCCATCTGGCTGCCATAGATACCGCGTTCGCCTATCCCGTTCGGCATGTTCACGGTCATGAAGATCGGCCGGTCGAACTGGTCGGGCCGCAGCTCGATCCAGACCTTCTCCTCCTTCTGGTACAGGTTCAGGAAGCCCTGCACATGGGCGGCGCCGCGCACCACCTCGGCGTAGGGCTTGGGCGCGGCTGCCGGAGCGGCGGCCGGCGCCGGAACGGAGGCTGGCTGCAAAGGCGTCGTGGCGACTACCGGGACTTCCGGTGCGTGGGGTACGGGCGTGGGCGGCACCGGCTCCTGGGCCAGCGCCTGCGCGCCGAGCGTCAGCAAGACGGCGGCGCGGAGAGAGTTCAAGACAGACATGGATATCCTGTTACGTTAGAAGAGGCATCCCGGTACTGTAACCGAAACAACAACTAACGAAACAGAATTTCCAGAGGCTGCGCTCTAAACATGCGGCGAACGCAACACGCCGGCATTGACCACGCCCCGGCAGGGATTGAGGCCGATGGCGTACGACAGGTCGGCCGGACGGGCGATGCGCCACAGCGCGAAGTCGGCGCGCTTGCCCACTTCCAGGCTGCCGATCTGCTGTTCGCGGCCCAGCGCGCGGGCGGCGTGCAAGGTGCAGCCGGCCAGCGCCTCCAGCGGCGTCAGACGCCACAGGGTGCAGACCATATTCATCGCCAGCAGCAGTGACGTCATCGGCGAGGTGCCGGGATTGCAGTCGGTGGCCACCGCCATCGCCACGCCGGCGGCGCGCATCGCGGCCACCGGCGGCGGCGTGGTGTCGCGCAAAAAGTAGTAGGCGCCGGGCAGCAGCACCGCCACGGTGCCGGCGGCGGCCATCGCCGCGATGCCGGCGTCGGTCAGGTGTTCGAGATGGTCGGCGGACAAGCCCTGGTAGCGCGCCACCAGCTCGGCGCCGCGCTGGTCGGACAACTGCTCCGCGTGCAGCTTGACCGGCAGGCCCTGCGCGCGCGCAGCCTGGAACACGCGCTCGGTCTGCTCGTGCGAGAAGCCGATGCGTTCGCAGAAGGCGTCCACCGCGTCGACCAGGCCTTCGGCGGCCAGCGGCGCGATCATCGCGCATACTGCGGTGATGTAGGCGTCGGCGCGGCCGGCGAACTCCGGCGGCAAGGCGTGCGCGCCGAGGAAGGTGGCGGCGACGCCGACCGGCAGCTCGCGGCCGATGCGGCGCGCCACGCGCAGCATATTGGCTTCCGATTCCAGCGTCAGGCCGTAGCCGGACTTGATTTCCAGCGTGGTCACGCCTTCGGCCAACAGGCTGCACACGCGCGGCAGGCTTTGCCGCAGCAGCTCGTCCTCCGACGCGGCGCGGGTGGCGCGCACGGTGGACATGATGCCGCCGCCGGCGCGGGCGATGTCTTCGTAGGTGGCGCCGTTGAGGCGCGCCTCGAATTCGTCGCTGCGGTTGCCGGCGTGGACGATGTGGGTATGACAGTCGATCAGGCCCGGCGTCAGCCAGCAGCCGCCGCCATCGTGCACGGTGACGGCCAGCACGTCCGGCGGCATCCCGGCCTGCGGCCCCAGCCACGCGATCTTGCCGTCCTTGACGGCGATGGCGGCATCGCGGATTTCACCGTAACCATCGGCCATCGTGGCCAGATGCACGTTCGTAAACAACACATCCCACATGCTTGCTACTTTCTTTAATTGTTGATGATGTCGACCACGAATACCGTCGCGCGCTGGGCTTCCATCGACCACTCTTCTTCCGCCTCCAGCACCAGCAGGTCGTAGCGCACCATGGCGATGCGTTCGCGCGCGCTGCTCACTGTCAGGCTTTCGCCGTCGGCCAGGAACAGCAGCGTGGTGCCGCTGCGGCGCTTGAGCTGCTCGGCGCCGCTTACCGCGCACGACTCCAGCCGGTGGCGGCAACGGCCGCGCCGTGTCATCACGTTGAAGTCGGTGGTCTGGCTGCCGGTGACGGTGGCGTGCACCGCCGCCTCGCCGTCGAACTCGATCAGCGGTTCGCTGGGGCTGAGCACAAAGCGCTCGTCGCCGAAATCCAGCAGCACGCCGTCGCCGTCGACCAGCGCCAGCGAACGGTCGATGCCGGGGAAGCTGGAAAAAGGCCCGCTCTGCGAGATGGTCGCCAGGCTGACGCGCCAGTCGAATTCATCGAAGCCGGCGCCGATCGGAGCGACGGCGATTTCCGTCGTGCTGCCGCCGCCGTTTTTCCACGGCGCGGGCCGCAGGCTTGCATACTGGATCAGCTGGGTCATCGGAACTCCCTCAGTTCGGCCAAGGTCTGCTTGAAGCGCGCAGCGATCGCCTGCTGCGCAACGTGCTGCTGATTGCGTACTACCCACTGGCCGCCGACCATAACGTCCTTGACCAGATTGTCATTGCCGCAGAAGACGAAGCTGCCGAGCACCTCGTCCAGCGCCAATCCATACAGATTCGGGTGCTGGTCGTCCAGCACGATCATATCGGCGCGGCGGCCCGGCGCCAACGCGCCCACCCGCCGACCGCTGGCCTGCGCGCCGCCGAGCAAGGCGCCCTGCCACAGGAAGTCGCCGACATTGCGCTGCTGCGCCGACACCGCGATATTGCGGCGCTGGTGTTGCAGGCGCTGGCCGTATTCCAGCCAGCGCAGTTCTTCCACCGCGCTTTGCGAAATATGGCTGTCGCTGCCGATGCCGAACCGTCCGCCCGCCGCCAGGAACTCCTCCAGCGGGAACAGGCCGTCGCCCAGGTTGGCCTCCGTGGTCGGACACAGCCCCGCCACGGCGCCGCTCCGCGCGATGTTGTCCACCTCGTCGCGCATCAGGTGCGTCGCGTGGATCAGGCACCAGCGTCGATCGACTTCCACCTGGTCCAGCAACCACTGCACCGGGCGGCGTCCGCTCCAGTCCAGCGACTGCTGCACTTCCTGCTTCTGTTCCGCGATGTGGATGTGCACCGGACGGTCGTCCGGCAGCGTCACCAGCACCTCGTTAATCTGCGCCACCGAGGCCGCGCGCAGCGAATGCGGCGCCACGCCCACTTCGGTTTGTCCATCGCGCAGGGGCTCGAGCGCCTCGATCACCCGCAGCACATCCTGCGGATCGGTCTTGAAGCGCTGTTGCTCCGGCTTCAAGGCGCTTTCGCCGAAGCCGGAATAACTATACAGCACTGGCAGCATGGTGATGCCGATTCCCGCCAAACGTGCGGCGGCGATGACACGCTCGGCCGTTTCCGCCGGGCGTGGATACATGGCGCCGTCCGGCGCGCGCTGCACGTAGTGGAACTCGCACATCGACGTGTAGCCGTGGCGCAGGCACTCCGAAAACAGCTGAGCCGCAATGGCCTCGATGTGCTCGGGCGTGATGTTGCGCGCGAAGCGGTACATCAGGTCGCGCCAGGTCCAGAAGCTGTCCTTGATGTTGCCAACTGCATCGCCGGCCTTTTCCGTGCGCCCGCCCAGCGCCCGCTGGAAGCTGTGCGAATGCAGGTTGATCATGCCCGGCAAGGCGTACTCCACCACCGGCGCGATCAGCTGCGCGCCGGCCGGCGCCACCACGCCGGCATCCACCCGGACGATGGTGCCGTTGGCGTCCCACTCGACCAGCACATCCTTGCGCCAGCCCTCCGGCAGCAGCGCGTTGCGCGCGAACAGCCGGTTCATGCGCGCCCCCAGTCGGCGGCGGCCTGCGTCATTTGCTGCAACACGCCTTGTATCTGCTGCGCGCGGTCCGCGCGGTAGCCGTACGGCGCTTCCTCATCCATGTAGGTCGACTGGCACATCTCCAGCTGGATCGCGTGCACATTGCTGGCCGGCTGGCCGTAGTGACGGGTGATGTGCCCGCCCTTGAAGCGGCCGTTGACCGCCACGCTGAACTGCTGCTGCGCCTGTGCGCGCGCGACGATGGCGTCGCTCAGGCCTTGCGCGCAGCTCTTGCCGTCGGCGGTGCCGAAGTTCAGGTCCGGCAGCTTGCCCTCGAAGAAGCGCGGCACCACCGACGCGATCGAATGCGCGTCCCACAGCACCACGCGGCCGTGCAGCGCCAGCAGCCGGTCCAGCTCCGCGCGCAGTTGATCGTGATATGGCTTCCAGTAGGCGGCCAGGCGGCGCTGTACTTCGGCCTCGTTTGGCGTATGGCCTTCGCGGTACAGCGGCTCGCGATGGAAGGTATCGACCGGGCACAGGCCGGTCGTATCCTGGCCCGGATACAGGTTGGTGTTTTCCGGCGGCCGGTTCAAATCGATGACGTAGCGCGACCAGCGCGCCGACAGCGTCGACGCCCCCATCTCGCCGAGGAACTCGTACAGGCGCACCAGGTGCCAGTCCGTGTCCTGCTTGTCGACGGCGGCCGGCGTCATCGCCGCCGCCACGTCGTCGGGAATATCGGTGCCCACGTGCGGCATGGACACCAGCAAGGGAATACTGCCTGCTTTGAACTGATAGTCCATGACGCCTCCTCTTATGGGTGCAGCGGCGTGAACAGGCTCTGGCACGACGCGCTCAACTCGCCGCGCATGACCATGCCCTTGGCCGCTTCGATATCCGGCGCGAAGAAGCGGTCGGCGTCGAAGAACGGCACCTTCTGGCGCAGCTGCGCATGCACGTGCTCCAGATGCGGCGAGGTTTTCAGCGGACGGTGGAAGTCGATGCCCTGGGCGGCCGCCAGCAGCTCGATGCCGATGATGACGGCGGTATTGTGCGCCATGTCGTCCAGTCGGCGCGCGGCGTAGGTGGCCATGCTGACGTGGTCTTCCTGGTTGGCCGAAGTCGGGATCGAATCGACGCTGCCTGGATGGGCCAGCGACTTGTTCTCCGACGCCAGCGCGGCGGCGGTGACGTGGGCGATCATGAAGCCCGAGTTCACGCCCGGATCGCGCACCAGGAACGGCGGCAGGCCGGACAAGGTGGCGTCGATCAGCAGCGCGATGCGGCGTTCGGAGATCGCGCCGATTTCGGCGATCGCCAGCGCCAGCGTGTCGGCGGCGAAGGCCACCGGCTCGGCGTGGAAGTTACCGCCCGAGACCACCACCGACAGTTCGCCGTCCTTGAACAGCAGCGGATTGTCGGTCACGGCGTTGGCTTCGATCAGCAGCGTGCGGGCGGCGTTGCCGATGATGTCCCAGCAGGCGCCCATCACTTGCGGCTGGCAGCGCAGGCAGTACGGGTCTTGCACGCGCTCGTCGCCGACCAGGTGCGAGGCGCGGATCGCGCTGTTGCTCACCAGTTGGCGATAGATCGAGGCGGCGGCGATCTGGCCGGGCTGGCCACGCACTTCATGCACGCGGGCGTCGAACGGCGAGTCGGAACCCTTGGCCGCATCCAGCGACAGCGCGCCGGACACCATGCCCGCTTCCAGCAGGCGCTCGGCCATGAACAGGCCGTGCAGCGCCAGCGCGGTCGACACCTGGGTGCCGTTGATCAGCGCCAGGCCTTCTTTCGCGGCCAGCACCACCGGCGCGATGTTGGCGGCTTTCAGTGCGTCGGCGGCAGGCATGATTTCGCCGTTGACGCGCACGTCGCCCACGCCCAGCATCGCCAGCGTCATGTGCGACAGCGGCGCCAGGTCGCCCGAGGCGCCGACCGAACCCTTGGCCGGGATGGCCGGCATGATGCCGGCGTTGTACAGCGCGATCAGCGTGTCGATGATCAAAGGACGCACGCCGGAGTAGCCGCGCGCCAGGCTGCCGATCTTCATCAGCAGGATCAGGCGGCAGACGGCGTCCGACAGCAGGCCGCCGGTGCCGACCGAGTGCGACAGGATCAGGTTGCGTTGCAGCTGTTCCAGCTTGTCGTCCGGGATGCGGGTCTTGGCCAGCAGGCCGAAACCGGTGTTGATGCCGTAGGCGGCGTCGCCCTTGGCGACGATGGCGCGCACGGCGGCGGCGGATGCTTCGATGATCGGGTAGGCTTCAGCGGCCAGCGCCAGCGGACCGGCGGCGCTCCACACGGTGCGCAGTTCGGTCAGGGTCATCGCGCCCGGTTTCAGGGTCAGTGCATTTTTCATAGAGGTTCTCAAATTATTTAATCATAGGAAGATTGAGGCCGTTGCGCTTGGCGCAGGCGACCGCTGTCTCGTATCCCGCATCGGCGTGACGCATCACGCCCGAACCGCTGTCGTTGACCAGCACGCGCGCCAGGCGCTTGGCGGCGGCGTCGGTGCCGTCGGCCACGATCACCACGCCGGAGTGCTGCGAATAGCCCATGCCCACGCCGCCGCCGTGGTGCAGCGACACCCAGGTCGCGCCGCCGGCGGTGTTGAGCAGCGCGTTCAGCAGCGGCCAGTCGGAGACGGCGTCGGTGCCGTCCTTCATGCTTTCGGTTTCGCGGTTAGGGCTGGCGACGGAGCCGGTGTCCAGGTGGTCGCGGCCGATGACGATCGGCGCCTTCAGCTCGCCGTTGCGCACCATCTCGTTGAATGCCAGGCCGGCGATGTGACGCTCGCCCAGGCCCAGCCAGCAGATACGCGCCGGCAGGCCCTGGAAGGCGATGCGCTCGCGCGCCATGTCCAGCCAGCGGTGCACGTTGGCGTGGTGCGGGAACAGCTCCTTGATCTTGGCGTCGGTCTTGTAGATGTCTTCCGGGTCGCCGGACAGGGCCACCCAGCGGAACGGGCCGCGGCCTTCGCAGAACTGCGGGCGGATATAGGCCGGCACGAAGCCAGGGAAGTCGAAGGCGTTCTTGACGCCGTGGTCGAACGCGACCTGGCGGATGTTGTTGCCGTAGTCGACCACCTTGGCGCCCAGCGTCTGGAAGTCCAGCATCGCCTGCACGTGCACGGCGCAACCCTCGGTGGCGGCGGCCTTCAGTGCTTCATGACGAGCGACGTCGTGCTGCGCGGCCTTCCACTGCTCGACGGTCCAGCCCTGCGGCAGGTAGCCGTTGATCAGGTCATGCGCGGAGGTCTGGTCGGTGACGATGTCGGGCACGACGCCGCCGGCCTTGGCGCGGCGCACCAGTTCCGGCAGCACGTCGGCCGCGTTGCCCAGCAGGCCGATGGAGATGGCGTCGCCATTGGCCTTGTGCAGTTTGATCATCTCCAGCGCCTCGTCGATGCTGGCGGCCTGCTTGTCGAGGTAGCGGGTGCGCAGGCGGAAATCGATGCTGCTCTGCTGGCACTCGATGGTCAGCGACACAGCGCCGGCCATGGTCGCGGCCAGCGGCTGCGCGCCGCCCATGCCGCCCAGGCCCGCGGTCAGCACCCAGCGGCCTTTGAGGTCGCCGCCGAAATGCTGGCGGCCCGCTTCGGCGAAGGTCTCGAAGGTGCCCTGCACGATGCCCTGGGTGCCGATGTAGATCCATGAACCGGCGGTCATCTGGCCGTACATGAACAGGCCTTTGCGGTCCAGTTCATTGAAGTGTTCCCAGTTGGCCCACTTCGGCACCAGGTTGGAGTTCGCGATCAGCACGCGCGGCGCGTCTTCGTGGGTCTGGAACACGCCGACCGGCTTGCCGGACTGGATCAGCAGGGTTTGATTGTCTTCCAGCTCGCGCAGCGAGGCCAGGATCTGGTCGTAGCATTCCCAGTTGCGGGCCGCGCGGCCGATGCCGCCGTAGACCACCAGGTGTTTCGGGTTTTCCGCCACTTCCTTGTCCAGATTATTCTGGATCATGCGGTAGGCCGCCTCGGCGCCCCAGTTTTTACAGGTACGCTCCGGTCCGCGGGGGGCGCGGATTTCGCGGCTGGCGTCAAAACGTGGATCGCTGTCTAAATGGGTCGTCATGGTGGCTCCTGCTCCTGAGTGAGTGGGACCGGCCAAGCGCGCAACAACGCACGCACGGCCAGCGCATCCTCAAAGGATAAGTTGTATATACAACCAAGTCAATCAGTTTTTAAGCGCTTCGCAGGGAACAAACAATTCCTGAGCTTGTCAAATATGTCATCAGTGCTTGATATCTTGCCAGCATACGCCGGCGCATGCTCACCGGGAGCTTCGATATGGTTGCCTTGCCGATCAACCTACAGAATCTGTTGCGCCATCGCACAGTGGAAAGCGAACGCATTGAGTACAAGGCGGCATGGAACCCGGATGCAATTATCCGCACCCTCTGCGCCTTCGCCAACGACTTCGAAAATCTCGGCGGCGGCTACATCATCATCGGCCAGGACTGCGATGCCGAAGGCCGGCCGATAACACCGCCTCTCGGATTGGTCGAGAGTCAGATCGACAAAATCCAGCGGGAATTGCTGGCCGCATGCCAGCAGATACGCCCGCCCTATTTCCCCAGTCTGAGCATCTGCGACGTCGATGATCGCAAGCTGATCTCGTATCAAGAGCGGGAGCCGATAGAAGTGCGCATCATGCGCGATGAAATACTGGTACTAAGCTATCCGGGCCCGGACCGGTCGATAAAACTAGCGGACTGGATCGCTGGACATGCAACCTGCCACCGCTATCGGAACCGGCGCATCTGAGAATTTCTGAAGGAACTTGGCCTGACCGAGGGGCGCTCCACCGGCGTCCCCAAAATCCTGAAGGCGATGGCAGCGAATGGTTCGCCACCGCCGCAGTTTGACACCGACGACGATCGCAGCGGGTGTTTGGTCAGGCTGCCGGTTCACCCACTGGCGCAATGGCCCGTCGATCAGTCCACCCCGGAAGTTACCCCCCAAGTTACCCCCCAAGTTACCCCCCAAGTTACCCCCGAAGTTCGAAGCATCCTCGACTTGCTGGTGGCAGAATCGACGCGCCTGCAACTTCAGGAGGCGCTAGGGCTGAAGGACAGCAAACACTTCCGTAAGACATACCTGCAACCAGCAATCGCGGCAGGCTTGGTGGTGATGACTCAACCCGACGCACCTCGCAGCAGAAGCCAGCGATATCGACTGACCCCGGAGGGCCAGCAATGGCTTAAGCAACACGCCGACGGCTAATCCGGCCGCTTGTCTTTCTTGTACACCCGCTTGCCGCCCATCCAGGTCTGCAGCACCTGCGTCTTGCCGATCTGCTCGGCCGGCACTTTGAACAGATCGCGGTCGATCAGGATGAAATCGGCCCACTTGCCCGGCTCCAGCGTGCCGATGACGTTTTCCTGGTGCGCCGCGTAGGCCGCGTCCAGCGTGAAGCAGCGGAACGCTTCGGTCAGCGTCATCGCCTGGTTCTTGTACCAGCCGCCCGCCGGCACGCCGGCGTTGTTCTGCCGCGTCACCGCCGCATGCAAGCCCTCGAACGGATTCGGCGACTCCACCGGGAAGTCCGACCCGCAGGCGATCCGCGAGCCCTGGTCGAGGAAGCTGCGCCACGCATAGGCGCCCTTGATGCGCTCATGCCCCACGCGCTGCTCTGCCATGTTCTGGTCCGAGGTCGCATGGGTCGGCTGCATCGACGGGATGATGCCCAGCGCCTTGAAGCGCGGGATGTCCTCCAGCGCCACCACCTGCGCATGCTCGACGCGGTGGCGCAGCTCGACGTTGTTATATTTCGGGATCAGCTGCGCATAAGCGTCGAGGATCTGGCGGTTGCCGGCGTCGCCGATGGCGTGCACGTTGACCTGGTAGCCGGCCTTCATGGCCTTGTTCATCTTGGCCAGCATCTCGGCGGTCGGATAGAACAGCAGGCCCCGGGTCGACGGCATGTCGCTGTACGGCGCCAGCAGGGCCGCGCCGCGGCTGCCCAGCGCGCCGTCCGAGTACAGCTTGACGGCGGCCAGCGCGTACACGTCGTTGCCATAGGATTTGAGCGGGCCTTCCTTGGACAGTTCGTCGAAATCGGCCGTGGTGTCGCCGATCATCGCGTACACGCGGGTGGTCAGCTTGCCGTGGTCGGCGTAGTCGCGATACAGGTCGTCCTGCACCACCTTGACGCCGGCGTCGTGCACGCTGGTCAGGCCGGCCTTGGCCAAGGCGAGCAGCGCGTTGTCCAGCATGCCGCGCGCCTCGTTGGGCGTGGGCAGCGGCACCACCTTGTCGACCAGCTCCATCGCCGCATCCACCAGCACGCCGCTAGGCTTGCCGGCGGCGTCGCGCTCGATCTTGCCGCCCTTCGGGTCCGGCGTATCCTTGGTGACGCCGGCCATTTCCAGCGCCTTGGTGTTGACCCAGGTGGCGTGGCCGTCGACCCGATGCAGCAGCACCGGACGGTCGCCCACCGCTGCATCGAGCTCGGCGGCGGTCGGGAAGCGGCCCAGCTTCCACACTTCCTGGTTCCAGCCGAAGCCGATCACCCAGGCGTTCTTCGGGTGCGCGCGGCTGAACTCCGCCACCGCCCGCACCGCCCCGCCCAGCGAGGTGGCGCTGAACAGCTCCACGCCGGAGGCGATTTCGCCCAGTTCGAACACGTGGCCATGGGCGTCGATCAAGCCTGGCAGCAGGGTCTTGCCCTGGGCGTCGATGTGCTCCGCCTTCGGCAGCCGGATCGCCGTTTCGCGCTCGCTGCCCACCGCGACAATGCGGCCCAGGTCATCGAAAGCCAGCGAACTGAATCGCTGCAAAGCGCCGGCCGCATTCAGCGTGTAGCCGTTGGCGTGGTCGATGATGGTGTCGGCCTGCGCCAGCGGCAGCACGGTGGACAGGGCAAGGCTGACGGCGGCGGCCAGCGGGACGGGCGAAAACTGGGATGTGCGCATCGAAACTCTCCATTCAGAAGCAAGAACAGAGTGTAGCGCACAACCCGCCGAACGCAACGTCTAGAAGAGCCCCTGCAGCGACACCGACAACAGGCGCGAGTCGCCGAAGAACGGATAGCTGTAGTGCGACTTGTCCTTGCTGACGTCGTACTGCACCTTGAGCGCGGTGTTCTTGCGGAAATCCCAGCGCAGCGACAGGTACTGCGTGTTGCGCGCCTCGATAGGCTCGTTGACGGTGGTGTAGCGCGAGAAGGTGTACATCGGCGTCCACGCCTCGTACTGGTAGCCGACGGCGATCAGCGCATACTTGTAGACGTTGTTGAGCCCCTTGCCGGCGTCGACCTGCTCGTAGCGATCCAGCTCGGACTTGACCAGCCAGTTCTTGTAGTCGACGTTGGCCGACAACCCGGCGATGCGGGTGCTCTGGCCGTCGACGAAGAACACTTTGCCCGCCGGGCTGTCTTGCCAGGTGGTGTCCTTGTAGTGCATCAGCATGGCGCGCACGTCGAACACGCCGTTGTTGGCCGACACATAGCCGCCCACCATGCTCTTCCACGATTCATGGGTCGGCGTGGCGTAGTAGATCTGCGTGTCGTAGGTGTCGTTGTGCTGGGTGTAGCCGCCGGCCCACAGGTGGAAGGTGGCGGCCCAGTCGGATTGCCCCAGCTGCGTGCGATAGCTGGCGTTGGCGCCCTGGTAGGCGTAGATCGGCCAGCCGTAGACGTCCGGCGCCGGCCGCACCCACGGGTAGGCATAGCCGATGTACAGGTAATCGCTGTAGTAGTACAGCGGAATGCGGAACTGGCCGGCCTGGAAGGTCCAGGCGGAATCGGCGGACGGCTGCCAGGTCAGGTAGGCCCAGTCCAGCGTCGGCTTCAGGCCGTGGCCGGGATTGTGCGCGCGCACCAGCACCTGCGCCGTGGCCGACAAGGTCGGCGAGAACTCCTTTTTCAGCTGGAAGCCGACCGACGACTCCTGGTTGAACTGCCAGCCCTCGCTGCGTTCGTAGACGGCCGCGTATTCCCAGTTCTGCACCGTGCAGGGGCATTTCCATTGCATGTAGTCCCACGGCGCGCCGCTGCCCTGGGCTTTGCCGCTCAGCACGCGCGCGCCGGTCAGGTTGTAGAAGCCGGTCAGCTTGAGGGTGCCGTCGGCGGTCAGGTCGGTGGCGCCGGCCAGGCCGGTCAGCGCGGCCAGTGCCATCGCTATCAGTGTTTTTTTCATCGAGCAGACTCCAGTAAAGGGAAGGACACGCCAGTTCAAGGAACGATCGCCACGACCTTGACCGTGTCGTCCACCGCCGATTTTTCGATGTAGCCGATGGCGTTGACGTTCTCGGCCACGGCTTTCTTGACTTCGGCACTGCTCTTGTATTCCTTGGGGGGCTTGCCCTTGGCGGTGAAGACGATCTTGGACCAGATGGCTTCGACCTGGGCCGGTGACTTCTCCAGCACTTTTTTACAGAATTCGGCGCGCAGCGGCGAGTTTTCCGGCTGCTCCACCGGCGTGAACTGCACCGAGCCGCCAAGGAAGAACTGCGCCGCCTGGGACGGGAACATGCGGGTGGCCGGGTTTTGCGGATTGACGATGATGACCAGTTCGGCCTGCGCCGACAACGACGCGCCGCCCAACAGCGCTGCCGCCAGCAGCAGCGCCAGGCGCCGCCGGGGAATGAGCAAATGCAGATCCATATCACCTCTCTGAAAGTACACGAGGAAACTATTTCAGTGTGAATTCATTCTAGTCCGTAGAATTTTTGCATTACAGTAATTTTTGACGGGTAAAGGTTTTTCTAAGCCGTAAGTGTTTCGATTGAACAACGCGGTAGCTTGCGTTCGCGGCCGGGCAAGCCGGTTACAATGCAGTCTTTGCCGCCCGATAAGCACCTCTCGTGTCCAGCCGACTACTCTATTTACGCCTGCTCAAGCAGTTCTATCCCTACGCCTGGATCGGCGTCGTCACCCTGTTCGCCGTCGGCCTGGCCGCCGCCACCGACGTCCTGCTGATCCAGCAACTGCAAAATGTCGTCGATGCGTTGGCTCCAAGCCACAATCTGGCCGCCGTCCGTCCTCCGGCGGGCCTGTTGGCCGAAGTGCAGGGCTGGTTGAAGCATTTGCTGCCGCGCGATCCGGTCAACGCGGCGCTGTGGTCGATCCCGGCGGTGATCTTCGGGCTGGCCGTGATGCGCATGTTTTCCAGCTTCGCCGGCGAATACGGCGCCGCGTGGCTGAGCAGCCGGGTCCAGGCCAATCTGCGCGAGCTGATGTTCGCCCGCATCATGCGCCTGCCGAACGGCTATTTCGATCTGTCCTCCACCGGCACCACGCTGTCGCGCGTGGCCTTCGACGCCGCCCAGGTGGCGCAGGCCGGCCTCACCGTGGTCAACGTGGCGGTGCGCGATTCGGTCGCCACCATCGGCTACCTGGCCACGCTGTTCATCGTCGACTGGCAACTGGCCCTGTTCTGCCTTGGCCTGCTGCCGCTGGTGGCGATCATCGTCACCTTCGCCGGGCGCCGCATGCGCCACCTGAGCAAGAGCGCGCAGGCGGCCATGGGCTACCTGACCAATGTGCTCGACGAAAGCATCAGCGGCCAGCGCGTGGTGAAGATCTTCGGCGGCCAGAAGTACGAGCAGGCCCGCTTCGACGGCGTGGTCAAGCTCAATCGCCAGCTGGCCGTCAAGCACGCGGCGACGTCGGCGCTCAACTCCGGCATCATCATGCTGCTGATCGGCACCACGCTGTCGTCGGTGATCTACTTCGCGCTGTTGCGCGCCCAGGCCGGCGCGCTGACGCCGGGCGCCTTCGTGGCCTTCATGTCGTCGCTGATGGCGATGCAGTCGCCGATCAAGAACCTGACCAAGATTAACGAGCCGATGCAGCGCGGCCTGGCCGCCGCCGAATCCGTGTTCGGCCTGATCGACACCGAGGCCGAAGCCGACACCGGCACCAAAAAGGTGGAGCGCGCCGTCGGCCGCCTGGCGCTGGAGGAAGTCAGCTTCCACTACGGCGCCGACGCCGACGCCAAGCCGGCGCTGGACCGCGTATCGCTCGACATCGCCGCCGGCGAGACGGTGGCCCTGGTGGGCAGCTCGGGCAGCGGCAAGACCACGCTGGCCGGCCTGCTGCCGCGCTTCTATGAAGTCAGTGAAGGCAGCATCAAGCTCGATGGCGTCGACCTGCGCGACTACACCATGGCTTCCCTGCGCCAGCAGATCGCGCTGGTCAGCCAGGACGTGGTGCTGTTCAACGACACGCTGGCGGCCAATATCGCGTATGGCGATCCCGAGCCGTCGATGCAGCGCATCGAGGCGGCGGCCCGCGCCGCCCATGCGCATGAATTCATCGAACGCCAGCCCAACGGCTACCAAACCTCGGTCGGCGAGAACGGCCTGCGGCTGTCGGGCGGCCAGCGTCAGCGTCTGGCGATCGCACGCGCGCTGTACAAGAACGCGCCCATCCTGATCCTGGACGAAGCCACCAGCGCGCTGGATACGGAATCGGAACGCCTGGTGCAGGCGGCGCTGGAAGTGCTGATGCAGGGCCGCACCACGGTGGTCATCGCGCACCGCCTGTCAACCATCGAAAACGCCGACCGCATCGTGGTGCTGGACGGCGGCCGCATCGCCGAAGTGGGCACCCACGAGGCGCTGCTGGCGCGGCAGGGCATCTACGCCCGCCTGTATCAAACACAGAAGAGCGTTCAGGTCGCGTCGTGAAAGATCAGTCCCAGCGTGTGTCTCGCAGTTGGAGCTGACGATGCGGCCCGGATCCGGCTCACGCCATGCCGCATGGCGACCCGGTAGACCCCGCGCGCGCCCTGCGCCGGCCGGTGGTTGACCGGGAAGATCACCATGTCGCCGCGCTTCAGCGGCACCACCTCCACCCGCGACTGCATGCGCGGGCGCTGCTCGGTCAGCACGAACTCCCCTCCTTCGAAGTCTTTGCCCGGTTGGCTCAGCAAGATCGCCGCCTGCAGCGGGAACACGTGCTCACCGTACAGGTCCTGGTGCAGGCAGTTGTAGTCGCCGGCGCCGTATTGCAGCATCAGCGGCGTCGGATGCTGCTGGCCGGCGGCGTGGCAGCGCGCCAGGAAGTCGGCATGGTCGGGCGGGAAGCGCGCTTCCATGTCCATCAGCTCATGCCAGCGGTTGGCGATGTCGGCCAGCGGGCCATACAGCGATTGCCGCAGCGCCGAGATCATCGACGGCAGCGGATAGCGGAAGTACTGGTACTCGCCGCTGCCAAAGCCATGCTGCGCCATCACCACCCGGCTGCGGAACAGCGAGGCTTGGCGGTACTGCGCCGCCGTGGCGACGCATTCGTCGGCGCCCAGCATGCCGGGGACGATGGCGTAGCCGTGCGCGTTCAGCTCGTCGGCGATGGCCTGCCAGTCCAGCCCCGCCACGTGCACCGCGATGCCGGCCGCCGCGCCGACCGCCTTGCGGGCGTTGGCCAGCGCCTGCGCGTTGGCGGCGGCTAGTGCGGCCGCGTCGGCGTCGCTGCCCGCCGGGTCGGCGATGCCTGCAGCCTGCGCCGGCGGCGCCACGCTCACCGGCAGCGTCTTGCGCGGCTTGCGCTCGGCCGCGCCGCCGCCGAAATCGAACTCGCCGTTCGTCATTTGCCCGCCTCCCGGTCCAGCAGCGCGGCCTTGCGGTCCACGCCCCAGCGGTAGCCGGAGATCGAACCATCGTTGCGCACCACGCGGTGGCACGGTATCGCCACCGCCAGTGCGTTCGCCGCGCAGGCCCCGGCCACCGCCCGCGCGCCCTTGGGCGAGCCGACCAGCAGCGCCAGTTCCGCATAGCTGACCGTGCGCCCGGCCGGAATCTCGCGCAGCACCTGCCACACGCGCTGCTGGAAGGCGGTGCCGCGCACGTCGAGCGGCAGGTCGAGGCCGATCTCCGGCCGCTCCACCATGCCGACCACGCGCGACACCACCTGTTCATATTCCGGCTCGGCGCCGATCAGCTCCGCCTTCGGGAAGCGGTCCTGCAGATCGCGCACCAGCACATCGGGATCGTCGTCGATCAAAATCGCACAGATGCCCTGCTCCGTGCTGGCCACCAGGATCGCGCCCAGCGAGCAGGCGCCGATGGCGAAGCGGATCTGCGCGCCGCGTCCGCCGGCGCGGAAGGCGGTCGGCGTCATGCCCAGCACCGACGGCGACTGCGCATAGAACCGTCCGCTGGAATTGTAGCCGGCCGCGTACATCGCGTCCGTCACCGTGGCCTGCTGCGCCAGCCCGTCCTGCATGCGGCGCGCCCGCTGCGCATTGGCGTAGGCCTTGGGCGTGATCCCCGTCACCGCCTTGAACATGCGGTGAAAATGGAAGCGGCTCACGCCGACCGCGGTCGCCAGGCGGTCCAGGTCCGGGGCGGTCCCGGCGTCGGCGGCGGCCGCGTCGATCAGGCGGCAGGCCTGCGCCACGATGGCGGCCTGGCGCTCGGCCAGCGGCGGCTGGTCCGGTTTGCAGCGCAGGCAGGGACGGAAGCCGGCCTGCTCGGCCGCCTCGCGGCTGTCGTGGAAGGCCACGTTCTTGCGCAACGCCGGCTTCGACCCGCACGACGGCCGGCAATACACGCCGGTGCTGCGCACCGAGTACCAGAACGCGCCGTCGGCGCCGGCGTCGCGCTGCCGCACGGCGTCCCAGCGCAGCTCCTCGCCCTGGTAGGCGGTCCGCGTCACTTCTTTATTTGCTGTCTTGCCCATCTCAGACTCCATGATCGGATAAGGAATGCAGCCATCCTATCCAGCGCCGCGCCGCGACGCACTCCGGCTCTTGCTTTTGAATTGTAGATTGTACGTCGGGCCGGCACGCGATGCTAAAATGTCCTCCTGCCGCCAGCCAGGCGCGCCCTCGGAGAAACCGTTTGGACGAACAAGCCCTGCAAGACACCACCCCCATATTCCAACGCATCAAGGATTACCTGGTGGCGCAGATCGCCGCCGGCACCTGGAAGGAAGGCGACGTGATCCCGTCCGAGCAGGCGCTGGTCAAGCAGTTCGGCGTGTCGCGCATGACCGTCAACCGCGCCGTGCGCGAGCTGACCGCCGACCAGATCCTGACCCGCCGCCAGGGCTCCGGCACCTACGTCGCCCAGCAGAAGTACCAGGCCACGCTGCTGGAAATCAAATCCATCGCCGACGAGATCCGCGCCCGCGGCCACGCCCACCGCAGCAGCCTGCAACAGCTGGAGCGGGTCAAGGCCAGCGATTTGATGGCCAAGCAGTTCGAGCTGCCGGCCGGCCATCCGCTGTTCCATTCGGTGATCGTGCACTTCGAGAACGGCGTGCCGATCCAGGTCGAAGACCGCTGGGCCAATCCGCTGTGCGCGCCGGACTACATGGAGCAGGACTACGCCGCCATCACGCCCAACGAATACCTGATGAAGGCGGCCCCGCTGCAGGGCGCCAACTACAGCATCGAAGCGCTGGCCGCGCCGCGCGACATCGCCGAGATGCTGGCCATCGACACCAAGCAAGCCTGCCTGGTGCTCAAGCGCCAGACCCGTTCCAACGGCCAGATCGCCTCGATCGCCACCATGTGGCACCCCGGCCACCGCTACCAGTTCGCCGGCAGCTTCGCGCAGTAAAAGTCCGCTTACAACTTAGTCGACTACAGGCCAGCCGTCGATGCTATAGTTGCCCGGCCACAGCACAAATACCAGCAACGCCTTGCGGATTGAAAGGGAAGCTCTTGTTGCACCGCCGTCCCAGGTCCGGCCGGACCCTCTTCTGGCGCCGTCTGCCACGCAGCCTGACGGCGGTCGCGCTCGTGCTGGCGTGCAGCCTCGACGGCGCCCAGGCGGCGGAGAAGGTCAGCATCCAGCTCAAATGGATGCACCAGTTCCAGTTCGCCGGCTACTACGCCGCCCAAGACCAGGGCTACTACCGCGACGTCGGCCTCGACGTCACGCTGCTGGAAGCCCGTCCCGGCATCGATCCCATGCAGTCCGTGCTCGACGGCCGCGCCCAGTACGGCGTCGGCAACACCTCGCTGCTGGTGGCGCGCGGACGCGGCCAGCCGGTGGTGGTGCTGGCCTCGATCTTCCAGCACTCGGCCAGCGCGCTGCTGGTACGCCACAACGCCGACGGCAAGGCGCGGCCCTGGCCCGGCAGCCGCGTGATGCTGGCGCCGAACAACGAAGAACTGCTCATCTTCCTCAAGAAGCTGGGCGTGCGGCCCGACACCCTGGTGCCGGCCGTGCACAGCTTCAACACCGAAGACCTGCTCGAGGGCCGGATCGACGCCATGTCGATCTACCTCACCGAAGCGCCGTATCTGCTCGAACGCAACAACATCGGCTACGAAATCCTGTCGGCGCGCTCGCTGGGCGACGACTTCTACGGCGACATGCTGTACACCACCGAGAGCGAACTGCGCGAGCACCCGCTGCGCGCCCAGGCGCTGCGCGACGCCACGCTGCGCGGCTGGCGCTACGCGATGGCGCATCCGGGCGAGATCGCCGACCTGATACGGGCCCGCTATCCCGAGCGCCACAGCCGCGAGCACCTGATGTACGAGGCCCAGCACACCGCGCCGCTGCTGGAACAGGGCTTGATCGAACTCGGCTACAGCAACCCCGAACGCTGGCGCGCCATCGCCCGCGCCTACATCGAGCAGGGCATGCTGCCGGCCGACTTCAAGCTGGACGGCTTCCTGTACCAGCCGCAGGCCAGCGACCGCCTGCTGCGCTACGCCGGCGCGCTGGCGGCGGCGCTGCTGCTGCTGTTGACGGCGGCCGGCCTGTGGCGCCTGCGGCGGCAGGCGGCCGCGCTGCGGACGGCGCGCGCGGAACTGGGCGACGCCGAGCGCCTCGCCAGCTTCGCGCTGGAGAGCACCGGCGAAGGCATGTGGGAGTGGCGGCTCGACACCGGCGCGCTGAGCTTGTCGCCGCGCTACGGCGCGCTGCTGGGCTACGGCGCCGGCGAATTCACGCCGACGCTGGAACAGTGGCTGGCCCACGTGCACCCGGACGACCAGGCGCGCGTCGAGCGCAGCATCCAGGACTGCCAGGCCAGCGGCCCGGAGCTGAACACCCAGATCGTCAGCGAGCACCGCATGCGCACCAGGGACGGCGGCTGGATCTGGGTGCTGGCGCGCGGCATGATCGTCGAACGCGACGCCGCCGGCCGGCCGCTGCGCGCCACCGGCACCATGGCCGACATCAGCGAGCGCGCCGCCGCCGAAGAGGCGCGCATGTGCGCCGTGGTCGACGCCACGCCGGGCGCGATGCTGATCGCCGACAAGAGCGGCCGGGTGCGCTACGCCAATCCGGCCTGCGCCCGCAGCTTCGGCTACGAGGGCACGATGGCCGGGCGCTCGGTCGAGCAGCTGGCGCCGGAGGCCATGCGCAGCAACGGCCGCACGCGCGAGCTGTTCTCGCGCCCCAACCTGCCGGGCCGGGTGCTGAGCGCGATCCGCGCCGACGGCGGCAGCTTCCCGGCGATGGTGCACATCGCGCCGGTGATGCTGGCCGGGCAGGAGCTGGTGGTGATGGCGCTGCGCGACATGACCCAGCGCCAGCGCGCCGAGGAGGCGCTGCACGCCAGCTCCGAGCGCTACCGCCTGATCGTGCAGACCGCCGCCGAAGGCATCTGGATGACCGGCGCCGACGACCGCACCAGCTTCGTCAACCCGACCATGGCGCGCATGCTGGACTACGACGTCGAGCAGATGCTGGGCCGCGCCATGACCGACTTCATGGACGACGACGGCCACGCGCTGCTCAAGCAGCACCTGCAGCGGCGCCTGGCCGGCGAGGCCTGCCAGGGCGACGTCTGCTTCCGCCGGCGCGACGCCAGCGTGGTGTGGTGCCTGCTGTCGACCACCGTCATCAACTCCGACGCCGGCCACTACGCCGGCACCCTGGCGATGCTGACCGACATCACCGAACGGCGCCTGGCCGACAGCGCGCTGCGCAGCTCCGGCCAGCGGCTGGCGTCGATCTTCAACGCCGTCACCAACGGCCTGGTGATGATAGCCGGCGACGGCGTTGTCTTGGAAAGCAACGCCGCCGCCGCCCACATGCTGGCCCATGCGCTGGCGGTCGACGGCGGCCGCCTGTGGCGCGGCGTGCGCGAGGACGGCTCGCCGTTCGATGTCGCCAGCCATCCGGTGCAGCAGGCCATCGTCACCGGCGTCTCGGTGCGCGACGTGGTGATGGGCGTGCGCCAGGCCAGCGGCGAGGTGCACTGGCTGTCGGTCAACGCCGAGCCGATACCCGACGAGCGCGGCGTGGTGCCGCTGGTGGTGGCCAGCCTGACCGACATCACCGACCGCAAGCGCGGCGAAGACCAGTTGCGCGAACTGAACGAGCACCTGGAGGAACGGGTGGCGATCCGCACCGATGAGCTGAACCAGGCCCGCATGCTGGCCGAGGAAGCCAGCCAGACCAAGGGCCAGTTCCTGGCCAATATGAGCCACGAGATCCGCACGCCGATGAACGGCGTGATCGGCATGGCCTACCTGGCGCTGAAGACCGACCTCGATCCGCGCCAGCGCGACTACCTGGAAAAAATCCGCTTCGCCGGCGAGCACCTGCTGGGCATCATCGACGACATCCTCGACATCTCCAAGATCGAGGCCGGCAAGCTGGAGATCGAGCAGGTCGACTTCGCGCTCGACCATGTGATCCAGACCTTGACCACGGTGGTGGCGCCGAAGGCGGCCAGCCGCGACCTGGAGCTGGTGTTCGACCTCGACCCGACGCTGCCCAAGGTGCTGCGCGGCGATCCGCTGCGGCTCGGCCAGGTGCTGATCAACTACGCCAACAACGCCATCAAGTTCAGCGAAAAGGGCCGGATCGAGGTGCGGGTGCGCCAGGTGGTGGGCGACGCCCACGGCTGCCTGCTGCGCTTCGAAGTGAGCGACTGCGGCATCGGCCTGTCGGAAGCCGAGATCGACAAGCTGTTCCAGTCGTTCCAGCAGGCCGACACCTCGACCACGCGCGAATACGGCGGCACCGGCCTCGGCCTGTCGATCTGCAAGCAACTGGCGCAGCTGATGGGCGGCGACGTCGGCGTGCGCAGCCGGCCGGGCCTGGGCAGCACCTTCTGGTTCACCGCGCGGCTGGGCATTTCCAGCGCGACGGTGCCGGCGCTGATCGACCGCGTCAAGGACGCCGCCGCCGAGCTGCTGGCCTCCTCGCGCAGCGCGGCGGTGATGGCGGCGCTGAAGAACGCCCGCATCCTGCTGGTCGAGGACAACACCTTCAACCAGCAGATCGCGCTGGAGATGCTGGAGGAGGTCGGCTCCTCGGTGTGCCTGGCCGCCAACGGCATGGAGGCGCTGGAGCTGCTGCGCCAGACCGTGTTCGACTGCGTGCTGATGGACGTGCAGATGCCGCTGATGGACGGGCTGGAAACCACGCGCCGCATCCGCGCCGACCCCGCCCTGGCCGACCTGCGGGTGCTGGCCATGACCGCCACCGCCACCAACGAGGACCGGGTGCGCTGCATCGAGGCCGGCATGGACGACTTCATCTCCAAGCCGATCCAGCCGGCGCTGATGTACCAGACCATCGCCAACTGGCTGCCCGAACGCAGCGACGACGACGCGCGCGCGGCGCCGGCCGTGGCCGCGCGCCCGGTGTTCAAGACCACGCTGGGCGGCGACCCGGCGGTGATCGACCTGTCGATCCTGGCCAAGCTGCTGGGCTATCATCCGCACAAGGTGCGCAAGTTCGCCTTCAAGTTCCTGCAAAACACCCAGGAAGGCCTGGGCCAGATCGAGCGCGCGCTGCAACGGGGCGACCTGGCGCGGGTGCGCGAGCTGGGCCACCGCCTGAAGTCGCCGGCGCGCACCGTCGGCGCGCTGGGCATGGGCGAGCTGATGCTGGAGATCGAGCAGTTGCCGGCCGACGCCCCGCCCGAACAGGGCGCGCAGCGGGCGCAAGCCATCCTCGCGCAGCTGTGGCCGCTGCTGGAACAGATCACCGAACAAATCATGACCAACACCACTTTCGCCGACGATAACTAGGACCAGACATCATGCGGGTACTGCTGCTGGACGACGACAAATTCATGCTGGACGTGCTGGCCGACATGATCGCCGGCCTGGGGCCGCACCAGGTGCTGCGCGAGACCGACGGCCGCCGCGCGCTGGTGGAACTGCGCCTGCGCCCGCCGGAGTTGCTGATTTGCGACTTGAGCATGCCGGTGATGGACGGCATCGACTTCCTGCGTCTTGCGGCGGCGCAGCAATACCGCGGCTGCGTGGTGCTGCTGTCGGGGGTGGACGGCGCCGTGCTGAAAACCGCGGCCCGCCTGGCCGAGGCGCAGGGACTGGCGATCCTGGACGCCTGCGCCAAGCCGCTGGCGAGCGACACGCTGGCCGCGCTGATGGCGCGCGCCGCCGGCCGTTGCCCTGCCCAGTCCGGCCCGCTGCTTGACAACAATGGCAAATAGTTTAGATGGTTTCTACAATCTGCCGCACATTTCTAAAAAATGGGTTATTATTTACGCCATCCCCGCCTGCCGACCTTGTTGCCATCCCTTCCAAGACATTGAATTCGCGCAATTGGCCACCATCTGCTGCCTGTAACCGGCAACGTTGAGGCACGCGAACAACATGGCATGTCGCAGGCGTTATTGACCCCACAGACCTCGAATGAGGAATATATGAGCGAAAACATCAAACACATCACCGACAGTTCTTTTGACGCCGACGTCCTGAAATCCGACCGCCCGGTGCTGGTCGACTTCTGGGCCGAGTGGTGCGGTCCCTGCAAGAGCATCGCCCCGATCCTGGAAGAAGTGGCCAAGGAATACGACGGCAAGATCCTGATCGCCAAGATGGACGTCGACGCCAACCAGGCGGTGCCTGCCAAGTTCGGCATCCGCGGCATCCCGACCCTGATCTTGTTCAAGAACGGCGTCGCCGCCGCGCAAAAGGTTGGCGCCATGGCGAAAGGCCAGCTGACCTCTTTCATCGACAGCAATATCTAAGTAAGATAGTATTACGCTGGACAAAAACGGTGCCGCGCCCGCGGCGCCGTTTCATAACAGAGACCACCACGCAGTTCCCTCCCCTACCTTTACTTTCCCGTCACGGGACACTCAACACATATGCATCTATCTGAATTAAAGGCCTTACACGTCTCGGCATTGCTGGAGATGGCCATCGGTCTTGATATCGATAACGCGGCGCGTCTGCGCAAACAGGAACTGATGTTTGCGATCCTGAAAAAGCGCGCCAAGACCGGCGAACAGATTTTCGGCGACGGCGCCCTGGAAGTGCTGCCGGACGGCTTCGGCTTCCTGCGCTCGCCCGACGCCAGCTATATGGCGTCCACCGACGACATCTACATTTCCCCGTCGCAGATCCGCCGCTTCAACCTGCACACCGGCGATTCGATCGAGGGCGAAGTGCGCACCCCGAAAGATGGCGAGCGCTACTTCGCGCTGGTCAAGGTAGACAAGGTCAACGGCGAATCGCCGGAAGCCTCGAAGCACCGCATATTGTTTGAGAACCTGACGCCGCTGCACCCGAACGAGCCGCTGCGCCTGGAGCGCGACATCAACGGCAGCGAGAACATCACCGGCCGCATCATCGACCTGATCGCGCCGATCGGCAAGGGCCAGCGCGGCCTGCTGGTGGCGTCGCCGAAGTCCGGCAAATCGGTGGTGCTGCAGCACATCGCGCATGCGATCACCGCCAACCATCCGGACTGCACGCTGATCGTGCTGCTGATCGACGAACGTCCGGAAGAAGTGACCGAGATGCAACGCTCGGTGCGCGGCGAAGTGGTCGCCTCGACCTTCGACGAACCGGCCACCCGCCACGTGCAGGTGGCCGAGATGGTGCTGGAAAAAGCCAAGCGCCTGGTCGAGATGAAGAAGGACGTGATCATCCTGCTGGACTCGATCACCCGCCTGGCGCGCGCCTACAACACCGTGATCCCTGCCTCCGGCAAGGTGCTGACCGGTGGTGTGGACGCCAACGCGCTGCAACGTCCGAAGCGCTTCTTCGGCGCCGCCCGCAACATCGAGGAAGGCGGCTCGCTGACCATCATCGCCACCGCGCTGATCGAAACCGGTTCGCGCATGGACGACGTGATCTACGAGGAATTCAAGGGTACCGGCAATATGGAGGTGCACCTGGAGCGCCGCCTGGCCGAGAAGCGCGTCTACCCGGCGATCAACCTGAACAAATCGGGTACCCGCCGCGAAGAACTGCTGATCAAGCCGGACCAGCTGCAGAAGATCTGGATCCTGCGCAAGCTGCTGTACTCGATGGACGAGATCGAAGCGATGGAGTTCATCCTCGACAAGATGAAGGCCACCAAGAACAACGGTGAGTTCTTCGACATGATGAGACGTGGTGGTTAATTAACCCCGTAGTAATCATGATAAACAGGCAACCTACGTGGTTGCCTGTTTGCGTTAACGCCGGTATAATCGCCGATCGCATCAACTTTAACTCTGGCAAGTGAGCGGCAATCGGGTCAAGAGGCTGGACCGACCGACGAAGTGCTGTTTGGCTACCTAACTAACCGAAGGCTTCAAAATGAAACCAGAAATCCATCCAGAATACCGCGAAGTTGTGTTCCACGATCTGTCGTGCGACTTCAAATTCGTTACCCGTTCGACCATCCAAACCCGCGAAAAGATCGAGCACAACGGTAAAGAATACCCGCTGGTCAAGATCGAGGTATCGGCTGAATCGCACCCGTTCTACACCGGCAAGCACAAAATCGTCGACACCGCTGGCCGCGTTGAGAAATTCCGCCAGAAATTCGGCGCAGTTGGCTCGAAGACCCAAGTCGCACAAGGCTGATTTTCGCCGCGATGAACAAAAAAGCAGCCTCTGGCTGCTTTTTTTGTTTGTCGGCCTCGCCGGCCGGCCGTTTTCCTTCATACTCCCGTTCACCTCTCACTTGCATACCGATCGATGAAGCCAGTCCGTCTTCCCGCCGCCGCTACCCTGGCACTGCCGCGCTGGGCGCTGTTCGCCCTGGGCCTGCTGTACATCCTGCCTGGCCTGATCGGCCGCGACCCGTGGAAGAACGACGACGCCGCCAGCTTCGGCATCATGTGGACCATGGCGCACGGCACTTGGCAGGACTGGCTGTGGCCCAACATCGCCGGCCTGTCGATGCCGGACGAAGGCCCGCTGGCGTTCTGGCTGGGCGCGCTCGGCATCAAGCTGTTCGGCTGGCTGATGGGCGACGTGCTGGCGGCCCGCGTCGGCACCGTCGGCGTCTTCCTGCTGGGCGTGCTGTCGCTGTGGTACGCCACCTTTAACCTGGGGCGCCGCCAGGATGCGCAGCCGCTGCGCCTGGCCTTCGGCGGCCAGCCCGAACCGAACGACTTCGGCCGCACCCTGGCCGACGCCGCCGTGCTGCTCTACCTCGGCTGCCTGGGCCTGCTGCTGCACAGCCACGAGTCCACCTCGGAGGCGCTGCAGGTGTCGCTGGTGGCGCTGCTGCTGTACCGCACCGTGCGCTACGTGGAAGGGCCGTCGCTGCGCAACGCCGCCCTCAGCGGCCTGGCGGTCGGCCTGCTGACCCTGACGCGCGGCTGGGTCACGCCGGTGTTCCTCATGCTGGCCCTGTTCGCCTGCACCCGCTTCCTCGACCAGCCCGCCATCCGCGCGATGCGCGACCTCGGCGCCACCATCGCCGTCGGCGGCGCCGTCGCCGCGCTGTGGCTGCTGCCGGCGCAACTGCTGCAACCCTACCACCAGTTGCCGCTGAACGCCTGGCTGGCCTGGAACCTCAAGCTGTTCGACCTGCCGAGCGCGCTGTCTCTCAAATTCTTCTTCCGCGTCGGCGTCTGGTTCTTCTGGCCGGCCTGGCCGTTCGCCGGCTGGGCGGTGTGGGCCTGGCGCCGCCAGCGCCGCGCGCTGCACATCGTGGTGCCGCTGGCCTTCGTCACCATGGGCGCGCTGCTGACGCTGTTCAACGGCCAGCCCGAGCAGGGACAACTGCTGGTGCTGCTGCCGCCGCTGTCCATCATGGCCGCCTTCGGCCTGCTGACCATGAAGCGCGGCGCCATCAACGCCATCGACTGGTTCTCGGTGATGGCGCTGACCTTGTGCGCGGGCGTGATCTGGCTGTTCTGGATCGCCAAGCTGACCGGCTGGCCGGCCAAGGCCGCCAAGAACGCGCTCAAGCTGGTGCCGGGCTTCCACCCCGAGCTGGGCTGGATCGCGCTGCTGGTGGCGCTGGCCGCCACCGCCGGCTGGTTCGCACTGGTGCACTGGCGCATCTCGCGCCAGCCGGCCGTGCTGTGGCGCGCCGTGGTGCTGTCGTCCGGCGGCCTGATCCTGATCTGGATCTTGCTGATGACCTTGTTCCTGCCCGACGTCAACTACAGCAAGAGCTACGCCAGCGTGGCGCACCAGATCGCCGAGAAGCTGCCGCCTGGCGCGCGCTGCATCGAGACCAATGTCGGTCCGGCCCAGCGCGCCTCGTTCGCCTACTACGCCCAGCTGCCGTTTGCCGGCGTCGAAGGCGACCACTGCGATCTGCTGCTGCTGCAAGACAGCATCAAGCTGCGCGACGAGCGCGAGATCCCGGCGCGCTACCGCGACCAGCAATGGCGCCTGCTGTGGGAAGGCCGGCGCCCGGCCGACCGCGACGAGCGTTTCCGCCTGTACCGCCGCGCCGACTAGGCGCATCGGCGGGCGCGCGCGTTGCCGCCCGCTGCGCATTGCCGCTATGCACCGAAGAGCGCGAAAAACTGTTCAAATGGATAGGACCAACCGACGAGGCCGAATGGGTGCTGTGGGGGCGCGCCGACCACGCGTTCCCTTTGAAGACGCTGGAGGATGCGCGCCATCTGCGCATCGGCACCTACATCGGCGATGCGCGCGACGAGTACCTGCGCAGCCGCGGTTTTCATGTCGAGCCGGTCAGCAACGACCTGGCAGCCCCGGACCGAACCAGTACGACTGGGCGGACAAGGTGGTGCCGCTGCTGGTGTTCAACCGGGTCAAGGTCTATCTGGCCTGCAACCCCTCAATGCCGGATGAACTGGTCGCCCAGCTCAACGCGGCACTGGTCGAGATGCGGCGCGACGGCAGCATGGCTCGCCTGGAACGGAAGTACCAACACTGGACCCTGCCCAACTAAAACCCGCCATCAGCGCTTGGCCATGACGATGGTGTTGGCCGGCAGCTGGGCCGTCATCGGCAGGCGCTCGTAGTTGCTGACGGTGAGCGCGTCGCCCTCCTGCTCGAACACCATGCGCGAACCGTTGCGGGTGATGAATTCCGCCGGCCCCACCGCAAAGATTTCCACCCGCGCCTGGCCCTGGATCTCGGTGTAGAAGCGGCCGACCTGGCGCGTGAAGCGCATGGTGTCGCCGTTGCTGAGATGGTAGGAGGACTGGTAGTCGAGGAACTGCTGCGGCTCCATGTGGTAGCGCGCTGCGCTGATCTTCACGCTTTCGCTGGCGGCCTCGGCGGAGGCGGAGGCGGAGGCCGGCGCGGCGGAAGCCACGGCGGCGAAGGACAAAGCAGCGGCTACAGCCAGGCTCAACAGAGTGGTCTTCATGGTCTTGCTCCAATCAATTTTTTAGGATGGGCAACGTGCCCGGTGTGCTTCGTTGTTAAGGCTTAGCGGCGGGCCATGACGATGGCATCGCCGGCGGCTTTGGCCAGCGGCAGGCGGCCGAAGTTGGCCACGCCGACGTTCTCCGCTTCATCGCTGAATTCAAAGCGGGTGCCGGCGTCGCTGATGAACTGGTCCCTGGCGATCGGGAAGATTTCCACCCGTTGGCCCTTGTCCACCTGGGCGTAGAAGTGGGTCTGGCGCTGGCTGAATTTCAGGATCTGGCCGTTGGTCAAGCGATACGCATTTTTGTAGTCCGCGAAGTCTTCCTGCATCAGATGGATGCGCTGGTATCCGCCTTTAATCTGGACGCTGGCGTCTTCCGCGTGGGCGGCGGGAATGGCGGCGAAAGCAAGGGCGGCGACAAGGCCGACGAGTGTGGTTTTCATGGTGTGCTCCGTAAGATAACTGGGTCATTAAAACTGCCGGGGAGCCACCGCTGCATTTTTCGGATCAGCGGTAGACAGGTGCAGATTAACAAAGACTTTGCGCAAGATCAGGCGTATGCGACGAGCGGTTAATCCGCGTGCGCCAAGTGTAAAAAACCGCGATGAACGGCGGCGCCGGCCCACGCCGGCAAACCGGCCAGGTTCAGCCGCGGTATCGAGGAATACCCGCCTCAATCTTGCACAAATATAAAAATTCCGCGCCATGGCTTGCGGCTTGCGGGCAAATCAGTGATAATGCGGGTCGCGTTGCCGGGATGGCGGAATAGGTAGACGCACGGGACTCAAAATCCCGCGCCGCAAGGCGTGCCGGTTCGATTCCGGCTCCCGGCACCACCCAACACCGTGAAAGACCCGCTATGCCTTCCCCGGCATAGCGGGTTTTTTATCGTCTGGCGCCGGCGCTCGCGCGACCGCGCATCGATGAGCTTGCGAAACAACAGCCACTGGACCGCTTCAGTGTAGTTTCCCGCTAAAACGGCATAAACCATATGCAAGATTATTCCGACATCTATATTTCCATTATGCATATGCTATCGTCATTTCACGCAAACCCGCCTGTACAGGGTTGCGTGGCCCGGTGCGGCGGGGGCCCGCCGGTATTCTTTCGATAGTTTGATGGAGGTGTAGAAATGGCTGTATCGTTTAAACCTGCTGTGTTGTCCACCCTGTTGTTGGCCATGGCCTTGAGCGCGGGCGCCGCGTCGGCCAACCCGCTCAGCGAGAATTTCGACGGCGGCGTGCCGAGCGGCTGGACGGTCGTCAACAACAGCGATCCACGGGGCGACATCAACTGGTACCAGGGTGATCCTGTCGTGTTCGCCGCCCAGGAGGGCGCAGCCACTTCCTTTATCGGCGCCGGCTGGACCAGCGGCAAGGACGTGTCGGCCATCAGCAATTGGCTGATCATGCCAACCTCGTCCTACCAGAATGGCGACACCCTGTCGTTCTATACCCGCACCGTCGAAAATTCGATCTTCCCCGACCGCCTGGAAGTACGCTTCAGCAACGTCGGCGGCACCAACGTCGGCGGCTCGGCCGACAGCGTCGGCTCGTTCGGCTCGCTGCTGATGTCCGTCAATCCCGGCCAGCACGCCGGCGGCTATCCAGAGGCGTGGACCAAGTACAGCGTGACGCTGAGCGGCCTGTCCGGCGCCACCAACGGCGCCTTCGCCTTCCACTACTCGGTCGATGACGGCGGCCCGAACGGCACCCGCTCCAACTATATCGGCATCGACACCGTGTCGATCAGCGCCGTGCCGGAACCGGGCACCTACCTGATGCTGGGCGCCGGCCTGGGCCTGCTGGGACTGGCCCGCAAGCGCCAAGCCAAGGCCGCCTGAAGAAACACGCCCCACCCGCCGGCGCGGGTGTCGTAAATTATATAAATCATATGCAAAATTGTTTTAATTTCCATAATTTTATTGTGCATATGTTATTGTCAGGCCATGCGATCTGATCTGTACAGGATTGCATGGCCCGGCGTGGCGGGGGCCTCGCCGGTATTCCCCTAGATGGTTTGATGGAGGTGTAGAAATGGCTGTATCGTTTAAACCTGCTTTGATTTCCACCCTGTTCCTGGCAATGACTTTGAGCGCAGGCGCCGCATCGGCAAATGCGCTCAGCGAGGGTTTCGACAGCGGCGTACCAACCGGCTGGACGGTCGTCAACAATAGCGTTCCGCTGGGCTCGAACAACTGGTTCCAGGGCAATCCAACCGTGTTCGGTTCGCAGCAAGGCGCAGCCAACTCCTACCTCGCAAGCAATTTCCACAGCGGCGCCGGCATATCCACCATCAGCGATTGGCTGATCCTGCCCACCTCCACCTACCACAACGGCGACACCCTGTCGTTCTACACCCGCACCGTCGATGAACCGAATTTCGCCGACCGCCTGGAAGTCCGCTTCAGCAACGTCGGCGGCACCAACGTCGGCAGCACGGCCACCAGCGTCGGCACGTTCAGCTCGCTGCTGCTGTCCGTCAATCCCGACCTCGACGTCGACGGCTATCCGAATGACTGGACCAAGTACAGCGTGACCTTGAGCGGCCTGTCCGGCGCCACCAACGGCGCGTTCGCCTTCCACTACTCGGTGCCCAACGGCGGCCCGTCCGGCGCCAACTCCGACTATATCGGCATCGACACCATATCGGTCAGCGCCGTGCCGGAGCCGAGCACCTACCTGATGCTGGGCGCCGGCCTGGGCCTGGTGGGCCTGGCACGCAAGCGCAAGGCCAAGGCGGCCTAAGTAGTACGCCAGTACGCCGGCGCGGCGGCGGCAGCTTCCGCCGCGCCGGCCCATTCCGCTAGAATGGCGGCATGCCTCCCGCCAAACTTCCCAAATTCCCCGGCCCGCTGACCGCGCGCGGCGCCGTGCTGGCCATCCTGATTTCCGACGCCGACCAGACCGGCGCGCCGCCGCTGCAAGGGCGCACCTCGCTGGCCGCCATCGTCAAGACGCTCAAACGCAAATACCACTGGCCGGTGGAGACCAGCAGCTTCCCGTCCAACACCGGCGACGGCCGCGCCAGCTGGGCCACCGTCTACAGCCTGCCGCCCGCCGTCATCGCCAAGGCGCTGGCCAGCGGCGGCCGCGAATGGCTGGAGCGCCGCCATGCCGCCCACGGCGCGCCGTAACATCTGCTTACTCTGGAAACACTTTCTGCGTCACCGGCTTCGCTCTCCGGCTCGTTATATGGACAAGCGCCGCTGTGGCGCAATCCAGGAGAAAAAAAATGACGACCACCCCAAGCACCCGCATCCACCCATTGATGGCCGTTGCCGCCGTGTCGCTGACGCTGGTCAGCCTGGTCGGCGCCGCGTCGATCGCCGGCCTGCTGCCGAGCTCGCACGCCACCCCTGACACCGCCCCGCTGGCCGCCGCGCCTGCGCTGGCCAACCCGGCGCCGACCAGCAGCGCGCCACTGGCCGCCCAGCCGGCGCCGGAAACGCGCAAGCAGGTGGTGGAACACCGCACCGTGGTGCATCACGTGACCCCGCAGGTGCGCCACGTCAACAGCAACGCCGACAACGTCCAGGCGCCGGTGGCCCAGGCGCCTGCGCCGGCCCCGGCCCCGGTGGCTCAGAACAGCCCGCTCGGCATGGGCATCGGCGCGGTGGTCGGCGGCTTGATCGGCAACCAGGTCGGCGGCGGCAAGGGCAAGACCGCGGCCACCATCGCCGGCGTGGTCGGCGGCGCCTACGTCGGCAACGAGATCGCCAAGAAGAACTAAGCGCCATCCCGCAGCAGCACGGCCCGGCCCCGCACAGGGGACCGGGCCGTTTTGTTTGCAGCGGCGCAAGGCCGCATTTAGTTTCCAGGTGGAAAATATGACATAATGCTTGCCGCCCTGCCGCCACACATAGCCATCGTCATGACCACCGCCACCGACCCACACGAAGAACTACGCCATTTCTGGAACCAGCGCGTCAGGGCCAGCCGTTGGCTGATCGTCAAGACTGCGGCGCTGGGTGTGCTGGCGGCGATCTGCGGCGTGCTGGGCCAGGGCTGGCTGGAGGACGCCAGTCCGCTGTTCCCCATCATCAGCCAGAACTACGGCACCTGGCAGGCCGGCTATCTGCTGGCCTTGCTGGTGATCTTCCTGCTGTGGGCCGCCGCCATGCTGCAAAAGTTCGGCCTGCTGCAAAACAGCAAGCAGGGGCGCGCCATGCAGCAGCGCATCGACCAGCACAACGAGCGCATCGCCCAGCAAAAGCTGGAAGCCAAACAGCGCCGCGAGCTGGAACAGCAGGAACGGGAGGCCGCCCCGTCCTTCTTCAAGACCTCCCCGCGCAGCAACAAGTTCGACTACTGAACTACTCGTAGCGCAGGCAGTCCACCGGCAACAGCTTCGACGCCCGGCGCGCCGGGTAGAAGCCGAAGAACACCCCCACCAGGCTGGAGAAGCCGCACGCCACCACCACCGCCTGCACGGTGATGAACACGTCGAACTTGCCGGTCGAGGTGATCGCGGCCGCCGCCCCGGTGGCCAGCAGGATGCCGAACACCCCGCCCACCAGGCAGATCACCACCGCCTCCGTCAGGAACTGCAGCAGCACGTCGCGCGGCTTGGCGCCGATCGCCATGCGGATGCCGATCTCGCGGGTGCGCTCGGTCACCGACACCAGCATGATGTTCATGATGCCGATGCCGCCGACGATCAGCGAAATCGCGCCGATCAAACCCAGCAGGGCCGCCAGGCCGGCGCTAATCTTTTGCGCGGTCTCGGCGAACGAGGCCAGGTTGTCGATGCGGAAATCGTCCGGTTGCTCGAACTTGATGTGGTGCCGGTCGCGCAAGGTTTCGTTGATGTCCTCGATGGCGTCCTGCAAATTGCCGCCGGACTTGCCCTGCGCCACCACGTAGTGCACATTGCCGGGGAACGGCAGCCGCACCAGGCTGGCCGCCGAGGCCGTGATCGGCACCAGCACGTAGTCGGCCAGGTCGCCGCCGTCGACCTGCTTGCCCTCGCCGTACAGCACCCCCACCACCTGGAACGAAACGTTCTCGATGCGGATGTACTTGCCCAGCGGGTTGACCTTGTAGAAGAACTGGTCGGCGATCTTCTTGCCGATCACCACCATGCGCGAGGCGGCGCGCACGTCGGCGTCGCTGAAGGCGCTGCCCTTGTCGATCTTCCAGCCGCGGATCTTGAACATGGCCGGCGTCACCCCGTGCACCGTCTTCGACGCGTTCTCGTTGCCGACCGCCAGGTTGAAGCCGCCCTGCAGCACGCCGGCCGCGCCGGCCAGCGACGGCAGCGCGTTCAGCGCCGCGGCGTCGGCCATGGTCAGGGCCGGCGCCGCGCCGGTGCGCATGCGCTGCTGCTGCGCGCGGTCGCCGCCGGGCGAGACGAACAGCATATTTGTGCCCAGCTGCTCCAGCTCCTTGGCGATGAAGCGCTTCATGCTGTCGCCCACCGCCAGCAGCAGCACCACCGAGGTGATGCCGATGATGATGCCCAGCATGGTCAGCAACGTGCGCAGGCGGTTCGCCATCATCGAGCGAAACGCCTCCACCACTATCTGTAAAGGATTCATCTGCTTTACGCCCTTATCGGTTCGTGGCCCTGCGACATCAGCCGCAGGCCTTCGGCGGCCGGGCCGTCGTACAGCACGTGGCCGTCCTTGAGCCGCATCAGCCGCTTGCTGTAGGCGGCGATGTCCGGCTCGTGTGTGACCAGCAGGATGGTGATGCCGCGCTCCGCGTTGAGCTGCTGGAAGGAACGCATGATCTCTTCGCTGGTCTGGGTGTCGAGGTTGCCGGTCGGCTCGTCGGCCAGGATCAGCGGCGGGTCGCCCACCAGCGCGCGGGCGATCGCCACCCGCTGCTGCTGGCCGCCGGACAGCTGGTTCGGCGTGCGCCTGGCGTAGTCCTTCAGGCCGACCCGCTCCAGCTCCACCAGCGCCTTGGCGTGCGCCTTGCCGCGCGAGACGCCGGCGTAGATCAGCGGCAGCGCCACGTTCTCCGCCACGCTCATGCGCTTGATCAGGTTAAAGCTCTGGAACACGAAGCCGATGGTGCGGTTGCGGATGGTGGCCAGCTCGGCGCGCGACAGGGTCAGCGTGTCGACGCCGTCCAGGTGGTAGCTGCCGCCGGTGGCCTGGTCGAGGCAGCCGAAGATATTCATCAGGGTCGACTTGCCCGAGCCGGACTGCCCCATCACCGCCAGGAAATCGCCGCGCGGCACCGCCAGGTCGATGCCGAACAGCACCTGGGTTTCAACGTTGCCGGAAAAGTAGCTCTTGGTGACCTGGCGTATATCGATCAGCAGTTGCGGCGCCGTCACAGCTCACCCTGCTTCTCGTTGAGCGCGCGGGTGATCACCTTGTCGCCCTTCTTCAACTCGCCGCCGACCACCTCGGTGTAGCGGAAGTTCGACAGGCCGATCTTGATGTCCCTGGCCACCGGGTTGTTCTTGTCGTCCATGGTGTAGATCTTGAACGAGCGCGCCAGCTCGCTCTTGCTGCGGAAGGCGGCGTCGTCCTCCGGCGGCGCCTCGGCCACGGCGCTGGCGCTGGCGGCAGCGCTGGCGCCGCCGGCCTTGGCGGCGGCCGCCTTGTCCTTCTTGGCCTGCTTCTCGATCTCCTCGTCGCTCAGGCGGAAGCGCAGCGCGGCGGTCGGGATCCGCAGCACCTGCTGGCGGTTGCCGACCAGCAGCCGCACCTGCGCCGTCATGCCCGGCTTGAGCAGCTCTTCGCTGTTGTCCACGTCCAGCACCACGTTGTAGGTGACCACGTTCTGCACCACGTTGGCGGCCAGCCGGAACTGGCGCATGCGCGCATCGAATTCCTTGTCCGGATAGGCGTCGACCACGAAGCGCGCCGCCTGGCCGTCCTTCAGCGCGCCGACGTCGGCCTCCGAGACGCTGGTGTCGATCTGCATCTTGGTCAGGTCGCGGGCGATCTGGAACAGGGTCGGCGTGGCGAACGAGGCGGCCACGGTCTGGCCCAGGTCCACCGTGCGCTTGATGACCACGCCGTCGATCGGCGAGCGGATCACGCTGTTGTCCAGGTCGGCCTGGGCGCGCGCCAGCTGCGCCTGCGCCAGCTGGATGTTGGCCTGCGCCACGTCGACCTCGCGCTTGGACTGGTCCAGCGCCAGCGGCGAGATATAGCTCTGCGTCACCAGCGTCTGGTTGCGCTGGTGGGTGGCCAGCGCCAGCCGCAGGCTGGCCCGCGCCGACGACAGCTGCGCCTCGACCTGGCGGATCTGGGCGTTGAAGATGGTCGGATCCAGCTTGAGCAGCACCTGGCCTTTTTTCACGTGGTCGTTGAAGTCCGCCTTCAGCTCGCTCACCGTGCCCGACACCTGCGAGCCGATGTTGATCAGCGCCACCGGATTGATGGTGCCGGTGGCCGTCACCGTCTGCGTGATGTTGCCGGTGTCGGCGGCGGCGACGCGGAAGCGCACCGGTTCGACCAGCGGGGTCTTGTTGCTGGAATACCAGGCGGCGCTGGCGCCACCGATCAGCAGCAGGCCTATGGCCAGCGCTATCTTCTTCTTGGTCAGAAAAGCCATCGTCTCGTGTGTCCCATTGGTGAGATCCGTCGATATGCGGATCAGCCCGCCAAGTATATTGCGTTTTGCAAGGAATGCAACATGGCAAGGTTGTTGTCCACGCCTCCACCTTTGGGCGGAGCGCCCGCCCACCCGATCGCGCTATGGGCAAAGTCGCAGTCCGGGATAACCCCTCCGGGCGTTCCCGGCGCGGCCATTCCTCCCTACCATGAAGCACATCATCACTCACAGAGGAAGCCCAGCATGTCCACCCAAGCAAGCAATCCATCCCGCCGCAACGCCCTGGTCGGCAGCGCCGCCGCCGTGGCCGCAGTCGCCGCCGCCCTGCCGCTGGCCGCCGTCAGCGGCGACAGCCAGGCCGCCGCCAAGGCGCAAACAAGCGCCAGCACCATCACCACCCGCGACGGCGTCCAGATCTACTTCAAGGACTGGGGCCCGCGCGGCGGCCAGCCGGTGATCCTCAGCCACGGCTGGCCGCTGAACGCCGACAGCTGGGAGTCGGCGGCCTTCCACCTGGCCAACAACGGTTTCCGCGTCATCACCCACGACCGCCGCGGCCACGGCCGCTCCAGCCAGCCGTGGGACGGCAACGACATGGACCACTACGCCGACGACCTGGCGCAGCTGATCGAAGCGCTGGATTTAAACAACATCATCCTGGCCGGCTTCTCGACCGGCGGCGGCGAAGTGGCGCGCTACGTGGGCCGCCACGGCACCGGGCGCATCGCCAAGCTGGGGCTGATCTCGGCGGTGCCGCCGCTGATGCTGAAAACCGCCAGCAATCCGGGCGGCCTGCCGATGGCAGTGTTCGACGGCATCCGCGCCGCCTCGGTCGCCAACCGCGCGCAGCTCTACCTGGAGCTGGCGTCCGGCCCGTTCTACAACTACAACCGTCCCGGCGCCAAGCCGTCGCAGGGCATCATCGACGCCTGGTATGCGCAGGGCATGCAGGCCGGCCACAAGAACACCTATGACTCGATCAAAGCGTTCTCGGAAACCGACTTCCGCGACGACCTGAAAAAGTTCGACAAGCCGACCCTGATCATCCACGGCGAGGACGACCAGATCGTGCCGATCGCCGCCGCCGGCCGCGCCTCGGCCGCCATCGTCCAGCACGCCAAGCTGATCACCTACCCCGGCGCCCCGCACGGCCTGACCGACACCCACAAGGAGCGCTTCAACGCCGATTTGCTGGCCTTCGCAAAATCCTGATACTGCCCGCTGCTTGTTATGTGATAAGGTTTCTGCTGTGCCAGTTCGCCCCAGCGGAAACCTTATGAATATCGACACTCTCCTGCGGCTGTTTGCGCCCCCCACCGATCCCACGCTGATCCAGTACGGCAGCTACACGCCGATGCTGGTGCTGCTCTCGATCCTGATCGCCATCTTTTCATCCTGGATGGGCTTGCAGGTGGTGGCGCAGGCGCAGTCCAGCAAGAGCCGCAGCCTGCGCGCCATCATGCTGGGCACCGGCAGCCTGGCGCTGGGCTGCGGCGTGTGGGCCATGCACTTCATCGGCATGCTGGCCTTTAACCTGTGCACGGCGGTCGACTACGACCAGGTCACCACCATGCTGTCGGTGCTGCCCAGCCTGGCCGCCTCCGGCATCGCCCTGTCCCTCATCAGCCGGCGCCAGATCGGCACCGGCTCGCTGCTGCTGGGCGGCCTGCTGGTGGGCGCCGGCATCGGCGCCATGCACTACACCGGCATGGCGGCGATGCGCATGTCGTTCGAGCTGTATTACGATCCGCTGATGTTCGGCCTGTCGATCGTGGTGGCCGTGGTGCTGGCCACGCTGGCGCTGTGGGTGCGCTTCGGCCTGCGCCTGCACACCCGCCTGCCGTCCAGCGCGCTGGGCGTGATCAGCGCCACCGTCATGGGCTGCGCCATCGCCGGCATGCACTACACCGGCATGGCGGCGGCGCGCTTCGCCGGCCGCCCGCTGGCCGGCGCCGCGCCCGAACAGAGCAGCACCTTCCTGGCGCTGGCGATCTCGCTGATCACCATCGCCATCACCATCTTCATCATGGCGGCCAACGGCCTGCTGCGCTACCGCGAACTGTTCCGCCAGAAAAGCGAAAGCGAAGCCTGGATGCGCGCCCTGCTGACCACCACCATCGACGGCGTGGTCACCGTCGACCGCGAGGGCCTGGTGCACGAATTCAACGCCTCGGCCGAACGCATCTTCGGCTGGCGCCGCGACGAAATCATCGGCCAGAACATCCGCATCCTGATGGACGACACCCAGCGCTCCGAACAGGACGGCCTGCTCAACTACCTGCGCACCGAGAACTCGGCGATTCCCGGCCAGGGCAGCGAAGTGATCGCGGTGCGCAAGGACGGCAGCCGGGTGCCGATCCGGCGCGCGCTGGGCCACGCGCGGCTGGCCGAGCGCGACCTGTTCGTGCTGTTCATCACCGACATCAGCGAGCGGCGCGCCATCATGCAGGCGCTGCGCGACAGCGAACAGCAGTTCCGCTCGCTGATCGGCAACATCCCCGGCATCTCCTTCCGCAGCAGCAGGCGCTTCGACGCGCCGCCGGTGTTCGTCAGCGACGGCATCGAGCGCCTGGCCGGCTACCCGGCCAGCGACTTCGTCGGCGAGCGCCGCAGCCGCACGCTGGGCAGCCTGATCGTGCCGGAAGACCGCGCCGGCGTCGAGGCCGAGATCGGCCGCGCGGTCGCCGAGCTGAGCGCCTACCAGGTCGAATACCGGCTGCGCCACGCCGACGGCCACGCCAGCTGGATGTGGGAGCACGGCGCCGTGACCCAGGACGAGAGCGATCCCGAGCAGCGCTGGATCGACGGCGTCATCCTCGACATCAGCGAACGGCGCCAGATGGAGCAGGAGCTGCGCAAGGCCAAGGAGACCGCCGAGCAGGCGGCCGCCGCGCGCGCCAGCTTCGTGGCCAATATGAGCCACGAAATCCGCACCCCGATGAACGCCATCCTCGGCTTCACCGACGTGCTGCTGGACACCGAGCTCGACAGCAACCAGCGGCGCCACCTGGACACGGTGCGCAAGGAAGGCCGCTCGCTGCTGCGCCTGCTCAACGAAATCCTCGACACCGCCAAGCTCGACAAGGGTGCGGTGGAGCTGGAGCCGGACGACTACAGCCTGCTGGGCCTGATCGACGAGCTGGCCTCCACCTTCGGCAGCAACGCCCGCAGCAAGGGCCTGGCCATCGACATCGTCTACGACCCGTCGCTGCCGCCCTGGCTGCACGGCGACGAGCTGCGCATGCGCCAGATCCTCGGCAACCTGCTCGACAACGCCATCAAGTTCACCGCCGCCGGCAGCGTCAGCCTGCGCGCCAGCGCGGCCCAGGGCCAGTTGCGGATCGCGGTGCAGGACACCGGCATCGGCATCGCGCCGGAGCGGCTGGAAGCGATCTTCGACCCCTTCACCCAGGCCGACCCGTCGATGACGCGGCGCTTCGGCGGCACCGGCCTGGGCACCACCATCAGCCGCCAGCTGGTGGCGCTGATGGGCGGCAAGCTGTGGGCCGAGAGCACGCCCGGCCAGGGCACCACCTTCCACCTGAGCTTGCCGCTCGAGCCGGCCCGCAACGACAGCAGCCAGGCCGCCGAGCGCAGCCCCTATCCGCTGCCGCCGCTGCGGGTGCTGGCGGCCGACGACGTGCCGCAAAACCTGGAGCTGCTGACCTTGCTGATGCACAAGCGCGGCCACACGCTGGAGCGGGCCGGCGACGGCGCCGCCGCGCTGCGCCTGTCGGCCGAGCGCCCCTACGACCTGATCCTGATGGACATGCAGATGCCGCTGATGGACGGCCTGGCGGCGACCCGCGCGATCCGCGCGCGCGAACACGCGGCCGGCGCGCCCGCCATCCCGATCGTCGCCATGACCGCCAGCGTGCTGGCGGCGCACCGCGAGGCCGCCGCCGGCGCCGGCATGAACGGCTTCGCCTCCAAGCCGGTGGACTGGTACGCGCTGTCGCACGAGATCGCCCGCGTGCTGGCGCTGCCGCCGCTCGAGCAGGCGCCGGCCGCGGCCGACGCGCCGGCGCGCGCGCGCGTGCTGAACCAGAAGACCGGCCTGCAGCGCTGGTCCGGCGACGAGCGCAAATACCACCAGGCGCTGCACCGCTTCGCCACCGACTACGGCGACGCCGCCAGCGCGCTGGCGCGGCTGTTCGCCAGCACCAGCGCGACCCGGCTGGCCGAAGCGCAGGCCTGCTGCCACAAGGTGCGCGGCGTGGCCGCCAACCTCGGGCTGGAGCAGCTGGCGGCCACCCTGGCGCAGGCGGAAAGGCTGTGCGGCTCGCCGCAGCGCGAGGCCGGCGCGGCCACCCTGCCGACCGAGCTGGCGCAGCTGCAGCGCATGCTGACCTCGCAGCTGGATGCGGCGCTGAGCGCGATCCATGCGATTGAAACCCCGCGCGCCGTGCAGCGCGAACGCGAACAGGCCGACGCCGCGGCCGCCGCCGCGCCGTCGTTCGACGCGGCGCGCGCGCACGCGGCGGCGCAGGCGCTGCT
>NZ_JBXALQ010000009.1:0-284470 GCF_058799615.1 Duganella sp. GW822-FHT06D06
GACACGAGCTCTGCCGTAACGGTAAGTTACGGCAGAGCTCGTGTCCGAATGTCAGACCTGACCCCGGGTTTTTTATTGTAGTTGCAGGGTCTTGACGGTTTTGAAGTCGCTCTTCTCGCCGGCGCCGGAGGCGCTGTTGTGGTTCTCCTTGCGGATCGAAACCAGCCGGTTGCCGGCCAGCGCGTAGACGCTGGACTCTTCATTCTTGGCCTCGAAGGTGACCACGATGAAGGCGCGGCCGTAGACGTTCTGCGTGATGCGGCTGGCCAGCGGCGTGCCGTCGGCCGCGATCCATATGTGCAGGCGGCCGTCGAATTCCTTGACGTATTTGCGGTCGCGATCGGCCAGCGCGTCGATGCCTTGCGCGAAGGTCAGCAGGCGCGCCGGCTTGCCCTGGTAGAGGTCGGCCTTCTCGGCCAGGAAGCTGGTCTTCTCCAGCATGCGCGACAGGCTGCCGGCCGCCGAAATCATCGGCCGCAGGTCGGTCGGGCTGAACTCGCGGGCGGCGTTCAAGGTCGGCGTCTTGGCGTTGGGGTTGCGGGCCACGGTCATGGCCTCGGCATCCAGCCTGGCCAGCATCTCGCGGCTGTAGCTGAGCTGCATGCCGCGCTGGCCGTCCTCGATGGCGACGACCGCCTGGCCGCTGGTTTCATCGGCATCCTTGCCTTCGCCGTTGCGGCGCCACACGCTCGAATCGAGCGTGGCTTTCAACGGCAGCGGTTCCTGCAAGCGCTCCAGCGCCGCCTTCAGGTCGGCCAGGCCGTCGGCATGGGCGGCGGTGCCGGCCAGCGCCAGCACGGGGATCAACATCAGGGGTGACAAATGCATTCTGTCCTCTTTCTCAAGCGTGGCCCAGGCGGCCCGCGGTCATCGTAACGGTTCTGCCGCAACGCGCGGCGATCGACAAATCGTGGGTGACCATCACCAGCGTCGAACCGCGTTCGCGATTGAGCGCGAACATCAATTCGATCACCGCCGCGCCGGTGGCCGCGTCGAGCGCGCCGGTCGGTTCGTCGGCCAGCAGCAGCGGCGGCTCGCAGACGAAGGCGCGCGCCAGCGCCACCCGCTGCTGCTCGCCGCCGGACATGAACTTCGGATAGTGGCGCAGGCGGGCCGACAAGCCCACCCGCTCCAGCATCGCCGCAGCCTTCTCGCTGGCCTGCCCTTCGCCGCGCAACTCCAGCGGCAGCATGACGTTTTCCAGCGCCGTCAGATGCGGCAGCAGCTGGAACGACTGGAACACAAAGCCCACGTTCTGCTGCCGGAACACGGCGCGGCCGTCTTCGGTGAGCTGGAAGATGTCGGTGTTCTCCAGCTCCACCGTGCCGCTGGTCGGCAGGTCCAGCCCCGCCAATATGCCCAGCAGCGTCGACTTGCCGGAGCCGGACGCGCCGACGATGGCCAGCGTCTCGCCGGCTTGCACCGTCAGGTTGATGTCGTGCAGGATGGTCAGTTCGCCGGTGGCGTCGGCCACCCGCTTGCCCAGGTCTTTTACAGCGATCGCGGGCCGCAGCAGGCTGGCGGCGAGATTCATATTGGTCATTGCTACTCCTAAGTTTCCCGAAGACTGAGTATGGGCGGCTGGTTCAACACGCCGCGCAGACCCGCCCAGCCGCCGAACAGCGCGCACAGCGCACCGGCGGCCAGGCCGGCGATCCACAACAGCGGCGACCATTGCCACTCCAGGTGAAAGCTGAAGCGCGCCAGCGCCCAGCTGGCGGCCGTTGCGCCGCCGGCCGCCAGCAAGCCCGCCAGGGCGCCGGTCAGCAGATGTTCTATCCATTGGGCCTGCGACAGCTGCCTGCGCGTGGCGCCCAGCGCGCGCAGCAGGGCCGCCTGGCGCTTGCGCGCATCCAGCGATCCCGCCATCGCAGCGTACAGTACCAGCAATCCGGCGATCAGCGTGAACCCGAACAGGAATTCGACCGCCGCGCTGACCTGCGCCAGCGTATCCTGCATGCGCTGGATGAAGGCGCTGATATCGAACACGCTCAGGTTCGGATAGTCGCGCGCCAGCAGGTAGGCGAAGCGCCGGTCGCCGGCCGGCACATGCACCGCCGTCGCCAGCGTCATCGGCATGCCGGCCATCAGCTTGGGCGCCACCTGGAACGCGGCGCCCACCTGGTGCGAACGCCAGTCGATCATGCGCAGGCTGGTGGCTTTGAGCTCCAGCGTTTCGCCGGCCACGTCGAAGCTCAGTGTGTCGCCCAGCTTGACGCTGAGGATCTCTGCGATACCCTTCTCCACCGATACCTCCGCCGCGCCGCCGTCGTACCAACGGCCGGCGGTGATGCTGTTGGGCGTCCGCAGCTGGTCGGCCTGCTCGATTTCGAGCTCGCGCTCGACCAGCTCCTTCGCGCGCGGATCGTCCGATGCGGCGGGCTTGCCGTTAATGCCGATCAGCCGTCCGCGGCTCAGCGCATGCATCTGCGGCTGGCCATATTTTTTCAGGCGCGCCGCCAGCTCCGGCTGCTGGTCCGGCTGGATGTTGACGACGTAGTGATTCGGCGCGCCGTCCGGCGTGGCCTGATGCCAGGCCGCCAGCAGGTCGCCGCGCACCACCGTCAGCAGCAGCAAGGCGGTCAGGCCCAGCGCCAGGGCGACGATCTGCGTGACGCTGGCCGCCGGGCGGCGGCGCATGTCGGTGATGGCGAAGCGCCAGGCGGGATGTTTGAACAGGCGGCGCAGCCGCTGCAGCGAACCGACGCCCAGCCAGGCCACCAGGCCGAAGACCAAGCCGCACAGCGCGAAGCCGACGGCCGCCATCAGGCCGAGCATGACATCGTCGGTCTGCCACACCAGCAAGCCGGTGAAGGCGGCGGCGCCCAGCGCATAGGCGGCGACTGTGCGCGCCTGCGGCGCTTCCTGCTCGCGGCGCAGCAGGCGCACCTGCGATACATTGCGCAGCTGGAGCAGCGGCGGCAGCGCGAAGCCAAGCAGCAGCACCAGTCCCGAGGCCAGCCCTTGCAGCGCCGGCTGCCAGCCGGGCGGCGGCAGGTCGGCGTCGACCAGCTTGCCCAACCATTCCAGCAGCACGAAGTGGCAGCCGAATCCCAGCAGCACGCCGGCCACGCTGCCGGCCACGCCCAGCATCAGGAACTCCAGCAGATACATGCGCGTCTGCTGTGACTGCGTCTGGCCCAGGCAGCGCAACACGGCGCAGGCGTCGAGGTGGCGCTGCATGAAGCGGCGCGCAGCCATCGCCACCGCGATCCCGGCCAGCAGCGCGGACAACAGGCTGACCAGCGACAGGAACTGCCGCACCTGGTCCTGCATCGACTGGCTGTCCTTGCCCATCGACGCCAGCGAGTTGACTTCGATGCCCAGCCTCGGCGCGGCGGCGATGCGGGTCTTGAGCCATTGTTCGAACGCCGCCACCTGCGCCGCTTCGCCCGCCAGCAGCAGGCGGTAGGTGGCGATGGCATGCTGTTGCAGCAGATTGGTGGACATCAGGTCGGCGCTGGAAATCATGGCGCGCGGCGCCAGCGTCACGAAGGATGCGGCGGCATCGGGCTCCGAGGCGATCACCGCCGCCACCGCCAGGCTGCGGTCGCCGATGCGCAGCATGGAGCCGGTGTGCAGGTTCAGCGCCGCCGCCAGCGTCGCATCGACCCACACGGTGCCCGGCGTGGGCATGGCCGTGGCCACGGCGTCCGGCTGGCCGTCGCGGCGCAGTTTCAGGTGGCCGCGCAAGGGATAGGCGTCGCTGACGCTTTTCAGCGCGACCAGCATCGACGCGCCCTGCTCGTCCCGGCCGGCGACGACCATGTTCAGCATGGCGACCGTGTCGGCGCTGCGCAGGCCGCGCCGTTGCGCTTCGGCGCGCACGTCGGCCGGTAAGGGCTGGTCGGAGGCCAGCACCAGATCGGCGGCCAGCACCTGGCTGGCGTTGCGCGCGATGCCGGCGCCCATGCGCGCGGTGAAAAAGTTCACCGACGACAGCGCCGCCACCGACAGCATCAGCGCCACCAGCAAGAACCGCAACTCGCCCGCGCGCCAGTCGCGCAGCATCATGGAAAACGATAGTCTGAACATCTCGCCGGGTCCGATATAAAAAGGGCAGCATGCCCAAACCCGGCCCGGCTAGCCGCCGGAATGCGATGAAACGCCAGCAGCGGCGATGGTTTGCAAGAATCGACGGCTGGATTGCGCGGCAAAATTACACCGGCATGCCCATATGTGGGCCGGTCGGTCCAGCCGTCAGTAGGACCAACTAGTTGGTCCGCGACCAGTCGCGCCGGTCCGGGCGTTCGTCCGGGGCGGCGTCGTGGAAGGCGCCGTCCACCACCGGTATCGTTTCGATGTGATCGAAGCCGATATCGGTATCCGCGGGCAGCGATTCGATGTCCACGCCGGCGCGCTCGCCGGTGCCTTCGGCGTCGGTGTCGCTATCGAGGCCGACGTCCGGTTCGCCGGGGACGTCGCTGCCGCTGTCGGAATTGTCGCTGGGCCCCAGCGCCCGCGTTCCATGGCCGCGCCCCAACGTGCGGTCGGTGCCTACCGGTATGTTGTCCGGGTCCAAGGTACTGTCAGACATGATCTGCCCTCCCTATGAAAACCCCTATTTGACCACCGCCGCCGTGGCCGTTCCGTGCGCGACCACGCATAAGGGCTATCGTGCCGATAGGTTTTTTTTACTTTACAAATGTATTATTCATCTCTATAGTTAACTCATACCGCAGCCAACCCAAGGAGTAGCACCATGAGTATCTCGACTAAGAACCTGATCACCGCCGCCGCCACCGTCGCCTTCGCTATCGCCGCCACGGCCACCACCGTCACCAGCGCGTTTGCGCAGACCACCGCGCCGGCTGCCACCACCACCACCACCGCCGCGCAAACCGCCGTCGCCAACGGCGCGCTGGCGACCGCCACCAAGTCCCAGGCGGCCGGCCTGACCCGCGCCCAAGTGCAGGCCGAGTTCCTCGAAGCGCGCAAAAACGGCACGCTGATCGAGACCGAAGCCGACATGGATGTCGCCCAGACCAGGAAACACAACGTCAAGTAATCGGGACCGAGCCCCTTGAAATCGCCACGCGCCGTCCGCTCCTTCGCCCTCGCAGCCTGCGTGCTGGCGGTGCTGGCCGGTTGCGCCGACATGGGCAAGGTCAGGCCGCAGGCGGTCGCGCTGAAACCGGCCGCACTGAATCCCGGACTGGCCATCGCCGCCGCCAGCGCCAATGTCGCCTGGCCGGAGCAGCAATGGTGGGAAGCGTTGCATGACCAGCAGCTCAATCAGCTGGTGGCCGCCGCGCTGGCCGACAACCCGACGCTGCGCGCCACCCAGGCGCGCGTGCGCCAGGCCGAGTCGCTGGCCGGCGTCGCCAAGGCCGGCACGCTGCCGCAGGTGAGCGCCGCCGCCAGCGCCGACCGCGAACTGTATTCCGCGCACAGCACCGTGCCCGCTCCCCTGGCCGGCAGCTACGCCTGGAAGAACACGGCCGCGCTGTCCGGTTCCTACGACCTCGATTTGTGGGGCCGCAACCGCGATGCGCTGGCCGCCGCGCTGGACAAGGTGCACATGGCGTCGGCCGAATCGCAGATGGCGCGGCTGACGCTGGAATCGGCCATCGTGCGCAGCTACATCCAGCTATCGCTGCAATACGCACTACAAGACAGCGTGGCGCGGAACCTGGCACAACGCCAGCGCGTCCTGGCGATCACGCGCAAGCGCCAGGCGGCGGGGCTGGCCAGCGAGATCGACGTCGCGAGCATAGAAACCACGCTGCCGGCCGGACGGAGCGAGCATGAGCAGATCGGCGAGTCGATCGCCCTGCTGCGCAACCAGCTGGCGGCACTGATCGGCAAAGGACCGGGCGACGGCGATGCGATCGCCCGGCCGATGCTGGCCCTCGACGCCGGCCATGGCGACGCGCTGCCCGCCTCGCTGCCGGCGGAACTGGTCGGCCACCGGCCCGACATCGCGGCCCAGCGCTGGCGGATGGAGGCGGCGACCGCCCGCATCGTCGGCGCCAAGGCCGATTTTTACCCGAACATCAACCTGGCGGCGTTTGTCGGTTTCCAGTCGCTGGGGTTCACGCATTTTTTGGACAGCAACTCGTCGATGCGCGGCGTGACGCCGGCCATCAGCCTGCCGATCTTCGAAGGCGGCCGGCTGCGCAGTCAACTCGGCAACCAGAGCGCGCTCTACGACGGCGCGGTCGAGCAGTACAACGCCGCCGTGGTGCAGGCGATGGCCGACGTGGCCAACGCGGTGGTGCGCATCGCTTCGGTCAGGCGGCAGGACCAGCTGGCGCAGCGGGCCCTGGCCTCGGCGCGCCGCCAGCAGGAGCTGGCGGAACGCGCCTACCGCGCCGGCATGACCGACGCGCTGAACGTGATTAACGCGCAGCTGACGCTATTGAACGAGGAACAGCAGATGGCGCAAGTGGCTAGCAAACAACTAGATAACTACACATTGTTGATGACCGCGCTGGGTGGCGGCATAAAACTGGAATTGCCATGATGCTTAGATAGTACAATCAAAGCCTTTCAAAAACAGTGTGAGGAGCAGGCAATGAGCAGTTTTGAAGCGACTAAAAAACGCCTGAAAAACATCCATGCCCGAATGCCGGAGTTCCCCGAGGATTTGATGCGCGTCCTGCGTATGACTTACCACATCCAGAAACGGATGAAAGACCTGAGCAATGCGGCGCTGCGCAAATATGAGCTGGTTGACGCCAGCTACATGGTGCTGGCCGTGCTGTACGGCTCGGACGACGAGACATCGACGGCATCCACGCTGGGCGAGGCCTGCATGGAAAAGCCGGCCAACCTGACGCGGGTCTGCAACGACCTGGAATCGCAAGGCCTGATCTCGCGCGGCAACCGCCCCGGCGACCGCCGCTGCGTGATGATCACGCTGACCGACGCCGGCCGCGAGCTGGCCGCCAAGGTGCTGCCGGAAGTCTGGGGGACCACCACCCGCGCCTACGACGGCTACAGCCCTGACGAAGTAAAAGTACTTGAAGCGCTGCTGAAAAGGCAGCTGGATAATCTCGAAGCACTGACATAGCCTGAACTGACGCCATGAACCCTCCCCCAGCCGCCACTCCCCCCCAGGACCACAGCGCGGCAAGGGGAGTTTTGCGCTGGCTGGCGGCGCAAACGGCCGGCTGGTTCAGCACCGAGGGCGAGCGTTGGGTGTTCGTCGCCAAGACGATGCTGGCTTCCTTCTGCGCGCTGTGGCTGGCCTTCCGCCTCGGCCTCGACGCCCCATACACCGCCCTCGCCACCACCGTGATCCTGGCCCTGCCCAGCAGCGGCATGGTGCTGGAAAAGGCTTTCTACCGTTTTCTCGGCACGCTGGTCGGCTGTTCGGCCTCGCTGCTGCTGGTGGCGCTGTTCCCGCAGTCGCCGCCGCTGCTGTTCCTCGGCGTGGCGGTCTGGATCGCGCTGTGCACCGGCGGCGCCGCCATGCACCGCAACCAGCAATCCTACAGCTTCGTGCTGGCCGGCTACACCGCCTGCATGATCGCCGTCCCCGCCATCGACGCGCCGGAGCGCGTGTTCGCGCTGGCCGTCACCCGCGTGACCGAGGTCGGACTGGGCATCATCTGCGCCGCCGTGGTGCACGACGTGGTCTTCCCGCGCCGCCATTCGCGCGCCGTGATGCGCACCGTGCAGGCGCGCTACGCCGGCTTCACCACCTTCTGCACGCAGGTGCTGGAGCAGCGCTTGACGCCGGCCGAGACGGAACTCAGTCACCTGAAGTTCGCGGCCGACATCGCCGCGCTGGAATCGGGCCGCGCCGCCGCTTTCTTCGAGGCCGACCATCCGCGCTCGCATACGCGCCAGCTGCACGCCTTCAACGCCGCCTTCATGACAGTGCTGACCACTTTCTACACGCTGCACCGGCTGATCCACCGCTTGCGCGGCGCCGCGCCGGCGCATGCGCAGCCGGTGCTGGAACTGGTCGAGCCGATGCACGCGCACCTGGCGCAGACCATGGGCGAGCAGTTGACGGCGGCACGCATGGCGCGGATGCGCGCCGGCCTGGCGAGCGACATCGCCGCCGCCCGCGCCCAGCTGGCGACAACGGTGCTACCGGTCGAACGCGCGCAGCAGATCGACTTCGATACGGCGGTGGAACTGCTCGAGCGCTACGTGCGCGACATGGAAGCCTTCGCCGGCCTGTATCACGGCCTGGCGCAAGAGAAGCAGCAGGTCAGCGATCCCGGCGCCTACACGCCGAAGACGCCGCCGGCCATCATCGTCGCCAGCGGCTTCCGCGCCGGCGTCGCGCTGCTGCTGACGGCCGGCGTGTGGTACTGGCTGGCGTGGCCGTTTCTCGGCAACGCCATTTTGATGGCGACCATCTTCTGCGCGCTGGCCTCGTCGTCGCCGCGCCCGACCGCCATGGTGCAGCAGGTGCTGATCGGCTTCCTGGTGGCGGCGCCGCTGGCCTTCGCCACCGAATTTTTCCTGGTGGCCCGTGCCAACGACTTCCCGACGCTGATCATCGCCACCCTGCCGCTCTTCGTGCTTGGCAGCTATCTGATGACCAGCCCGCGCTGGGCCGGCGTGGGCATCGGCATCTGCATGTTCTGCGCCACGCTGCTGGTGCCGACCAACTTGATGCACTACGACGTGGAAAGCTTCATGAGCAGCGAACTGTCGCTGACGATGGGCGTGGCGGCGGCCTACCTGATGTTCAAGGTGGTGCTGCCGGAGCACACCATGGGCCAGAAGGACCACGTGGCCGCCGCCCTGTGGCGCGAGGCGCAGGGTGCTTGCACGGCGTCGATGCACCGCCTGAAGCGGCGCTTCGACAACCGCGTGCGCGACCTGCTCAGCCAACTGAACGCCGCCTCCGGCCCGGCGCCCAACGAAGCCGCGCGCGCCGTGGTGCGCCAGGGCCTGACCCTGCTGGAGCTGGGCCACGCCGTGATCGAGCTGCGCCAGTTGATCGCCAGTTCGCAGCCAGGTCCGGTGCCCATCGCGCTGAAGCTGGTGGTGCGCCAGCTGGCCGCCTACCTGCGGGCGCCGGCGCGCGCCAGCGGCGAGACGGCGCTGCAATCGATATTGGACGCCGGCGCCAGCGTGCGCGCCGCCCTGCCCTCGGCCACGCCGGAACGCCAGCTGCGCCTGCACACCGCGCTGACCGACCTGCATTCCATTTACACGTCCCTGCTGGACCAGATCACTACAGGAGTAACCGGCCATGCCGCGTGAGATCGACTTTTTCGGCGTACTGCTGCCCGGCGTGCTGCCGCTGTTCCTCGCCAGCCTGGTGCTGCAAGTGGCGCTCGACTGCGCCTTGAGCCAGCTCGGCGCCTACCGCCGCAGCTGGCATCCTGCGCTGGTGCGCCTGTGCCTGTTCGTCTGCATCTTCAGCGCCCTGCTGGTCACACTCTACAAATAAATTCAACTCCATCAGAAAGCCCGCCGTGAGTGCATCCAAGATCTTCCGCTTTTTCCTGACCATGCTGCTGTTGGTCGCCGCCCTGTGGATGGGACGCTCGGCCTGGGACCACTACATGGAATCCGCCTGGACCCGCGACGGCCGCATCAAGGCCGATGTGGTCACCATCAGCGCCGACGTCGCCGGCACCGTCACGCACGTGATGGTGCGCGATAACCAGCTGGTCAAGCAGGGCGAGGTGCTGTTCGTGGTCGACACGGCCCGCTACCGGAGCGCGCTGGTGCAGGCCAACGCCGTGCTGGCGTCGCAGCAGGTGGAGAAAGGCCGGCGCGGCAAGGAGGCCAGCCGCCGCGCGGGTCTGGACAATTCCATCATCTCGGCCGAGAGCAAGGAGACGGCGGAATTCGCGGTCGGCACGGCGGCGGCGCAGTACCAGGCGGCGCTGGCGGCGCGCCAGTTGGCGGCGCTGAACCTGGAACGCACGGTGGTGCGCGCGCCCGTCACCGGCTACGTCACCAACCTGAACGTGCACACGGGCGACTTCGCCGCCGTCGGCGCGGCCAAGCTGGCGATGATCGACAGCGCCTCGTTCTACGTGGTCGGCTATTTCGAAGAAACCAAGCTGCCGCTGTTGAAGGTGAACGACGCCGTCGAAGTCCACCTGATGAGCGGCGCGGCCCAGCTGCAAGGCCATATCGAGAGCATCGCCCACGGCATCACCGACCGCGACGCCAACACCGGCCGCGAATTGCTGGCCGACGTCAACCCGACTTTCAACTGGGTGCGGCTGGCGCAGCGGGTGCCGGTGCGCATCCACATCGACCGGCTGCCGAAGGGCCTGGAACTGGTGGCCGGCACCACCTGCACGGTGGTGATCCACTAGGGGCTGCTAGCGCGCGCCGGCGGCGTCGATAATGGCGCCGCTGACGTAGGACGATTGTGGGCCGAGCAGCCACAAGATCGTCTCGGCGATTTCCTCCGGCTGGCCGCCGCGCAGCATCGGCACGTTGGCTTCCAGCCGCGCCACGCGGCCAGGGTCGCCGCCGCTGGCGTGGATGTCGGTATAAATCATGCCCGGCCGGACGCAGTTCACGCGGATGCCCTCGGCCGCCACTTCCTTCGACAAACCCAGCGTCATCACGTCGATCGCGCCCTTGGACGAGGCGTAGTCGATGTAGACATTCGGCGCCCCATGTTTGGCCGCGCCGGACGACAGGTTGACGATGCCGCCACCCTGCCCGCCGTCGGCGGTCGACATGCGCTTGACCGCCTCTTTGCAGCACAGGAAGTAGCTGATCACATTGGTGGTGAACACCCGCTGCAGGCGCTCCACCGACATCTCGGTCAGGCGGCACTGCTGCTCCAGGATGCCGACGTTGTTGACCAGCGCCGTCAGCGGCCCCAGTTCCTCGTCGACGGTCTCGAACAGGCGCCGCACGTCGGCCTCCACGCTGACGTCGGCCTGCACGGCGATCGCCTCGCCGCCCTCGGCCACGATCTGCGCGCGCAGCTGCGCGGCCGCCTGCGCGTCGCGCAGGTAGTTGATGCACACCGCGTAACCGCGGCGGCTCGCCATCAGCGCCGTCGCCGCGCCTATGCCCCGGCTGCTGCCGGTGACCAGTATCACTTGTTTCATCGGATGCCTTATCAAACAAAAGCCCGCTGCAGCGGGCTCCTGTCATGCTTATTTTTCCGGGCTGACATGGGTCAGCGCGTAGCCGACATGCTGCCACCAGTGCTCGCGCGAGTGCACGGTGCGCAGGCATTTCTTGTCCAGTTCCCCCTTGAAGACGGGGTCGGCGCACTGCTTGGTCATCAACGCGTTGCGCTGGTTCTCGGCGTTGCTCAACGCGATCAGCAGCCAGACGATGAAGCCCAGCGCCAGCACCGCCAGGCTCCAGGCCACGTGGTTGATATAGGCCCATTCGAACAGGGTTTCGATGACCGGCGACGATTCCTTGTAGATCTTCATGACCTCACCTTCGGCCGCCTTGCGTTCGTCACTGATTTCTTTCATATTTTTCCTTGCTTCTTAGCCGGTGCAGCGTCGAGTTTATACTGGTTTGACCATGAACGAGTTGAATAATTCCCGATATTTTGCCTCAGGGCCGGCGCCGGCGCGCCGTCTCCAGCCGTTCGCACAGCATGGCGACGCCGTCGGCGATGCGCGGCGTGGCGCGCACCAGCTGTTCGCCGTCCAGCATGAACAGGTTGCCGCGCTGGACCGCCAGCATACCCTTGTACTGCTTCCAGATATTGATGCCGGATTCGGCCTCGTGCCGGTCGCCGCCGAAGATGGCTTCCGGGTTTTCCTGCAATACCGCCTCGGTGCTGACGGTGGGCGCCGGCACCTTGAGCGCGGCGAACACGTTCCGACCGCCGCAGACGCGGATCGCGTCGCTGACGATGTGCTCACCGCTGAGCGTGAAGATCGGCTTTTCCCAGATCTGGTAGAACACCCGCACCGTCGGCCGTTGCGCGTAGCTGGCCGACAGTTTGGCGATCTTCTGGCGGTAATCCTGCGCCGCCTTGTGCGCGGCGGCCTCGGTGCCCATCAGCCGGCCCAGGCGGGTCAGGCTGGTGGCCACTTCGTCCAGCTTGTGCGGATCGCTGTAGAAGATCGGGATGCCCAGGCTTTTCAGCTGCTCCAGCTGGGGCGCGGTGTTCCCGCTCTTCCAGACCACCAGCAGGTCCGGCCGCAGCGCCAGCACGTGTTCCATGTCGATGGTGGCGTTGCTGCCGACCTGCGGGATGCGCTTGGCCGCTTCCGGGTAGTCGCTGTAGTTCATCACGCCGACCACGCGCTCGCCGCCGCCGGCCGCGAACAGCAGCTCGGTGATGTGCGGCGCCATCGAGATGATGCGCTGCGCCGGCCTGGCGACGACGACGCTGTTGCCGGCGTCGTCCTGCACGGTGACGGCGGCCTGGGCGCAGGCCGCCGTGCACGCCAGCGCCAGCGACGGCAGGGCGTGGCGAACGGTCGTGGTCGTGGCGCGCATCAGAACTCGTAGCGGGCCGAGAGTTTCAGCTGGCGGCCGTCGGCGGTGTAGATGCTGCCTTGAACACCATCCTTGCAGCCGAAGGCTTGCGAGAAGTAGCGCTTGTCGCTCAGGTTCAGGCCCGACACGGCGAACTCCCACTGCCCCAGCTTGCGGGCGTAGCGCGCGTCCAGCGTGGTGTAGGACGGGATCTGCGCCGGGCACTTGTTGTCGAAGTCACCGCCGTTGCGCTGGCTGTCCACCCACTGCGCGCCGACGTCGGCGGTGTGGCCGCTGGCCACAGTCCAGCTCAGGCGCGCGGTCAGCGTGTTTTTCGGCACCAGCACCATCTCCTTGCCGTTGTTGACGCCCTCGGTGAACTTGGCGTTCACGTGCTGGTAGTGCGCGGTCAGGTTCCAGGCGGCGTTGATGCGGTGTTCCGCATCGAGTTCGAAACCCTGGCGGCGGGTCGGCGCCAGGTTGGTGTTGGCGTAGATCGTCGGATCGTAGAAGATCTCGTTGGTCAGGTTGTGGCGGAATACGCGGCCAGTGATTTTCTGCGCAGCGGTACCGAAGCTGACGCCCAGTTCCAGGTCATGCGACTGCTGCGGCAGCAACGCATTGTTGACGACCGGGGTGTAGGCGTTCTCGTCGGAGTTGGCGACGCGGTAGCTTTGCCCAGCCTTGCCATAGACGTTCAGATTCTTGACCGGCATATAGCTCGCCTGCAGTTCCCACGCGTTCAGGCTTTGCGCTGCTTTATAGCCGGTGCTGCCATAGATGTTCAAGGGATCGCTGAAGTCCTTGTTGAAGATTTCGCGGCGCACGCCGGCCGATACGCGGCCTTCATGGGCGGCGTCGAAACGAAGTTCGTCGCGAAGGTACAGCGCTTTCGAGTGCTGGGTGGCGTCGGCAGCGGAGGAATGATTGTTGTCGGTGCTGGCGCGATTCCATACGGTCCAGTCGAAACCGACCACCATCTCGTTCAGCAGGCCGCCGATCTCGCCCAGGCGGCGCACGCGCGGCGAGAACTGGGTTTGCTTGCTATCGAGGGTATAGGTCGATGGGCCGAATTCGCCGAAATAAGTCGATACGGCCTTCTTCTTGCGATACGACAGGTCGGCCGCCAGTTCATAGCCGCCAATGCGGCGCTGGGCGAAGGCGGTGAAGCGGTCGCTATCGAGATTGGCGTAGTTGTCGGGGGTCAGGGTCTGGCGCGGATTGGCGTTGTACTGAGCCTCGGACAGCGAACCCGGAAGACGCATGTCCTGGCGCGCGCCTTCGTAGCGGAAGCCCGCGCGGCCGGCGTTGTCGAACCATTGCGCGCCGCCGCTGAAGTGGGTGTGCTTGAATTCGTTGTTGTCGCGGTAGTTGTCGGTGCGCTGGCTGTCCAGCGTGGCGTCGGCGGCGAAGCCGTCCCAGGCCTGGAAGCCGGACACGCGCGCTTCGCGGGCGCCCAACTGGCCGCCTTCGACGAACACGCTGCCGCGGCGGCTGTTCTTGACCGGACGCTTGGTGACGATGTTGATCACGCCGCCGGTGGCGCCGTCGCCGTACAACACGCTGGCGCCGCCGCGCGTGATTTCGATGTGGTCCACGGTGTCGATCGGGATGGTCGACAGGATGGCGTTGCTCAGTTCATTTTCCGACAGGCGCACGCCGTCCAGCACGATCACCATGTTCTGGCTGCTGTTGGAGCCGAAGCCGCGCAGGTCCAGGCTGAAGTCCGGGCTGCCGTCCAGGCTTTGGCGGCCGTACACGCCGCCCACTTTGCGGATCGCCGTGTTGACGTCGTTGGCGCCGGCGCGCTGGATGTCTTCGGCGCTGATGACGATGGCGCCGATCGGCGTCAGCGCCGCGTTGGCGTCGAAGCGCGAGCCGCTGACGACGACGACCGGCGCGAGCAACTGGGCGACGGCGCTGTTGCCGGCGACAGCTTGCGCCGCTACGGTGGAGGGAACGGCGGCGGCAAAGCACAGGGAGACGGCGGCGGCCAGCAGGCGCGGTTGGAAGACGGAGGATTGCATGTCAGGTCATTTTCAAAAGAGACATCCGCCTGCGTCCCCGCAGGCTGGAAGTGTACGGAAGCCGCGCGGACGTTGTCGCTGCGCGCTTCCCCCTGTCTGGCCGATATCCGGGCTGGCGAGGCTGAACGACGCTTCGCGTTACCGTTGCGGGGGCAGCACACCTTGACCGTCGCGCCGTGGGCGCGGGCGGCCTTGTGTTTCCCGTTTAACTGCGCATGTGAGCACATGGGCAAGCACCAGAACCCGGGCATTATACGCTCGCGCCCCGGATCATTAACTTTTTAGATAGGACCTATCTACATTTCGTGCATTGATCGCCACGGCTACGGTCTTTATAGTGGGCTCATACCCATACCGGAGCTTTGCCATGCATGTCTTGCCAACCTATTTCCTCTCCCACGGCGGCGGTCCGTGGCCGTTCATGATGGACCAGGTGGGCCATCTGTACGGCCAGCTGGACGCCGCGCTGCGCGACATTCCGCGCCAGCTCGGCGTGACGCCGAAGGCGGTGCTGGTGATTACCGCGCATTGGGAGGAGCGTGACTTCACGCTGTCGTCGTCGGCCAGGCCGCCGATGATCTACGACTACGGCGGTTTCCCGCCGCATACCTACGAGGTGCAATACAGCGCACCGGGTTCGCCGGAGCTGGCGGCGCAGGTCCGGCAGCTGCTCGATGCGGGCGGCTTCCCGGCGCAGCTGGATGCGCAGCGCGGTTACGACCACGGCACCTTCAGCGCCATGTATCCGATCTATCCGGCTGCGGAGGTGCCCATCGTGCAGCTGTCGCTCAAGCGCGGCCTCGATCCCTTGACGCACCTGGAAGCGGGCCGCCTGCTGGCGCCCTTGCGCCAGCAGGGCGTGCTGATCGTCGGCAGCGGGCTGAGTTACCACAACCTGCGCGCCTTCAATGCCCAGGGCGCGGCGGCCTCGCACGCCTTCGACGGCTGGCTGCGCGCGACGATGGCGCTGCCGCCGCAGGAACGCACGGCGCGCTTATTGGAATGGGAACAGGCGCCGGCCGCGCGCATGGCGCATCCGCGCGAGGAGCACTTGCTGCCGTTGATGGTGGCCCTGGGCGCGGCGGAGCGCGACCAGGCGACCGTCCCCTACCACGAGGAGGCGTTCATGGGAGCGCTGGCCGTGAGCAGCTTCCGCTTCGGTTAATCCAACCCGGTGTCAGGTGCCGCGTTTGCCGTTGGCGTAGGCTTCGGCCTTGGCGGCGGCGATGGCGGCTTTCTCGGCGTTTTTGACGGCCATCTCGGCGTTGTGCACCTCCAGCCGCCCTTTGCGGCTGGCCGGCGTCTCCAGCGAGATGCGGCCCAGGATGCCGCTGCGGTAGTCGCCCAGGAAGGTGTGCGAGGCTTTCTCGAAATCGAGGTCGCCGCCCTTCTGGCGGAAGCCGCGCTTGGCCGCCACCCCCTCCACCACCGCGATGCCGTCGAAGCTCTCGATGTCCTTGAAGCCGTAGCGCGCCACCAGCAGTTGCGGGTAGTACTTCAGCATCTCGTCGGCCAGGTACACCGCCACTTCCTCTTCGATCAGCGCGTTCGAGCCGATCGCGTGGCTGGCGGCCAGCATCAGGCCGTCGCTCGGCAGCGCGATCTTCGGCCACAACATGCCCGGCGTGTCGACCAGGATGGTGTTCTTGTCCAGGTACAGCTTCTGCTGCTGCTTGGTCACCGCCGGCTCGTCGCCGACCTTGGCCACCTTGCGCTTGAGCAGCGCGTTCATCAGGGTCGACTTGCCGACGTTGGGGATGCCCATGATCATGATGCGCAGCGGCTTGGTCGGCACGCCGCGGTGCGGCGCCAGCTGCTTGGCCAGTTCCGGCACGCGGGTGACGTCGGCCGGTTTCTTGGTGGTCATCGCGAACGCGGTCACGCCTTCCTGCGCGTTGTAATAGGCCACCCAGGCCGCCGTGGCGGCCGGATCGGCCAGGTCGATCTTGTTGAGGATCTTCAGGCACGGACGCTGGCGGAACTTGCGCAGCTCCTCCACCATCGGATTGGTGCTGGCCTCGGGCAGGCGGGCGTCGACCACCTCGATCACCAGATCGGTGTTCTCCATCTGCTCCGCCGCTTTTTTCTTGGCGGCGTTCATGTGCCCCGGGTACCATTGTATCGACATGCTCTGACCTTCAAAATCGTTCTGACAATCCGCTATTTTACCTGCTGGCTCGTCCGGACTTCGGATATCATGAGGCGCTTTTCCCGTTTTCTGACCATATAAACAATATTATTTTTCCACCGGAGTGCTGAAGATGAGCATAGCTGCACCGTCCAACCCCAAGGAAATCACCGTTCGCGGCATCATCCTGGGCATACTGATCACGCTGGTCTTCACGGCGGCTCAGGTCTACCTGGGCCTGAAAGTGGGCCTGACGTTCGCCACCTCGATCCCGGCGGCGGTCATCTCGATGGCGCTGCTGAGCGCCTTCAAGGATGCCACCATCCAGGAAAACAACATCGTCCAGACCATCGCCTCGGCCGCCGGCACGCTGGCGTCGGTGATCTTCGTGCTGCCCGGCCTGCTGATGATAGGCTGGTGGGCCAAGGTGCCGTTCTGGCCGACCTTCGGCGCCTGCGCCATCGGCGGCGTGCTGGGCGTGATGTACACCATGCCGCTGCGCCGCGCGCTGGTGTCGCAGTCCGACCTGCCCTACCCTGAAGGCGTGGCCGCCGCCGAGGTGCTCAAAGTCGGCATGGCTTCGCGCGCCGGCGCCGCCGAAGGCAAGGCCGGTTTGTGGGCGGTGATCTGGGGCAGCGTCGCTTCGGCCGCCTTCGCCGCCTTCGCCGCCGTCAAGCTGATGGCCGGCGAAGTGGCGATCTACTTCCGCACCGGCTCGGGCGCCACCGGCATCGGCGCCTCGAGCTCGCTGGCGCTGATCGGCGCCGGCCACCTGATGGGCATCACGGTCGGCATCGCGATGCTGGCCGGCCTGGTCATCGCCTGGGGCATCATGGTGCCGTTGATGACGTCCCTCAGCCCGGCCGCGGCCGGCGTCGAAGCGTCCGCCCACGCGCTGGGCATCTGGTCCAAGGAAGTGCGCATGATGGGCGCCGGCGTGATCGGCATGGCCGCGATCATCACCCTGGCCGGCCTGGCCAAGCCTATCTACGGCGGCCTGAAGTCGGCGATGGAATCGGCCCGCAAGGCCAAACTCAATGGCGGCGTGCTCGATCGCACCGAGCAGGACCTGCCGATCTTCGTGGTCGGCCTGGTGACGCTGCTGTCGATGGTGCCGGCCGGCTGGCTGCTGTCGAGCTTTCTGCAGGGCGGCCCGCTGTCCTCGCTGGCGGTGCCGCTGGTGGCGGTCGGCATCGGCTACATCCTGGTGGCCGGCATCTTCGCCGCCGCCGTCTGCGGCTACATGGCGGGCCTGATCGGCTCCTCGAATTCGCCGGTGTCCGGCATCGCCATCCTGACCATCCTCGGCGCCGCGCTGAGCGTGGGCATGGTCGGCCGCAGCATCATGGGGCCGGAAGTGGCCCAGGCGCTGATCGCCTATGCGCTGTTCGTCACCACCGTGGTGCTGGCCGTGGCCGTGATCGGCAACGACAACCTGCAGGACTTGAAGACCGGCCAGCTGGTCGACGCCACCCCGTGGAAGCAGCAGGTTGGCCTGCTGATCGGCGTGGTCGCCGGTTCGTGCGTGGTGCCGCCGGTGCTGGAGCTGCTCAACCATGCGAACGGCTTCGTCGGCGCGCCCAACCTCAACTCGATCTCGGACCAGCCGCTGGCCGCGCCGCAGGCGCTGCTGATCTCGACCCTGGCCAAGGGCGTGATCGGCGGCCAGCTGCGCTGGGACCTGCTGGGCTACGGCGCGCTGGTCGGGCTGCTGCTGGTGGCGATCAACTTCGGCTTGAAGCGCTCCAGCAACGGCAAGTACTCGCTGCCGCCGCTGGGCGTGGGCCTGGCGATCTACCTGCCGAGCGCGGTGATCACGCCGGTGTGCATCGGCGCCGTGGCCGGCTACCTGTTCGACCGCGCGATGGAGCACAAGCTCGGCGGCGACAGCGCCAAGCGCCTGGGCGTGCTGGTGATGTCCGGCTTCATCGTCGGCGAGAGCCTGTTCAACGTCGCGCTGGCCGGCCTGATCGTGGTCTCCGGCAAGGGCGAGCCGCTGGCCATCGCCAACTCGCTGAGCGAGGCGCAGGCCATGATCGTCGCCCTGATCCTCGGCGTGGCGATGGTGTGGGGACTGTACCGCTGGTCCGCCAGGAGCGGGCGCAACGTCGCCGCCTGATCCAGCAAGCCGTGTAACCGTAACGCCCAACGCCCTGCCCGCCCGGCAGGGCGTTTTCATTTGGCGATCCGCTGCGCGCAACTGTCAGCGTCTTTAATTCCGCTCAACATCCTCCCCAGGCACCTGCCTACAGTGGAGACTCCGCGGGAATTGAACGATGAGATGGGGGAGTTGAAATGGCAACCGTCGTCACGATGCGCCTGACACGCCCCACTTCCGCGCTATGCCTGCTGATGGCGGGCAGTTGGCTTGCCTCTGCGCACGGAGCAAGCCCTGTCGTGCTGGAACAGGTCGAATGGCCACGGAAAGCAAGCTGCGCCGGCTGCACGGCGCTCCAGTTCGGTATGCTGGAAATGCAACTGCCGCCCACCCTTATCGGCAAGATCTTTATCGCTACCAGCATGCCCTCTTCGGTGCATCTGATTCCTCCCGATCGAGACGCCAGACGTGACGTCGTCCTATCCTGCATGTCGATACAGGAACTGGTGGACAAGTACGGGCAAAAACTATCTGCGAACCAGTTCCTTGAGCAACTGGGCCGCCCGGCGCATGGGGCCGATCCATGGGCAAAAATCAGAAAGGTGGAAGGCCTGGACAACGCGGTCCGCTACTCGCACGCCTCGCGCGGCAAGGTGCATGCGTACTGGATTCAATCGACACCGCCGAACTCCCAGTACGCCTACTTGGTCGTCGATAACGGGCCCAATGTCTACAGCCTGTCGGGTGCGCTTACGCCGGAACTATACGCCGCCATCCTTGCCAACTTGCGACTCGCTCCCGCACCGTAGCCGCGTCGGATTCCATGCCGCCAGTATAGACGCCGGGTCCCGAAATCGCCCCCTGCGGCATTCATGCTCGTTTGCTTGTCTGGTTCTGTCTCGTTTTGACTCGTTTGAACTTTGTGCAGAGCACAAGGTCCAACAAGACAGAACGAGACAAAACAAGACCAAACGAGCAAGGAGAACGAGCATGAACGCCGCAAGGACCTGCGAACTGCCACCCGCCGCATACGCCGAGCTGGAAAACTTTCTGCGCAAGAGCGGCAGCACGCTGTCGCCCGTGGAAGCGACCATCGTCGCTATCCGCGAGTGGATGGAAAAAAGCCGCGCCGCTGCGGCGCCTATGCGCGGCTATCAATGGAAGCAGCTGTTCATCCCGGAAAAGAGCCGCATGCGCATGAGTTACGCTGGCACGGCGTACTACGCCGAAGTCGTCGGCGAAGAAATCATCTTCCGCGACGATGCCGTATCGCCGCGCCAGATGACCATGCAGATTGCCGGCGATGGCCGCAACGCCTGGCGCGATCTCTGGATACTACAGCCCGGCGAAAAAAACTGGACCAGCGCCGCCCGCCTGCGCGACCGGCTGCAACAGCGCGCCGCCAAGCAGCCCCTGTCCGCCGCCGACGCCATGACCGTCGCCGCGAAATCGATGAGCGACGCCCTGACCACCGCCCTGGCGCTGGTGGAGCATGCCAATCATCAATCGCAAAACACACTGGAGCGGCGCCTGCCCCGCTATCGTCGCCAATACGATCAACTCAGCGACGATCACTGACCCCACGCCAGCATCCGCGCTCACAAATCGGCCAGCGCCTTCACGTGCGCCGCCACGCTGCGGCCCAGCGCCGACAGGTTGTAGCCGCCCTCCAGGCAGCTGACGATGCGGCCCTTGGCGTACAGCCTGGCCACCTCCATCACCTGCTGCGTCATCCACGCATAATCGGCCTCCACCAGCCCCATGCCGCCGATGTCGTCCTCGCGGTGGGCGTCGAAGCCGGCCGAGATGAAGATCATCTCCGGCCGGAACGCGTGCAGCGCCGGCAGCCATTGCTCCAGCACGATCTGGCGCACGGCGTCGCCCTTGGTGTGGGCCGGCACCGGCACGTTGACCATGTGGGCGCTGATCGGCTCGGGCTCGGTGTACGGATAAAACGGATGCTGGTAGAAGCTGACCATCAAGGCGCGCGGTTCGTCCAGCAGCGCCTCCTCGGTGCCGTTGCCGTGGTGGACGTCGAAATCGACCACCGCCACCCGCGCCAGGCCGCGCGCGTCGAGCGCGTGCTTGGCCGCCACGGCGACGTTGTTGAACAGGCAGAAGCCCATCGGCTCCACCGGCCGCGCGTGGTGGCCGGGCGGACGCACCGAGCAGAAGGCGTTGGCGATCTCGCCGTCGATCACGGCGTCGGTCGCGGCCACGGCGGCGCCGGCGGCGCGCTGGGCCGCGCGCCAGCTGTAGTGGTTGAGCGAGGTGTCGCCGTCGATCGGATAGCTGTCGCCCGGCGCCGGCACGTTGTCGCGCACGATGGCGATGGCGTTGCGGCTGTGGTTGCGCTCCAGGTCGGCGAGCGCCACCAGCGGCGCCTCGCGGTGCTCCAGCAGGTCGTGCAGCTGCGATCCGATCAGCTGGTCGGCAATCGCTTGCAGGCGGGCGGGGGATTCGGGGTGCCAGTCGCCCATGTCGTGGCGGGCGCAATCGGGGTGGCTGTAGATGGCTGTGGTCATGTGGCGGATGTCTGCTCGGTAGGCGCTAATCTACCATAGATGCTCGATGGGAAAAATTGCAACACCCGGCAAGTTGACGAAAATATAATTGCCTAATATCATTAGCCGATAACCAACAACAAGGGCAATGCATGACACGTTTTTCACTCCTCGGCGCCGGCATGCTGCTTGGCGCAGCGCTGCTCGGCAACGCCCAGGCGGCCGCGCCGGCCGTCTCCAGCTTCTTTGGCGCGCAGCAGATCGGCCAGGCCGAACTGTCGCCCAAGGGCGGCTATGTCGCCCTCACCGTCATGATGGACGACGGCGCCCAGGTGCTGATGATACGCCAGACCGCCGATCCGACCAAAGGCACCGTGGTGGCGCGCACGCCCACCGACAAGGCGCTCATCATCGCGATTCACTGGATCAACGAGAAACGCATCGGGTTCACGGTCAAGAACCTGATGGAGGAATTCAGGGGCAACCTGGACGAGTTTGCGATCGACCGCGACGGCGAGAACCGGGTGCACCTGATTGCCGGCAGCTGGGGGCATGAGCAGGACCATATCGGCAGCCGCATGGTCAGCCGCACGCTGCGGGCCGACCACGCGTATTTCGGCGCCGCCCATGACGGCTCGGACGACATTCTGGTGGAAAAATTCCATTGGAACGATACCGATCCGCACCCCGATTCCTCGCGTCTGCTGCGCCTGAACACCCGCAACCAAGCGCTGCGCAACGCCGCCGAGGGTGGGCAGCCGGAAGCGGCCAGCGACTGGCTTACCGACGGCAACGATGTGCCGCGCGTGGCGACCGCCGAGATCAAGGGGCGTTGCATTACCTCCTACCGCAAGGCCGACGAGACCAGCTGGAGCCAGATCGGCAACGGCGTGTGCTACCAGGATCAGCGCTTTACGCCGCTGTTCTTCGACGGCAGCGATACGCTGTACGTGCGCGCCAACCACCAGGGCTACGGCGCGCTGTTCCGCTACAACCTGAAGACCATGAAGATGGATGCCGAACCCTTCGTCGAGACCCCGGGCTTCGATTTCAGCGGCGCCGCCGAGATCGACCGTTCGAGCAAAAAACTGCTCGGCATCCACTTGCGCACCGATGCCGCCACCACCGTCTGGCTGGACCCGACGCTGAAGGCCGAGCAGGCCAGGATCGACGCCGCCCTGCCCGGCACCGTCAATACCCTGAGCTGCGCGCAGGACTGCGCCGCCAGCCCGGTGCTGCTGATCGCCTCCCGCTCCGACCGCCAGCCGCTGCAATACATCCTGTACACCCGCGCCAGCGCCGCCATGATCGGCCTGGGCAGCACGCACCCGGAGATCAAGCCGGCGCAGATGGGCAGCCGCAGTTTCCATCACTATGCGGCACGCGACGGCCGCTCGATTCCGGCCTACGTGACCATGCCGTCCGTCAAGGCGCCCGGGCCGCAACCGGCCGTGGTGCTGGTGCACGGCGGTCCCATGGTGCGCGGCGGATCGTGGGAATGGGAGGCCGAAGCGGCCTTCCTGGCCTCGCGCGGCTATGTCGTGATCCAGCCGGAATACCGCGGCGGCACCGGTTTCGGCAGCGACCACTTCCAGGCCGGCTGGAAGCAATGGGGCGGCACCATGCAGGACGACCTGGCCGACGCCGCGCGCTGGGCCGCCAGGCAGGGCTGGGCCGATCCCAAGCGCGTCGCCATCATGGGCGCCAGCTATGGCGGCTACGCCACGCTGATGGGACTGATCAAGGACCCGGCCGTGTTCCGCTGCGGCGTCGAATGGGCCGGCGTGACCGACATCATGCTGCGCTTCACCTCCACCGAGTCGGACGCGTCGCAGGAAGATCTGGGCTATGGCCTGCGCCTGCTGGTCGGCGATCCCGACCACCCGGCCGACGCCGAGATGCTGCGCCGGAACTCGCCGCTGCTGCGCGCCGCCGAGTTGAAACAGCCGCTGTTGATGGCGCACGGCCTGGAGGACCGCCGCGTGCCGAGCGAGCATGCCGCCCGCTTCAGCCGCGCGGTCAAGGCCCACAACCCGAACGTGACCTCGATCGTCTACCAGGACGAGGGCCACGGCTGGCGCCACCCGGAAAACAACATCGCCTTCTGGCGGCAGGTCGAGACCTTCCTCGAGCGCCATCTGAAGCAGGCCGACTAGGCGGCGCGCCGCGCGACCCGGCCGCATGGTATCGCGCGCGCAGTTTCTCGCATAGAATCTGTACAGCGCACAACTCCGATCGACACCATGTACACCAAACTGCACGCCGTGGCCCGGCAGGTCGGCAGCATCATCGTCGGCAAGGACCTGCAAATCCGCCAGGCGCTGACCTGCCTGCTGGCCGGCGGCCACCTGCTGGTCGAGGACGTGCCGGGCGTGGGCAAGACCACCCTGGCGCACGCGCTGGCGATCTCGCTGGGGCTGCGCTTCAACCGCATCCAGTTCACCAGCGACCTGCTGCCGGCCGACGTCCACGGCATCTCGATCTACGAGCGCGAGAAGAACGGCTTCGTGTTCCACCCCGGCCCCATCTTCACGCAGGTGCTGCTGGCCGACGAGATCAACCGCGCCACGCCGAAGACCCAGTCCGGCCTGCTGGAGGCGATGGAAGAGCGCCAGGTCAGCGCCGACGGCGTCACCCGGCCGCTGCCGGAACCGTTCTTCGTCATCGCCACGCAAAACCCCACCCACCAGATCGGCACCTTCCCGCTGCCGGAATCGCAGCTGGACCGTTTCCTGATGTGTTTGTCGCTGGGCTACCCGGACGCCGCCGCCGAACGCGCGCTGCTGATGGGCGAAGACCGCCGCGTGCTGCTCAAGGCGCTGCAGCCGGCGATGGCGCCGTCCGAGCTGGCCGAAGCCCAGCAGGCGCTCAAGCGCATCCACGCCGCGCCGGCGCTGATCGACTATGTGCAGGCGCTGGCCGCCGCCTCGCGCCAGAACGGCCTGTTCGCCGAGGGCATGAGCCCGCGCGCCGCCATCGCGCTGCTGCAGGCCGCGCGCGCCTGGGCCGCGCTCGAGGGGCGCGACCACGTGCTGCCGGAGGACGTGCAGGCGGTGCTGGTGCCGGTCTGCGCGCACCGCCTGCGGCCGCTGAAATCGGCGCACGGCGTGGCGCTGGCCAGCCGCGACCTGGTGCTGCAGCTGCAAAAGTCGGTGCCGGTCTAGGCCGCCATGAACGGCCCGCTGCAAGCGCTGCAATCGCTGTATCGCCAGGCGCGCGACCAGTGGCTGTTCCAGCTGGGCCCCAGCGAGCCGGGCGAGGTCACGCTGACGATGCGGCGCGTGTTCATCATGCCGACCCGGCCGGGACTGGCCTTCGCCGGCCTGCTGCTGCTGATGCTGATCGGCGCCCTCAACTACAACCTCGGCCTGGGCTTCGCGCTGACCTTCTTCGCCGGCGCCTGCGCCGTGGCCGACATGGTCCAGACCGCCGGCAACCTGGCCCGCCTGCGACTGTCGTCCGGCCACGCGCCGGCCGTGTTCGCCGGCGAGGAGGCGCAGTTCGAACTGCGGCTGCACAACCCGAGCAAGCTCGATCGCTACGCCGTCTGGCTGGGCTTCCAGGCCGACGGCGAGCCGCGCCAGGTCACCGACATCGCGGCCGGCGGCGCCAGCACGGTGCGGCTGTCGAGCGTCACCACCGAACGCGGCTGGCTGGCGGCGCCGCGCATCCGCCTGGTCACCCGTTTCCCGTTGGGCCTGTTCCGCGCCTGGAGCTACTGGCGGCCGGCGCTGAAGGCGCTGGTGTATCCGGCGCCCGAGTTGCCGCCGCAACCGCTGCCGTCCAGCGGCGCCGCCGGCGCGGACGGCCACGGCACCGTCGGGCTGGACAATTTCGCCGGCATCCGCAGCTACCAGCCGGGCGACCCGATGCGCCACCTGGCCTGGCGCCAGATCGCCCGCCACGACCCGGCGCTGGGCGGGCAGCTGGTCACCAAGCATTTCGACGGCGGCGCCGTGGCCGAGCTGTGCCTCGATTTCGCCGAGCTCCCCTTGCAGATGGATTTGGAATTGAAGCTGTCGCGCATGGCGCGCTGGGTGCTGGAGGCCGAGCAGCGCGCCCTGCCCTACCGCTTCCGCCTGGCGCAGCACGACTACGGTCCGGCGCTGGGCGACGCCCACCAAGCCGCCTGCCTGCGCGCGCTGGCGCTGTTCGGCAAGGAGGGCAACGCATGAGCGCCGCGCCAGCGCCGCCCGCCGGCGCCGGCACGCGCGCCCGCCCGTCCCTGCGCCTGTCCCTGCGCCTGACCCGCGACAAGTCCGACACCCTGCTGCTGCTGGCCGCCGCGCTGATGGTGCTGGCGCCGCACTTCGACCACCTGCCGCCGTGGACCAGCGCCGTGGTGTGCGGCACGCTGCTGTGGCGCGCCGTCATCACCTGGCGCGGCCGGCGCATGCCGCCGCTGTGGCTGCTGCTGCCGATCTCGCTGGCGGCGATGGCCGGCGTCTACCGCAGCTATCACACGCTGCTGGGGCGCGACGCCGGCGTCGCCATGCTGGCGCTGCTGCTGGCCTTCAAGCTGCTGGAAATGCGCGCCCGGCGCGACCTGTTCGTGGTGATCTTCCTCAGCTTCTTCGTGCTGCTGACCAATTTCTTCTACTCGCAAACCATGTTGACCGCGCTGTGCATGGGCGCCACCCTGATCGTGCTGCTGACGGCGCAGCAATCGTTCCAGTACACCGGCGCCGTGCCGCCGCTGCTGCAGCGCCTGCGCACCGCCGCCAAGACCGCGCTGCTGGCGGCGCCGCTGGCGCTGCTGATGTTCGTCGGCTTCCCGCGCATCCAGGGGCCGCTGTGGGGCTTGCCGGGCGACGCCCACAGCGGCCACAGCGGCATCTCCGACAGCATGGCGCCGGGCACGCTGTCGTCGCTGGCGCAGTCGGAGGCGGTGGCCTTCCGCGTGCGCTTCCTGGACCCGATGCCGCCCCAGGGCCAGCTGTACTGGCGCAGCATCGTGCTGGGCGACTACGACGGCCGCACCTGGACCCGCGTGCCGCGCCGGCGCGGCCTGCAGCGGCTGGAGGTGGACATCGCCACGCGCGGCCGGCCGATCCGCCACGAGATCACGCTGGAGCCCACCAACACCCGCTGGCTGGCGGCGCTGGAACTGAGCGGCCCGATGCTGTCGCTGCCCGGCCACCGCGTGCGCGATTCCGACGAACTGGAATTCTTCACCAGCGAGCCGGTCACGCAAAGGGTGCGCTACGACGCCAGCGCCTGGACCGATTTCCGCGTCCAGGCCGGCGAGCAGCCGCAGCGCATGCTGCGCTGGACCGAACTGCCGTCCGGCTTCAACCCGCGCACGCTGGCGCTGGCGCGCACGCTGCGCCAGGCCGCCGCCCCCAACGCCGCCGCCCACACCCCGCTGTCCGCGCGCGAGGCCGCCGGCGCCGCGCTGCAAGTGATGCAGCGCTTCCACGACGGCGGCTACGTCTACACCCTGCAACCGCCGCTGCTGGGGCGCGACGCGGTCGACGACTTCCTGTTCGGCAGCAAGGCCGGCTTCTGCGAACACTACGCCGGCGCCTTCGTGGTGCTGATGCGCGCGATGAACGTGCCGGCGCGGGTGGTGACCGGCTACCAGGGCGGCGAACTGAACCCGGTGGACGGCTACCTGACCGTGCGCCAGTCCGACGCCCACGCCTGGGCCGAGTTCTGGGCGCCCGGCGCCGGCTGGCGCCGCATCGACCCGACCGCCGCCGTCGCCCCGGATCGCATCGCCCACAACCTGGCGCAGGCGCTGCCGCAGCCGTCCGGATTCGGCCTGGGTCCCTTGCTGAGCCTGCAGAACGACCCCAATTCGTGGCTGGGCAAGCTGCGATTCAACTACGCCGCGTTGAATAATTCTTGGAATCAATGGGTCCTGGATTACAATCCAGAGAGGCAGCGAGGTTTCCTTGAAGAACTAAGCGCGGCCTTCGCCAACTGGCGCAGCGCGCTCGGTGCGGCGCTGGTGTGCGGCCTGCTGTATGGGCTGTACTGGCTGCGGCAACAGCGGCCGCTGGCGCCGCTGGACCGGCTGTACCAGCGGTTTTGCCGGCAGCAGGCGCGCCACGGTGTCGCGCGCCGCCCGGACGAGGGCCCGCTCAGCTACGCCGCCCGCCTGCGCACCATGCAGGCCAGCCCGGCCAAGCAAGCCGCGATGGAAAAATTTTTAACACTGTACGGCGCGCTGAAGTATGGCGCCGCCGGTTCCGAACCACGCTCGGCGTCGCTGACGACGTTGAAAACACTGCTACCCTTATGCCGATGAAGACTCTGATTACCGCCCTGCTGCTGGGCGCCGCCACCCTCAGCCAGGCCGCCGCCGTCGACCCCTACGGCTACAAGCTGCCGCCCAGCATGCAGCCGAAGAAAAAAGCGCCGGCCGCCAAGAAGGGCCCGCCTCCGATCGACTATGTCGGCGAGTTCGTCAACTTCGGCGAATGGAAGGAAGTGCGCGCCTTCCTCGACGACGTCGCCAGCCGCGACGGCTTCGACCGCGCCGCCCTGAACGCCTTGATGGGCCAGGTGCGCTACGTCGATGCGGCGGTGCAACTGGTCAAGCCGGCGCCGCCGGGCAAGCCGAAGAACTGGCAAGCCTACAGCCGCCTGATCGTCGACCCGGTGCGGATCGACCACGGCGTCAAATTCTGGAACGACAACCGCGAAACGCTGGAGCGGGCCGAAGCCCTGTACGGCGTGCCGGCGGAAATCCTGGTCGGCATCATCGGCGTGGAAACCGTGTACGGCCGCAACACCGGCCGCTTCCGCGTGGTCGACGCCCTGACCACGCTGGCCTTCTCCTATCCGGAGGCGCCGCAGCGCAGCGAGCGCATGGCCTTCTTCCGCGGCGAACTGGAGGCGACGCTGCTATTCGCGCGCCAGAACGAGCTCGATCCGCTGTCGCTGCGCGGCTCGTTTGCCGGCGCCATCGGCATGCCGCAATTCATGCCCAGCAGCGTGATGAAATACGCGGTCGACTTCGACGGCAGCGGCAAGGTCGACCTGCTCAACTCCGGCGTCGACGCCATCGGCAGCGTGGCGGCCTTCCTGACGGCGCACGGTTGGCAGCGCGAGGTCGGCGGTCCGCTGGTGTACCCGGCCGCCGTATCGCCCAGCCGCGCCTGGGAAGGCATGATCAACCAGGGACTGAGCGCCAAGTACCGCCCGCAGGAACTGGCGGCGGCCGGCGTCACCACCGCGCTGCCGGTGCCGGAACAGCAGACTTACGGCCTGGTGGATTTGCAGAACGGCGCCGAGCCGACCGAGTACTGGCTGGCCAACAATAATTTCTTTGCGATCACTCAGTACAACCGCAGTTATTTCTATGCGATGTCGGTGGTGGAACTGGGCCGCGCCATCCGCCTGGCGCGCGGCGCTTTGTAAGGAAGCGTAAAGTGTGTTGCCGCGCAGACTTGTTGATTGTATTGTTTAGTTGACACTTGGCAATTATTTGTACAAACTTGCAGTCACTGCGTGGCAAACGTAAACCGTTCTACAACAAAATTAATTTATAATTAACTTTGTGTGTTCATTAAAAGTGTGCACAGGCAGCTTAGCATATCAGTGGGTGTATAATTCTCACACAATGTTGCAACCGGACAACAATAACCCATGGCAATCAGGTTTTTTTATTGCTTATGAGTATTAGAAGGCGTGTTGTTGTACAATTGTGTATATATTATGAAACTTGTTATCCCGGAATCCGTCCGTGTGTGAATTCGTTCCTTGGTAAGGATGAACATTAACGCAGCAAAGCGAGCTCCGAGTGTTTTACTTTGCAGGACAACTTTACAGAAGGAAAAGACGAAATCATGACAAACCAAGTCGGCATAGATATGAACAACGATGCGGATGGCGATGATCTGCTGCAATACAATCCCAACCGCCTGCTCGATACCCTGATCGAGAACCTGCGTCTGAAAAACGATGCAGCCCTGTCGCGCGCATTGGAAGTGGCGCCGCCGGTCATCAGCAAAATCCGCCACCACCGCTTGCCGGTTGGCGCTTCGCTGCTGATCCGCATGCACGAAGTGAGCGACTTGAGCATCCGCGACTTGCGTTACTTGATGGGCGATCGCCGCAACAAGTTCCGCATCAGCGACAAGCAGTTCAAGCCTAAAGAAGGCGAACCAGGCGGCCAGGGCTGATACTAGCCGTCGTCCTGCAGCGACTCCCTCCCCCTTACCCAGGGGAGAGGGCAGCAACACCTTACGCCGGGAATACCCCGGTCGACAAGTAGCGATCGCCGCGGTCGCAAACGATGAACACGATGGTTGCGTTCTCCACCGTTTGCGATATGCGCAGCGCGATTTCGCAGGCGCCCGCCGCCGAAATTCCACAGAAGATGCCTTCCTCGGCAGCCATGCGGCGCGCCATGCGTTCGGCCGCCGCCTGCGACACCGGCTCCACCTGGTCGACCCGCGCCCGCTCGTAGATCTTCGGCAGATAGGCTTCCGGCCATTTGCGGATGCCCGGTATCGACGAGCCCTCTTCCGGCTCGGCGCCGATGACCTGCACCTTGGGATTCTGTTCCTTCAAATAACGCGACACGCCCATGATGGTGCCGGTGGTGCCCATGGCGCTGACGAAGTGCGTCACGCGGCCGTCGGTGTCGCGCCAGATTTCCGGGCCCGTGCCCTCGTAGTGGGCGCGCGAATTATCGAAGTTGCCGAACTGGTCGAGGATGATGCCCTTGCCGTCCTTCTGCAATTGCTCGGCCATGTCGCGCGCGTATTCCATGCCGCCGGTCTTGGGCGTGAGCATGATCTGGGCGCCGTAGGCGGCCATGCTCTGGCGCCGTTCCACGCTCAGGTTCTCCGGCATCAGCAGCAGCATCTTGTAGCCGCGCAGCGCCGCCGCCATCGCCAGCGCGATGCCGGTGTTGCCGCTGGTCGCTTCGATCAGCGTATCGCCGGGCTTGATGTCGCCCCGTTCCTCGGCGCGCTTGAGCATCGACATGGCGGCGCGGTCCTTGACCGAACCGGCCGGATTATTGCCTTCGAGCTTGCCGAGTATGACGTTGTTACGGGCCAGCGCGTCGGCGCCTGGCAGGCGCGTCAGCTGCACCAGCGGCGTGTTGCCTATCGTATCTTCCAGAGTCTTGTAAGCCATCGTGATCCATCTTCAGTTATTTCGCCAAAAGAGGCATTTTAATCCGAGTTCGGATTGCGCGTATGGCAAGCCGCCCGGGCTTGAAGATTTTGCACCGGGCGCCCGCCATACGATAGACTTGCAACACTCCTGTCACCACTTTCATTTTCCGGAATCGTCATGGCTACCACCCCTATGGAACTGCTCCCCGAATACACGCCGGACGAGCCGACTCCGCTCACCGGTCTCGACCTGGAACAGCGCCGCCACCAGATCTTCCCCACGCTCAGCGCGGCCGACATCAAGCATATGCACCGCTTCGGCCGCGTGCGCCATTTCAAAGACGGCGAGCTGATCTTCGAAGCCGGCAAGACCAGCTTCGGCCTGATGCTGGTGCTCCAAGGCGGCATCGAAGTCAGCCGCTACGACGGCCTGGGCAACACATCCTACATCACCACCCATACGCCGGGGCAGTTCAGCGGCGAAGTGGCGCAGCTGTCGGGCCGGCCGTCGCTGGGCAACGGCCTGGCGGTCGGCGCGGTCGAAGTGCTAGAGCTGCCGTCCGAATCGCTGCGCGCGCTGCTGGTGGCGCATGCCGACCTCGGCGAGCGCATCGTGCGCGCGCTGATCCTGCGCCGCGTCGGCCTGATCGAGCAGAACTCCGGCGGCCCGGTGATCGTCGGCCCGCGCGGCCACGGCCGCATCCACACGCTGCAAAGCTTCCTGTCGGCCAACGGCCACCCGCACAGCGTGCTCGATCCGCAACTGGACCGGCAGGCCGCCGACCTGATGGCGCACTACCAGCCCAAGCCGGAAGAGCTGCCGCTGGTGGTGTGCCCGGACGGCGTGGTGAAAAAGAATCCGAGCGTGGTCGACATCGGCCGCTGCCTGGGCATGCTGCCCGAGATCGACAGCGAAAAAATCTGGGACGTGATCGTGGTCGGCGCCGGCCCCGCCGGCCTGGCGACGGCGGTGTACGCCGCCTCCGAAGGCTTGTCGGTGCTGGCGCTGGAAACCCGCGCCTACGGCGGCCAAGCCGCCGCCAGCGCGCGCATCGAGAACTACCTGGGCTTCCCCACCGGCGTCTCCGGCCGCGCGCTGGCCGGCCGCGCCTACGTGCAGGCGCAGAAGTTCGGCGTCGAAGTGATGATCCCGGCCCCGGCCGGCCGCCTGATCTGCGACACCTATCCGCTGCAGGTGGAAATGTGCGGCAGCCTGCAACGGCTGAAGGCGCGCACCGTGGTGCTGTCGTGCGGCGCGCGCTACCGCCGGCCGTCGCTGGCCAACCTGCGCCAGTTCGAGGGCAAGGGCGTGTACTACTGGGCTTCGCCGATCGAGGCCAAGCTGTGCAAGACCGAAGAGATCGTGCTGGTCGGCGGCGGCAACTCGGCCGGCCAGGCGGCGGTGTTCCTGGCCAGCCATGCGGCCAAGGTGCATATGCTGATCCGCAAGGACAGCCTGGCGTCGACCATGTCGAGCTACCTGATCGAGCGCATCCAGGCCACGCCCAACATCGAGCTGCACACGCAAACCGAAATCGTCGCGCTGGAAGGCGATGACGACGGCCTGAAGCAGGTCCGCATCCGCGGCATGCAAAGCGGCGAGGAATGCGACTACGACGTGTGCCGCGTGTTCCTGTTCATCGGCGCCGATCCGAACACGGCCTGGCTGGGCGACTGCGGCGTGGACGTCGACGCCCACGGCTTCATCCGCACCGGCTTCGACGTCACCAAGGCGCAGTGCAAGGCCAACTTCTCCGACGGCGTCTACCCGCGCGAGCTGCCGTCGCGCGCCGCGCTGGAGACCAGCGTGCCGGGCGTGTTCGCCATCGGCGACGTGCGCGCCAGTTCGACCAAGCGGGTCGCCGCGGCGGTGGGCGAAGGCGCGGCCGTGGTCTCGCAGATCCACGCCTTCCTGGCCAACCTGCCGGCCGACAAGGTGTTCAGCTAAAGTTCAGCCCGGCGCTACGCCCGGCCTGGCAGCGCCAGCCGGGCCGGCGCCGGCGCCCGCGCGGCCGGCTGCGGCCGTTGCAAGTGGGCCGCCGCCTCCCCCTTCAAATGGAATACCTTGACGGACTGCGCCAATGCCTGCGCATGCTCCTGCAAGCTTTCCGCCGCCGCCGCCGCCTGCTCCACCAGCGCGGCGTTTTGCTGTGTGATATCGTCCATCTGCGTCACCGCCCGATTGACCTCGCCGATGCCGGTGCTTTGCTCCTGGCTGGCGGCGGTGATCTGCTCCATGATGTCGGCCACTTTCTGCACCGAGGCCACCAGCAAGGTCATGGTGCTGCCGGCGTCGTTGACCAGCTTGCTGCCGGCATCGACCGTTTCCACCGAAGCGCCGATCAGTTGCTTGATCTCCTTGGCCGCCGCCGCACTGCGCTGCGCCAGGTTGCGCACCTCCGACGCCACCACCGCGAAACCGCGCCCCTGCTCGCCGGCGCGCGCCGCCTCCACGGCGGCGTTGAGGGCCAGGATATTGGTCTGGAAAGCGATGCCGTCGATCACGCCGATGATGTCGACGATGCGACTGGAACTGGCCTTGATCGAGCCCATCGTATCGACCACCTGCGCCACCATCGCGCCGCCCTGCACCGCCACGGTGGAGGCGTCGGCCGCGAACTGATTGGCCGAGCGCGCGCTGTCGGCGTTCTGCTTGACGGTGTCGGTCAATTGCTCCATCGAACTGGCGGTCTGCTCCAGCGAACTGGCCTGGGCCTCGGTGCGCGACGACAGGTCGGCATTGCCGCGCGCTATCTCGTCGGTGGCCACCAGCATCTCGTCGGTGCTGGAACGGATGCGGCCTATCATGCCGGTCAGGTTGGTGTTGATGGTGTTCATCGCATCCATCAGGTGGCCGACCTCGTCATCGCGCTCGATGCGGATGTCATGATCCAGGTCGCCCGCCGCGATATTGCGCGCGGTGTCGATCGCGTGGTCGAAGCTGAGCTTGATATGGCGGTAGATCATGAACAGGCAGATCAGCGACACGCCGACCAGCAGCGCCAGCAGGGCGATCGCGGTCCAGAACGCCATCTGGGTGCTGTAGGTCGAGGCCGCCACGGCGGCGCCGGTGCGCTGGTCCAGCAGCACCAGGAACTCGTTCACCGGCTGCATGATCTTGGCCTTGTTCTTGTGATACTGCTCGTCGTGCATGATCTTGCGCGCCATCTCGGGATCGGGCGGCCCGCTCTTGGTGAACTTGCCGCTGCCGTCGTCGAACAGACCCTTGACGGCGTTCATGGCGATGACCTCGGTTTTGACCAGCCCGTCCGAATTGGCCTGCGCCTCTTTCAGCTTGCCGAATTCCTCATCGGTGAAACCGGCCTCGCGCATCAGCTCGGCCAGCGCGATGGTGGCGCCGTCGGGCGTCGGCTTGTCGATGCCGGCCGCGACGAAATCCCAGTAAATGCGCTCGTAGTGCTGCGGCCGCGCCTTCTTGCCGTTGCGGATGTCGAGGATGTCCAGGTATTCTTTTTCGTACTTGGGGTCGCCGGTGACGACGTAGGTGCGGGCCAGCCGGGTCAGGTCGTCCGAGCTTTGCCGCAATTCGTCGGCCAGCAGGTAGGAGTGGTAGCGCGCCTCGTTGGCGCGGTTCAGCTCCCCCTCCTTGGTCGAGATGCGCACCAGCGCCCACAAGGTCAAACTGGACAGCGCTAGGCTGACCAGAAAGAACACGATGAAAATATTCTTGATGGAGAATTTGCTTTTCATGAAGGCCCCCAATGATCGGTTCTCCGATAATTGTAGACCCAAGCGCATCAATCTGGCGCGTTCGACGAAACGATAGGCAATACTGTTGCTTCCAAGCGATATTACTTGGCGATCGTGCCCTGTTTCGGCGGCGGCGCCACGGCGTCCAGCGCATTGATCTCGAAGTCGCCGTCATCGACCACCCGCTCCCAGCCCTCGAACTTGCCCATGCCGCGCGTGCGGGCGATCGACAGCAGCAGGCTCTGGCCCGGCGCCGGCCGCTCCGGTTGCAACTGGTAGAGCGGATCGGCAAACGCCTGCGCCGGCGTGACGATGGTCCAGCCCATGTCGACGAACTGCTGGATCACGTCCTTGAGCCACAGCGCGTTGATCAGGTTGTGGTGCATCAGCATGATCTGCGGGATATCGCGCCCCTCCAGCTTGCGCGACAGGTCGCGGTAGGCGATGGCGCGCTGGCGCACGTGCGACAAATAGGCTTGCCTGATCGGCGCGATATCGGCTTTGGGGTCGGCACGCAGCATCTGGATCAATTTCTCATCCAGCCGCCAGTCGCTGGTGTCGAGGCTGACGTAGCCATTGCGATAGCCGCTCAGCTTCAGGAACGCCCGCATGCCGTCGCGCTTTTCCGGCGTATTGCCTTCGCGCAGATAGGTGAAGCGGAACCACTTCCGATATCCCGGCAAGGTCGACGTGATGCGGTCGCAATCCCGCACCTCCTGCTGATATTGCGCCAGGCTGACTTTGGCGTCGCTCAGGTCCGGATGGGTCATCGTGTGGTTGCCGAGCGCATGGCCCGCCTGGCCCCAGGCCTTGGCCAACGCATAGCCGTCCGGCTGGTCGGCGCCGAAGCCGCAGGTGACGAACAGCGCCGCCTGCGCACGGTGCGCGGCCAGCGCATCGAGCAGCGCCTGGTTGCGCTGCTGCGGCGACAGCAGCGGCGTCGTTTCCAGTCTGGGGCCGTCGTCGAAGGTGAAGGCCACCGATTGCGCCTGCGCGGTGGAGGCGCACAGCGCGGCGGCGATAAGCAAGGCACGGCCAAATGTCATGATGTGGTTCTCTCCTGGATGCGTTTCAGTTGTGCCGACTGGTAGGCGCCGAAGGCGTCGTTGAACAGGCAGCGTATCAGTGGATCATCGACGATGTCGGCATCGGGCGGCGCGCCGTTGATGCGCATGTACATCGACGTCAGCGACTCGCCCAGCGCCAGGCCCGCGTACAGCTTGGCGATGGGGATTTCGGTCATCCAGGTCGGCGCTTCCTCGTCGCCGGCCAGCGCGATGTCGTCGCCGTGGACGTGGTAGCGGAACTGCCGCGCCACGCCGTCATGGTCGTAGACCGACAGCTGCCAGACGCAGGGCGTTTCGAAGTAGCTGTCCGGCGTCAGCTCCATGTCGCGGTATTTCTCGAGCAGGCCGGTGCGGCAGTAGTCCAGCGCCAGCGCCGTGTGTTCGGCGCTCAGCGGAGCGAAGTGGCGGGCGATCTCGGAGGTCGGCGGCGGCGTGATGTCGGCGTCGTACTCGTAGTCGACATCCTGCTCGCCGACCGGCAGCACCCATGGCAACGGCGCGGATGGCGTCAATCCTTGCGACGTCAACGCCACCGACACCGAAGGATTCAAGCGGACGACGGCGGCGCCGGGCAGCCAGGCGCCGACCTCGTCGGCGAACTGGCGGTAGGTGATCGGGAACAGCGCGTGGTTGTACCAGGACCACGGCTCCTGCACGAACTGGCAGGAGCTCGGCACCACGTAGCGCGGCGCCAGCGCCTGCAGCTGCTCCGGCCATTCTTCCGGCAGTGCAGGGACGCCACCCTGCGCGCGCGACGGCGCGATGACATCGATCTCGCGCATGGTCTGAAACGGCCACAGCACCATGTCCCATGGCGCGTAGGGCTTGAGCTGCTCCAGCGTTTCCGGGTCCATCCACGAATCGACCACGTTGAGCACATTCAGGCCGGCGGCGCGGATGTGGAACATCGAATCGACGTCGGAGTCCAGCGCCTTGCGCGGAATGACTTCAATGGCGCCGACCTGCACCGGCGCATCGACCTTCAGCGGCAGCACGTTGACGAAGCCCAGTTCCCGTATCATCGCGAACAGTTCGTCGAACAGGCAGTACAGGTAGATCGGCGTAGCGCGATCGAGCAGATCCAGGCTCTCCAGCGAACAATGATCGTCATGGAAATGCGAGATGAACACCGCATCCGGTTTCATCCCGCGTATCTGCGCAAGGTCGAAGCGCACGTCGGGGAAGGCGTGGCAATTCCTGCTGAAGGGGTTTTCAAATATGGGATCGAATGCGATCAGCGTGCCATCGCATTCGAAGACATAGCCGGCGTGCAGGATGCGGGAGATCTTGAGTGTCATAAGATGGATGAGCGACGACGGGGCCGCGATGATATCGCATTCAAACCGAAACGGCGGAGAGATTACGTATCATCCGCTTTGCCGTTTGCCGACTCCCCTGCGGCATGACTTTATTGAGAGTGAACGCTTCCAACTCTGCCTTCAGCGATTGCTGCAGCCCCGGATCGTTATCGAGCCAATCCAGGGCTTTCGTCTGCCAATAACCAGCTCCGGAAGTACTGAAAGCCTGCCTTAACAACGATTTCGTTGGAAATTTTCGTATGCTTGCGGCATATTTCGGAAACCGGAGCTCGGCCGTCACCAAAAACTCAAGGAAATCCTGAGCGGGAAGTTCAAGGACCGGCAAGAGATGCATGCACATGATGTCCGGGTCAATTGCGAGCACTCGCCCATGAGATTGCATGCACCAGCCATCATGCGCATGGACGCCGAGTTTGCGGTCACTAATTTCCAACAGCCAGCAGTAAGGCCATGCTTCATCGCTAAGGAAAAGTGATGGCGCGCTCATTTCGCCTCCCAGGATTGATGCAGTACCGCCCAAGACATAACTATGTACCGCATTGATCGAACGCGCAAGTTGCTGGTGCGGCAAGCCATAGGCCAGAGCCGCCGGTAACCGGCCAACCTGATGTTTTCTCCGCCATTAGTGCACTCAAAAAGTTCACTGTACGGCGAAGTTCTCAATCAGAGTCTGAGCTAAACGGCCTCAGCGCGAATTAGCGCAACGGCGTCGGGTAGCTGGCTGGGCTGGCGTTGCCGTCGTGGTCGATGGCTTGCACGCCGAAGTAATAGTTGTCCTTCGACAGCGGCACCGTGAACTCGGTGGCCTTGCCGACGAACTGGCTGCCCTGCCATTCGGCCGACGAGGTGTCGCGCCAGACGATGCGGTAGCCCGCCAGGTCCGGCTCGGCGTTGGCTTGCCACACCAGCTCGGTATCGTTCTGCAGCTTGGCGGTGCGCACCTGCACCTTGGCCGGCGCGGCCGGCGCCAGCGACAGCGAGGACAAGGCCGCCGCGTTCACCCGCGCCACCTGGGCGATGTAGTGGAAGTCGTCGTACTGCGGCAGGTCGCCGATCAGCACGCCCTTCTCGGTGCGGATGTTCTGGTGCTGGTGGTTGAAGTCCTCGGCCGGCTCGGTGAAGCGCAGCGCCGCGTAGCCGCGCTCCAGGAACGGCATGTGGTCGCCGCCGCGCAGGTAACGGTCGCGGCGCTGGATGATGCTGACCTTGAACTTCGGCACGTAACGCTCGCCCGCTTCCTTCACCGCCCGCGCCAGTTGGCGCGACAGCGAATCGTTCTCGCCACCGGTCTGGATCAGCGTGCGTACGGCGTCGCTGTTTTCCTTTTGCACCGGCAAGCCTTCGGCGAACAGGCGCACCTGCGTGTTGTCGACCTTGCCGTGCTCGTCGCGCGAGCTGCCGATGATGTCGTTGGTGAACATGCCGGCGATGTTCAGCTTCTTCTGCTTCGCCTGCTCGGCCCAGTGCGCCGCGCCCAGCAAGCCCTGCTCTTCCGCCGCCACCGTCATGAAGACCAGGGTGGCGTCGAATTTGTACTTGGCCATCACGCACGCCATCTCCATCACGGCGGCGGTGCCGGAGGCGTCGTCGTTGGCGCCGGGCGCGTCGCCCTTGGCGTCCATGATGTCGGTGTTGCGCGAGTCGTAGTGGCCGCTGACCACGTACATGCGGTCCACGGACGCAGTCTGCGTGCCGGGCAAGGTCGCCACCACGTTGACGATCTCGGTCGGGCGGCTGATGCGCGCGGAGACCGGCGCGATGTGGCTGTCGAACGCCACTTGCAGGCGGCCGCCCTGGGCCGCGCCGCAGCGCTCCAGTTCGCTCTTGATCCAGCGCCGCGCCGCGCCGATGCCTTCGGTCTCGGAGACCGTGTCCGACATCGTGTGGCGCGTGCGGAAGCTCACCAGCTGGTTGATATAGCCTTCGATGCGGGCCGGGGAAATCTGCTGGACGATCTGGTCGATCTGGGCCTGATGGCGGGTGGTGTCGGGCGTGGCCGCGACGGCGGGCACGGCGGCCAGCACGGTCAGTGCGGACAAGATGAGCGAATTTTTATGCATCTGCTGTCTCCGGTGAAATGGTCGCAATATCTTCTCACGTCAGCGCGAGCAATTTACGCCCGGAAACAAATCATCAACAAAAAAACCCACCTGCACTGAGCGCGATCTTGAGCGCGTTCAGGCAGGTGGGTTTCAGCAACTGCAGGATTACTTGGCAGGCGCAGCGGCTGGGGTCGAAGCGGCGGCGGCTTTGTCGGCCTTGGCGGCTTTCGCTGCGGCCTTGTCGGCGGCTTTGTCGGCCTTGGCGGCCGGAGCCGCCGCGGCTGGCGCGCCATCCAGTGGCTTGCCGTTCACGACCAGGCCGGCTTGCGACAGCTTGACGGCGTTTTTCTCGCCGATGCCTTTCACGCGCTTCTCGAAGTCCGCCCAATCCTTGAAATCGCCCTTCTTGCGCTCTTCCAGGATGGCCTTCGACTTGGCCGGACCGATGCCCTTGACCGCATCCAGCGCGGCGGCGTCAGCCTTGTTGACGTCGACCTGCGCGAAAGCGAAGCCCATGGTTGCGACCAGGGTCGCAACTGCCAGCAAAATTTTCTTGAACATGTCTCAATCTCCATGAAGGTAGGTGAAAAGCAAGGGCGACAACCGCGCCTTGAACACCCTTAACGGCCAGCCTCGACGACGGTTGACAGATAATCCATGCAGCTTTTGTGACAAGTATCAAAGCCCGGCCCTGATTGACCATCAGGCGTTGAACAGCTCCTCGCGCGTGACCGTCGCCGTGCCCAGCTTGCCGACCACGATGCCGCCGGCGCGATTGGCCGTCTGCACCGCTTCGTTCCAGCCGACCCCGGCGCCCAGCATGGCGGCCATGGTGGCGATCACCGTGTCGCCGGCGCCGGACACGTCGAACACCTCGCGCGCCTGCGCCGGCATGTGGAATTGCTCGCCGTCGGTGTACAGGGTCATGCCCTCTTCCGAGCGGGTCAGCAACAGCGCATCCAGTTTCAGCTCGGTACGCAGTTGCTGCGCCTTGACGGTCAGTTGCTCTTCGCTGTTCCAGCTGCCGACGATGCGCTTCATTTCCGATTTGTTCGGGGTCAGCACGGTGGCGCCGGCGTAGCGGGTGAAGTCGTCGCCTTTCGGATCGACCATCACCACCTTGCCGGCGGCGCGCGCCGACGCGATCATGTCGGCCACGTTGACCAGCGAACCCTTGGCGTAGTCGGACAGCACGATCACGTCGTAGTCGGCCAGCAGCGCCTTGAATTGCAGCAGCTTGTCGCGCAGCACGGTATCGGTCGGCGCTTCCTCGAAGTCGATGCGCACCATCTGCTGCTGGCGGCCGATCACGCGCAGCTTGATGATGGTGGAGATGGCGTCGTCGCGCTTCAGGTAGCTTTGGATGCCGCCGCTGAGCAGCATCTGCTCCACCTCATTGCCGGCCTCGTCGGCGCCGACCACGCCCAGCAGGCCGGCGTACGCGCCCAGCGCCGCGGCGTTGCGCGCCACGTTGGCGGCGCCGCCCAGGCGCGCTTCGCGCTTCTCGATGCGGACGATGGGCACCGGCGCTTCCGGCGAAATGCGGCTGACATCGCCGAACCAGTAACGGTCCAGCATGATGTCGCCCACTACCAGGATGCGCACTTTATCCAGTGCCGGTGCTTGATAAGTCGTGACGTTGGTGCTCACAGATGCCTCTTCTTTCAACAATCAAACGCGGGTCAGGATGGAACGGCCGATGCCGTGGTATTCAAAGCCTGCTTCGGCCATCACTGCCGGCTCGAACAGGTTGCGGCCGTCGAAGATGATGGCTTGCTTCAGCGACGACTTGATGCGGTCGAAGTCCGGGCTGCGGAAGGCCTTCCATTCGGTGACGATCACCAGCGCCTCGGCGCCGGTCAGCGCATCCATCGGCGTGCTGGCGAAGCGGATGCGCGCCATTTCCCCGGCAGTCAGGTCCAGCTCCAGCACGCGCTTCGCTTCGGTCATCGCGACCGGGTCGTACACCGCCACCGTCGCGCCGCCGTCCAGCAGTTGCTTGATCAGCACGCGGGCCGGTGCTTCGCGCATGTCGTCGGTGTTCGGCTTGAAGGCCAGGCCCCAGACGGCGAAGTGCTTGCCGCTCAAATCCTCGCCGAAGCGCTTGACCACCTTCTGGCCCAGCACCAGCTTCTGCTTGTCGTTGACCGCTTCCACCGCGCGCAGGATCAGCAGGTCCTGGTCGTACTGGCGCGCGGTGCGTTCCAGCGCCTGCACGTCCTTCGGGAAGCAGGAACCGCCGTAGCCGGCGCCGGCGTACAGGAAGCTGTGGCCGATGCGCGGATCGGAGCCGATGCCGTGGCGGACCGCTTCGATGTCGGCGCCCACCTGGTCGGCCAGGTTGGCCAGTTCGTTCATGAACGAGATGCGGGTCGCCAGCATGGCGTTGGCGGCGTACTTGGTGAACTCGGCCGAGCGCACGTCCATCCAGAAAGTGCGTTCGTGGTTGCGGTTGAACGGCGTGTACAGCTTCTTCATCAGGCCGTGGGCCTTTTCGCCTTCCGGCGTGCTGTCGCAGCCGATGACGATGCGGTCCGGGCGCATGAAGTCCTCCACCGCCGCGCCCTCTTTCAGGAACTCGGGATTCGACACCACCGAGAACCTGGAGGCGTCGCCGCGCGTGGCCAGTTCGGCCTGCACCGCGGCCTTGACGCGGTCGGCGGTGCCGACCGGCACGGTCGACTTGTCGACGATGACCTTGAACTCGGTCATGTGCATGCCGATGTTCTTGGCGGCCGCCAGCACGTATTGCAGGTCGGCCGAGCCGTCTTCGTCCGGCGGCGTGCCGACGGCGATGAATTGCAAGCTGCCGTGGGCGACCGAGGCGGCGACGTCGGTGGAGAATTGCAGGCGGCCGGCGGCGCGGTTGCGCGCGACCACTTCTTCCAGGCCCGGCTCGTGGATCGGGATGCCGCCGCTATTGAGCAGGTCGATTTTCTTCTGGTCGACGTCGAGGCAGAAAACGTCGTTGCCCAGTTCGGCGAGGCAAGCGCCGGTGACGAGGCCTACATAGCCGGTGCCGATGATGGTGATTTTCATGTTGATGCTCTTCTTAATTCATGACATTGAGTTCTTCGGTGCGGCGCGGCGGGTAGGTCTCCCAGCGGCTGCATCCCGGGCACTGCCAGTAGAACTGGCGCGCCTTGAAACCACAGTGGCTGCACTGATAGCGCGCCAGCTTCTGCGTATAACCGTGGACCAGGTTCTTCACCATCGACAGTTCCGGCACCAGGTTGGCCGGCGCGTCCATCAGGCGCGCCTCCAGCAATTTGTCCAGGCCCAGCAGGGTCGGCGTGCGGCGCAGCTCATTGCTGACCAGTTGCTTGGCGGCGTCCACGCCGTCCAGCTCCAGCACCGCCTTGTACACCACTTCGATCAGGTCGATCGACGACGCCTGTTCCAGATAAGATTTGAGCAGGTTGACGCCTTCCTGCGGACGGCCGACCTTGCGGTAGGCGTCCATGATGCGCTGCGCCACCAGCGCCGTGTGCGGCACGCTGATCTGCTCGACGCGGCGCCAGGTCAGCAGCGCGGCTTCGACCTCGCCCTGCGCCAGCTGGGCGTCGCCGCTGAGCATGGTGGCGCGCACGTTGACGCGGTCCGCCTGCAGCGATTTCTCCAGCAGCGGCAAGGCCTGTTCCGGATGCATGTGCACCAGCGCGTCCTGCGCCAGCTCGCAGTAGAACTGCGCGATTTCCTTCTGGCGCGAACCGGCGCCCGATTCCTGCAGGCCCAGCGCCGCCTCGATGGCGCGCGGCCACTCCTTCTCGCGCTGGAAGATCTCCAGCAGCGCGCGGCGCGCCTGCACGGCGTACTGGCCGCTGACCATGGCGTTGAAGGTTTCCTCGGCGCGGTCCAGCAGGCCGGCCTTCAGGTAGTCCATGCCCAGCTCGTACTGCGCGTGTTCCTTCTGCTCCTGCGGCAGGTCGGGACGCGACAGCAGGTTCTGGTGCACGCGGATGGCGCGTTCGGTCTCGCCGCGGCGGCGGAACAGATTCCCCAGCGCGAAGTGCATGTCGGCCGTTTCCGGGTCCATGCGGACGATCTCGATGAAGGCGTCGATCGCCTTGTCCGGCTGCTCATTGAGCAGGAAGTTCAAGCCCTTGAAATAGCCGCGCGGCAAGGTGCGCGACTCCGCCACCAGTTGCCGTATGTCGACGCGCGCGGCGACCCAGCCCAGTCCGAAGAAGACCGGGATACCCAATAACCACCAAAGTTCGAATTCCATGCTTTGTATTTTTTATTGTGCGTTTATTGTGTGTTGACGCTGTCCGGCTGCGGCTGGGCGTTGGTTTGCAGCGCAGTCGATTGCAGCGTGGTGATCGTGGTCTTGTGCTTGTTCGTTTCGCGGCGGTGGCGGAACACGGTCGGCGTCAGCGCCAGCACGCCCAGGAAGGCGCCGGCCACAAAGAAGCCCAGCAGCATCAGGACCAGCGGTCCGTGCAGATCATAGTGAAGGAAGAAATGCAGATCGACTTCCTGCGTATTCTTCAAGGCAAAGCCAAAAAACAGGACGAAAAGAACGAATCCAATAATCGTGGATATAAATTTCATTAGCCGGGTTTCCTGTTCAGTATTTCTAAAAAAAAGCGGCATCCGTAGACGCCGCTTTTATTTTAACTCATCAGACGCTTCAGTCCTCAATGATCGGTTGCCCGACCATCGCGTCAACCCGCTCGCGCAATTGCTTGCCCGGCTTGAAGTGAGGCACCCGTTTTTCGGGCACCATCACTTTATCGCCCGACTTCGGATTACGTCCGATACGCGGTGGCCGGCTATTCAGAGCAAAACTGCCAAAACCGCGGATCTCGATGCGTTGACCGGTCGCCAGGGCGTTGGTCATCGCATCCAGAATGGTCTTGACGGCATACTCCGCATCTTTGGCCACCAGCTGAGAATAACGCTCAGCCAGGCGGTTGATCAACTCGGACTTAGTCATCGACTAGTTCTTAGTTCTTGTTATCGAACTTGGCTTTCAACAGCGCGCCCAGGCTGGTGGTGCCCGAAGCTGCGTTGTTGTCGGTCGCTGCCATCTTCTGCATGGCTTCCTGGGTCTCGACATTGTCTTTCGCTTTGATCGACAGCTGGATGCTGCGCGCTTTGCGATCGATGTTGATGACCAGGGCTTCCACGGAATCGCCAACCTTCAGGTGGGTACCGGCATCTTCCACGCGGTCGCGGGAGATTTCGGAGGCACGCAGGTAGCCTTCAACTTCTTCGGACAGTTGGATCACGGCGCCTTTAGGCTCAACCGATTTAACGGTGCCGGTTACCAGCGCGCCCTTGTCGTTCATGGCTGCGAAGTTGTTGAATGGATCGCCTTCCAGTTGCTTGACGCCCAGGGAAACGCGCTCGCGCTCAACGTCGATGGCCAGAACGATGGCTTCCAGTTCGTCACCTTTCTTGAAGCGACGCACGGCTTCTTCGCCGGTTTCGGTCCAGGACAGGTCGGACAGGTGTACCAGGCCGTCGATGTTGCCGGCCAGGCCGATGAACACGCCGAAGTCGGTGATCGATTTGATCGCGCCACGGACTTTATCGCCCTTCTTGTGGGTCACGCCGAAGTCATCCCATGGATTCGCTTTGCACTGCTTCATGCCCAGCGAAATACGGCGACGCTCTTCGTCGATTTCCAGAACCATCACTTCAACTTCGTCGCCCAGCTGGACAACTTTGTTTGGAGCGACGTTTTTGTTGGTCCAATCCATTTCGGAAACGTGAACCAGGCCTTCGATGCCCTGCTCGACTTCAACGAACGCGCCGTAGTCGGTCAGGTTCGTTACTTTACCGAACAGACGGGTGCTTTGTGGGTAACGACGGGACAGACCGGTCCAAGGATCGTCGCCCAGTTGCTTGACGCCCAGGGACACACGGTTCTTCTCTTGATCGTACTTCAGTACTTTCGCGGTGATTTCCTGGCCTACGGTCAGCACTTCCGATGGGTGACGCACACGACGCCATGCCAGGTCGGTGATGTGCAGCAGGCCGTCGATACCGCCCAGATCCACGAACGCGCCGTAGTCGGTGATATTTTTGACGACGCCGGTAACCACGGTGCCTTCTTTCAGGGTTTCCATCAGTTTCTGACGCTCTTCGCCCATCGAAGCTTCGATGACGGCGCGGCGGGACAGAACCACGTTGTTACGCTTGCGATCCAGCTTGATCACTTTGAATTCGAGGGTCTTGCCTTCGAATGGGGTGGTGTCTTTGACTGGACGGGTGTCGACCAGGGAACCTGGCAGGAACGCGCGGATGCCGTTGGTCAGAACGGTCAGGCCGCCCTTGACTTTACCATTGACGGTACCGACGACGATTTCGCCCGATTCCATGGCTTTTTCCAGTGCCAGCCACGAAGCCAGACGCTTGGCTTTGTCGCGCGACAGGATGGTATCGCCGAAACCGTTTTCGAGCGATTCGATCGCCACGGAAACGAAGTCGCCTACTTTGACTTCCAGTTCGCCGTGGTCGTTCTTGAATTCTTCAACTGGGATGAATGCTTCCGATTTCAGGCCGGCGTTGACGATCACGAAGTTGTGATCCAGACGAACGACTTCAGCCGAGATCACTTCGCCCGAACGCATGTCTTGACGCGACAGGGATTCTTCGAAGAGGGCTGCAAAACTTTCCATATTAGACATTGTAACTTCCAGGTTACCAACAAGGCTCGCGAATGCGACTTCAGTTGGGTTAGGGTTGATAAACGTTGCGGACATCAGAGCGACCGCAACACCAGCTATTTACCGATGGCCGCATACCACTGCAACACCTGGGCGACCGCTTCGTCAGCGGTCAAATTCGAGGTATCGAGCACATGCGCCCCCTCTGCGGGGACCAGCGGCGCGATGGTCCGGTTTGTATCCCGGTCGTCACGCGCCTGCAAATCCATCAGTAGGTCTTCCATACTAGCAGAAATTCCTTTGCCAATCAATTGCTTATAGCGACGTTCCGCGCGCGCCGCCACACTGGCGGTTAAAAAAACCTTCAAAACGGCGTTCGGGAAGATCACCGAACCCATGTCGCGGCCGTCGGCCACCACGCCCGGCGCCTTGCGGAAGCCCAGTTGCAGTCCCAGCAGCGCGTGGCGCACGGCGTGGAAGGTTGCAATTTTTGAAGCGGTGTTGCCGACCTCTTCGGCACGGATGGCCTCGGTGACGTTTTCGTGCGACAGGATGATGTCGCCGCCCTGGAAGCTGCATTGCAGGTGTTCGGCCAGCTTGGCCAGCGCGTGCTCGTCGCCCAGGTCGGTGCCGCGGCGCAGGGCCGACAGCGCCGTCAGACGGTACAGAGCGCCCGAATCCAGATAGTGGAAGCCGAGCTTATCGGCGACGCGGTGCGCGACAGTGCCCTTGCCGGATGCGGTAGGGCCGTCGATGGCGATGACTGGAATTGGGGAAGTTACCATTTAGTTCACTTTATTTATTTTGCTATCGCCGCGAAGGCGGCGAAATACTCGGGGAAGGTCTTGCCCACGCATTTGGGATCGTTGATGCGCATGACACTGCCCTTGCGCGCGGCGCCGTCCAGCGACACCAGCGAGAAGCACATCGCCATGCGGTGATCGTCGTAGGTATCGATGGTGGCAGGCGTGATGACGGCCGGCGGCGTGACCTTGATGTAGTCGGCGCCCTCCTCGACGATCGCGCCGACCTTGCGCAGCTCGGTGGCCATGGCGGCGATGCGGTCGGTTTCCTTGACGCGCCAGCTGGCGATGTTGCGCAGCGTGCTGGTGCCGTCGGCATACAGCGCGGCGATGGCGATGGTCATCGCGGCGTCGGGGATGTGGTTGAAGTCGGCGTCGATGGCTTTCAGCACGCCGTTCGATCTGGCTTCGATCCAGTTGTCGCCCATGGTGATCTGCACGCCCATCTGCTCCAGCGCGGCGGCGAAGCGCACGTCGCCCTGGATGCTGTCCTTGCCCACGCCTTCGACCCGCACCGGGCCGCCGGCGATCGCGCCGGCCGCCAGGAAGTAGGAGGCCGACGAAGCATCGCCTTCGACGTGGATGGTGCCCGGCGACTGGTAGACCTGGCCGGGCTGGATGGTGAACGACTGCCAGCCGTTCTGTTCGACCGTCACGCCGAAGCGGCGGATCAGGTTGAGCGTGATTTCGATGTAGGGCTTGGAGATCAGCTCGCCGACCACGTCGATCGAGATCGCGTGCTCGCGCGCCATCAGCGGCGCCACCATCAGCAGCGCGGTCAGGAACTGGCTCGACACATCGCCGCGCACCGACAGGCGCCGCGCGTGGATCTTGCCCTGCTTGATGTGCAGCGGCGGGAAGCCGGGGTTGCCGGTGTATTCGACGTCGGTGCCGGCGGCGTTGAGGGCGTCGACCAGGTCGCCGATCGGACGCTCGTGCATGCGCGGCACGCCGTGCAGCGTGTAGTCGCCGCCGATCACGGCCAGCGCCGCCGTCAGCGGACGGATCGCGGTGCCGGCGTTGCCCATGAACAGATCGGCCGATTTGTTCGGCAGCACGCCGGCCACGCCCTTGACGTGGTGGATGGTGCCGGTGGCGGTTTGCTCTTCGGTCCACTGCACGCCCAGCGAGCGCAGCGCGGCCAGCATGACGGCGGTGTCGTCCGAGGCCAGCAGGTCGACGATGGCGACGTCGCCCTGCGACAGCGCCGACAGCAGCAGGATGCGGTTGGAGATGGATTTGGAGCCGGGCAGGCGCACCGCGCCCTCTACATGCGCGACGGTGGGGAGGTCGATAAATTCGTGGGTCATGCTGATTTCCTGATTTATTCTGCTTGGTCTTGCGACGGCGGCGCCTCGGCCGCCTCGATCGCTGTAATCCACTGGTGGCGGGCGCGCTGGGCGTTGCCGTACACGCGCTCCAGCCCTGCCCCGTCGCCGGCGGCCAGACGGGCGCGCAGGCCCGTCAATTGTGCCAGATAAGCATCCAGCTCCGTCAACAACGCCGACTGGTTGGCCAGGCTAATGTCGCGCCACATTTCGGGCGACGATCCCGCGATCCTTGTGAAATCGCGGAAGCCGCTGGCCGCATACTGGAACAGTAAATCTGCATGCGGTTTGTTGGCGATGTCGTCCACCAGCGCATAGGCCAGCAAGTGCGGCAAATGGCTTACGGCGGCGAACACCTTGTCATGTTCTTGCGGCGTCAAACGATGGATGATCGCATCGCAGGCGCGCCACGCGGCGGCCACGCGCTCGACATCGACCGCCGCGTTTTCATCCAGTGCCGTCAGCACCACCTTCTTGCCGACGTACAGATCGTCGATCGCCGCCTCGGGACCATTGGTCTCGCGGCCGGCGATCGGATGGCCCGGCACGAACTGGGCGACCTTGCCGCCCAGCGCGCGCCGCGCCGAGGCCACCACGTCGCACTTGGTGCTGCCGGCGTCGGTGACCACGGTCCCGGGCTGCAAATGCGGCGCCAGCGCCGCCAGGATCGCTTCGGTCTGCGCCACCGGCGCGGCCAGCAGCACCAGGTCGGCGCCGTCCAGCGCTTCGGCCATCGTGCAGCCGCCGCCACCCGCATCGGCCACGCCGATGACGTCGATGATGCCCAGTTCCTGCGCGCGCTTGAGCGAGGCGGCGGAGCGCCCCATGCCGACCACGCTGCCGACGGCGCCGGCCTTTTTCAGCGAGCGCGCAAACGATCCGCCGATCAGGCCCACGCCAAAGATGACGACCTTGTTCAACATTCTTACTCCGCCAATGCCTTGGTCAGCGCCGCGATCAGCACCGCGTTTTCCTGCGGCAGGCCGATGGAGATGCGCAGCCACTCCGGCAAGCCGTAGTTGCCGACCGGACGCACGATCACGCCCTGCTTGAGCAACGCCAGGTTGACGCGCGCGCCGGCGCCCGCATCGCTGCCGACCTTGACCAGCACGAAGTTGCCGTAGGAAGGCACGTACTGCAGGCCCAGTTTGTCGAACGCCTCGGTGAACTGCTGGTAGCCGGCGGCGTTGTTGGTCGCGCTCTGCGCCAGGAAGGCCTTGTCGTTCAGCGCGGCGATCGCGGCGGCCTGCGCCATCGAGTTGACGTTGAACGGCTGGCGGATGCGGTTCATCAGGTCGGTCAGCGCCGGCTGGGCGATGCCGAAGCCCACCCGCAAACCGGCCAGGCCGTACGCCTTGGAGAAGGTGCGCGAGACCAGCAGGTTGGGATACTGCTTGACCCAGGAAGCCGATTCGAACTGGTTTTCTTCCGCCAGGAATTCGTTGTAGGCCTCGTCCAGCACCACCACCACATTGGCCGGCACCTTGTCCAGGAAGGCCTGGATCTCGGCGGCCGGAATGAAGGTGCCGGTCGGGTTGTTCGGGTTGGCGATGAAGACCAGGCGGGTGTCGTCCACGATCGCGGCCAGCATGGCCGGCAGGTCGTGGCCGTGGTCCTTGGCCGGCACCACGATGTGGCGCGCGCCGACGCCCTGGGTCGCCAGCGCGTACACGGCGAACGAGTATTGCGAGTACACCACCGACTGGCCGCGCTCGACGAAGGCGTGGGCGGCGATTTCCAGGATATCGTTGCTGCCGTTGCCCAGCGTGATCCACTCGGCCGGCACGTCGTAGCGCTTGGACAGCGCGCCCTTCAGGTCGAAACCATTGGCGTCCGGATAGCGGCCCAGGTCCGCGGCGGCGGCGGTCATCGCCTGCACCGCCGACGGCGGCACGCCGAACGGATTCTCGTTCGACGCCAGTTTGACGATGGCCGCTTCATCAAGGCCAAACTCGCGCGCGACTTCCGCAATCGGTTTGCCGGCTTGGTAAGGAGCGATGGCGCGGACGTATTCGGGGCCGTAGTTCTTGGGCATGGTCTCTCTCAAATTATGGTTAAAAATCAGGTCAGGCTGACCGGGTAGGAACCCAGCACCTTGAAGAAGGCGGCATTGCCTTGCAATTCTTCCAGCGCCTTGGCCACGCCCTCATCCTGCATGTGGCCTTCGACGTCGACGTAGAAGTAGTACTCCCAGGTGCCGGTGCGCGCCGGGCGCGATTCGAAGCGCGTCATCGACACGTTGTGGCGGGCCAGCGAACCAAGCAGGCGGTAGATCGAGCCGGCCTTGTGCGGCGCGGCCAGCGCCAGCGAGGTGCGGTCCTGGCCCGACGGGCCGGCCTGCAGCTGGCCGATCACGGCGAAGCGGGTGCGGTTGTGCGGATCGTCCTGGATGTTGGCCTTGACCGTGCCCAGGCCGTAGCGCACGCCGGCGCGCTCGCCGGCGATGGCGGCGATGCTGTGGTCGTCGCGCGCCATGCGGGCCGCCTCGGCGTTGGACGAGACGGCGCGCCGTTCAATGTCCGGGTAGTTGTTGTTCAACCAGATCTGGCACTGCGCCAGCGCCTGCGCGTGGGCGCAGATGGCGGTGACGCCGTCCATATTGCCGGTGCCCGACAGCAGGCTGTGGCGCACCGCCAGCGACACTTCGCCGCTGATCGACAGCGAGGTGTGCAGCAGCAGGTCCAGCGTGCGGCCGATCGCCCCTTCGGTCGAGTTCTCGACCGGCACCACGCCGAATTCGGCGGTGCCGGCCTCGGTGGCGCGGAACACCTCGTCGATCGACGAGCAAGGCAGCACGTCGACGGCGCTGCCGAACTGCTGGTACGCGGCCTGCTCGGTGTAGGTGCCGGCCGGGCCGAGGAAGGCGATGGTGACGCGTTTTTCCAGCGAGCGGCAGGCGGACATGATCTCGCGCCAGATGGTTTGCAGCTCGGTGTCGCCCATCGGGCCGGGATTGCGCTCGGCCACGCCGCGCAGCACCTGCGCCTCGCGTTCGGGACGGAACACCGGGGCGTTGGTCTCGGCCTTGACGTGGCCGACCTGCTGCGCCACCTTGGCGCGCTGGTTCAACAGGTCGAGGATCTGGGCATCGATGGCGTCGATCTGCTCGCGCAAGGGTGTCAGTTTGTCGTTCATGGGTTTACTTTCCGTTGCTGGCGGCGAATTCGTTCAAGTAGTCTACGAGCGCTTGCACGCCCTCGATAGGCATCGCGTTGTAGATCGATGCACGCATACCGCCGACGGACTTGTGGCCCTTCAGTTGCAGCAGGCCGCGCGCTTTGGCGCCGGCCAGGAATGCTTCATTCCGACTTTCGTCCTTCAGGTAGAAAGGAACGTTCATGCGCGAGCGGCTGGTTTTCGCTACGCGGGTCTGGTAAAAATCGCTGGCGTCGAGCGCGTCGTACAGCAGCTTGGCCTTGACGATGGCGCGCTGCTCCATCTCGGCCACGCCGCCCTGCCGCTTCAGCCACTGGAACACCAGGCCGGCGATGTAGATGCCGTAGGTGGGCGGCGTGTTGTACATCGACTCGTTGTCGGCCACCAGCTTGAAGTCGAACGCCGACGGGCAGGCCGGCAGCGCCTTGCCCAGCAGGTCTTCGCGCACGATGACGATGGTGACGCCGGCCGGACCGATGTTCTTCTGGGCGCCGGCGAAAATCAGGCCGTACCTGGAGACGTCGATGCGGCGCGACAGGATGTGCGAGGACATGTCGGCCACCAGCAGCACGTCTGCCTCTGGCGCGGGCACGCCGGCATCGAAGTCGAACTCGATGCCGTCGATGGTCTCGTTGGTGCACAGGTGCAGATAGGCCGCGCCGGGCGTGAGCCGCCACTCCGACTGCGGCGGCACCGACGTCGTCGACGAGGCGGCGACGTTGACGTTGGCGTACTTGGCGGCTTCCTTGATGGATTTGCCCGACCACGAACCGGTGTGGATGAAATCGATGGTCGCTGGCTGCGGCTTGTGGCCGACGAGGTTCAGCGGCACCAGGGCGTTCTGCGATAGTCCGCCGCCCTGCATGAACAAGATCTTGTAGTTGTCCGGTACTGCCAGCAGCTCGCGCAGATCGCGCTCGGCCGCCTTGTAAATCGAAATAAACTCCGGTCCGCGGTGGCTCATCTCCATGACGGACATGCCGCTGCCATGCCAGTCCAGCATTTCGGCAGCGGCCAGCGCCAGCACTTCCTTCGGCAATACGGCGGGGCCGGCGGAAAAGTTATAGATATGAGTCACGTTGCGATCCTTATTTTGCGGTTGGTTTTTCCTGCAGCTTCTGCAGCAACGGGCCGATACGGCGCGCCGCGACCTGCTGGCCGATGCGCATGGATTCGGCCGTCAGCTGCGGCATGGTGGCCAGCATCTTGGCGCCGACCGGGGTGCGGTAGAAGGCGGCGATCTGCTTCAGCTCGTCCGCGCTGTAGGTGCGGGCGTACAGCGGCTCGGTTTCGGCCAGGATGTCGTCGATCATCGCCGGGTCGTTCATGGCCGTTTGCAGCACGTTGATGGCGGCCGGCAGTTCGGCCTCCATCTTGGCCATCGCTTCCTGCTTTTGCGCGGGCGTGGTGTTCGGATTGTTCTTGATGCCGGCCTCGGCGCCGGCGCGCATCGACTGGCCCACGCTCTGCGACATTTGCTGCATCACGCCGGTCATCAGGGTGCGGAAGTTCATGGCGGCGAACAGCTCTTTCGCGGCGGCGGTGGAGGCGGCGTCGGCTTGCGCAAACGCGGGCGCGCCGACCAGGGCGAATGCGGTAACGATGCTTGCTACAATTTTTTTCATAGTCGTCTCAGAAGTTCGTTCGAAAATAAAAAGCGGGATCAGTCTTATTGTCGCATTTATCCGCGCAATAAACCTGACCCCGCTCTCCCCGGACCTGGGTCCGGGGCGGTGTGTGCTAGGACTTACTCAGGTTGAGCTTCGTCTGGCCGGGCTTCGTCCGGCTTGGCGTCAGGGCCCGGTTCCAGCTCGACTTCGTCGATGTCGGTTTCCACCACGCGTTGCAGGCCGGACAGCTTGGTGCCGTCTTCCACCGCGATCAGGGTCACGCCTTGGGTGGCGCGGCCCATCTCGCGGATCTCCGACACGCGGGTACGGATCAGCACGCCGCCGGTGGTGATCAGCATGATTTCGTCGGTCGAATCGACCAGCGTCGCCGCCACTACCCGGCCGTTGCGCTCGGAGGTCTGGATCGCGATCATGCCCTTGGTGCCGCGGCCGTGGCGGGTGTACTCGGTGATCGGCGTACGCTTGCCGAAGCCGTTCTCGGTCGCCGTCAGCACCGATTGCTGCTCGTTTTCCGCCACCAGCAGCGCGATCACGCGCTGGCCTTCGTCCAGGTTCATGCCGCGCACGCCGCGGGCGTTGCGGCCCATCGGACGCACGTCGTTCTCGTCGAAGCGCACCGCCTTGCCGGCGTCGGAGAACAGCATCACGTCGTGCTGGCCGTCGGTCAGCGCGGCGCCGATCAGGAAGTCGCCCTCGTCCAGGTCGACCGCGATGATGCCGGCCTTGCGTGGATTGCTGAAGTCCTTCAGCGGCGTCTTCTTCACGGTGCCCAGGCTGGTCGACATGAACACGTAGTGGTCTTCCGGGAAGACGCGGTTATCGCCGGACAGCGGCAGGATAACGGTGATCTTCTCGTTGTCCGCCAGCGGGAACATGTTGACGATAGGCTTGCCGCGCGAGTTGCGCGAACCCTGCGGCACTTCCCACACCTTGAGCCAGTACATGCGGCCGCGGTTGGAGAAGCACAGGATGTAATCGTGCGTGTTGGCGATGAACAGCTGGTCGATCCAGTCTTCTTCCTTGGTCGCCATGGCCTGCTTGCCGCGTCCGCCGCGCTTCTGCGCGCGGTACTCGGAAATCGGCTGCGCCTTCATGTAGCCGGTGTGCGACAGGGTCACCACCATGTCCTGCGGCGTGATCAGGTCTTCGGTGCCGAGGTCGGTCGCGTTGTGCTCGATGTTGGAGCGGCGCGGGTCCTTCTGCGGGTCGCCGAATTCGTTGACCACGTGGGTCATCTCGTCGGTGATGATGGTGGTCACGCGTTCCGGCTTGGACAGGATGTCCAGCAGGTCGGCGATCTCGGCCATCACGTCCTTGTATTCGTTGACGATCTTGTCCTGCTCCAGGCCGGTCAGGCGCTGCAGACGCATCTGCAGAATCTCTTGCGCCTGGTCGTCCGACAGCTTGTACATGCCGTCCTGCTGCATGCCGTAGTGCTTGGGCAGGTGTTCCGGACGGAAGGCGTCGATGCCGCCGATGGTGGTGCCGTCGGCGGTGCGGGCCAGCATCTCGCGCACCAGCGACGAATCCCAGGAACGCTCCATCAGGCCGGTTTTGGCGACCGGCGGGGTCGGCGCGGCCTTGATGATGGCGATGAAATCGTCGATATTGGCCAGCGCCACGGCCAGGCCTTCCAGCACGTGGCCGCGCTCGCGCGCCTTGCGCAGCTCGAACACGGTGCGGCGCGTGACCACTTCGCGCCGGTGCGACAGGAAGCAGCTCAGCATTTCCTTCAGGTTCAGCAGGCGCGGCTGGCCGTCGACCAGCGCCACCATGTTCATGCCGAAGGTGTCCTGCAATTGCGTTTGCTTGTACAGGTTGTTGAGCACCACTTCCGGCACTTCGCCGCGCTTGAGCTCGATGACCACGCGCATGCCCGACTTGTCGGACTCGTCGCGGATGTCGGAAATGCCTTCGAGCTTCTTGTCGCGGACGTTTTCGGCGATGCGTTCGAGCAGCGATTTCTTGTTGACCTGGTATGGCAGCTCGTCAACGATGATGGCCGTGCGGCCGCCGTCCTTGCCGTACTCTTCGTAGTGGGTCTTGGCGCGCATCACCACGCGGCCGCGGCCGGTGCGATAACCGTCGCGCACGCCGGAGACGCCGTAGATGGTGCCGCCGGTCGGGAAGTCCGGCGCCGGGATCAGTTCGATCAGCTCGTCGATCGTGCAGTGCGGATTGCGCAGCACGTGCAGCGCGCCGGCGATCACTTCGTGCAGGTTGTGCGGCGGGATGTTGGTCGCCATGCCGACCGCGATGCCGGACGAGCCGTTAATCAGCAGGTTCGGGATGCGGGTCGGCAGCACCGTCGGTTCTTTTTCCTTGCCGTCGTAGTTGGGCTGGAAATCGACGGTTTCCTTGTCGATGTCGGCCAGCAGCTCGGCGGAGATCTTGTCCAGGCGGCACTCGGTGTAACGCATCGCCGCGGCGCCGTCGCCGTCGACCGAGCCGAAGTTGCCCTGGCCGTCGACCAGCATGTAGCGCAGCGAGAAGTCCTGCGCCATACGGACCAGCGTGTCGTAAATCGACGCGTCGCCGTGCGGGTGGTACTTACCCATCGTCTCGCCCACCACACGGGCGCATTTGACGTAAGGGCGATTCCACACGTTGTTCATTTCGTGCATCGCGAAGAGGACCCGGCGGTGCACCGGCTTGAGGCCGTCACGCACGTCCGGCAAGGCGCGGCCGACGATCACGCTCATGGCGTAATCGAGGTAGCTCTTGCGCATCTCTTCTTCGAGGGAAATAGGAATTGTTTCTTTTGCGAATTGATCCATTGGCGGGTCGACTGATCTTTGACTGTGGTTTATTAAGCAATGTATGCCGCACTTACTGCATTCTGGCCTCGCCCCTCACTACGGACAGGCAAGCGTGCGATTTTAGCATGCGCGCACAGCAACCAGCACAATTCCGGCGCAGGCCCCGCCGCCACGGGGGGCGCGCACGTTGTAACGCCATGTAATATTCATGACACATTACTCAATTATTATCGATAATCACGTTGCAACAAAACAACATTTTGGTCGGAATCAAAAAGGAGTCTTGTTGGACCCTTTTCACACCCAAAGATAGCTTGTGGCAAAATGGTTCAGAAGTTAATTGCTCGTTTCGCAATCGGGAGACAGGCGCGACGCCCCTGCGTGGTAGAATTCGCCCCACGTATCACTACGTCGCGCAGTTTTTCTGCGGATATCACCCCCGAAAGGAAGAAAAATATGAAAAAACTGATTTCGATGTTGGCCGTATCGGCTGCATTCGCTGGTTCGGCTATCGCCCAAACCGCCCCAACCGCTCCTCCGTATGCTCCAGTTACCCAGGACATCAAGGCAGCAACCCCTAAGAGCGCTTACGTTCAGGATGCCCGCGGCGTTATCGCCCGCGACCCGTTCGGCCTGTGCTGGCGCACCGGCTACTGGACCCCGGCCGATGCCGTTCCAGGTTGCGATCTGCCACTGTGCGTCGAGCCACAGAAACTGGTCGACGGCAAATGCGTCGCGCCAGCAGCTCCAGTTGCTCCAGCACCAGTAGCACCAGCTCCGGCGCCAGCACCTAAGCCAGCCGTCGCCGTGCCTACCGCACAAAAAGTCAGCTTCGCAGCCGACGCGTTCTTCGACTTCGACAAAGCCGTTCTGAAACCAGAAGGCAAGGCGAAACTGGACGACGTCACCTCGAAACTGGGTTCGATCAACCTGGAAGTCATCATCGCCGTCGGCCACACCGACTCCGTTGGTAGCGATGAATACAACCAGAAGCTGTCGGTACGCCGCGCTGAAGCCGTCAAAGCCTACATCATCTCCAAAGGCGTTGAAGCCAACCGCGTGTACACCGAAGGCAAAGGCGAGAAGCAGCCAGTGGCGGACAACAAAACTGCCGAAGGCCGCGCCAAGAACCGTCGCGTAGAAATCGAAGTGGTCGGCACCAGCAAGTAATTGCTCGTTCCATGACTCGCAGCCCCGCTCCGGCGGCAATGCCGTTCGGTTAAGTAGATTTTCTGATGACACGAACGGCGTCACGCTGAGGTAAGGCTTGAACGGCCCGGTCGCATTTGCGACCGGGCCGTTCTTCATTCCGGAGTGCGACCAGCCTTGCACGCGAGCGTTGGATTCGTCACCCGCCGGGGGCGACTATAGTAGTTGAAAGTCAATGTTTACTCCGGGAATTGTTTTCGTGATAACCTGTGCTGCAACGGGAAACCAGGCGCCGCCGGCATCCCCGTCGTCCACGAGGAGTTGCCATGTCACGCATCGAAAGTTCGCCTTCGTTCAGGGTCCAGGGTCCAGTTACCGCTATCGGCCAACTGGTCGAGCAAAAGAAAATGGTGGCCTTCAAGCTGCCCGAGCGCCTGCAGGCCGAACTGGCCCTGCACGACCAGCAGGTGGAGGCGCGGCAGGAAGCCAGCCGGGCAGCCGCAGCAGCCAATCCCGACAAGGTGTTTGCGCAGATCGTCAAGGATGGCCAGGTGGTGGCCATGGTGTACGACAGCGGCAGCGCCTTCACCCAGCAAAACCTGCCCGGCCTCAAGCTCACCGAAGACTTTGCCGGCCAGAGCCTGGCCGACCGGCGCTTGGCGGAACTGATGCGCGCCGTGCCCGGCACGGTGATTTACGATAATTTCCTGCCATTGCCCGGCCAGGCCAGTGCCGGCGACATCAAGTCGTCGTCCAGGGTGGACCAGTCGCTGCTGCCGAAAGTCACCGCGCGCGGCCTGGGCGACATGATGGAAGAGATTGCGGCCGCCCGCGACGCGGCGATGCGGCGCTCTTGATCCTGCCGACGCTGGCGCACTGAAGGGGATCGGCGCAATGGCGACATTAAATATGCCCGCTGCTTTAGAATAGCGGGATTAGTCCCTATGAGCTGAACCGATGAACGCCGATCCCTTAGAACTGCAGAAATTCTCCGACCTCGCCCATCGCTGGTGGGACCCGACCTCCGAGTTCCGTCCGCTGCACGAAATCAACCCGCTGCGCCTGGAATGGATCAACGCGCGCGCGCCGCTGGCCGGCAAGAACGTGATCGACATCGGTTGCGGCGGCGGCATCCTGAGCGAATCGATGGCGCGCAAGGGCGCCAAGGTGACCGGCATCGACCTGTCGGAAAAAGCGCTCAAGGTGGCCGACCTGCACAGCCTGGAATCGGGCGTGGCGGTGCGCTACAGGCTGATCGCCGCCGAAGAGATGGCGGCCCAGGAGGCGGGCCAGTACGACGTCGTCACCTGCATGGAAATGCTGGAGCACGTGCCGGACCCGAGCGCCATCGTGCGCGCCGCCGCCACCCTGGTCAAGCCGGGCGGCCAGGTGTTCTTCTCTACGCTCAACCGCAACCCCAAGGCCTATCTGTTCGCCATCCTGGGCGCCGAATACCTGTTGCGCATGCTGCCCAAGGGCACCCACGACTACGACAAGTTCATCACGCCGTCCGAGCTGTCGCAATACATCCGCAGCGCCGGTCTCGACGTGCAGGGGTTCAAGGGCATGGGCTACAACCCGCTGACCAAGATCTATTCCCTGAACGAGGACACCAGCGTCAACTATCTGGTCGCCACCACCCGTCCGCTGTAAAGTACCGTTTATGAACCAGATCAATCCTCCGCGCGCCATCCTGTTCGACCTCGACGGCACGCTGGCCGACACCGCACCCGACCTGGCGGCCGCCGTCAACCTGCTGCGCACCGAGCGCGGCCTGGAACCGACCGCCTACGAATTGCTGCGCCCGACCGCCTCGGCCGGCGCGCGCGGCATGATAGGCGCGGCCTTCGGCCTGAAGCCGGAGGACGACGGCTTCGTCCCGCTGCGCGACGGCTTCTTCGCCAACTACCAGGCGGCGATGGCGGTGCACAGCGCGCTGTTCCCCGGCATCGTCGAACTGCTGGCCGGCATCGAGCAGGCCGGACTGCGATGGGGCATCGTCACCAACAAGCCGGCCCGCTTCACCGATCCGCTGCTGCCGCAGATCGGCCTGGCGCACGCGGCCTGCGTGGTCTCGGGCGACACCACGGCGCACGCCAAGCCGCACCCGGCGCCGCTGTTCGAAGCGGCCGCCCGCCTCGGCCTGGCGCCGGAGCAATGCTGGTACGTGGGCGACGACCTGCGCGACATCCAGGCCGGCAAGGCCGCCGCCATGCCGACCATCGCCTGCGGCTGGGGCTACTGCGGCCCGCTCGAACCGCAGGGCTGGCAGGCCGACTACCTGTTGGATAGTCCTTCACAACTATTGGTACTCCTGCAAGAATCGTTGTCCGGAAGATCCGAACTGGCGGCATAAGATTGGCGCTTTTGCATTTGATAACGCTAACCGTTGTATAGACGAGTCAGTGGTATCGCTGCCATTTGAACAAGCACACTAATCAGTTGTTCAAGCAGTTTAACTACGCAATAATCGGCACCGACTGCGTAGTATTACTTATTTCCTGCAAGCCACTACCTCGCTGAACGGGAAGGGAGACAGTCACCACTATCTCAACTTTCCAATCAGGAGTTTTATGACTTTTCCTGAGCTGGCTGCCACGACCTCGCAGCCTCACTCTGAGCAATTCGCTGTCTTGGCCTCTCCCTCGTCCGCGGCGGGCGCGCCGCAAAGCTGGATGGTCAGCGTGGCCAACGCCAAATTCCACTGGTACGACCTGGTGGCCGGCTTCCAGCAAGCCCCGGACATCCGCGACCCGATCGGCCGCTACCAGCGCCGCATGCAGTTCGAGCTGGAGGCGGCCGCGGCCCAGCCCCACCTGTTCTTCGCCGTCGTCCGCCCGCGCGTGCGCTTCGACATCAAGGGCACGATCCAGTGGGGCTTCTTCTCGCTCAAGCTGACCTTGCCGCTGCTGCTGGGCGCGGACGAGGCCAGGGAAAGCATCACCATCGAGCTCAAGGTGCCGTTCGCGGCCACCATGAAGAAGCCGACCGTGACGCTGACGCCGAACTTCGTCACCCTGAACTGGGGCGGCCTGATCGAAGCGCTGTCGATCCACGACATCCTGCAAACCTACGCCCATACGCTGAAGATCCCGAGCAAGGTGGTGTATGTAGGCCAGACCCGCGACGACGAGGCCCGCCTCAGCAAGGGCCGCCTGCCGGCGCTGCAAAAGCTGCACGCCCAGCACAGCGAGCATTTCGACACGCTGCTGCTGGTGCAGCAGCTCGACGTGCAGGTCAGCTGCGCCGACGGCGATCCGGCCGCCGCGCCGCACAACGCCCATCCGCTGGCGGCCGACACCTTGCTGGGCGAACGCATGGACGTCATCGAAGCGGCGCTGTCGGGCTACTTCGAGGGCGCCAACCCGCGCACCCGCAACCAGGAGCAGCGCCTGCTGCGCAGCGCCCGCCTGACCGAAATCCAGGCCGAGCACAACCTTGTCCAGTTCACCATCGACCTGCAGTGCGAGGACACCGGCCGCTACAAATACCTGTGCTCCGAGCATGCGGCCAGCGCCAAGCGCCACCTGCTGAGCTGCCACATCGCCAACGGCCAGGCCGTGGCCACGCCCATGCCGCTGCCGCCGGCGGCGAAAAGCGCCAGGGCCTGAGTTCCGCATGCCGGCACGCGTGCGTGCCGGCCTCCGCAGTGTTACATTGTGGTGAGAATTCACATCGTGCCAACTTGCAATATAGAAATATCCGCAGGGACGTACTATACTGTGGGCAACCAATACTTGAGACCCTGGAGCGCACGCCATGACGAGCGATTACAAAGCCATAATCGCTGATGACGACTATCCCGATCCGTCGCCGGAGGAATTGGGCGTGGGGGCATTGTTCGCCGAAGCGCCGGAGCCGTTCCATGACTTGACGGCCGCGCCGGCCGAGCAGATCGACGAGCTGCTGCCGTTGATGCCACAGCGCACCAACGCGCCGCAAACCTGGGCGGTGACCGTGGCCGACGCCAAGTTCCACTGGTACGACCTGGTGGCCGGCTTCCCCGAGATACCCGACATCCGCGACCCGGTCGGCCGCCACCTGCGCCGCATGCAGTTCGACCTGGAAGCGACGATGGAAAAACGGCTGATCTTCTTCGCCATCAACCGTCCGCGCGTGCGCTTCGACACCAGCCGCAGCACCAGCTGGGGCTTCTTCTCGCTCAAGCTGACGGTACCGATCCTGATCGGCGCCGAGGAAAAGCGCGACAGCATCACGCTGGAGCTGGAAGTGCCGTTCGCCGCCACGCTGAAGAAGCCGAGCGTGGTGCTCACCGACCGCTTCATCACCCTGAACTGGGGCGGCCTGATCGAGGCGCTGTCGATCCACGATGTGCTGCAAAAATACGAGAATACGCTGACCTTCCAGAGCAAGGTGCAATACGTCGGCCAGACCAAGGACCCGCTCGGCCGCCTGGCGCGCGCGCGCCTGCCGGCGGTGCAGCGCATCCACCAGCAGAACAACGAGGACAACGACATGCTGCTGCTGATCCAGCGCATGAACGTGGAAGTGATCTCCGACGACGGCGACCCGGCCGAGCTGCCCGCCAACGACAACCCGGTGGCGGCCGACATGCTGCTGAAGGACCGCATCGACGTCATCGAATGCGCGCTGATACGCTATTTCGAAGGCCCGGAGATGCACGGCCGCAGCGACAAGGAAGCCGAGATCCGCAAGCAGCGCGTGCGCCAGGTCAAGGAAACCAATAAGCTGGATATCTTCCGCATCGACCTGCGGCTGGACGATCCGGGCAAGTACCACGACCTGTTTTCCAAGCACGCAGCGGTGTCGCGCAATCACATCATCGACTGCACCATCGTCGACGGCGAGGTGCTGGTCACGCGGGTGCAGGAACAGCTCAAGCCCTAGCCCCCGGCGGCGCGGAAAACGTTTCGGTCACACCACAGCACCTTGATTTCCGGCGCGTTCGATAGGCTTTCCGGTTGACATAGACCGCGCCAGCTCTACACTGAAGATGCAGTCAAAAGAACAATTCTGCTGCGCCGAGCCTTCGGAAATCCTGCCATGCCGGCGCCCTTACTACGGAGAAAAACATGAAATTCGTGCGTCTGTGCGCCGCGCTTGCGGTTTGCTGTGCCTCCACCGTGGCCGCCGCGGCCACTCCCGTGGCGAACTCCTACGATATGCTCAACGGCAATTCCGGCAGCTACCATTACTGGGATGACACTTATTCGGGTGCCGGCTGCGTTACCTGCGACAACGCCAGCCTGAGCGGCGGCCTGGGCCAGCTGACCGACGGCATCGTCGCCAGCGACAACTGGTATGTCACCGAAGCGCCGGGCAATGGTCCGTATGTCGGCTGGGTGCTCGACCCCACCATCAAGTTCCACTTCAACGCGTCCACCAGTGTCGATACCGTCAAGATCCATTTTGACGACGCCGATGGCGCTGGCGGTGTCAGCGCACCGTCCGCCGTCATCATCAACGGCAACACCTATACCGTCGCCGACCCTGCCGGCGGTGCGCCCTTCTGGTTCACCGCCAGCGGCGTCGGCTTCACCGGCAACGACCTGAACGTCACCTTCGTGCGTCAGAACGCCTGGGTGTTCGCCAGCGAAGTGCAGTTCGCCAACGCCGTGCCAGAACCGGAAACCTATGCCCTGATGCTGGCCGGCCTGGCCCTGATCGGCGTCGCTGCCCGCCGCCGTTAAGCAAGAACAGGTCGCCCTGCGCAGGCGCGGCGCCATCGCCGCCGCGCCTGCGCTTGCGCATTGACGATGTTTGCCAACATCTGTCACAAAACCGGAGGCCGGCGCGTCTAAGCTCGACGACCACTACTTTTACTTGCGATGACCGAGACCACCTCCCCCGCCGAACTGGCCACCTTCGCCGCGCTGCGCCCACGACTGTTCTCCATCGCCTACCGCATGCTTGGCACCCGCGCCGACGCCGAAGACGTGGTGCAGGATGCCTGGCTGCGCTGGCACGGCAGCGAACAACAGTCGCTGCAATCGGCCGAGGCCTGGCTGGTGACCATCACCACCCGCCTCGCCATCGACCGCCTGCGTTCGCGCATGGCGGAGCGCGAGTCCTATGTCGGCTGGTGGCTGCCGGAGCCCATCGTCGAACTGGACGAGCGCACGCCGGAGAGCAGCGCGGAGCTGGCGAGCGAGGTGTCGATGGCCTTCCTGTGGGTGCTGGAGCGGCTGTCGCCGGAGGAGCGTGCGGCGTTCCTGATGCGGCAGGTGTTCGACCACGATTACGCCGATATCGCGGGCATGCTGGGCAAGAGCGAATCGGCCTGCCGGCAGATGGTGCATCGGGCGCAGGAGCGGGTGCAGCAGCAGAAGCCGCGCTTCGACGTGCCGAAGGAGCAGCATCGCGATTTGCTGCTCAAGTTCATGGAGGCGGCCAGGGTCGGCGACCGCGCGGCCATGAAGGCGATGATGGCCGGCGACGTGCAGCTGGTGGCCGATGGCGGCGGCAAGGTCAACTCCTTCCTGCACATCCTGCACGGCGCCGGACGCGTGGCCGGCGTGTACTGGTCGCTGGAACACCAGAATCCGAACCGGGTCGCCTACCGGCAGGCGCGCGTCAACGGTGTGCCGGGACTGGTGCGCTATGTGGACGGCAAGCTGGAATCGGCGCAGTCCTTCCAGGTGGAGGATGGGCGCATCGCGGCGATCTTCATCGTGCGCAATCCGGACAAGCTGACCGGGGTGGCGCAATTTATTTGAGATTTTTTTTGAAGAAACTGTCACAGAGCGCGAAGCCGGGGCGTCTTACAGGTATGCAGGGCGCAATGGTGTGCCCTCACTGACTGAAAGGCGTCATCATGAACCACTCCGCACGCATCCCATTCTTCCAACTGGCACAACCCCAGCTGCACGCGATGATCGCGCTGTCCGGCACCGTCAAGAAAAGTTCGCTGGGCGCGCGCCTGGTGGAGCTGATCAATCTGCGCGTGTCGCAGATCAACGGCTGCGGCGTGTGCATCGACATGCACTGGCGTGACCTGATCAAGCAGGACGCCAATCCGCGCCACCTGAACGCCATCGCCGGCTGGCGCGAGGCGCCGTTCTTCAGCGAGCGCGAACGGGCGGCGCTGAACTGGGCCGAGGCGGTCAACGCGATCCCGCAGCAGCATCCGAGCGACGGCGATTTCGCCCTTCTCCAGCAGCATTTCACCGATAGCGAAATCGCCGAGATCAGCTACACCATCGCCGTCATCAAGGGTTGGAACACCATCAACGCCAGCCTGCGCAACCAGATCCCGGAAGTGCCGGCGCCCGGCATGTAAGGTCAGCGCTGGAGGACTTGCGCGACCACGGCGCAGACGTGGTCGACATCCTCGAACGACATCGCCGCGTGCAGCGGCAGGGTGACGGTTTCGCGCGCGATGCGTTCGGCGTTGGGGAACCGGCCGTCGGTGTAGCCGTAGCCGCGGCCGACGGTGGTCAGGTGGCAGGCCTCATACGACATGCCGGTGCCGACGCCCTGCTGCTGCAAGGCGGCGCGGAAGCTCTGGCGCGTGTGGCCGAACTGCTGGTACGGGATCAGCACATTGAACATGTTCCAGCTCTGGCGCGGCACGCCTTGCGGCGGCAGCACCACCCCCGGCACCGGCGGGAATTTTTCGAAGTAGCGTTCGACCAGCGCGGCGCGCTGCGCCAGGAAGCGCGGCAGCTGCCGCAGTTGATGGACGCCGATCACCGCCGACACATCGGACATATTGAATTTGCCGGCGGCGACGGCGACGTCGCGCGTGTCGTCCGGCAGGCGCTTGATGCCGTGGAAGCGCAGCAGGTCCACCAGCTTGGCTTCGTCCTCGCTGGCGACGACGATGGCGCCGCCTTCGATGGTGGTCATGTTTTTATTCGGGTGGAAGCTGAACACGGCGATGTCGCCGAAACCGCCCACCGCTTGGTCTTTCCAGTACGAGCCTTGCACCAGCGCGGCGTCTTCGATCACGCGCAGCTGGTGGCGTTTGGCCAGCGCGTACAAGGCGTCGAGGTCGCCCAGCGCGCCGGGGAAGTGGGTCGGCATGATGGCCTTGGTGCGCGGCGTGATGGCCGCCTCCACTTGCGCCAGGTCGATGGCGCGGGTGTGCAGCTCGCAATCGACAAACACCGGCGTGGCGCCGACCTTGACGATCATGTTCATGGCGGAGAAGAAGGTTTGCGCGGAGGTGATCACCTCGTCGCCGGGACCGATGCCGCACACTTGCAGCGCGATCTCCATCGCCCCCGTCGCCGAGGTCAGTACCCGCGTCGGACGCGCGCCGAAACTCGCCGATAGCGCGCGCTCCAGTTCCGCGACATTGGGGCCGGTGGCTATCCAATTGGAACGCAGCACGGCGGCGACGGCCTGTATGGTGTCTTCATCGAGTTGGGGTTGGGCGAATTTGAGCATGGATGTGGTATGGATGGCGAAACCGGGGAGGATGATTCTACCAGCGCGGCGGCGCCCGGTGATACCATAAAACTGCGACAAATTTCAAACGTCAGTTCTCAACTTGTAGCGGCTCAAAATATGACACAGCAACCGGCGTACGACAACATCTCGCAACTCAGCACGGTCGAGTTGGTCGAAGCGATGCAGTGCATGCCCGTGGGCGTGACGATTATCGATCGCAGTTTGAAGATGCGATTCTGGAACGAGGCGTTCTGCCGCCTGCTGGATTTCCCGCACGAGATTATGCGTGCGGGCGTGACCTTGCACGAATTATTCCTCTTCAACGCCAGGCGCGGCGACTATGGTCCCGGGGACCCGGACGACCAGGCCAGGGAGCGTATCCGGCTGAGCATGATGTTTCAACCGCATCAGTTCACCCGCACCCGCGCCGACGGCACCGTCCTCGACATCACCGGCCGGGTGATCCATGACGCCGATGGACAGGCAATCGGTTTCGTCACCATCTATCAGGATGTCACGCGCGAGCATCAGCATGCGCAGCATCTGCTCGCCGCCAACAAGGAACTTCAGGTTGCCTATGACGACCTGCGGCTGGCCCAGATCAGCTACGCCGCGATGGAAGAGGATAGGCGCCGCTACTATCAACTGGCGGTGCGCGATCCACTGACCGGCTTGTTCAGCCGCTACTACATGGAAGACGCCGCGGCGCGCCTGATTGAACTGCATGAGCGCGATGAATCCTCGCGCCTGGCCCTGCTGGTGTTCGATATCGATCGCTTCAAGGACATAAACGATGCTCACGGGCATCTCGGCGGCGATACGGTGCTGCGCCACATCGCGCTCTTGCTCAAGCAGCACTCGCGCCGGGCCGACGTCGCCGTGCGTTTCGGCGGCGACGAGTTTGCCGTTTTCCAGTCGGGTGTGGGCGACAAGGAATGCATGGCGTTCGCCGAGCGCTTTCGCGAGGCGGTGTGCGCCACGCGGCTGGACGGCGAGCTGGCCGGGCTGACGCTGTCGATCAGCGTCGGCGTGGCCGAGCATCGGATCGGCGAATCGATGACCGATCTGCTGTCGCGCGCCGATGCGGCGCTGTATGCCGCCAAGCGGGCCGGCCGCAATCGCGTGCAAAAGGCGGCTTGAGGTCGCCAGCCGGGATTGACCCAGACTTGCCGTTGGGCTACTGTGGCATGAACTTCGGGAGGTTCCATGTTCATGCGGATGCTGGCTTGCGGGCTACTGTTGTGCCTGGGTGGAGCGACGTGGGCCGGCCCCGGCGAATGCCGGGACATCAAGCTGGCCTTCCATCACGTCGGCGCTTTGTACTATCGCGCCCCGGACGGCGGCTGGACCGGCATCGACAAGGACGTCATCGAGGAGCTGGGCAAGCGCACCGGTTGCCATTTCCACACCTCGCTGGAATCGCGGGTGCGCATCTGGACCATGCTGGCGGGCGGCAAGCTGGACATGTCGGTATCCGGCATCACGACCCCGGAGCGGGAAAAATTCGCCCGCTTCATCCCCTACTTCGCCACCCGTAACTTTGCGCTGCTGGACCCGAGCGTGCCGGCGTCCGCCAGTACGGCGGAGGGTTTCCTGGCCGCTCAGGAGTACAAGGTCGCGGTGGTCAAGAGTTACAAACATGGCGCCGCGTACGACCTCTGGCTCGACAAGTTGCGGGCGCAGGGACGGGTTTATGAAGCCGCCGATTTCCCCGCAGTGGTGCGGCTGTTGAAGATAGGCCGGGTGCAGGCGATCCTGGCCTTGCCCGTCAGCTGGGTGCCCATCCTGAAGCAGGAGGGATTGAGCGAGTCGGTCCGCGTGCTGGACTGGGCTCCCAAGGACAATGTGGTCCACGGGCTGATCGTGTCGCGCGCACGTATTCCGGCCGCAACCGCCGAACGCCTGTCCAAGGCGATCGAATCCATGCGCAACGACGGCACGCTGTTGATGATCTTCAGACGCCACCTAGGCGATGGAATGGCGAGCGGCTTGCTCAATTACTGAGGCATCCGCGTTGAATGGAAAAACCGCCCCGTATCCAGCGCTCGGGCAGCTCATTTCGGGCGCCACCTAACGAGGCGATTGACGCCGTTCGTATGGCACGTTCGGCGGCAAAGTCGAGCGACGCAAACGAACGCCCTTCGTTTCGATGCCGGCCAAAAGCCCCCAGGCGGCGGCCCAACGCGACGCCCGAACTTTCTGAGGTATCGATTGCGTGGCAATAGCGCGGCCAAGCGCGATGATCATTCTATTCATCGCGTAAGACTTTTTTTTCGGACATAAAGTGGCAATGCTCGGCATAGAAGTCCCATTCGTTCTGGATCGACTTCATGCATCATCCCCCGCTCAGGAGGAACGCACCGTGCGCCAATTCACTTATATTCGTCTAGGCCAGCCCGAACGGACGCTGAATTTGAGCGGACGACCGACCTCAACGACCGTAACTGTGCCAGCGCCAAAAAATGTAATGGCGCATATTCGTCCCCCTGGTTTTGATCCACGTCATTTTTTTTATTGCCGCCCCCCGTTAGAATTGACTTCGCGCAAGTTGCTTTGGCACACATGAGTTGTTCATCCCGTCCGAAATCTCACAACAAGATAGCGCATATGGAAATCAAAGTATTAGGACCAGGCTGCAACAAGTGCGCCTACACTGTCGCCTTGATTGAAAAGATCGCTCAAGGCGCGGGGGTGGCGGTCAGCATCACCAAGATCACCAACCCCGATGAAATCGAGCGCCTTGGCGCGACTGCCACGCCGACCGTCAGCATCGACGGCACCATCGTGCATAGCGGCGGCATCCCGTCACACGATCAGGTGGCTGGATGGATAAAAGCCAAGGCGCCAAGCTTCCTGACGCGCCCCACGCGTCACCTTTTCTTCACCGGCAAAGGCGGAGTGGGCAAGACATCACTGTCGACCGCCACGGCGCTGAGCCTCGCCGATGCGGGCAAGAACGTGCTTCTGGTCAGTACCGACGCCGCATCGAACCTCGACGAGATGTTGGGAATAGTGCTGCAGAATATCGCCACCCCCGTTCCCGGCGCACCAGGTTTGTCGGTCTTGAACATTGACCCCGACACGGCGGCAGAGTCCTATCGGCAGCGCGTGCTGGCGCAGATGGGCGCCGACACCAGCGAGACCGCGCGCGCGACTGTACGCGAACAATTGTCCGGCGCCTGCACCACGGAGATCGCCTCATTCGACGAATTTGCATCGCTACTGTCCGACGATACCGATCGTTATGATCATATCGTCTTTGACACGGCGCCGACCGGGCATACTTTACGCCTACTCAGCTTGCCGCAAGCGTGGAGCGGATTTCTTGCTCACAATGACCGCGGCGCGTCCTGCCTCGGACCTCACTCCGGATTGCAGATGCAGGAAGTGCGCTTCAAAGCTGCGCTGGCCGCCTTGAGTGATCTCGGCCAGACCACCATCATCCTGGTGACACGCGCGGACAAGGGTGGGATTTCCGAGGCGGCGCGCACCTCTGACGAACTGCGCACGCTAGGCTTGAATAACCAGCGTCTCGTTATCAACGGGGTGTTTCACGCCAGCGATCCCAGCGATGCAGTCGCTTGCGCCATTGAGTCCCTCGAGCGGCAGGCACTGGATGCGATGCCAAGATCACTGCTGGCTTTACCGCAGGATCAAGTGCCATTGCGGCCGTTCGACACAGTGGGTCTGCCCGCCTTGCGCTCCTTGCTCGCAGCCCACGTCGCGCCGATCGCCCCCGGCGCGGCGCCAGCTGCAAGGCCCCAGGGCCAGGACCAGCCGAGCCTGGATGCATTGGCCGATGCCTTGGCGTCGGCCGACCACGGCTTAATCATGGTCATGGGCAAAGGCGGTGTCGGCAAGACCACCATCGCTGCCGCCTTGGCCCTCGGCTTGATTCAACGGGGGAAAACCGTTCACCTGAGCACCACGGATCCGGCCGCCCACCTTGTCGCAACGTTAGCCGGCGAGGTGCCGGGGCTGCGGGTCGATCGCATCGACCCCAAGGTGGAAACGCAGCGCTACATCGACAAGATGATGGCGGCCAAGTCCCCTGGTCGCACGCCCCAGGAACTAGCCCTGTTGCTGGAGGACTTGCGCTCGCCGTGCACGGAGGAAGTTGCGGTCTTCCATGCCTTCTCGAAGATTGTAGGCGAAGGACGTAGCGCCTTTGTGGTGCTGGACACTGCGCCGACCGGGCACTCCCTGCTGCTGATGGACGCAACCGGCGCCTATCATCGGCAAACGCTGCGCGAGTTTGAAGGCCAAGGCCGTGGTCGAGTGACGACGCCATTGATGCGGCTGCAGGATGCCGCATACTGCAGAATCGTTTTGGTGACGCTGCCCGAAGTGACCCCGGTTTCGCAAGCGACGGCGCTGCAAGACGACTTGCGCCGCGCCGGCATCGAGCCTTTCGCGTGGGTGATCAACAAGAGCATATTGGCGGCCGGCACGCATGATCCGTTGCTGGCGGCGCGTGTGGCGTGCGAACGCAAGCAAATGACGCGCATCGCAAGCGGACTGGCGACGCGCGCATTTGTCGTGCCTTGGCGTACCAATCCGCCGATAGGATTTGTCGAACTGTCCAAGCTGGTAAGACAACAGGCGGACCAGGAAATCGCCTAGCCAGAGGCGCCGCCCTGGGCGTTGGAGTCGCCCTTCCAAGCAACAGTTCCTGTGCAAGGTTGATGCAGATCACATCGGCAGAGATCGCCTTGGCAGGGACGCGGCCCTGCCGCTGGATGCCGGCGGTCGTCCACGCACGTCGGCGGACGGCCGCGCATAGTAAAAAACCCGCTCGGAGGCGGGTTTTTGGTGCTTCATGAGGCTGTTTAAAACGTATTAGTGGTGGTCGGCGTCAATCGAACTCAGTAAATAAATCTATTTAAAATCAGCGCGTTAGAGAAAAAATGTAAGGTTCGCGAATATAAATATCCCCATCAATACCCCTTTAGCAATAGGAAGGGATGGCGTCGGCTTGGTTTCAGATAAAAAACTGCGGATCGGCTCTCGTCGCAGAACCTAAAACAACATGCCTATCGCTGCCAAAACAATACTCAACCGACGATCAGCAGGCGTATCGCAGCTAAGTGGATGGAAATAGTTCGATTCCGCAATTTATTAAAATACTCCCGACGGAGCGTCACTTGAGTTCGGATGCAGCGGTTTCAATAATATCTCCCTATGAAAAATACATGAATTTTTCATTTACCCAGCTTTGCACCAACCTGCCTCAAGAAAATATAATTTAATTAAAAAGCTAAATAAGTTTAATTTGCAACTAATGGAAACCCGGCTTCCGCTTACGCCCCATTGCAGACCTTCGCATTAGTTACGAAACGCAACTCGTTGCGGAAAATCGTTGCTAAGAAATTGAGCCAACCACTGTTTAAGTCAGATTTCTTTTCCAACGTTACTTTCCTTATAGGTTTTTATGATTGCGTCAACCATCTTCCGACCAATCCCAGCGAGGTTTCCTGTGGTTTTTGTGAAGTAACTTCCTTCTTTAGGTATTAGGGAATCACCGATTTTGTGGGTCGAGGTGAGACCGACATCAGCTATTTTACGCAAATAAGTTTCGTTGCATTTCCAATTATTATGAATACCAACATCTCTTCGTGCTTTTGCCTCTACAAAAGTTGGCCAAAGTGGTCTTATACATTCGGATTCGATGGATAAAGTTTTGCAAATTTCGTCAAGATACTCAGAAGGCTTTTTATACATCAGTTTATTCAAAAACATGTCAGTTGCTTGTTCTATCAAAACGTCTTTCGAATCGGCATCGAGAATTTGCGACAGCGAAAACTGAACTGAACTAAGCTTTTTGGGATAGGCACGCAATACGGCGGACAGGCATGACTGAAAGAAAAACTCGAGACCGGAAATTTGAGTAAAGAATAAGTGACATTCGATGTACTCCGTCGCGGTCATCTCCATCGCGGAAGCAAAACACCCAAGCTGGTCATAAGTGGCACGAAATCCTCCGTGAATTGGTGAATCGAGTTCAACGTCCATTTGTGCTGCTCTGGCCGCACGGAGGATGAAAATCGTTGCTTGCAAAAATGTATCTTGGTTATTTATAAGAGTGGCAAGTGCTTCTTCCACTTCTTCGCAAACGTTTTTGTTGCTCACTGTCTATCCTTATTATGGGTCTTCGCAAGGCGGAAGGCGACCGGCAGCTTGTGGCCGGACGCGGTCGCTCCTGCAAGCATACCGCCTCTTATGCGCCCTTTTCAAAGATGCGCGTGTAGTTTTCAAACTCAGTGCCGGTCAAGTCTCGTTCAATAACTGCCTTCGCAACTTCAAAATCTACAACAATTGAGCAAACCTCCATTGAGCCACTGCCGATACTGCCTCCGTCGCAGGCGCCCAGACCAGTCCAACCTAGCGCTTCATTCATCCGCTCCTCGAGACGATGGCGCTTCTCAACATCTCTCGCATCCCCCATACCATCGACCGCGTACTCGATGAGCAATGTGCGGTGTTCATCATTATCGATTGGACGGAAACCTTGCTCGTATAAGTTCTTAACTTCGCTCTGCAGAATCTTCTCGGCCTTAGAGAACAAGCTTGACTTCACTCTTTTGGATTCGCCCCGTGTACCGAGTTCGCCCCAGTGGACGGTATGACTCCCATCACCATTTTCCCAGGTCTCCCAATACTCTTTTTTCTCATCTACGAAGCGATAAAGCTTTAACAAAAGAACTCCTTTACAGTTGAAGATAGATGAGAAAAACACTTCCTATTTGCCTGACTTATTGAGCGACGGCTCTTGGCCGAATTCGGCGTACCGCTAATTCCACTTTATCCATGCGGGAACTGCTCCCCGGTTCACATAAAAATAAGCGATAGCCTTGTAGCATTGCTCGACCTCGATGCACCAAGAAAGCGGATACTCATCCACCTGCCCATTCGCCAATCTAAAACTACAAACACCGTCTCCGGCGTACTCGCCGATTGAGTGAACCGAATCGTCTTCACTCTGCATATGCATAAGCCAAGCATGCTCTCCATTTCGGAGCATGCACATTGAGGGGAACGACTCCGTTGCTACCCACAGCTCAAATTCTGGTACACGGTCACACTCGTTTAACAGCTCTCCGAGCTGTTCAAGTGAAGTAATTGAAACAGTAGAGCTATTGAACTGCACTTTCATCATCGTCAATCATCTAAAGTCGCGAACGGCGGCTTGTGGCCGTTTGCAGAAGTGCGCAGCAGACTATCTTTCAGGCGCCGACTCTGCAGGAACCGGCTTACTTTTATTCGCTGCTGGCCGGTGCCGGACTTTGTCGTTTTCATCTTACGCGCTGTTTGGCGCTGAAAAATGCTTCCGCGAGTTGTCCGTCGAAATACTCAGAGTCGTCTCGCTCCATACTCTTCAACCGGCTTTCGGCTTCCTCGCACATTTCGGCTGTGGCGATTCCCTGATTAAGGTATGTCGCCACCATCAAATCCGTCAACTCATTTAGCGGTATATTCCAGCTATCGCGGCATCGCTCCATCAATCCCGTCGTCGCATTGCTTTGCCATGGTCCTCGGAGTGCAGCTACTGAAAATTTTTTTCCCATAATATTCATGTTATCCCGAAGGGCAGCTCCTGGCCGACTTCAGCCAGCGTTCATCCTTTGTTAGCTAAGGACCTCAGTGCCATCGATGGACATGATTATGTGGCGAGGCATCCAGCAGTCATATTTTGCAGTGGCGACTTCAGATTTACATGTCTCGCAAACTAAATTTGGACCATCGCATCCATCTAAGTCACAGCAACCATTTAATCTTTTAGGGTTGTCAATAATCCCCATGGACAAGGCATCCTTAGAATTAATAATCCATTGACAGCTTGACCAATCATCGTCCTGAGTCGTAAATCCTTCAGGAATCAGGTCTTTTCCGTCTTCTTCGCATAGCTTGACAGGAATATTTTCCAGCTCTTTCGTCAATACGGTTCCGCATTTGCGGCACTTAAATTTCATTGTTTACCTACCATAGGTGCGCAACGGTACATGAAGCTGCGTATATACGAATGTCTGGAAGTGGCCGCTTGCGGCACTCACCGAGGTGACGTCATACGTTATGCGTGACCGCGCCTTGTTCAATTTCTAATGCGTTACTTATTACAAAATTTCTGCCGTCAGCCTTGGCCATGGACAAATATTCATTCAGTTTCAGCGACTTGATATCGTTGAGCACCCACAGTGCCATAATTCGCTGATATTCATGACTTGTCTTCCAGGCGCGCTCGCATAGAGTTTCTACATGAGTGGAGCCTATACGGCCTAACGCCTGCAACGCCATGCGACTGACATATTCATGCTCGTCCTGAACGAGCTTCAGCAACGCCGACTCCGCCGCAACAAATGGGAATGCACCAAGACCCAGTTGTACCGCGAACTGCCAACGAACGTCTGCGTCATCCACCAGAAGTGCATATGGAAGCAGGAACAAGAACCAGTCGCTCCTACCTGCTAACGTAGCGACTAGGTCTTCCATCTCGTTGTCGCGTCCAACTGCATACAGAAGGTCCGAGATTTCCGACGCAGTCGCATCTTTTGGTGAGTGAGACTCCAAATTGTCCAAAAATGACTGGTTCAGTGGTGCCCACTGTTCATAGTCACACTCCCATTCTCCTGTTCGGCGTTCGATAGGATACTCTGATGCCCAAGCCCTAAATCGGGCGACCTCAGTGCTCAATAACCCGTCCATCACTTCCTTCGCACAATGTATTAGCCGCGTGTTCCTCAGGTGGTCTGCTTTTGGCCGATATGCAACCAACGCGTCACCCTTGAAGAACACCGCCCCGAATAGCCCGATTCTTCAATTCGAGAACCCAAGGATTGCCGGTATCAGTAAGGCAGGCTTCTATCGGCCAGCCAGGTGCTGTTTCAATAAGATGCATGAGCGATGAAGCGAACCCGAAGCATCCATCTTCCCCAAAAAGTCCGAGAAGCGCAATGGCCTCTTCGTCGGTGATTGGCCGCATGATTCCTCGATACTCGATTTCATATTTTCGAAGCGTCTCGACATCGCCGTCGTCTTCGCTTGGCAGCTCACCTAGCTCGACGAGCCTCCGAATTTCTGCTCGCATATGTATTCCTCGCTAAATGCCATGGTCTGCTGTTGGCCGAATTCAGTCTGTGCCAGAGCTACGCTGCCACAATCAGTGGGTTAGCCAGCTCATATGAAGACTCAGCAATCACCTGACCAGAAAATACGCCAAGCACAGCGTGCTCTAATCGTTCCGAAAAAACAAGAAGCTCATCAGGTGACAGATTATTTATCTGAAAAACGTCGTTCACGTTGTAGTGTGCCGAAATCAAATTCGTAATTTTTGCGAAAAGCGTTGTGACAGCCAGTGCCAGTTCTCTGCTCACCCCTACAGATAAATCTTCAGACCGTGCCACCCCGACTAATTCAAAGTGCAGTTTCCAGAACTCGACAATGCTCCAGTCGCCATGTTCGGTCAGCCGTTCATAGAAGGAGCCTTCCCAGCCAGGATTACCGGGTAGGTTTTTAAATATTTGCATATGCATAGTCGAGTTGCCGCTCCTTGGAATTCAATGACGGTTTGTGGCCGTTAGTGTCGGCTACCAAATTTCCACCATTTTTTTGGTGGCTCCGTCGCAACAGCCTCGATAGTTGGCAAATCCTTTCGGGTGCCAGGCCAAATGCTGATGATGGGGCCGGGCTCAATCCCCTCCGGCATAGGTTCTATATTGCACGCACCGTAGGTTACGTCTATCCAACTCAAGCAGCCACGGTCATCAGTAAACAATAGCAGGTCAATTTCTTCCGAAAAATTAGAACTTACTACCACTTCATAAAATACCCCAGCACCCGTCTGCAGTGGCAAGAAGTTGGCATCAGCAGGCACTTCAAATGCGAATCCTTGGCATCCACAAGCGCAAAGCTCACCAATCATGCCAATTGCGACTTGGCTACTCAAAGCCTTAGAAAACGGTAAGTCTTGCGCGAGCAAAAATTTCAACCAATCCGTTGCGTGCTGTTTAGAGTTCGCCATGACGCTTTCTTAAAACAGGTCTGGAATTCCGAAATGAGATCATCACTTATTACTTCCTATGGCAGTAGCTATGTCTGCTGCTGGCCGAACTCGGCCCATCGAATCAATATCGCTTCTGCAGCCAGCATAACATTCTTGCCACCAAGGAAAATTCACAATTTGTCACAATGATCTGACTAACGCAAACCTGAGAACACCGCGCCGTGTTCTAACGGCCCAAGTACACCGCCGTGATTTGCTCTCTGCCGTGCCCCATTTCGTCCGATAGTAGCAAACGCGCCGAGAGATCACGCTGCCTTTGCTCCGGCCCTAACTGAGATGATCGGGGGCCGCCTCGCGCCGGGCATTGCCAGCCGGTGAGCTGGCGGTAGCGTTCTTGCGCGTAGTTGTGGCGCAGCCCATGAACACCGTGGATTCCCGCCTTATCACACTGAGCTCGAAAGCGCTGAAGCTGATCGCGATAACTGAGGTTAGACGGAATGAGACTACCTCCAGCGGCAAGCCGCTTGGTCTCATTGAGCACGGTGCGTTGTTCCGGCGTGCGGATGGCGATTTCTCGATACTTGCCGCCCTTGGTCCACGTATCCTTGAGCTTCAGTCGATCGCCGCCGTCGGCCCACGCCGGCACGATCTTGATGCTCTCCTCGCGCCTCAAGCCAAACGCGGATTGCAACCGCAGAGACATGGCCGTATAGGCATCCGTGATCTTCGCTAGGCGCGCATCGTCAAGCACCTTGGCCTTGGAGATATTGGTGACGAAGGTGCGCTTGTCGATGTCATAGCTGCCGTTGTCGCGCGCGATGATGTTGTCCTTGCCGATCTTCTGCGCCCACCATCGCATCGCGCTCATTCGGTTCTTCATCGTGCCGACGCTGACGCCATCGGCCTTCCACTGCTGCACCAGCGCGTCCACATGCTTGGGACGTAGACTGTCAGCATTCATATGGCGATATCCGAGATCGTGCAACTGGTTCGCCACGTGCGAAAGTATCCGCGCGCGGTCGGACTGCGTGGCATAGCTGCCATCGCGATTGCGGTCGCACAGCTGCTTGAGTTGATAGTTCAAGTCGCGCATCGCATGCTCCTAAAATCAAATTTGGTGTGATCGAGTCAGGTAAGTGTTTCTGGCCACCGTGCTTGCCGCAGCAAGGACGGTTTGTAAAGGCCCCGGGACACCACTCCCGTGTATGCGGTATGTTCACTGCTTGCCCGCGCCGCATGCGCGTATGGCGCCGCGATCCGCTCCTTGTAGAAGCCTGATCGCGGTGGGACCAGTTACCCAGGGTCCATGGGGTGTGCCTCGCACACGTTGTCGGCCCACGAGGGGCAAGGTTGGCAAGCAGCGTTCTGCTGCGCTGATGGCGGTAGATCCGCTGTCACTGGCCGCAGTCACTGAGAAATCCGTGGCGGAGCCCATATAGCGCTTGATTGCTAGCGCGTCGTCACTGGCAGCAGGCCGCCAGTAACGACGCGCGGTTTGCGCCGCGGACTAGGGCGGCGCATAGGACATGCACGCGGCGGCAGATCGCCGCGTGAGGTGGGGACGGTGCGTGAATGCGCACGATGTGACGCGCAGCTCCCTCGAGGGAAGGATGCGCAATATGGATGCAGCCTATCCAGGCTGATCGCGGGCTAGCTCAAAGGCGAAGCCAATCTAAAAACGAATGTGGAGACTAAGGGCGCGTGACGAGCGCTACGCCTGGCGTGATGCCAAGTTGCGCGAAGGGCGATCCCTTCGCGTCGAAAAGCATATTGTCCTCCACCTGGCACCGTGCCGGCATCACCGGCATAAAATTTTCGCCGATTGATTTGTCGAACGCTGATGGGAAAAGGCCCACGATAAACCCGCTCATTTCGACTGGCACTTGCACGGACAACGGCGCATCGTATCGTATCCAAACAAACAAACGAAGGAGGTAATCATGGGACCTACGAATATGCACCTGATACGCTTACCCGAAGTGCTAGCGATCTGCGGACTTTCGCGCAGCACGGTCTACGCTTACGCGAAGCGCGGACAATTCCCGAGCCAGATCAAGATCACACCCAATGCAGCGGGATGGGTGAAAGAGGAAGTGCAGGCATGGGTCGAGAGCCGTGTTCGCGCAAATCGTGGGCCCTAGTGGCGTGCGGCGTCGAGCGGGATAATCCGAGCACCACTTTGCGCGGCGTGCAGCATATCGCCCCACCAACGATAGAGCAGAACCCGCTGCGCGAAACGTTCGCCCCGGTCGTAGGCGCGTACAACTTCGTTGTCGTGGGCGTGATCCAGCGCCAGCTCCACTACATCGCGTTCAAAACCGTTGTCGCGCGCCAGTGTAGAGAAGGCGCTGCGCCAGCCATGCGGTGAATGCTTGCCAGCCAGGCCAAGTGTCACACGGTAGACCTTCTCGACGGATTCACGGCCTATGTGACTTGCTCCCGTTGGTGACGGGAACACGTAGAGGTTTTTCCGCAAGTGCGTCATGGTCTGCCACTGGCGCATCTCTTCAGCGATCTGCGTGCACAGCGGGATGCGATGATCGATCGCCCTGCTGACTACCTTCATTTTAGAACGCGGGATTATCCAGGTCGGCTGTTCATCGTCGAGATGAAATTCGCTCCACTCTGCCTCAACGATATTCCCGATGCGCGCGGCAGTGAAGGCGCATAGCCTATGGGCCAGCCGCACGGCGTTCGACAGCCGGGCCAGTTCTGCACGACGCAGGACATCCCCAAGCGATGGCCAATCAAGCAAGGCAGCCATATGGCTGCCGTTCTTCTTGCGCGGCAGGATCTCTTTGACCGGTGCGGCCGGGTTGTCGCGGCATAGCCCTTTTGCCTGCGCGTAGCGAAATACGCCGTTGAGATGCTGCAGGATACGAGAGGCTGTTTCCAACACGTCCCGATTCTGGATCGTCTGAATGGTCGTCGCAACCATGGCCGGGGTGACGGCGCTAATCGGCAGTTTGCCCAGCAAGGGAAAAACGTCGCGCTCGAACGCCCGAGCGGACTTGACGTGGTGCGTCTCGCTCCACTCCGTCCGTTTCATGTTCAGCCAATCTCCGGCCACCACTTCGACGGTATGGCCGGCGGCAGTGGCGCGGGATACGCGCGCCAGGCGACGGCTATCAACAGGATCTTTTCCTGCCAAAATTTTTGCCTTGACCTCGCCCCATTCCAACCGGGCAGCGGCAAGCGATATCAGCGGGTACGGGCCTATGGAATAAACCTTCTCCTTGCCGTCCAGCCGATACTTGATGCGCCAGGTTGGGTTGCCGGCTTGCGTGATGAACAGGTACAGGCCGCCGCCGTCGGCTAGCTTCCTGCCAATTTCAGCTTTGGCAACAAAAGCTTTTATCGCCTTGTCAGTCAATTTACCTGTCGCAATACCCCCGCGCATGGTATTACCCTCCATCTGTTTTTGGAGAATACCCCCACAAAGCCCCCCGCAGTATTGAGCTGGCACAGGAAAACTATGGCTGCCTGGAGACGCCTCCCAGAGGGAGACCCAAAGAAAAACGCCGTCACGAGGACGGCGTTGGAAGGTCTTGCATTGTTCAGTGGTGGAGTCGGCGGGAATCGAACCCGCGTCCGCAAGCACTCTACAGACAGTTCTACATACTTAGCACTATCATTTAATTTAACCTGTACAGCACGGATGTGCACGTTCTGGACAAGCGATTCACCTTAGATTTAGCGCGGATTGAAGTGACCCCTCACAGCGCGAGTCCCTGTAAATGACTCCACAGCTTTTAACGGCCCACCCCAGGGACGAGGTGTTGTGGAGCTAACAGCAATTAAGCTGCCAGTGCGTACGAGTTATCGTTTGCAGTTAAGTTTTTTCAGGTTGTATTTACGAGGTAGCCCGCCCTCGGTATGCCCTGCGCTGCTTTGCAACCCACGTCGAAACCAGGTCGACCCCACAGAACTCCATTCTACCGCACTTTACCCACCTTCGCACCCTCCCCTGAAGAGCACGTCAAACGCCCGTCATATTTGCCCGTTATGATGGGCGCAGTTCTCACACAGAACGACCTTTTAGCGCCTCCCGGAGGCGGCTACTACCGGCGCCGGCGGTCGGGAAATATACCGGCACCAACACTCTCGGCTCCTTACAGCAGCTGTCCAGCCTTGGCCAGCAAGCCCATGATCCCGAGAAAGCCCGAGGCCATCAACGCGACCAACCAGCGAAACTGGGCGTCGCCGCGATCCATACGTTTCTGGCTTTCATGTATCACTGTGTCGATGCGGACGGTGGTTTCACGGTGCATATTGTCGATACGACTACTGATTTCCCTGTGCATGCCGTCCAGGCGACCTGACGTGTCTCTTTGCAATTGGTAATTTTGAGTATTCATCGCCAAGAAATGGGCAGCAGTCTCCTGCCGAACTTGCTCTATCTTGGTAACGACCGCCTTGGAGTTGTCCGCAGTCTCCCGCCGAACCTGCTCTATCTTGGCATCGACCGCTTTGGAGTTGTCTGCGGTTTCCTTACGCAAATCATCTCTCCGCGCGGTGACTTCGCGACGCGTCTCATCTATCCGCGCCGTGGCCTCTTGGCGCAGTGCATCGATCCGGGCGTTGACTTCCTTGAAGCCGGCACCCATCTCCTGCCTTAGTGTTTCCATCTCCTGGCTCATATCCTCATCCTCGGCACCATCGGGGCCGTTGTCAAGCTGAGCTAACGCGTTATTTTTCGCATGCATGGAACGACCCCTCCCCCAGGGATCCAGCTTAATCCCGGCGCCACGCCACACCTCCGATCTGCCTCAAGCCCATCCTTGCGCAGCGTTGTTGCGACGCAGCAAAAAAATAGGATTTCCGCATGCTTTTTCGGGCGCAAGCGGCGCTCTGCATTAAAATGAAAGCCACACTTCCCGCGCCTGCCCACGCCATGCCCGATGCCGCCGTCCTCGCCGCTCCCAGCCCCAAGAAACGCGGGCGACCCCACAAGGGGGAAGGCGGCGGCCTGCGCGCCGAATTGCTGGAGAAGTCGGCCCAGCTGTTCCGCACCAAGGGCTACGACAACACCACCGTGCGCGAAATCGCCGCCGCCGCCGGCATCCAGGCCGGCAGCTGGTTCTACCATTTCAAAAGCAAGCAGGACATCCTGGCCGCCATCATGGAGCAAGGCCTGGCCCGCTCGCTGGCCGAGATCGAAGCCATCGCCCGCCGGCCGCTGCCGCCCCGCGACCTGCTGCGCCAGCTGGTCGAGGCCCATCTGCAGACGCTGCTGGCGCCCGACCACCATTTCATCGCCGTACTGCTGTACGAATGGCGCTCGCTGGACGAGTCGTCGCGCGCCCGCATCGTCGCCCTCAAGGACCGCTACGAGGCGGTGTGGGACCAGGCCATCGCCGCGCTGCACCGCTCCGGCGACTGGGCCATGCCCTCGCAATTCGACCGCCTGCTGATCTTCGGCGCGCTGAACTGGACGGTGCAATGGTACAAACCCGGCAGCGGCGTCGACGTCCAGCAACTGGCCCAGCAGGCAATGCTGTTCATCTTGCGCACGCCGGCCGCGCTTGAGGCACAATAGAGGCGTATCTTAAAAGGAATGCCCTATGATCTATGAAATCGCCGAGTTGTACATCAAACCCGAGTCCCACGCCGCCTTCCAGGCCGCGGTGGCCGAGGCGGTGCCGGTGTTCCGCGCCGCCATCGGCTGCCTGTCGATGCGCCTGGACCGCGACATCGAGGTGCCGGACACGTATCATCTGGTGGTGGGCTGGGAAACGCTGGACAACCATCTGGTCGATTTTCGCGCCAGCCAGGGTTTCCTGGTCTGGCGTGGGCTGGTGGGCAGCCATTTCGCCCTGCCGCCGAAAGTGGAACATTTCGAAACCGTGGTCCCCGGCTTTTAAGCCGCCCATCGCTGTCCAGTCTCAAGACGGAGGCTCATCATGACACGTACCATCCATCGCAATTTCGACCAGGTGACGGACGCCGAAAGCGCCCGCAGCGCGCTGCTGTCGAGCGGCTTCCCGCCGTCCTGCGTCAAGCTGACCAAGCATACGACGCTGCCGCCCAGCGTCTCGACCAGCATGGTCGGCAACCTGCTCGATTCGCTGACGCCGGGCGGTCCGGCCGCCGCCGCGCACGCGCGCCAGCGCAGCGGCGCCATGCTGACCATCGATATCTACGACGAGGACGAGGGCGCCAAGGCGGACGCCATCATGGGCGGCTTCGGCCCCACCCCGGCCTAGCGGTCCGCTCCGGCCATCAGGTGGCCAGCAGGCCGGCCGCTTCGGCTTGCTGGCGCCGCATCCATTCGCCGGCGTCGGCCACGGTCAGCGCCCGCGCGTAGAAGAAGCCCTGCAAGGCGTGGCAGCCGGCGTCGCGCGCGGCCACCGCTTGCTCCAGCGTTTCGATGCCTTCGGCCACCACTTGCAGGTCGAGCGCGGCGGCCAGCTGGCAGATCGCCTTGACCACCGCCACCGCGTCCGGCGCCGGCAACGGGTCGATCAGGCCGCGGTCGATCTTCACCGTGCTCAACGGTAGCTGGCGCAGCATGCTCAGCGACGAGAAGCCGGTGCCGAAATCGTCCATCGCGACGTCGATCCCCAGGGTGCTCAGATGTTGCAGTTGCAGCCGGGTGTCGTCGAGGTTGTCGACCGCGGCGCTTTCGGTGATCTCCAGGGTCAGGCAGCGCGGCGGAATCGCGGTGTCGATCAGCGTCTGCTCGACGATCTGCAGGAAGCCGCGGTTGAGCAGCTGCATCGGCGAGACGTTGACCGCCACCGGCACGCAGTCGCCCAGCTCGGCGCACCAGACGGCGATCTGGCGGCACGCCTGTCCCAGCAGCATGGCGCCCAGTTCCGGGATCAGCCCGGTGCGCTCGGCGATGGCGATGAACTCCACCGGACTGACCCAGCCGATGCCCGGCCGCACCCAGCGCGCCAGCGCCTCGAACCCCAGCAGCTTGCCGCTCACGGCGTCGATCTTGGGCTGGTAGTCCAGGTAGATCTCGTTGTTCTTGATGCCTTTGCGCAGCGCCTGCTCGTTGTCCAGGGTCTGGCTCGACATCTGCTCGAAGCGCTGCTCGGCCATGGCCAGCGCGGTGCCGGGCGTGCGCTTGGCCTGGTACATGGCGGCGTTGGCGGCGCGCAGCAGCGCTTCGGCGTTGCCGGCGTTGTCGGGGAACACCGCCATGCCCATCGAGGCGTCGATGAAGTACTCGCCGCCCGGCACCTTGAGCGCCTGCACGCAGGCGTTTTTCAGACGCTCGGCGATATCGCGCGCGTTGCCTTCGTCGGGGTCGACGATGGCGAATTCGTCGCCGCCCAGCCGTATCAGTTCGGCGCGCGCGCCGAGCGCGTCCTTGAGCTTGGCGGCGAAGGCCTTCAGCACGTGATCGCCCGTCACATGGCCCTGGCTCTGGTTGAACAATTTAAAACGGTCGATATTCAGCACCACCAGGGTACAGTGCAGCGAGCCGTCGGCCAGGTAGCAGTACTCCCGCAGGCGCTGCATCAGCACGGCGCGGTTGGGCAGGCCGGTCAGCTTGTCGTGCGTGGCCTGGTGCACCAGCGCGCGGGCGCTGGCGTTGCGTTCGGTGTCGTCGGTGATCAGGATCTGGGTGGCGCCGACGCCGTCCCATTCGACCCGCCACGCTTCGAAGCGCAGCTCGAGCTCGCGGCCGCCGGCCACTTCGCGCCGGCCTTCCCAGCTGGCGATGTCGAGCTTGCCTTGCTGCAGCAGGCGGTGCTGGCGCTGCAATTGCTCGTCGCTGAAGCTCTCCGGCGGCAGGTCGGCGAACACCGTGTAGTTGCCCTGCCCCAGCGGCATGCCGTAGATGGCGCGCACCGCCGGATTGGCGTACAGGATGCGCAGGCCGTCGGTCACCACCACGCCCTGCACCGAGTGCTCGGTCAGCAACTGGAAGCGGGCCGCCAGCTTGCCGGCGTCGCGCAGCGCGCCGTCCAGCGCGCTGAGCACGAAGACGGTGCCGATCGCGGCCCGCAGCACGGTGGCGATGACGATGTGGGCGGCGATGCCCTGCTCGCCGTACAGCACCAGCAGCAGCTGGTCCAGGCCCAGCAGGATCAGCAGGGGGCCGACCAGGCGCTCCAGCGCATGGGTGGCCCACAGCCAGCGGCTGGCCAGCGCGCCCAGTCCGCACAGCACCAGCATATTGCATAGCGGCCAGTAGAACAGCTTGTCGGCCACGGTCGGCGCCGCCAGCGCGGCGGCGGCGGCCAGGCCGATGGCGATGGCGACACCGCGCGGCAGGCGGCGCCCGGCCAGCCGCAGCACGCCGGAGCCGAGAAACAGCAGGTTGGGGATGGCGCCGACCAGCACCAGCGGCACGCCCAGGCCGCTGAACGGCGCCGGCGCCGTGGTGTGGATCAGGTAGGCCAGCGGGATCAGCGCGGCGAACAGCGTCGAGCAGCCCATGTGGTGGGCGAAGGTCTGGTTGCGATGGCGTCGCCATACCAGCAACAGCGCCGTACCGATGACGGCGTACATGGCGGCGTTGATCAGGTACAGGTAGCTCATGCTGTCCATGTCAGGCCGCCGGGTGGTTGAACACTTGCCGCAGATAGGCCAGGAAGGTTTCGTCCTTGCACAGCGTCTTGCCGGGCGAGTCGGACAGCTTGGCCACCGACTGGCCGTTGCAGCACACCAGCTTCATGACGATGTTCAGCGGCGTCAGGCCGACGTCGTTGGTCAGGTGGGTGCCGATGCCGAAGCCGGTCATGATGCGGTCGGCGAAGTGGCGGTACAGCGCGAACGCGCTGTCGAGGTTCAGGCCGTCCGAGAACACCAGCCGCTTGGTGTTGGCGTCGACCCGCAGCGCGGCGTAGTGGGCCAGCGCTTTTTCGCCCCACGCCAGCGGGTCGCCGGAGTCGTGGCGCAGGCCGTCGAACAGCTTGGCGAAGTACAGGTCGAAGTCGTCGAGGAAGGCGTCCATGCCGACCACGTCGGTCAGGGCGACGCCGAGGTCGCCCCGGTATTCCTGCACCCACGCTTCCAGCGAGGCTTTCTGGAAATCGCGCAGGCGCACGCCGAAGGCCTGGAACGATTGCATGTATTCGTGCGCCATGGTGCCGATCGGCACCAGGCCGAACTTCATCGCCTGGTAGACGTTGGAGGTGCCCTTGAAGAATTGCGGCACTTCGCGCGCCAGCCGCTGCACCACTTCGTCGTGCCAGGCGCTGGAGTAGCGGCGGCGGGTGCCGAAGTCGGAGAATTCGAAGGGGTGGCGCCTGGCCGGCTCGGCGCCGAAGGCCTTCAGCGCGGCGATCTTGGCGGCCAGGCGCGCGCGGCCCTGCTCGAGCGCGGCGGCGCCGTCGAAGCGGCGGAAGTACAGCTCGTTGACGATGTACAGCACGTAGATCTCGAAGCCCATCACGTGCACCTGCGGGCCGCTGGCGTGGATCACCAGCGTGGCGCCGTCGGCGCGCACGTCGATGAACTTGCGCTGGAAACGGAACACGGTGAGGAAGTCGACGAAGTCGCTCTTGATGTAGCGCAGCGAGCGCAGGTAGTTCAGCTCCTGGTCGCGAAAGCTCATCGAGCACAGGTGGTCGAGCTCGCGTTCGATGTCGGGCAGCAGCTCGGTCAGCGGATAGGCGGTGGCGTTGCGGCAGACGAATTCGTACTCGGTGTGCGAGTTCGGATGGCCGTGCAACAGCGCCTGCCACATGGTGAACTTGTATAAATCGGTCTCCAGCAGACTGCGGACGATGGGCTCGCTCATGCGGGGTCCGCTCCCAGTGCGCGGCTGGCGTTGGCCAGCAGTTCGGGCAGCACGTCGGCGCTCTGCAGCAGTTGCACGCCGCGCGCCTGCATCGCCTGCAGGAAGGCCTGGTAGTTCGGCTCGAAGCCCGCGACCGGGCTGATGCAGTCGGTCAGCAGCACCAGCTTGGACAGCGGCTGGCCCAGGTGCTCGGCGATGTGCTCGACGGTGGCCTTGACGCAGTGGCTGCCGGCCTCGCCGGCGATGTAGACCTGGTCGGCCTCGGCCAGGGTGGCGATGAATTTGCTGTTGAGCTGGGTGTCCGAGTCGTCGGCGTCCGGCACTTCGGCCATGACGGCGGAATAGTGCTCGGTCCACGGGTTGGAGCCCTTGGCCAGCTTGGCGACGATGCCCAGCGCGGCTTCCTCCCAGGCGCCGTAGGCGGCGCGCACGTCTTCGTGGACGTTGTTGCCCCAGGTGCCGATCTCGCAGTGCACCGGCCACACCATCAGCCGGTAGCGGCCGGCCGCTTCCAGTTTGTCGAGGTAGTTCAGCGCCAGCGGCAGGGCGGCCGGATGGCGCGGCTGGAATTTCCCGGCGCGCACCTCGGCCGCGCCGATCTGCGTGAACGGCGCCACCGGCGCGCCGTCGCGGGCGATCCAGAAGGTGGGGTGGGCGATGTCGAAGCGGTGGTGCGAGTCGAGCGTGATGCTGATGGCGGTCAGGCCGGCGCGGCCGCGGTTGATCAGGCCGGCCAGGCGCAGCATGTCCTGGTGGGCGCCGGGCACCGGCAGCGCCGGCGCGTGCGGCGCGCGGGTGGCCGGGTTGAGCGGCAGGTAGCTGGCCGGCAGATCGCAAAAATCGTTTTGCGGATCGATGACCAGCAAATGCAGGTTCCGTTTCATGGGGGCTCCGATGCTTGCTTAACTGTATATGATTTTGCCCGATCGCGCGGGCCGACAGTGATGATTATCTGCCAAGCCACACAAATTGGCATACAAGCGCCCCACAGAAAGCGGCCGGCAGCCGCGGCCGACGCAAAAAAACTCCCTGCCGGCGGCCGCCGTCAGGGAGTTTTTGATGGCCGGAGCAGGAATTAAGCGGCGATCGCGTCGATCTTCGAGCGGCCCTTGGCGACGGCGGCGGCCACCGCTTCCTCGCCCATGGCCACGCCTTCGGCCACCACGAAGGTGACGTCGGTCATGCCGAGGAAGCCCAGCACCGAACGCAGGTAGGTGGTGACGTGGTCGTAGGCGGCGGCCGGGCCTTCGCTGTAGACGCCGCCGCTGGCGACGAACACGATGACTTTCTTGCCGTGCACCAGGCCCTCAGGGCCGTTGGCGCCGTACTTGAAGGTGCGGCCGGCGCGCGCCACGTGGTCGATCCAGGCCTTCAGGCCGGAGGTCACCGAGAAGTTGTACATCGGCGCGCCGATGACGATGGTGTCGGCGGCCAGCAGTTCGTCGACCAGCGTGTCCGAGGTCTTGATGGTGTGGGCCTGGTCGGCGTTGCGCTGCTCGGCCGGGGTGAAGTAGGCGCCCATCATCTGTTCGGTCAGGTGCGGCACCGGGCTGCTGGCCAGGTCGCGCGTGACCACGGTGCCGTCCGGGTTGGCCGCCTGCCATTTGGCGACGAATTCGCCGCCCAGCTGGCGCGACAGGGAGCCGGTTTGACGAACACTGCTATTGATGTGGAGTACGGTTGCCATGATGCTGTTTCCTTTCGGGTGGGAGGGATTGCATTCATCATAGAACGAGTTTAATATCGATGAAACTGGGTAAATTTAAATCTTACCTATCGATATATTAGATCAACGCGGTCGATATCAATCTCTCAACAAGGTACTGCATGCGCGATCCCGGCCTCCCCTCCCTCGACCAGCTGCGGGTGTTCATCGCCGTCATCGACCATGGCGGTTTCGCCCACGCGGCGCGGGCGCTGCACCGCACGCAGTCGGTGATCAGCTACACCATCGCCAACCTGGAGGAGCAGCTCAACATCGAGCTGCTGGACCGCAGCAAGCGCAAGCCGGTGCTGACCGAGGCCGGCAAGGCGCTGCTGGCCGACGCCCGCGCGGTGTCGCTCAAGGTAGACGGCATGCGGGCCCGCGCCAAGGCGCTGTCGGCCGGGCTGGAGGCCGAGGTGTCGGTGGTGGTCGACGTGATGTTCTCGACCTGCAAGCTGGTGCGCATCCTGCACGCCTTCCAGAAGGAGTTCCCGACCGTGGCGATGCGGCTGCGCACCGAGGCGCTGGGCGCCGTCACCCAGCTGGTACTGGAGCAGCAGTGCCACATCGGCATCAGCGGCTGGATGCCGGGCACGCCGAACATCATCGAGCGCCAGAGCTGCGGCTTCGTGACCATGGTGCCGGTGGCCGCGCCCGAGCATCCGCTGGCGCAGATCGCAGGCATCATTCCCAGCACGGTGCTGCGCGAGCACACCCAGCTGGTGCTGACCGACCGCAGCACCTTGACCAAGGGCCAGGACTTCGGCGTGCTGGCGCTGCGCGACTGGCGCCTGGGCGACCTCAGCTCCAAGCACGCGCTGCTGCGCAGCGGCATCGGCTGGGGCAATATGCCGGTCGAGTTCGTGCAGTGGGATCTGGATGCGGGACGGCTGGTGCAGCTGCACATCAGCGAAGGCAGCGCGTTCAGCTTCCCGTTGTATGTGATACGGCGCGGCGACGAGGAGCCGGGGCCGGCCACGCGCTGGCTGATGCAGCAATTCCTCGAGCTGGAGCAGGCCGGCGCGCCGCCGATGGGCGATGCGCCGCCCGGCTTGACGGCGCCCTCGCCTATTTCACTCCGGCGGCGCTGAGCTTGCCGCGCAGGCGGCGGATTTCCTCCGACAGATCGACCACCAGCGCGGCGACGTCGTCGTTGGCGTCGAAGTCGCGCTCGACCTGGCACAGCCGGCGCGCGCGCACCAGGTCGGCGCTGGTGAAGCGCCAGGCGACGTAGTCGCCGTCGGCGCAGTCGAGCAGGATGCCGGTGCGCACCCGCTGCACCACCCAGTCCGGCTCCACGGCGCAGGCTTGCGCCAGTTCTTCCACGGTCAGCGCGGCCTCATCGACCAGCACCGGGTTCAAGATTGCCTGTCCCATCGTTCATCCTCCCGCGCGCGGGTTGAAAGCCAGTTCGCGCGCCATGGTTTGATACAGTTCGCGGGCCTTGTCGCTGGTGGCCGGCGGCAGCACCACCTCCAGCAGCAGGTACAGGTCGCCGGTTTCCTTGCCGGGGATGCCGCGCCCGCGCAGGCGCAGCTTGCGGCCGGTCTGCGAGGCGGCCGGCACCGTCACGGTGACCTTGCCGGACGGCGTGGCGACGTCGATCTCGCCGCCCAGCGCCAACTCCCACGGCGCCACCGGCACCGTTTCGTAGACGTCGCGGCCGTCGATGCGGTAGCGGGCGTTGGGGCGGAACTGGATTTCCAGGTACAGGTCGCCCGGCCCGGCCGCGCCCGGCTGGCCCTGGCCCGACAGCCGCAGTTGCTGGCCGGCCGTCACGCCCTTCGGTATGTTGACGCTGAGGTTGCGCTCGCGCGTGACGATGCGGTCCTGGGCGTCGCGCTCGGCCACGGTCAGGCCGATGGCGCGGGTGGCGCCGTGGTAGCTGTCGGCCAGGTCGATGGTAATGCTGGCGTGGCTGTCCTCGCCGCGCCGCGGCGGCGCCTGACGGCGGCGGCCGCCGCCGCCCAGGTTGGCGAACAGGTCGGCGAAGAAGTCGCTGCCCATGGCGTCGCCGCCGAAGCCGCCGGCGCCGGGGCCGGCGCCGCCGTTGCCGAAGCCGCGGCCCCAGTCCGGCGGCGGACGGAATTCCTGGCCGGCGCGGTATTGGTGGCCGCGTCCCAGTTCGTCGTAGGCGGCGCGCTTTTCGGCGTCGCCCAGCACGCCGTAGGCCTCGTTCAACTCCTGGGTCTTGTGCTGGGCGTCGGCCTCCTTGCTGACGTCCGGATGGTATTTCCGGACCAGCTTGCGGTAGGCTTTCTTGATTTCATCCTCGCTGGCCGTCTTGGCCACGCCCAGGGTCTGATAGTAATCCTTGTATTCCACGTTGCGCGCTCCCGTCATGCATGTGCCACAGTCTAGCGCCTATCGGGCGCCAGTGCCGTCCGTCTTGTCATTTTTGCGCGCGCTTGTCGCCGGCGGCCGGCCTGGCGTCGATTTCGCGCAGCGACGACATCCTGTTGAAACGTTTCAGTTCGGCGCCGTGCGGTCGCCCGCCTGCGCCGCGGCGGCGCCTGGCAGGGTGGCGCACGCCGGCAGCTTGATGGCCGGGCCTTGCATGTCAGCGCACCCGGCGCAGCGAAGAGACCTGGTTGTTCATCTCGTCCAGGCGCTCGTAGCGGCCCGGCTCCAGCACGATGCAACGGCCGCCGAAGTCGGCGTGCTCGCACAGTTCCCAGCGGCCGTCGTTGACGATGACGGACCCGGCCTGGTCGTTGAAGTCGTAGCGGTCCAGCGTGCGCACCTCGTGGTTGCGCAGCTCCAGCCGGGCGCCGTTGAAGCGCGACTTGGAGAACAGCACGATGGGGTCGCGCCGGTGGCCGTAGCCGCGGTCGTCGTCGCGGTCGCGGTCGCCACGGTGGTCGCCGCGGTCGTCGCGCTCGTCACGGCCGCGGCCGCCACCGCCACCGCCACCGCCGCCGCCGTTGACTTCGCGCACCGAGGAGACGGCGTCGTTGAAGCCGTCCAGCGCCCGGTACTCGCCGCGCTCGACCGTCATGCAGCGGCCCTGGAAGTTGGCGTGCTCGCACAGCTGCCAGGTGCCGGAGCGCACGATCAGCGACGAGGTGCGGTCGTTGAAGCCGAGCGGCGCCAGGTCGGGCGTGGTGCCGCGCAAGGTCAGCGGCGGGCCGGCGAAGTTGGAGTCGGTGTACAGCGTCAGTTCGCCCGCGTGGGCGGCGCTGGCGGCCAGCAGGGGCGCGGCCAGCAGGATGGCGGCGCGGGTCAGACGGTGCAGGAATGGTTTCATGATGAAGCTCGCTCAGGTTCAGGTAAAAAGTTAAACAGCCAGTGCCATGCACCAACAACGCCTATGCTAGCGCCACGGCCGACAAGTCAATATGGCTAAATTGCAAGAAAATGTAATGATACAGCGCGGCGGGCCCGGCCGGACCGGGGTAGAATTGTCGCCCGCCCTATTTCGACCGCCGCGCATGCCCCACGCCTTCACCCTGCCCAATCTCCGCCGTGAAACCGCCGCCCTGTGGCGCCTGGCCTGGCCGATGCTGATCGGCCAGCTGGCCACGGTCGGCATGGGCGTGGCCGACGTGGCGATGACCGGCCACGCCAGCGCCGACGAGCTGGCCGCGGTGTCGCTGGGGGCGTCGATCTGGTCGATCATCCTGGTCACCGTCAGCGGCACCATGATGGCGATCAACAGCGTGGTGGCGCACGACGTCGGCGCCGGCGAGCTGGGGCGCATTCCGCACGCGGTGCGGCAAGCGCTGTGGAAGGCGCTGGGGGTGGGGGTGGCGGCGATGCTGCTGGCCAACCTGGCGACGCTGCTGTTCGAGCATCTGTACCTGAGCCCGCATGTACAGCGGCAGGCCGAGTTGTTCGTGCACGTGATCAGCATCGGCCTGCCGCCGTTCGCCGCCTACCGCGCGCTGTACGGCTACAGCACCAGCATCAATGAGACCAAGCCGGTGATGCTGATCGCGCTGCTGGGCCTGGGCTTCAATGTGCTGGTCAACTGGCTGCTGATCTTCGGCCACTGGGGCTTGCCCAAGCTGGGCGGGGTCGGCTGCGCGGTGGCCACCGGCCTGTGCATGTGGCTGATGCTGGCCGCCATGCTGGGCTGGATGCGGGTCGCGCCGGCCTACCGCGCCACCTATCCGTTCACCCACTGGGAGTGGCCGCACTGGCCGGAGATCCGTTCGATGCTGCGTCTGGGGCTGCCGATCGGCGTCACCTATTTCGCCGAGGTCAGCGCGTTCGGCGCGGTCAGCCTGCTGATCGCGCGCTACGGTGTGGTGCAGATATCCGCGCACCAGATCGCACTGAACTTTTCCTCGCTGGTGTTCATGGTGCCGCTCAGCTTCGGCATCGCGCTGATCACCCGCGTCGGCCACGCGGTGGGCGAAGGCAATCCGGTGCGGGCGCGCTTCGTGGCCTGGACCGGGGTGTGGCTGTCGCTGGCGTTCGCGGTGCTGTCGGCGCTGTTCATCGTGCTGTTGCGCCGGCAGATCGCCGAAGCCTACACCTCCGACCCGGCGGTGCAGGCGCTGTGCGTGCAGCTGCTGCTGTTCGCCGCGCTGTTCCAGTTGTCGGACGCCACCCAGGTGGCGACCTCGTGCGCGATCCGCGGCTACAAGGTCACGCGCCAGCCGATGCAGATCCAGCTGCTGGCGTTCTGGGGCTTCGCGCTGCCGCTGGGCTGCTGGCTGGGGCTGGCGCCGCAATGGCTGCCGTGGGCGCCGGCGCAGCCGATGGCGGCGGCCGGCTTCTGGATCGGTCTGGTGCTGGGGCTGACGGTGGCGGCGGTGTTGCTGAGCTGGTCGTTGCAGCGGCTGTCGCTGGCACGGGTGGCGGCGGCGCGGGCCGGCTGAGGGGCGGACCGGCCGGCCGTTACAAGGCGATACATGCGCCGAAGGAAAAACGGTTTTCCCGCGCGGATTCAGAACATTGCCGTCTCGCCACAACCCGGCCGGTCTGGTATCGTCTTGGGTTCTGATAAACAAGAGACACTCACCCCATGCGCTTCATCCTCTGCTTCCTCGCCCTGCTGGCCGGCGCCAACGCCGCCGCCGAAAAACTGACACTGGACCGTCTGCATTCCGACCCGTCGCTGAGCGGCCCCGGCGTGCGCAGCCTGAAGGTGTCGCCGGACGGCGCCCGCGTGACCTTCCTGCGCGGCCGCGACGACAACCAGTTCCAGCTCGACCTGTGGGAATACAATCTGAAGGACAAGACCACGCACCGCCTGGTCGACTCCAAGATCCTGGTGCCGGAAGAGAACCTGTCGGACGCCGAGAAGGCCCGCCGCGAGCGCGAGCGCACCGCCAGCTTGAAGGGCATCCTCAGCTACAGCTGGTCGCCGGACGGCAAGCAGCTGCTGGTGCCGATCGCCGGCAATCTGTACCTGATCGACGCCAGCAAGCCGGACGCCGCGCGCATGGTGGCCTCGGGCAATGTGCTCGATCCCAAGATTTCGCCCAAGGGCCGCTACGTGTCCTTCGTGCGCGACCAGAACCTGTACGTGATCGAGCTCTCCACCGGCAAGGAACAGCAGCTGACCAGCGACGGCAAGGGCAGCATCCACAACGCCGAGGCCGAGTTCGTGGCGCAGGAAGAAATGGGCCAGACCAGCGGCTACTACTGGGCGCCGGACGACTCCGCCATCGCCTACAAGCGCTACGACGAGGCGCCGGTGCCGGTGGTGCGCCGTTTTGAAATCTTCGCCGACCGCACCGACGTGGTCGAGCAGCGCTACCCGGCCGCCGGCGATCCGAACGTGCTGGTGCAGCTGAAGATCGTCTCGATCGGCAGCGGCGAGATCCGCAACGTCGAGCTGGGCGCCAACCCGGACATCTACCTGGTGCGCGCCGACTGGAGCGGCAACGCCAAGGCCTTGCTGTTCCAGCGCCAGAGCCGCGACCAGAAGACGCTGGAACTGGTGTCGGTCGATGCCGCCACCTTGGCGCAGAAGGTGCTGATCACCGAAAGCTCGCCGACCTGGGTCAGCATCTTCGACGACCTGCGCTTCCTCGGCAACGACAAGGGCTTCATCTGGTCGTCCGAGCGCAGCGGCCGCAAGCACCTGTACCAGTACGACATGCAGGGCAAGCTGCAACACGCCATTTCCAGCGGCGAATGGGGCATCGACCGCGTGCTGGCGCTGGATGAAAAAGGCGGCCGCGTGTTCGTGCAATCGAACCGCGACGCGGTGGTCGACAGCCAGACCTACGCATTGAAGCTGGACGGCAGCAGCGCCGCCAAGCCGGTGCGCATCACCCAGGGCGACGGCTGGCACGATTCCTCGTTCGCCCGCAACGGCGAAGTGTTCGTCGACACCTACTCCGATCCGGACACCCCGCCGCAGGTCAGCATCCGCCGTCCGGACGGCGCGATGATCAGCTGGCTGGAGCGCAACGAGCTGAACGCGTCCCACCCGTACGGCAAGTACCTGGACGCCCACCTGCGCACCGAGTACGGCAGCCTGAAGGCCAAGGACGGCCAGACCCTGTACTACTCGATGATCAAGCCGAGCGGCTTCGACGCCGCCAAGAAATACCCGGTCTACCTGTCGACCTACGGCGGCCCGCACTCGCAGCACGTGGCTCGCCGCTGGGGCAATTTCTTCGACCAGTACATGGCGCAGCAAGGCTTCGTGGTGTGGCGCCTGGATAACCGCGGTTCGTCGCGGCGCGAGCGCGTGTTCACCGACGCCAACTACCACAACCTGGGCAAGGTCGAGGTCGAAGACCAGCTGACCGGCATCGAGTGGCTGGGCAAGCAGAGCTTCGTCGACGCCAAGCGGGTGGGCGTGTTCGGCTGGAGCTACGGCGGCTTCATGACCTTGCGCCTGCTGGCGCAGGCGTCGGACCAGATCGCGATGGGCGTGTCGGTGGCGCCGGTGACCGACTGGTCGCTGTACGACACCCACTACACCGAGCAGTTCATGGGCACGCCGAAAGAGAACGCGGCCGGCTATGCATCGGGCGGCGTGTACTCGCACCTGGACGGGCTGAAGTCGCCGCTGCTGCTGATGCACGGCATGGCCGATGACAACGTGCTGTTCACCAACACCACGCGCATGATCGACGCGCTGGTCAAACGCAATGTGCACTTCGAACTGATGACCTATCCGGGCGCCAAGCACGGCATCTCGGGGCGCGGTCCGCAGCGCCATGTGTACGGCAACATCGAGGCCTTCTTCAAGAAGAATTTGATGCCGGAAACGAAGTAAGCAAAAAAAAGCCGCGTGGCTTGGGACGGCCTTGGCCGTCTTAAGCGCACGTGGCTTTTTTTTTGCGGCAACGATTAGTTGCGGTTGCCTTTGGCGATATCTTTGACCGCTTCCTTGGCGTCGCCCAGGCCTTTTTGCAGCTTGCCTTCGGCTTGCTTGTTCAGGCCCTTGGCTTGCTGCTCCGAGCTGCCGACCAGCTTGCCGGCCTCTTCCTGGATTTTGCCGCCGATGTCTTTCGCCGTACCTTTAACTTGATCCTTGTTCATGGTGAACTCCTTGGTGGGTGATGAAGTTACAGGACACACAGCGCTGTGCTGCGTGCAAGGCCCCCACTATAGGCAGACGCTGGTTGGCCTTCTGTGCGATTGCGCACCCATTCCGGCAATCAGATTGTGCGCCAGACGCTGGCCAGCCACGGTTGCTGATCGCGCGGCAAGCCTGCGGGACGATAGTAATGTTGGACTGCGATAAATCCTGCTGCCAGCAGGTAACGCTCCCAGGTGTCGTAGTCGTAGTAGCTGCCGTAGCGCGGGCCGTTCCAGCCTTCGCGGTTGTCGCCGCGCGGATTGGAGCTGAACAGCACGCCGCCGGTTTTCAGCGCGGCGTGCAGGTCCAGCAGCACCTGCGGCAGCGCGGCGCTGGGCAGGTGGAACAGCGAGGCGTTGGCGTAGACGCCGTCGAAAAAACCGGCGGGCAGATCGAGTTTGACGAAGTCCTGCTGCCACGCCGCGCAGCCGCTGTAGGCGCGCGCCATCTCGACGAATCGCGCCGAGCCGTCGATGCCGATCGCTTCGTGGCCCAGGCTCTTGAAGGTCTTCAGGTCGCGGCCGGGGCCGCAGCCCAGGTCCAGCAGGTGGTATGGCGCGGGGCCGTGTATCGCCGCCAGCAAGGCGGCGATGTTTTGGCTGACATCGTGGTCGATGGTGCCGGCGAAAAACTGCTCGGCATTGCGCTCGTAATGCTGCAGCGTGGTTTGAGTGATCTGCTCGATAGGGTCGGGTTCCATGCCGCCAGTATATACGGCGGGCGCGAAATTCAACCCTTCGACAGACTGCCCTATTTCGGCCTTCTGAAACTCTCTATTTTGTATGGATCCATACTTTGTGCAGCGCACAAGCCGTGTCGAGAGAAGATAAAACAAAAATAGAGAGTTTCCGAGGGCCGAAATAGGATCGTCCGGCGAAGGATGTGCGAACGGGTCCCCCATCGCACATCCTTCCTGCCCAGCTTGCCAGATCGGCCAGGTTCGCGCTCGGGCATGGCCGCATTGACGGCGGCCAGGCTGCGCTTCCAGCGCACCGATTGCTCAGGCGTGCCGTTCAGCGTGCGGCCGGAATAATCGAAGTGCCGGTCGGCCAGCGCGCTTGTCGCCGATGGCGGCGACGGTCGATGGGTCGGCGACGCAATAGATCGTAGCGACACGGCAGAAAAGAGACGCCAGACCAGCAAAATTGTTTCATTCATTGGGCGAATCGCTATATAGTTAGCCTATAGCAACGCGCTAACAACCCAGGAGATAAATATGAAACTTGATGCCCTGTTCCAGAATCCAACTGCGTTGCCCACCGCGCCTAAAGTCGTGGAAGAGCTGATCAGCAGTTTCGACAAGGCCAGCGTTTCGACCGAAGAGATCGCGAAGAAACTGTCGACAGATCCGGTGCTGAGCGCCAAGCTGCTGCGCCTGGCCAACTCGGCCTACTACCATGTGTCGCGCAGCATCGGCACGGTGGAAGACGCGGTGCTGATGCTCGGCTTCGTGACGGTGCGCACGCTGGTCATCAGTTCCGGCCTGGTCAGCGGCTTCAAGACCGTGCCCGGTCTCGACCTCAAGCAATTCTGGCGCTACAGCCTGCACACCGCGGTGTCGGCCAAGTGGATCGCCAAGAAGACCAAGGAAAACACCGACCTCGCCTTCACCATCGGCATGATGCACGCCATCGGCCAGCTGGTGATCCATTCGGCGATGGCCGAGCAGGCGATGGCGCTCGACAAGGTGGCCGGCCCGCTGGACTCGCGCCGCCTGGACGCCGAGCAAACCTCGTTCGGCTTCACCTTCGCCGACGTCGGCGCCGAACTGGCCAAGCGCTGGAAGTTCCCGCTGACCTTCTCGGAAACCATCCTGGCCTTCCCCGAGCCGCACCACAACGGCGAACTGAACCGCCTGGCCGCCGTGGTCTCGCTGGCCGCCTGGCGCGCCCGCGTCGAGCAGGCCGGCCTGAACGAAGAGGAAATCGCCGCCTGCTATCCGGCCGACCTGGCCGAGGAACTGGGCCTGGACGACAACGCGCTGATCGACGACATGCCGTCGCCGGACGAGCTGAGCGCCGGCCTGGAGGAGCTGGTCAAATAAACCAGCTTGTTTTTTGCGCCACGAAAAGCCCCGCATGGGGCTTTTTTTCGATCTTTTTCAAATATTTTTTCAAAACACCCTAAAGTTCCCATTTATGGCGACGTTAATCAGGACATGTGGTAATCCGTTATAACTAGCCAGGGTGAGAACATGACCTCCACCGAAGTCCTCTCGATGTACGAAAACATTGCCGGTTTGACCAATCAAATGGCCGCCGCCGCACGCCTGGGTGATTTCGACGGCCTGAGCCGCCTGGAAGCGCAATGCGCCAATGTAGCCCGCGCAGTAAGTAGCGGCGCGCCGGCCCTGAGCGGCGCCCCGCGCCTGCGCAAGATCGACCTGCTGAAACAGATCCTGGCCAACGACCGCGCCATCCGCGACGTCACCGAGCCTTGGGCCGACAACGTGCCCGGCATGTCGCGTCAATAAAACGCCCTGCCCAATAAAAAAAGCGCCCACGGGCGCTTTTTGCATTCAGGGCGATCAGCCCGCCAGCGCCACCTTCAGCGACAACGCGATGCCCTGCGCCGCCTGGGTGATTTCGTCCAGCGACGGGAAGCTCGGCGCGATGCGGATATGGCTATCCTTCGGATCGTTACCGTAAGGGAAAGCCGCACCGGCCGGCGTCAGCGTGATGCCCGCCTCCTTGGCCAGCGCCACGGTGCGCTTGGCCGAACCGTCCGGCGTCACCAGATCGATGAAGTAGCCGCCCTGCGGACGCGTCCACGACACGCCCGGCACGTCGGCCAGATGGTGCTCGAACTGCGCCAGCACCGCGTCGAACTTCGGCTTCAACAGCAAACGATGCTGTTCCATCAACGCTTCCACCGTCGGCAGGTCCTTCAGCAGACGCACATGGCGCAGCTGGTTGATCTTGTCCGGGCCGATGCTGCGGATGCCCGCGTGCTTGGTCCACCAGGCGATATTGGCCGGCGAAGCGGCCAGCGCGGCGATGCCCGAACCGGCCCAGCTCACCTTCGACGACGACGCGAACACGATCGCGCGGTCGGGGTTGCCGGCCTTGGCGCAGGCGTCCAGGATATTGGCCACTTCCAGCTTCCGCTCGCCCAGATGATGGAAGCGGTAAGCGTCGTCCCACATCAGGCGGAAGTCCGGCGCCGCCGTCTTCATCGCCGCCAGGCGGGCCACCACGGCGTCCGAAAACACCACGCCGCCCGGATTGCTGTACTTCGGCACGCACCACATGCCCTTGATGCTGGCGTCCTCGGCCACCAGTTTCTCCACCAGGTCCATGTCCGGACCGGCTTCGGTCATCGGAATGTTGATCATCTTGATGCCGCGCGCTTCGCAGATGGCGAAATGGCGGTCATAGCCCGGCACCGGGCACAGGAAGGTCACCGGCTCGCGCACCCACGGCGCATTGCCGGGCGTGCCGTTGAGCAGGCTGTAGATGATGACGTCATGCATCAGCGACAGGCTGGCGCTGCTGTCGACCACCACCTGCGCGGCCGGCACATCCAGCAGCTTGCCGAACAGTTCGCGCGCTTCCGGCAGGCCGATGGTGCCGCCGTAGTTGCGGCCATCGGTGCCGTCGGCGGCCTGGTAGCCGTCCAGCGGGGCCATCAGGCCATTCGACAGATCCAGTTGCTCGGGCGCAGGCTTGCCGCGGGACATGTCCAGCTTCAGGCCGAGTTGTTTGAAAGCTTGATATTGCTCTACTGCGGTCATAGCGCTCTTTCAGGTATGGGGAAGACGGAGGGGGTCGAATACTATACCCCAGATTGTCCGACCCCGATCAGAGCGTGCAGTTATATACTTATTACTGCTGCATCATTGATTCCGGCGTGACTTCGTGCAGCGGCGGCGCCTCCACCGGTTGGCCGCCCTCGCCGGCCGCCGTTTTCTTGCGGAATCCCTGCCAGATCTTCAGCGGCCCGCCGCCGCGTTTCTTGCGCAGGTAGAGATAGCCGCCGGCGCCCAGCAACAAGACCAGCACGCCGGCGCCGGCGGCGATCAGCGGCGTATTGCTGCTGGCCGGTTCCGGCGGTTTTTCCTTTTTATACTTCAGCTTGGGCAACACGCGCACCGTCTTGACCGGCGCCGACGCCGCCTCGGATGCCGACGCCGATGCCGACGCCGACGCTGCATGCGCAGCGGCTGGCGCCGCCGCCGTTGCCTTAACCGACGCCGCATGCGCCGACGAAGTGGCCGCGGCACTCGCGCCGTGCGCAGCGGCCGCCCCGCCCTTGGCCGCCAAAGCCCCCTGCAGCAGCTTCAGCTTGCCCTCCAGCTCGACCAGCTTGCTGGACAACTCGACGCTGTGGGTATCGAGCGCCGCGCATTCCTTGGCGCTCATGCCGGACGGGGTGCAGGCGGCCGCAGCCGCAGGCCGCGTCACGCCCCTGGGCAGCGGCAACGGCGCCAACGGCAACAAAGCCTGCGCCACGCCCAACGGCACGCCGCCGTCGGCCGGCGCCGGCCGCCGCGACGGCGCCGTTCGCAAACCACCCGGCCCGCCCACCTCGGATTCATGCGCCGACGGCATCGGCGCTGGCCGCGTCCGGTCCCGTAGCGGCGCCACGGCCGGCGTCACGGCCGGCGCCACGGCCACCGCGACCGGCGCCGGCGCCGCAGCCGCCTCCCTGGCCGCCCGCTCCGCCCTTGCCAACGCGGCCGCCTGCGCCGCCGTCATGGCCGGCGGCGGCGGCGGCGCCGGATTCGGATCCGCCTGCAGCCACACGGTCGCCGCGCGCACATCCTGGCGCCCGGCCGCGCTCAGCTCCAGGAACAGATGCACATAGTCGGCATCGATAGCCCGGATGGTAGTGATATGCAGGAACTGCCGGCCATCGCGCCGCACCACCGACAGGTGCAGCGAGGCCAGCGCCGGATGCATGCTGATGTTCGCGCCGCGAAACACATCCTGCTGCGCCAGCCGGACCTGCAGGCCCGCCACCTCGTCCGGCGCCAGCTGCACCAGCTCGATATCGGCCGCCAGCGGCTGGCCGACGTAGGAACGCACGGCGATATCGCCCAGTTCCGCCGCCGGCGCGGCGGCCGCCAGCAGCAACGCGCCGGCGCAAGCAAAGATCGTGGTCAGGAATGGTGTGCGCTGCATGTCGGGGTCGCTTGGACGCGAATTCTGAAAGTGTATCAGCTATAACGGCTGATTTTCCCGGTTTTGTAGCCCTAGGTTAATTTTTCAGGACTGCGCTACACTGGACGCCACTTGGCAAACACACATGATTGCCTCCCCGTCCAAAGGAAAACCCATGAACACCAGAAGTGAACGTGACAGTTTTGGCCCGATCGACGTCCCCGCCCACCAGTTGTGGGGCGCGCAAACCCAGCGCTCGCTGGAGCACTTCCACATCTCCACCGAGCGCATGCCGCTGGAGCTGATCCACGCGCTGGCCAGCGTCAAGCGCGCCGCCGCCCGCGTCAACCTGGACCTGGGCCTGCTCGAAGGCGCCAAGGCCATCGCCATCACCCAGGCCGCCGACGAAGTGCTGGCCGACCGGCACCCGACCGAGTTCCCGCTGGCCGTGTGGCAGACCGGCTCCGGCACCCAGTCCAATATGAACATGAACGAAGTGCTGGCCAACCGCGGCTCCGAGCTGATGGGCGGCGAGCGCGGCGAAGACCGCAAGCTGCACCCCAACGACGACGTCAACCAGGGACAATCGTCGAACGACATCTTCCCCACCGCCATCCACGTGGCCGCCGCCCAGGCGCTGGCCGGCAAGCTGCTGCCGGCGCTGCGCGCGCTGCGCGACAGCCTGCACGCCAAGGCCGAGGCGTTCGCCGACATCGTCAAGATCGGCCGCACCCATTTGCAGGACGCCACGCCGCTGACGCTGGGCCAGGAATTTTCCGGCTACGTGGCCCACCTCGACTTCGCCGAGCGCGCCATCAGCACCGCCCTGCCCGGCGTGCTGCAGCTGGCGGCCGGCGGCACCGCGGTCGGCACCGGCCTCAACGCGCACCCCGAATACGCGCACCGCATCGCCGCCGAGCTGGAGCACACGCTGGCCCTGCCCTTCCGCAGCGCCGACAACAAATTCGCCGCGCTGGCCGGCCACGACGCCCTGCTGTCGGCGCACGGCGCGCTGAAAACCCTGGCCGCCGCGCTGATGAAGATCGCCAACGACGTGCGCTGGATGGCGTCCGGCCCGCGCTCCGGCCTGGGCGAAATCAGCATCCCGGAAAACGAGCCGGGCAGCTCCATCATGCCGGGCAAGGTCAACCCCACCCAGTGCGAAGCGCTCACCATGCTGTGCTGCCAGGTGTTCGGCAACGACGTCGCCATCACCATCGGCGGCGCCTCCGGCAACTTCGAGTTGAATGTCTACAAGCCGCTGATCGCCCACAACTTCCTGCAGAGCGCGCGCCTGCTGGCCGACGGCATGCGCAGCTTCGAAGAACATTGCGTGCACGGGATAGAACCCAACCGCGGCCGCATCGCCGAGCTGATGGAACGTTCGCTGATGCTGGTCACCGCGCTGGCGCCGCACATCGGCTACGACAGGGCCGCCGCCATCGCCAAGCAGGCCCAGCACGAGGGAACGACGTTGAAAGAAGCCGCGCTGGCGCTGGGCTACGTCAGCGCCGAACAGTTCGAGCAATGGATCGTGCCGCTGGACATGACCCGTCCCGGCGCCAAGGGCTAGCTTGAAGAAGGCGCCATATCAAAAGCCGTAGGAGTAGCGCACCCCGGTCAGCCAATCCGGCCGGGCGCTGGCGTCGTGGCCGGGATTGACCCGCAACATCACCGCGCCGGTCAGCTTGCCCCCGCGGCCATCGCGGCCGAACGAGGTGGTGTAGCCGAACTCCAGGTCGCGCTCGGTGGCGGTCGGCCGCAGGTTCAGCGTCGGCGCGCCGAAGGCCGGCGCGCCCGGATCGCCGGACAGCGGCGCCGAGCCGCTGTATTGCAGTGTGCCGGACCGCACCTTGGCCGGAATCGACAACGTCACCGCAAGGCGGTCATGGCTGTTGAACACCTGGCGGGTCGACAAGCCCACGCTGAACGCCATGGTGCGCACCGACGACACTTGCGAGATCAGGCTGTCGGGGTTGCCGATGCCCTCGGTCTTGCCGTAGGACGCCATCAACATCAGCGCGCTGCGCGAACTGAGCGCATAGCCCAGCGACAGCGAGGTGAAGGTGGTGGTCGGCCGGGTGTTCATCGCCAGCGCCGGCGTCTGCTGCGAGCCCAGCGCCGAACCGGTCTCGCGCAAAATACCGATGGTCAGGATGCCGACCGCGCGGCCCATTTTCTTTTCAAAATCCGCGCTGGTGAGGAAACGCTTGCTGTGCTCGTTGAGCATGGGGCCCAGCGGATCGAGCAGCGCCAGGTTGTCCGGCAACGCGCCGACATGCAGGCGCGGCCCGCCGTGGTAGGCGGCGCCATAGCGCGGCGCGGCGTCGTTCTGCACCTGCTCGCTGAGCGCAAACTGCCGGTCCGCCGCCTCGAACAGCAAGGACGAATTCGACCGTTTTTCAAACGCGGGGGGCGGTTTCTGCAGGGTGAAGGGATCAGATGCGGCGGCGCCCGCCAAGCCGGAAAGCGGACAAATCAGGACTGCGACTGGCCAGAAGAACTTATTCATGATGCAACTCGCTGAGAGCAAAACCATGCTGCACAAATATTCAGCAGTTAACTCAGGATAGCAACTTTTTTTCCAGACGGCAACCTCAACCGTGCGGTATTCGTGAGGTAAACTGCGGCCCTGTCGGAATGCCGCTACACTACTGAAAGTAAGCGGCGACGCCGATTTCACATCATAGCAACAGAGGATAAAATGCAGAAAGTAAGTTTTGAATTGAGCGGGGAGTTTGTTGAGCTGAATCAGCTGCTCAAGCTGGTAGGCCTGTGCGACAGCGGCGGCGCCGGCAAGATGATGGTCGCCGACGGCGGCGTCAAGGTCGACGGCAAGCAGGAATTGCGCAAGACCGCCAAGATCCGCGCCGGCCAGCAGGTGACCGTGGGCGACATCCGCATCAGCGTCGATGGCGCGTGAATTGGTCTTGCATTCGGGCAATAACGACCTAAGCTGAAGGTCAGGACGGGTGGGCGCGTTTGACCCAGCGCAAACCGGCGGAGCGCTCCGCCGATATATTGGGATGGCCTGCTACCCGGCTTGTTCAACCAGTTTTCTTATCATCAGGGGAACGTCATGGACGATCCTGCACACAATCTGCAAACGCAGGAACGCCTGCTCGACGACCTGCGGCAAGTGATCGAAAACGCCGAGGAGTTGCTCAAGAACACAGACCAGTACAACGGCAGCTTGTACCAGGCGGCCCGCGCCAAACTGGCGCAGGCGCTGCTGACCGCCACCGAAGAACTGGCGCGCTTCGAAGACAGCCAGCTCAACCGCATGATCGAGCTGACCGCCGCCGCCAACCGCCTGCACCGGGACTTGACCGGCGAAGCCAAAGTCCTGCGCGCCTTCCGCCCGACCTAGGCCGCCCGGCGGCCGGCCAGCCACGCATCGAGCGAAAATTTGCCCGGGCCAAAGGCCACCAGCGCCAGCAGCAGCACGCCCCAGTAGAAATGGTCGTTGATCGCGGCCGGGCATTCAAAGCTCAACAGCTGCGGGTAGGAAATCACCGCCATCGCATTCACCAGCAACAGCGCCAGCGCCGCCGGCCGCGACACCAGGCCCACGCACAGCAGCAGCGGCAGCGCCAGCTCGCCGGCCGCGCCGAACCAGGCCGCCAGCTCGGACGGCAGCAGCGGCACCATGTACTCGTCACGGAACAGCGCCAGCGTGGCGCTCCAGTCGCCCACCTTGACCAGGCCGGCCTTGAAGAATTGCCAGCCCACGTACCAGCGCAGCGCCAGACTCATCAGTGAACCGCCCCACGCGGTCAGCGCCGCGTCGTAGCGGGATAATTGTTGGTGCAGGCCGAGGATAGTTTTCATGTTTGCGCTTTCAAAATTGGTTAGTCGCCGCTAGACGTCTATCCTGACAATCAAGGCGAAATCTATCCACTGCCGCAAATTGGCGGCGAAGTCGTAGTCGCCGTCGCGCTCGAACGCCGCATCCAGCGCCGCGCCCAGCTCGCCGCCGGCGGCCAGCACCGACAGCGCCGCGTGGCTGGCCGCGCCCAGCGGCAGGACCCGGGTTTTCCAGTGCGGCCGCGTGACCAGTCCATAGGACGGCGCCGCCAGCTCGGCCGGGAACGGCACGCCGCTGTCGGGCTGGTGCGCCTGCCACAGCGCCACCGTCGCCCAGTCCGACGCCAGCAGCGTGCAGGCCGGATGCAGTCGCAGCCGCGCCGTCTCGATCTGCTGCGGCGTCAGCGCCGCCATTTCCGGCGCCGTCACGCCGTCGGCCGAGGGCGCGTAGTGGGCGCGGTGCAAGGTCCACTCCAGCGTCGCCATGTCCGGCAGGTACGGGTAGTCGGCCACATGGGGGAAACTGCGCAGGAAGGCGCCGAAGTGCGCACCGAAGCGGTTCAGGTCGCCGCTGTCGGACGGATGCGCATGGCCATAAGCCTGCGCCAGGCCGCCGAAGAATTCTTCGCCCACCAGCATCTGGATCACCGGATAGGCCGCGCCCAGGGTCTTGCTCCAGGTGGCGCCGAGGTTGCCGCGATACAGCGCGTAGCGGTGCTCGTTATGTTCGCCCTTGAACAGCGCCAGCGCCGCCGGCGTCAGGCGCGCGTCGAACAGCGCGCCGGCGAACACTTGCTGGCTGGCGGCCAGCGCCGGCGCCTGCGGGTCCGCTTGCCGGTCGGCCGGCACCGCCGCGCGCGGCGCAGCGGCCACGGCGGGCGCGGCATGGCGGCGATGCAGCGCCTCGGCCTTGTCCGCCTCGCCCAGCAGCACGCCCAGTTCGGGAATATCGGTGTCCCACTCGATCAGGGTCGGCACCGCGCCGAAGCGCTGCAAGGCCGCCTCGTACAGACGCCAGACCGGCTCGGCCACCGTGTCGCCGTGATGGTCGATCACCGCCTGCGGCGTCACCAGATGGCCGGCCAGATGCATCTCGCCCACCATGCCGGGCCGGATCGCGGCCAGCGCGGCCAGCGCGTCCTCGCCGTGGTTGCATTGATTGACGTACAGGTTGTTAATGTCCAGCAGCAGCCCGCAGCCGGTGCGCGCCGCCAGGGCCGCCATGAATTCCGCCTCGCTCATGGCGTCCCGGTGGAAGCGCACATAGGTCGACACATTTTCCAGCAGCAGTTGGCGCTTGAGCGTGTCCTGCACGCGGCTCACGCGCGCGCACAGCAGGTCGAGCGCGGCCTGGTCCAGCGTCAGCGGCAGCAGATCGTTGAGTTGCCGGTCGCCGACGGCGCCCCAGCACAGATGTTCGGACACCAGCATCGGCTGCACCCGCTCCGCCAGGCTGCGCACGCGTTCCAGATGCTGCTCGGAGTAGCCGCGCGCCGAGCCCAGCGCCAGCCCGACGCCATGCAGGCTGATCGGATAATCGCGTCGCAGTTGCTGCAACACGTGCCAGTCCCAGCCGGCTTGATCGAGATAATTTTCGGTATGGACTTCGAGCCAGGCGGCACGCGGCCGCTGCTCGATAAACTGGCGGTAATGCGGAGCCCTCAGCCCCACGCCCACGCCCGGCAATGACTGGACTGGACCGGGCAGGGACATGGCTCCGCGACCGCTGATGGCGATTACTTGGCGGGCGCTGCGGTTTTGCCGCCGGCTTTTTCGCACGTGCCCTTGGCCACGTATTTCCACTCGGCGGCGCCGTTGTCGGCCTTCGACTGGCCGGCGCACGAGTGCGTGCCGTTGGCCGAGGCGCAATCGTTCTGGCCGGCCTTGGCGATGCCATAGCACTTCTCTTTTTCAGCGGAAGCCGACGCGGTGGCGGCGGCAGCGGTGCCGGCCGAAGCGGCGCATACGGTGGCCAGGGCGGCGGCGATCAGGGCTTGACGTTTATTCATGGTAAGTCTCCTCAATGATGGAAGTTAAGTTCAACGTGCAACGAAAATCGTCTGCAACTGTACGGTAGTCGGCAAACAGCGCTCCTGCCTTACACTTTTTTTAGATTTTTTTCGCAGGCTATTCAAGCAGAAGCAGCGTACCAGCAATAACGCCGCGACGCATCATTCTGTTGACAGGATTCAATGGGGAGGGAAACCGCCGGGCGCAAGCACACGCCGGCACGCCGCGCACCGGGCGGCGCGCAGGGCGGTCACGCGGCGCCGGGCGGGCCGCGCCGTTGCCGTTCAGGCAGTCGTGTTGATGGTGTTGCCGAGATGCGAAGGCAGATTCGGCGCCGACGGCACCGGAGGAATCGCCTCGATCAGGGCAGCCGCGCTCGACGCCTGGATATCCTGGGCTTTTTTCAATACCGCGATGCCGACCGCCTGCTTGGTGCCGGTGTCTGCAATCGTGGTTGCTACTTGAGCAATTCCTGAAACGTCCATGTGATTCTCCAGTAAGGCGTATCACTTCTTTTACGGACGTTTCGGGCGTAACTTTAGCCGTTTGCCGAAACTTTTTTCAGATGGCCGCCCAACCAGGCCAGCACGGCCTGCGGCTGGTTCAGATCCAGCCAGGCCACGCCCGGCCGCAAGTCGGCCGGCGCCGGCTGGTCGGAGGCGACCGCGATCACGCGCGCATCGTTGGGATACAGCGGCGGCTTGCCGGTCGCGGCGCGATACACCTCCAGCTTGTCCACCGGATAGGACTTGAAGCCTTCGAGCAGGGTCAGGTCGGCCGGGGCGAGACGGCCCAGCTGCTCGTCCAGCGACGGCTCGGGGGCGCCGCGCAATTCGCGCACGATCGCCACCCGGAACGGCGACGCCACCATCACCTCGGCCGCGCCGGCCCGGCGCAGGCGCGCACTGTCCTTGTGCGGCGGCTCCAGCTCCAGGTCGTGGTGGCTGTGCTTGACGACATTGACTGTCAAGCCCTGCCCGGCCAGTCCGGCGATCAGCAACTCCAGCAGCGTGGTCTTGCCGCTGCCCGACGTCCCGGTGACCGCCAGCACGGTGCGCTCGATTTCTCTCTGCATTACCTACATCTCCGCTGCATCATGTTGCCGCCATTATACGCAGCAACATCGGCGCGGGGATGGCGGCTTACTCTTCGTTCAAGGACTTGAAGCGTTCGCTGCGGGCGCCGCCCGCACCCAGCAGCAGCAATCCGATGCTGATGATGGCGGCGACAGGGGAGCCGGTAGCCTGTTGCGCTTGCGGGGTCTGGTCGGCGGCGTGGGCGCGCGGAACGGCGAAGGCCGCGGCTATCAACAGCGGCAACAATTTCAGGTGTTTCATCGAGTTTCCCGTGCATGAATGTCAATGATGAGAAAATATCACTCCCACATGACGGGCGGATGACAGCTTTCAATACGGAACGCGGTAGCGATAGCCTTTGAAATTGAATACCGCCTCGCGCGGTTGCAGTTTGTCCAGGATCAGGCCGGGGGCGACCTCCTCGCCCTCGTGGCGCAGTATCTTGTCGATCAACAGCAGGCGGTCGGCAGGATTCTTGGAATAAATGTAGCCGCCGACGGCGATGTGCGGGATCGAGCGCTGTATCGGTTCCGGCAAATCACGCAGGTTCTGGACCGGCTCCTCCTGCGCGACAGCCGGCCTGGCGGTTTTTTCCGCCGCCGGCGCCGCCGCGACCGGTTCCGGCGCCGGATGCGGGCGCGGCGCCGGCGTCACCGTCGCCACCGGCGGCGGCAAGGCGGCCGCCAGCGGCGGGTTGTCCGCTGACGCGACAGTTGGCACAGCCGCAGGCGCGGCTGCGGCGGGCGTGGGTGCGGCGGGCGTGGCTGCGGCCGGCATGGGTGCGGCCGCAGCTGCGGCCGGCGCGGCTGGCGCCACTGCCTGCTGCGCGGGGCGCAGCACCAGCGCCAGCAACACAGCGATCGCCACGCCCATCGCCAGCAGCGCCAGCACCACCGGCCGCTTCAAGGCGCTACCTGGCGACTTGCCGTCCGCCGCATGCAGCGTCGGTGCATGCAGCGTCGGCGCACTGCCCAGTTGACGTTCCGCCTGCGCCTTCTTCAACGCTTCCAAAATATAAGACATATTATTTCCCTGCCCCGCTGCCGGCGCCGGCGACCGCGCTGGCCAGCAAGCGCGGCTCCTGCACGCCGCCCAGCTGATACAGCCGGATGAAAGTTTTCGGACCGGCCACGCCGTCCGCCTTGAGATGTTGCTCAGTCTGGAACTCGGTCAGGCGCGCGCGCAGGCCGGAGCTCAGCGGCTGATCGTCCTGCGGCTTCTTCAGGCCGTAGATCTGCGCTAGCCGCCGCGCCAGCCAATCCACATCGGGACCGTGATCGCCGCCGTGGACCTCGTCGCGCCAGCTGCGCGGGGCGCGCCAGAAGGTCGTGAACTCGCCGTCGAAGCGGGCCTCCAGCGCGTCCAGGCCGATGGTTTGCGACTTGCCGCCGGGCGCGACGATGGTCGCGCCGTGCTCGTCCATCGCCGTCAGCAGCACGTAGTTGGGCGCGGTCGGGTCGTCGTGCAGGGTCAGCATCGCCGGGCGGTCCAGCAAGCGCAGTTCCGCGACGCCGCCCTTGACCTGCAAGCAACGCAGGTTCAAGCGCGCCGCCGTCGGACACGGTTCGCCGTCCGGCAGCGCCAGCCCCCAGATCGCCGCAAGCTGGCGCAAGGCCGCCGCGCTGCCGCTTGCCGCCGCTGATGCAGGCCCAGGCACAGACGTCGGCCCTGCCGCTGCCGCCGGCACGGGCGCAGGCAGCGCCGCCGTCGCGGCCTTGCCAGGCGTCAGCCGCGCCGCCGCCGAAGCCGCCTGCGCGCCCTGCAAGACCGGTTTCGCCTCATGCGCAGCCAGCTGCCACGCCGCCACGCTCAACACCACGCCACCCAGCACCCCGGCCGCCACCAAAGGCCAGCGCGCCGCGCCAGCGCGCGCGGCGCCGATCGCCGCGTCGGGCCGGGCAAACACCTCGGCCGCCGCCTTGCGCAAAATGGTGCGGGTCACCTGCGGCTGATTCTCGACATACGCCCCCAGCAACGCCCGGTCGCACAGCAGATTGATACGGCGTGGCACGCCCTTGGCCAGCTTGTGCACCAGCCCCATCAACCCGCGCGGAAACGGCGCGATCGCCGCCGCGCCCGCCACCGTCAGACGGTGTTCGATATACGCCCCGGTCTCCGCCTCGCTCAACGAGCCCAGGTGGTAGCGCGCGATCACCCGCTGCGCCAACTGCTCCAGCTCCGGCCGCGCCACCATCGCGCGCAGCTCCGGCTGGCCGATCAGGATGATCTGCAACAGCTTGCGCTCGCTGGTCTCCAGATTGGTCAGCAGGCGCAGCTGTTCCAGCACCTCGGCCGACAGGTTCTGCGCCTCATCGATGATCAGCACATTGTTGCGCCCCTGCGCATGGCTGGCCAGCAGATAGGCATTGATCGCATCCACATAGCCCTTGACGCTGACCGCGCCCGCGCCCGGCGGCGCCAGCGCGATGCCGAACTCGTCGCAGATCGACAACAGCAGCTCCTCCACCGACAGCTTGGGGTTGAAGATATAGGCCAGCTTGCAGTTGTCGGGAATCTGCTCCATGAAGCAGCGGCACACGGTGGTCTTGCCGGCGCCGATCTCGCCGGTCAGCAGCACGAAGCCGCCGCCGCTGCCGACGCCATACAGCAGATGCGCCAGCGCCTCGCGATGGCGTTCGCTCATGAACAGGTAGCGGGGATCGGGCGCGATGGAAAACGGCGATTGCTTCAGATTGAAAAAATGCGTGTACATGAAGACCCTGGCGATGCGCTACTTCAAGCGCTGGCGCACCGGCGGCGGCTGCACCGGCGGCAAGGGCTTGAACTTGGCGCAGTAAATCTTGGATTTGGTATCGAAATAGACGATGCGGCTGGCCGGCTTGGCCTCGCGCACCGGATAGGCCGAGCTGTCGATTCTCGCATAATGCAGGCCGACCTGGCTGATGATGGCCTGTTCCAGCTCCTCCGGCGTGGCCTCGGCCACGGCGCCGACGAAGATATAGGTGCTGGTATCGTCGCTGACCATGACCTCGGAAATCGGCTTGCCCCACAGATTGGCGCCGTCGGTCTTGAACCAGTAGGCGCCGCCGTCGTGCTTGTACGCCGGGCCGAACGCCTTGCGCAGATAGTCGTAGAAATACAGGTTGTCGGTCTGGTCGCGACACAGCAGGCCGTTGCCGACGATGGTGCCGAAGGTGGTCGGCACCGCTTGCGCGCCGGCGGCGCAGCAAAACGCCACCGGCACGGCGGACAGGGCGCCGCGCAGCACGCGCATGAAGGGCGGCATTATAATTTTTGCAACCAGGACCGGTTGGCGCTGATGCGCGCCTTGGCGGTGGCAGGCAGGGCTTCGTAACAGCCAGGATATTGTTTCAAGGCGCTTTCCCGAACTTCCTTCTGCAAGCCGTTAATCAAAAAAATATACAGCACCGAGCCGTCATCCGTATTTTTGGTCCCCATGTACCTGATCATGTGCACTCCTTTGACCTGCGCAGGTGTTCCCCGGCAATACACTCTTACGTCCATTATGACATTAACGGTCGTGCCGCACTGAAGTTGAATGACGGTTCATCACCGTTTTTTTGCAGCTGATCCCCCCATTCCGCGCGTCCGTCCCATTCCGCGCGCCGGCCGGCGGCGTTTGCCTTATCGTTCAATCCTCGCCACTTCCCATAATCGAGATAAAAATGAAGCAGACGATCAAACACACCGCGCTGGTTAGCGCCCTGATGCTGGCAAGCTTCGCCGCCCAGGCCGACACCAAACAGGACGACAGCATCGGCAGCGAAACCCGCACCGTGGCGGCCTTCAGCAACATCGCCATCAGCGGCCCGTTCCGGGTGATCGTCACCGCGCAGCCGGGCAACGCGATCGAGCTGTCCGGCCTGCGCCGCCAGTTCGCCGACATCGAAACCTCGGTCAGCGGCGACACCCTCACCGTGCGCCAGCCGCGCCGGAACAAGGACAAGGGCTGGGTCTTCAACTTCGGCTGGGGCAAGAAGGACGGCAAGCCGCCGATGACCATCCGCATCAGCGCGGCCGGCCTGAAGAGCCTACGCAACTCCGGCGGCGGTGATGTTGATCTACAACAATTCCAGGGCCAGCAACTGAGCCTGACCTCGGAAGGCCCGGGCGACGTGCACGCCAGCGGCGCCGTGCGCGAGCTCACCGTCACCGCCTCCGGCAGCGGCGACATCAACCTGCGCACGCTGAAGGCGGCCAGCCTGAACCTGATGATGAGCGGCCCCGGCGACGTCACCGCCGGCGGCATGACGCAGGATGTCAACCTGACCGTCAACGGCTCGGGCGACCTCGACCTCAGCGACCTGCACGCGAACAAGATCAACGCCTCGATGCACGGGCCGGGCTCGGTGTCGCTGCAGGGCACGACCAAGGAAATCCGCGCCGAGATCGCCGGTTCGGGCGACCTGGACGCCTGCTCGCTGAACACCGAAGCGGCCAGCGCCATGCTGCACGGTCCGGGCGAAGCCTGCCTGGCCGGCGTGATCAAGAAATTCGAAGCGGAAGTGCACGGCTCGGGCGACCTGACGGTGCGCGGCCTGCAAGCGCCGAGCGTGCGCGCCCTGCTCAGCGGACCGGGCGGCATGCACCTGTCGGGCAGCGTTGGCGTGCTCAGCGCGGAAGTCAGCGGTTCGGGCGATCTGGAGGGGCAAGCCTTGCAGGTGGCGCGCGCGGTCACGCGCAGCCGCGGCCCGGGCAACATCATCTTGAGCAAGGTCAGCGACGCGCTCGACGCCGAACTGAGCGGCTCGGGCGACCTGAGCGCCACGGCCGCCTGCAAGAACGTCAAGCTGAGCATGCACGGCCCGGGCGAAGTCAAGCTCGAAGGCAAGACCGACAGCCTGGTCGCGCAGCTGAGCGGTTCCGGCAGCCTGCACGCCCGCCAGCTGTGGACCAGCCAGGCCGACGTCAAGGTGAGCGGCCCCGGCAACGCAGTGGTGAACGTCGCCGACAAAGCCGTCACCTACGACCGCAAAGGCATGAACCGCTAAAAACCCGGGGGTCAAGTCTGACATTCGGACACGAGCTCTGCCGTAAGCGTTGCTACGGCAGAGCTCGTGTCCGAATGTCAGACTTGACCCCGGTGTATTAATCGAAACAGAGACGCTTCTTGGTGGCGGCGATCAGTTTGTCGTCGTAGGGATAGAGGTTCTCCACAAACAACAGCTCGGTCTCGTCCGGCTCTTCCAGACACATCGCCAGCATCATCGGACCATCTTCCATGCGCCCCAGGAAATGCTTGGGCCAGCGATTCTTGCGGTTCGCCTTCATCACTTCCATCCCCAGCTTGGCCAGCGGCGCCTTCACGCCGGCCGCCAACGCCTCCTTCTGCCAGTCATCCCAGTAATCGTTCATCATCTTGCTTTCAAAGTGCACTAAAGCCGTAGTGTACTCCCTCCACCCGCCCCCTACCAAAAGCAGACCAAAGTGGCATGCAAATACGACACCCGACCACTTGCCGAAAAATCCAGCAATAACCAGTAAAAACAAGCACTTACAAATACATTCAAAGTCGACAACGCAAGTCCACTTCAATATTTTCTAATACCAGTTAAATACCTGTTGACAAGCTGGTTTGCCAAACATATAGTGCCCTCACACGGGGGATCCCGGCACAGCATTCTCGGATAATCATGATCGAATTTCTCATCGGCGTAGACGGCGGCGGCACCGGCACCAGGGTGCGACTGGCGCGCGTCGACGGCATTGAACTGGCCGAAGGCGTCAGCGGCCCGTCCGGCCTGATGCACGGCATCGCCAACGCCTGGGCCGCCGTCGACGACGCGGCCGCCATGGCCTTCGGCGCCGCCGAACTGCCCATCCCCGCCAAGGCACAGGTCGCCATCGGCCTCGGCCTGGCCGGCGTGCACAACCGCGCCTGGGCGGCCGAATTCGTCGCCGCCAATCCCGGCTACGCCCGCGTGGCGCTGGAAACCGACGGCCACACCACCGTGCTGGGCGCCCACCGCGGCCAGCCGGGCTCGATCATCGCGCTGGGCACCGGCAGCGTCGGCGAGATCAAGCGCGCCGACGGCGTCCACGTCGAAGTCGGCGGCTGGGGCTTCCCGGCCGGCGACGAAGCCAGCGGCGCCTGGATCGGCCTGCGCGCCGTCAACCACGCGCAGCAGGTGCTGGACGGCCGCATGCCGGCCGACGCCTTCAGCACCGACCTGGCGCAAGCCTGCGGCGGCGGCCGCGACGCGCTGCAGAACTGGCTCGCCAAGGCCAACCAGACCAGCTACGCGCAACTGGCGCGCATCGTGCTGCAGCACGGCGAATCGAACGCCATCGCGCGCGCCATCCTGCTCGAGGCGGGACGCCAGGTGGAATTGATGGGCAACGCGCTCGACGCCGGCGGCAAGCTGCCGATCGCGCTGTGCGGCGGACTGGCGGCGCCGCTGCGCCCCTACCTGCCGGTCTCGCTGTTGAAACGGATCGTCGCGCCGCAAGGCGATTCCGCTGCAGGCGCCTTGCGGCTGATCCAACAACGTCTGAAGGAGTAAGCCCGTGCTAGCCCAGTTGAGCGATTTCAAGCCCGATGCCGAGAGCGACACCCCCCTCTACATGCAGCTTGCGAACAAGCTGTCCGACGGGATCGCGGCCGGCGAATGGCGCGCCAACGAGGCCCTGCCGTCCGAGCGCGTGCTGTCGGACATGCTCAACATCTCGCGCGTGACGGCGCGCAAGGCGATCGACATGCTGTGCGAGCGCGGCATGCTGACCCGCAAGCGCGGCTCCGGCACCTACATCACGCCGAAACTGGAGCAGCCCTTGTCCCGCCTGACCAGCTTTTCCGAAGAGCTGCGCGAGCGCGGCTTCACCGCCGGCTCGCGCTGGCTGCAGCGCGACATCGGCATCGCCTCGCCGGTGGAACTGCTGTCGCTCGGCCTGTCGCCCAATATGCCGGTGGCGCGCCTGAAACGGCTGCGCACCGCCGACGACGTGGTGATGGCGATCGAGACCACCACCATCCCGGCCCAGTACATGCCCAACCCGCACAGCGTGACCGATTCGCTGTACGGCTACCTGGAAGCCAACGGCACCATTCCGATGCGCGCGCTGCAGCATATCCGCGCCGTCAACGCCAGCGCCGAGCAAGCGCGCCTGGCCAATATACCTGCGGGTGCCGCGATGCTGCACATCACCCGCGTCAGCTATCTCGACAACGGCGCAGCGGTGGAACTGACCCACTCGTATTGCCGCAGTGATTACTATGAATTCGTAGCGGAGTCGCGCAGATGAGCAGTGCAATCCAAGGCAATATCCTGACCTCGGCGGGCTGGGTCCGCGGTGAGATCAGCTTCAGCGACCGTATCGCCGCCATCCACGGCAGCAGCACCGACCCGTCGAACAACCAAGACGCCTATATCCTGCCTGGCTTTATCGACCTGCACGTGCACGGCGGCGGCGGCAAGGACGTGATGGAGGGCGGCGACGCCGTCCACACCATCGCCGCCATCCACGCGAAGCACGGCACCACCAGCCTGCTGGCCACCACGATGACGGCGCCGCCGGAAGACATCGAGCTGGCGCTCAAAGCCATTGGCGCCGCCGCCGCCCGGCGCGGCCAAGGCGAGGCGCGCGTGCTCGGCGTCCACCTGGAAGGCCCGTACATCAACTCCGGCAAACTGGGAGCGCAGCCGCCGTACGCGCGCTCCGCCAAGCTGGCCGACGTCGAACGCCTGGAGACCATGGCGCCGATCAAGCTGATCACCGTGGCGCCGGAAATCGCCGGCCACCTGGAGCTGGTACGCGAGCTGTCCGACGCCGGCATGCGGGTGCAGATCGGCCATACCCTCGGCACCTACGAGGACGGCGTGGCCGCGCTGGAACACGGCGCGCACGGCTTCACCCACCTGTTCAACGCCATGACCGGCCTGCACCACCGCGAACCGGGCATGGTCGGCGCCGCGCTGGCCCATGCGCAGTACGCCGAATTCATCCCCGACCTGCTGCACGTGCACCCCGGCGCCATCCGCACCGCGCTGCGCTGCATCCCGCGGCTGTACTGCGTGACCGATTCGACCGCCGCCACCGGCATGCCGGACGGCGAGTACATGCTGGGCCGCCACACCGTCATGAAATGCATGGGCGGCGTGCGCCTGCCCGACGGCACGCTGGCCGGCAGCACCCTCACCATGGACCAGGCGCTGCGCAACCTGGTCGGACTCGGCCTCGATCTGGCGGACGCCTCGGCACGGGTCTCAACCTATGCGGCCGATTATCTCGGCCTGCAAGAGCGGGGCCGCCTGGCCCCCGGCGCCTACGCCGACTTTGTAGTGCTCGACCGTGACCTGAATCTCAAAGCCGTCTATATCGAAGGAGAATTGTTGTGACCTCAATGATGTTGAAAGAAGCCCTGTCCGCAGCCGATTGCGTAGCGCTCCAGCTGGCCAGCGATGGTGACCGTTACGCGGAGCTGGGCCGCAAATTGAGGAGCACGTCCTTCTCGACCGCGCTGACCATCGCGCGCGGCAGCTCCGACCACGCCTGCGCCTACGCCGCCTACCTGATCATGGCCCGCCTGGGCCGCGTGGTGGCCTCGCTGCCGATGTCGCTGGTGACCCTGAACAAATCGCCGCTGATCACCCGCGACACGCTGGCGATCTCGATCTCGCAATCGGGCCAGAGCCCGGACGTGGTCGAGCCGATCCGCTACTTCCGCGACGGCGGCGCCACCACCATCGCGCTGGTCAACGACATCGATTCGCCGCTGGCGCACGCCGCCGAATGGGCGATCCCGCTGCGCGCCGGCAAAGAGCAGAGCGTGGCCGCCACCAAGAGCTTCATCACCAGCCTGGTGGCCGGCGCCCGCCTGGTCGCCGCCTGGCAGAACGATCCCGAGCTGCTGGCCGGCCTGGAAGCCCTGCCCGAATCGCTGCGTGCAGCCGCCAAGGAAGACTGGAGCTCGGCCATCGAAGTGCTGGCGCCGGCCCGCAACATCATGGTGGTCGGCCGCGGCATCAGCTTCCCGGTGGCGCTGGAAGCGTCGTTGAAGTTCAAGGAAACCTCGGCCCTGCAAGCGGAAGCCTTCAGCGGCGCGGAAATCAAGCACGGCCCGATGGCGCTGATCGAAGAAGGCTACCCGCTGGTGATCTTCGCCACCCGTGGCCCGACGCAGGCGGGCCTGCTGCAACTGGCGACCGAGATGCGCGGCCGTGGCGCGCGCGTGCTGCTGGCCGCACCGGCCGACGTGGCCGAACGCGACCTGACCCTGCCGGTGGCGGCGACGCCGGATCTGGATCCTATCGTGGCGATCCAGGCCTTCTACGTGATGGCGGCCCAGCTGTCGGCCGCACGCGGCATGGATCCGGACGCCCCGCGCCACCTGAGCAAAGTCACCAAGACCAACTAAGCAGCGGCACCATCAATGAAGAAACGCATATTGCTGACGGCATTGATGGTGCAGGCCTTGCTGAGCGGCGCCGCCCTGGCGGCGCCCGACAAAATCGAATTCTGGACCTTCAGCATGAAGCCCAAGTTCACTCCCTATTTCGAGACGCTGGTGAAGAACTACGAAGCCGGCAATCCGGGAGTGAAAGTGGAATGGGTCGACTTCCCGTGGGACGTGATCCAGACCAAGCTGGTGACGCGCATCGTCGCCGGCACCCCGCCCGCACTGGTCAACCTGAACGTGCCCTGGGCCGACGAATTCGCCCGCGACGGCTTGCTGACGCCGGTCGACGCCCTGCTCGGCGACGCCCGCCAGCGCTACCTGCCCAGCACACTGGAAGACCTGACCTTCGGCGGCAAGCTCAGTCGCCACATCTACGGCTTCCCGATGTACAGCAACGTCGCCGTCATCGCCTACAACACCCGGATTTTCAAGGCCGCCGGCATCGCACGCGCGCCGCGCGATCTCGACGAGCAGCTGCTGTTCGCGCGCCAGATCGCCGCCCGCACCGGCAAGGCCGGCCTGTGCCCGGCGCTGTCCAAGATCGACGGCCTGATGATGCAGCAAGGCCTGGCCGTGATCCAGGACGGCAAGGCGGTGTTCAACTCGCCCGCCCACGTCGCGCTGATCAAGAAGCTGGCCGAGACCTACCAGGCCGGCGGCCTGCTGAAGGACGCGCTGTTCGCCGAGGATAACTTCCCCGCCGCGATCGACGCCTACAAGGGCGGCCGCCTCGGCATGCTGCTGGCGCCGCCGACGGCCGTCAAACGCATCCAGAGCGACGCCAGGGACATCTACGCCATCACCGACGTCGCCCCCGCGCCGCTGGGCCCCACCGGCATCGCCGACGGCGGTTGGCTGATCCATTTCGCCGTGCCGAAAAACGTCGACGCCAGGCTGCTGCCGGCGGTCGGCAAGTTCGCCCGCTACCTGACCAACGACGCCAACCAGCTGGCCTTCGCCAAGCAGGCCAGCGTCTATCCGGCGATGGCGCAGGCGGCCAACGATCCCTTCTTCATGACCGTGCCGCCGGGCGCCGGCGCGGCCGAAAAGGCCGTATCGGCGGGCGCCGTGTCGATGCCGCATTCGCACACGCTGTACGTGGCCGGCATCACCGACTACGATGAACTGCGCCGCTACCTGGTCAAGGCCGTCGAAGCCGGCGTCACCGGCAAGCAGGACGTGAAGCAGGCGCTGGACCAGGCGGTGGCGATCTGGAACAAAAAACTCACTGCGCAGCGGAGCCGTTGAGATGAGCCGCACAACCCTGACCGCCTGGCTGTTCCTCGCCCCCGCGCTGGCGCTGCTGGCCGTGTTCTCGTTCTGGCCGGTGGCCTTCGGCTCCCTGCTGGCCTTCACCGACTACAGCCTGATACGCGACACCCACTGGGTCGGCCTGGACAACTTCCGCTACATCTTCGACAACGAGATGTTCGTCACCGGCCTGAAAAACTCGCTGGTCTTCCTGCTGATGGTGCCCTTCGTGCAGATCGGCGCGCTCACGCTCGCGGTACTGGTCAACAACCAGCTGCCCGGCATCCGCTACTTCCGCGCCGCCTTCTACGTGCCGGTGGTGACCACGGTGTCGGTGGTCGGCATCATGTGGGGCTTCATGTTCCACGAACAGGGCGCGCTCAATTACGTGCTGATGACGCTGCGGCTGGTCGGCGCGCCGGTCGGCTGGCTGTCCAACGACAGCCTGGCGCTGTTCGCCATCATGTTCGTCACCTTGTGGCGCGGCCTGGGCTGGTACATGGTGATGTACCTCGCCGCGCTGCAAGCCGTCCCCGCCGACATGCAGGAAGCCGCCATCCTCGACGGCGCCAACCGCTGGCAGCGTTTCTGGCGGATCACCGTGCCGATGCTGCGCCCCACCATCATGGTCTGCACCATCCTGTCGGTGCTGGCCGCGTTGAAGGCCTACCAGGAAGTGGACGTGCTGACCCAGGGCGGCCCGATGAACTCCACCTTCACCGGCTTGTACTACGCCTACGACCAGGGCCTCAAGCACCTGAAGCTGCCGCGCGCGCTGGCCGCCAGCTTCGTCATGTCCATCTTCTGCATCGGCATCGCCCTGCTCTGCCTGCGCTACATCAAGCCCAAACACCGATGATGAAAACGCTCGCTCATTACCTGCTACTCTGCGCGATCGCGGTGGTCTGCGTGTTCCCGTTCTGGTGGACGCTGGTGACCGCCATCTCCACCGAGGGCAACATCTTCGCCTTCCCGCCGACCTTCTGGCCGAACCAGCCGTCGTTCGAGAACTTCATCGAAGTGTTCAAGGCGATTCCGATCTGGTCCTTCTTCCGCAACTCGGTCCTGATCGCCGCCTGCACCGTGTTCTGGAAGCTGGCGCTGTGCTCCGCCGCCGCCTACCCGCTGGCGCGCATGCGCTTCAAGGGCCGCAAGCTGGTGTTCGGCCTGATCCTCGCCACGCTGGTGCTGCCGTCGGAGGTGAACTTCCTGGTCAACTTCATCACCGTGACGAAACTGAGCCTGGTCGACACCTACACCGGCGTGATCCTGCCCAACGTCGTCACGGCGGTCGCCATCCTGCTGCTCAAGCAAGCCTTCGAGGAAGTGCCGCAGGATTTGATCGACGCCGCCCGCGTCGACGGCGCCTCCGAATGGACCATCTTCAGTAAAATCATGCTGCCGCTGATCGCGCCGTGGCTGGCCACGGTCGGCATCCTGACGGCGGTCGAGGCATGGAACGAATACATCTGGCCCTCCATCGTGATGAGCAAGCCGGACGAATTCCCGCTGTCGGTCGGCGTGCTGTACTTGCGCGGCACCTTCGGCAGCAGCACGCGCGTGATCGCCGCCGGCACCATCTTGACCATCCTGCCCACGCTGGCAGCCTTCCTCTTTACTCAACGATTCTTCATGCGTGGCATGGACGGAGCTGTGAAATGACCCAAACCCAAAACGACCTGAGAAAACTCGCCGGCCAGCTGATCATGATCCGCTTTCCCGGCACCGCGCTCGACGCCGCCACCGCGGAATTCATCCGGGCCAACGGCATCCGCGCCGTCTGCCTGTTCCGCGGCAACATGACCGACTCCGAACAGCTGGCCAAGCTGACCGCCGACCTGCGCGCCGTCATGGGCCCCGAGTCGCTGATCGGCATCGACCAGGAAGGCGGCGCCGTGGTGCGCTCGACCTGGGTGCCGGCGCCGCCGGCCGCGATGGGCCTGGGCGCGGCCGACGACACCGACCTGTCGCAACGCACCGGCGCCGCCGTGGCGCGCGCGGTCAAGGCGCTGGGCTTCAACTGGAACTTCGCGCCGGTGCTGGACCTGAACAACAACCCGCACAATCCGGTGATCGCCGAGCGCTCCTTCGGCGCCGAGCCGAAACGCGCCACCGAACTGGCGATGGCGTGGATGGCCGGCAGCCACGCGGAAGGCGTGGCCTGCTGCGTCAAGCACTTCCCCGGCCACGGCGACACCAACGTCGATTCGCACCGCGCCCTGCCGACCGTGAACAAACCGCTGGAAGAACTGGCGCAGTTCGAGTTCGCGCCGTTCCGCATGGCCTCCGGCCAGGCGCCCGCCATGATGACGGCCCACATCGTCTATCCGACGCTGGACCCCGACAACCCGGCCTCGCTGTCGCGCCGCATCCTGCACGACCTGCTGCGCGACGAGTGGCAGTACAAGGGCGTGCTGATCACCGACGGCATGGACATGCACGCCATCGCCGGCCGCTACGGCGTGGGCAACGCCGCCGTGCGCGCGCTGGCCGCCGGCGCCGACATGGTGATGGCGCTGGGCACCACCGAAACCCAGAACGAAACGCTGGACGCCATCGCCGCCGCCATCGCCTCGGGCGAACTGGCGATGGACGAGATCAAGCTACGCCTGGACCGCCTGGCATCGCTGGCGCTGGCCTATCCATGCAAGCCGCGCTCCTACAAGGAGGACGCGGCCGACCGCGAGCTGATGGCCGAAGGCTGGCGCCGCAGCCTGACCGCCTACCGCGCCCCCACCCGTCCGCCCGAGGGCGCGCGGGTGCGGCTGGTGGTGCGCCAGGACGTGGTCAGCGACGGCGTGTCCGAAGCCGGCGTGCCGGCCGAAGGCGTGGCCGCCTCGCTGCGCCGGTTGTACGACGTCGAGCTGACCACCTTCGCCGACGCCGACACCTTCGACTGGAGCGCGCTGCCGCAGGACGGCCGCTACACGATCCTGGCCTCGACCTCGCGCCTGCGCTACGGCGAGCACGCGCGCGCCACCTGGAAGCCGGACCTGCACCTGGCCTTGTGGAATCCGTACCAGGCGCTGGACATCCAGTCGCCGTCGCTGATGACCTACGGCTTCGCCCAGCCGGCGCTGGACGCGGTCAACGGCTGGCTGCGCGGCGAGCTGGAAGCCACCGGCAACGCACCGGTGCCCGGCTTCGCATAACCAATCAATCAGGGGAGGAGGCAATATGGACAACAAAAAAATACGCAACCCGAAGTTCTGGGTACCCAGCCTGTACCTGGCGCAGGGCCTGCCGTTCTTCGCGGTGGCGATCGTCGCCAACCAGATGTTGAAGAGCATGGGCGTGCCCAACGACGAGCTCAATCACTGGACCGGCTTGATCGGCTTCGCCTGGGTGTTCAAGCCGCTGTGGAGTCCCTTCCTGGAACTGGCCAGCAGCAAGAAGCTGGTGGTGGTCGGCTTCCAGATCTTCGGCGGCCTGTGCCTGGGCGGCGTGGCGCTGGCGCTGCACGCGCCGTTCTGGTTCGCCGCCTGCATGGCCATGCTGGCGCTAGTCGGTATCGCCTCGGCCACGCACGACATCTCCTGCGACGGCCTGTACATCTCCAGCCTCGATGAAAAAGGCCAGGCCAAGTACGCCGGCTGGACCGGCACCTTCTTCAACGCCGGCAAGTTCTTCACCACCGGCGGCCTGCTGCTGCTGGCCGGCCACTTCGAGAAGACGCTGGGCGTGGTGCCGGCATGGACCATCAGCTTCTGCATCCTGGCCGTCATCATGGTGGCGCTGGGCCTGTACAACAGCTGGGCGCTGCCGACCGCCAGGAACGAAGTCACGGCCGACACCAACGCCGGCGCCATCGCCCGCACCTTGTGGGAAGTGATCGTCGAATTCTTCAGGAAGCCCGGCATCTGGATCTCGATCCTGTTCATCATCCTGTTCCGCGCCGGCGAGGCGCAGGTGCAGTCGATCGGCCCCTTGTTCCTGCGCGAGGCGCGCAACCTCGGCGGCCTCGGACTGAGCACCGCCGAAGTGGGCGCCGTGTACGGCACGGTCGGCACCGTGGCCTTCGTGGTCGGCAGCATCGCCGGCGGCTACTTCACCTCCTGGCTCAGCCTCAAGCGCGCCATCCTGTGGCTGATCCTCGCGGTCAACCTGCCCAACCTCGCGTTCTACCTGCTGTCGGTGTTCCAGCCCACCGAGCTGTCGGTGATCGGCGTCGCGCTCAGCGTCGAGATGTTCGGCTACGGCTTCGGCTTCGTCGGCCTGATCCTGTACATGATGCAGGTGGTCGCGCCGGGCAAATACCAGACCGCGCACTACGCCTTCTCGACCGGCATCATGCAGCTCGGCTTCGTGCTGTTCAAACTGTTCAGCGGCGACATCCAGCTGTCGCTGGGCTACCAGCATTTCTTCATCTGGGTGATGCTGTGCGCGATCCCGGTGGCGATCCTGTCGCAGCTGATCCCGATGACCGCGCGCCCGCAGGCCGAGCAAGAGCCGGCGCCGCAAGCCGTGCGCGCGGGTTAAACGGATGGCCAGCGTCAGCCTCAAACAGATCGTCAAGCGCTACGACCAGACCCCGGTGGTGCACGGCGTCGACCTGGATATCGCCGACGGCGAATTCATGGTCTTCGTCGGTCCCTCCGGTTGCGGCAAGTCGACCCTGCTGCGCATGATCGCCGGCCTGGAAGACATCAGCGGCGGCACGCTGCACATCGGCGGCGTGCTGGCCAACCACATCGCCCCGGCCCAGCGCAAGCTGGCCATGGTGTTCCAGTCCTATGCGCTGTACCCGCACATGACGGTGTACGAGAACATGGCCTTCGCGCTCAAGCTGGCCGGCCGCAAGCCGGCCGAAGTGGCGGCGGCGGTGGAGCGCGCCGCCGCCATCCTGCAGATCGTCCCGCTGCTCAAGCGCCGGCCCAGGGAGCTGTCCGGCGGCCAGCGCCAGCGCGTCGCCATCGGCCGCGCCATCGTGCGCACGCCGGAGGTGTTCCTGTTCGACGAGCCGCTGTCCAACCTGGACGCCAGCCTGCGGGTGCAGATGCGGGTCGAGATCAGCCGCCTGCACCAGGAGCTCAAGACCACCATGATCTACGTCACCCACGACCAGGTCGAGGCGATGACGCTGGGCCAGCGCATCGCGGTGTTCAACGCCGGCCGCATCGAGCAGGTCGGCACGCCGCATCAGCTGTACAACCATCCGGCCAACCTGTTCGTGGCCGGCTTCCTCGGCACGCCCAAGATGAACTTCATCGCCGGCGAAATCGTCGCCGTCTCCGCCGACCACGCCAGCGTGCTGCTGCCCGGCGGCGCCATCATCGAGGTGGCGGCAGCCCCCGGACCGCGGCGCGGCGAGCGCGTCACGCTGGGCGTGCGCGCCGAGCACCTGTCCATCGCCGGCGCCGCCGCCGGGGGCGGCGCCAACACCATCGACGTCGGCATCGGCCATGTGGAATACCTGGGCGACCTGTCGATCGTCTACACCACACTGGCCGGCGCCGGCGAAATGATCGCCGTCAAGCGGGCGGCCGAAGCGCCGCCGCTGCACGCCGGCTACCTCACCCGCATCCACCTGCCGCCGGCGCGTTGCCTGCTGTTCGACGCCGACGGCCGGGCGCTGGCGCGCGGGCCGGCACACGCTTGAATTCGTAATTCGAAGCGGTTTTATGTAACAATACGCGGGTTTGTACTGTCGCGATGGCATGGCCCACCCGCCGGCCCTCTAATTTGTTTGATAGAAAGAAGGATAATTCATGTCCCACATTCGTCTCGCCCGTATTAGCCTGATCCTGGCCGCCATTGGCCTGAACGCCGCACCGGCCATGCTGGGCATGTCCCCGGCCTACGCCGCCGAAGCCGCCAAGCCGGCCGAGGCGCCGAAGGATGCCGTGCGTCCCGAGATCTACAAACTGATCGACCCGGCCCAGACCAAAGATCTGCTGGCGAACAAGAACTACACCGAATTCAAGACCCGCATCGACACCGCGGCCGCGATGCCGAACGTGACGCCGTACGAAGCCTTCGTGCTGAACCAGATGCGGGTGCAACTGGGCCAGGCCTCCGGCGACCATCCAGCCACCGTCAAGGCGCTGGCCGAGATGATCGATTCCGGCCGCCTCAAGCCTGAGGACAAGCTGCGCTTCATCGACGCCGTCGGCGGCATCTATTACAGCAACATCAAGGACTACGACCAGGCCATCGCCTGGTTCACCCGCTACGGCGTCGAGTCGGGCGACACGCTCAAGCAGCGCCAGTTCATCGTGCGTTCCTACTTCTTCAAGGACGATTTCGCCACCGCCAAGGCGGAAGCGCTGAAGGACGTCGCCGCCGCCAAGAAAACCGGCGCCACGCCGCCGAAGGACGAGCTCAACCTGCTGGGCAACGTCGGCATCAAGACCAAGGACACCGAGCTGTATCTGCAGGCGGTGGAAGAGCTGACCCGCTACTACCCGAGCGAAGACTACTGGTTCGACCTGCTCAACCGCACCCGCGGCAAGAAGGCCTACGCGCCGCGCCTGGACCTGGACATCGCCCGCCTGAAAGCGCTGGCCGCGCCGTCGAAGATGGAGCCTGAGGACTACGCCGAGATCGCCGAACTGGCGGTGCTGGGCGGCTTCTTCACCGAAGCCAAGATCGCCATGGACAAGGGCTACCCGGGCGCGATCCCGGCCGACAAGAACAAGGCCGCGCTGCAGAAAATCCGCGACGGCGCCAACAAGGGCGCCGCCGACGATGCGAAAAACATCGACAAGGGCATCGAATCGGCGCAGAAGTCGAAGGACGGCGTCGGCATGGTCAACCTGGGCTACAACTACGTGACCCTGGGCCAGGCCGACAAGGGCATCGAGCTGATGAAGCAAGGCATCGCCAAGGGCGTGGCCAAGAATCCCGAGGACGCCAAGCTGCGCCTGGCCTACGCGCTGGCGATCGCCGGCAAGAAGGACGAGTCGATCAAGCTGCTGGAAACCATCAGCGGCAACGACGGCCGCGGCGACCTGGCGCGCTACTGGATCATGTACCAGAACCCGCCAAAAGCAGCACCGGCGGAAGCCAAGTAATCCCACGGAAACCGGCCTCGCGCCGGTTTTTTTATCGCCGCAGCGCGCCCGCCAGGGCATCGAGCAGCTGATGCTGGGCGTCGTTGCTCAACTCCCAGAACATCGCCCCGCGCAGGCCCTGCGCCTTGATGTAGCGGGCTTTCTCCTTGAGCGAGGCCGGATCTTCGTAGCTGATCCAGACCTTGTCCGCCGCGTGGTACAGGTACGGCGCCTTGGCCGCCTCATTCCAGTAGCGCCGGTAACCCTTGCCGCCCTGATAGCCCGCCGTCAGGTAGCCCTGCTTGAGCAGATGGCCGTATCCATACGAGTTGCCGCCGTCCACTCCGCCCGTGGCGCCGCCGTCGCACGGCTGGTACTGGCCGTCGCCGTTGGCGCCGGGCGCGCAACCTTTCCAGCCGTAGCCGTAGAACGGCACCCCCAGCACCAGCTTGTCCGCCGCCACGCCCGCCCGCAGGTAGCGCTGCACCGCACCCGCCGCGTGGAAGGCGCCGGCCGCCACCGGATCGCCGGCGTCGGCCGCCAGCGCCGCATGGTGGCCGCTGCTTTTCTCCCACGGCATGTGGAAGTCGTAGGCCATGATGTTGATCCAGTCCAGGCTCTGCGACAGCTGCCCGATCCAGCCGCCGCCGGCCGCGCCGTCGTTGACGTAGTTGGCGTTGCCGCCGGCCGCGATGGTGATGCTGTAGTGCCTGCGATCCTGCCGGCCGGCGGCGTCGAAGGCCGCACGCAGCTCGCGCGCCAGCAGGATGAAGTTCTGCTTGTCGGCCGGCCGCGCGCACACCGCCCCCGCCACGCAAGGCACGCCGGCCTCGGTCGGATATTCCCAGTCGATGTCGACGCCATCCAGGCCGAAGCGCCGCATCAGCTTCACCGACGAGGCGACGAAGCTGGCGCGCGCCTCGACGCTGTCGGCCACGTTGGAAAACTGGTTCGACCAGTCCCAGCCGCCGACCGACACCACCACCTTGAAGTGCGGATGCCGCTGTTTCAACGCCACCAGCGCGCGCAGGTTGGCGCCGTCCCTGGCGGCGTCGCGGAACACCAGCGCGCCGTTGGCCGAGGCGGCGTCGCCGGCCGCGTCCTGGCAGGCGGCCACGTAGTTGACCGAGGGTTCGGGGTTGCCATGCCGGCCGTTCCAGCAGACATCGAGGAAGGCGTACAAGGCCATCGTCAGCTTGCCTGCGCCGACGTTGGCGGCCGTGACCGGGAAGGCGTCCGACTTCCAGCCGGGATAGTAGCCGACGATTTCCGGCGCGGCGGCGGTGGCGGCGGCGGCGGCGACGGTGACAGGCAGCGCGGCGGCCAGCGCCGCCGCCATGGTCCAGCGTTTCAGGTGGTGCGTGTGCATAGATCCTTGCAAGGTTAGCCGGCGTTCAATTCCGCCACGAAGTCATACATATCGCCACGGAAGTAGGAGCGGCAGAATTCCACCGCACGGCCATCGCGCAAGAAGCCGAGCCGCTCGACCGAGAGGCCGGCGTCGCCCTCCTTGGCCTGCAGCAGCGTGGCCTGCTCCGCGTTGAGCAGCAGCGCCGACAGCCGCTGCAGGGCGCGCACCGGCCGGTTGCCGGCCTTTTCCAGCGCGTCGTACATCGACACGTCGACCGCCTCCAGCGACGGCAGACAGGACGCCACGATGGTCGCGTACTCCAGGCACATCGGCACGTCGTCGGCGTAGCGCATGCGGTGGAAGCGGTAGACCGCCGCGCCGGGACTGAGCCGCAGCCGCATCGCCTCGTCCGGCGTGACCGTGCCCTCCGAGCGCTTGAGCCAGACGCTGCGCGGCGTGCGCCCGCGCGCCCGCATGTCCTCGGAAAAGGAAGTCAGCTTGGCGAAGTTTTTCTCGATGCGGGTGTTGATGAAATTGCCGGAGCCGGGACGGCGCACCAGCACGCCCTCGCCGACCAGGCCGTCGATCGCCTTGCGCACCGTGATGCGCGACACCGCCAGGTCCGCCGCCAGTTGGCGCTCGGCCGGCAGGGCGTCCTCCGGCTTGAGCAGATGCTGCTCGATGGCCGAGCGCAAAGCCCGCTGCAGGCGCTGGTACAGCGGCAGGTTACTGGTCTCATTGAGGTGCGCCCGGATGTGTACCAGTGGGGTCATAGCATCGCTGTCCATAACGTTGCAGGCATCCTGTTTGTAGTTGTCAATTGATAATACCAAAAAAAGACCAGCGCGCAGCCGCCGACACCTTCCGGATCCGCAAATATTTTTCACAATACCCGCCAAACCCGCATGGATGCTGGCTTTCAGGCTGTTGCATATCGTCACAACAGCGGTCCATACCAGCGCCACAGCGGTATTACATAGTTGCCGAAGACACACTCTGTATGCTGCATACAACATTACGAAAAAGAATTTCAAAGTGGTAGTGATCTGGTATTAAAAGACGGGTATATTGGCGTTGGATTGGTTTTGTAAGTGGTTTGTAAGAAGTAACAAGAACGGCATCAACAATCAGTGGGCTCGGCGGAGCCTTCATCAACGGGAGGGAATATGTACCACAATTCAAATAACACGAAAATGTCCAAACTGACGCCTATCGCGACCGCAGCCGCCATCCTGGCGCTGAGCGTCTCGATGACGGCCCAGGCGCAACAGGCCGCAACGGAAAAAGAGCCTGAAGTGGTCGTCGTCAGCGGCATCCGCGGCTCGCTGCAGCAATCGCTGTCGGTCAAGCGCAACGCGTCGAGCAACGTCGACGTGATCACCGCCGAAGACGTCGGCAAGATGCCCGACAAGAACGTCGCCGACTCGCTGCAACGCGTCCCTGGCGTGAACATCTCCACCTCGGGCGCCGGTTCGGGCGGCTTCGACGAAAACGACCGCGTCTCGATGCGCGGCACCGCCCCGTCGCTGACCCAGACCCTGATCAACGGCCACGCCGTCGCCTCCGGCGACTGGTTCGTGCTGGACCAGGTGGGCGGCGCCGTCGGCCGTTCCGCTTCGTACTCGCTGCTGCCGTCGGAAATCGTCGGCCAGGTGGTGGTCCACAAATCGCCGACCGCCGACCAGATCGAAGGCGGCTCGAGCGGCTCGATCGACATCCGCACCCGTCATCCGCTGGACTTCAAGCAGCCGATCTCGATGGAGGCGACGGTGCAGGCGGTGTACGCCACCTTGCCGGAAAAAACCGATCCGCAAGTGAGCGCGCTGTTCAACTGGAAAAACGACGCCGGCACGCTCGGCCTGATGGTGCAGGGCTTCTCGGAAAAGCGCAGCCTGCGCCGCGACGGCCAGGAACTGCTGCAGTGGACCCAGGTCGCGCCGACCAACGCCGCCGTCAAGACCAATCCCGACCTGGCCAACGTCTGGTTCCCGCGCCTGATCGGCTCCTCGCTGTTCCAGCAGGAGCGCAAGCGCAAGGGCGGCCTGATCGACGTGCAATTCAAGCCTAGCCGCGACCTGAGCCTGGAAGCGACCTACTTCCGTTCGAAGATGGACGCGTCCAACTTCAACACCAACTACATGACCGACATGAACGGTTCCGGCATGCTGGGCGCGGGCGTCGCGCCCGATCCGGGCTACGTGATCCGCAACGGCACCCTGGTGTCGGCCTCGTTCGCCAACAAGGGCACGGCCGCCAAGCCGCTGCGCTACGGCATCGTCGACGACATCGTCCGCGAAGGCGCCTACGCCCAGACCGAGTTCTTCGACCTGGACGGCAAATGGCGCGCCACCGACCGGCTGGTGTTGACCGCCAAGGCCGGCGCCACCAAGGGCAAGGGCGTGACCCCGAGCCAGGGCGTGTTCGAGGGCGACGTCAACAACTCCGGCGCCAGCTACCAGCTGAACGGCCTGGGCAGCCCGGCCACCGTCAAGTTCCCCAACATCGACGTCTCCAAGTTCACCGGCACCCCGCTGGACTGGGTGTTCGGCGTCTCGCCGGCCACCACCGACGACAAGGAGACTTATGGCCAGATCGACGCCGCCTTCGCGCTCGACAGCGGCGTGTTCCGCGAGATCAAGTTCGGCGTGCGCGGCTCGCACCACACCCGCGCCAACTTCGAAGTGGCGCAAGGTCCCAACTGGTCCAACACCGACGTCGGCGGCAGCAGCACCAACCCGGCCTGGAACGGCACCACCTATCCCGGCAACTTCGGCAAGGACCTGGGCGGCGACTTCCCTAGAAACGTCTGGATCCTGGACCCGGCGATCCTGAACGCCTGGGGCGACCTGCACTCGAACCGCGATGTCTCGCGCACCTACTACCAGGACATGTTCGACCTGAAGGAAAACACCAAGGCGGTCTACGTCCAGGGCGAAATGGAAGGCGAAGGGTGGAGCGGCAACGTCGGCCTGCGCATCGTGCGCACCGAAGGCACCTCGAACGGCTACCAGATCCTGCAGAACCAGCCGGTCGGCGGCACGCTGCCGGCCTATCCATGGGGCGGTTTCGTGCAGAAGACGGCGATCGACAACAACAGCACCATCCCGCTGCCTAGCCTGAACCTGAAGTTCGACCTGCGCTCCGACCTGGTGGCGCGCGTCGGCCTGTCGCGCACCATGACCCGTCCCGACTACGGCGCCCTGGGCGGCGCGGTGCTGCTGACCGACGAGACCCACACCGGCAACGGCGGCAACGCGGCGCTCAAGGCGGTCAAGTCGAACAACCTGGACGCCAGCCTGCAATGGTACTTCGCGCCGCGCGCCCTGCTGTCGGCCGGCCTGTTCTACATGGACCTGCACGACTACGTCGGCTATGGCGTCAGCACCGGCACCTTCATCGACAGCCGCGCTTCGCAGGAACAGCGCAAGCCGGTGTTCGCGACCTACAGCATCACCTCGCCGATCAACGTCGGCGCCAAGGTCAAGGGCATCGAACTGGCGGCGCAGGTACCGGTCGGCATGGGCTACGGCTTCGACGCCAACGCCACCTTCGCCGACTCGCACCTGGACTTCGGCGCCTGCCCGGCGATGCAGACCGCCACCTCCGGCGATCCGTGCGACATGCTGGGTGCTTCGAAGACCACGGCCAACGCCGGCGTGTACTTCGAAAACGACAAGTTCAACGTCCGTCTGAGCTACGCATGGCGCTCGGCCTTCCTGGCGGCCCAGGACCGCGGCACCCCGCTGTACCAGGACGCGTCGGGCACCCTGTCGGCCTCGTTCAACTACAACATCAGCAAGAACATCGTGCTGACGCTGAGCGGCCAGAACCTGAACAACCCGATCCTGAAGAACTACATCTTCAACAAGGATCAACCGGCACGCTTCTATGCCAACGGCGCGCAGTACTACGCCGGCGTGCATATCAAGTACTGATCGGTCACCGTTTCATTGTGTAGTCTGTTCCCGCCACGGCCGCTCCCGGCCCTGGCGGGTTTTTTTATGCCATCATACGATTCATGAACCAGATCATCGAATACCAGGACCTCGACCCGGCGCGCTTTGACGACGAGATCGTCGGCAGCTACCGGCCCGCCGTGCTGCGCGGCTTCGTGCGCCACTGGCCGGCCGTGCAGCAGGCGCGGCAAGCGCCGGAGGCGCTGTGCCAGTACCTGATGGGGTTCGACAGCGGCCACCAGGTCGACGCCGTCATGACGCCGCCGGACCAGCGCGGGCGGCTGTTCTACCAGCCGGACATGGAGGGCTTCAACTTCGTCCGCAACCAGGTGCCGGTATCGAAGGTGATCGAGCAGCTGGCGCGCTACTCGCAGTTCGAGGCGCCGCCGTCGGTGGCGATCCAGAGCGCGCTGATCGACGACTGCCTGCCGCGCTTCGCGCAGCACAACGTGGCGCCTGCGCTGCCGCCGTCGGTGCGGCCGCGCATCTGGCTGGGCAACACCATCACCACGCCGGCGCACTTCGACGAATCGTACAACCTGGCCTGCGTGGTCAGCGGCGAGCGGCGCTTCACGCTGTTCCCGCCCGAGCAGGTAGCCAATCTGTATATCGGCCCGCTGGATTTCGCGCCGACGCCGACGCCGATCAGCATGGTCGATTTCCGCGCTCCGGATTACGCGCGGCACCCGCGCTTCCGGCAGGCGCTGGACGCGGCGCTGGTGGCCGAGCTGCTGCCGGGCGACGCGCTGTTCATCCCGCCGCTGTGGTGGCACCACGTGCAGTCGAACGGCATCCTGAACATGATGGTCAATTACTGGTGGAAGAACGAGCAGCCGGCGCCGGACGCCGGCACCACGTTCGAAGCGCTGGTGGCCACGCTGCAAAGCATGAAGCACCAGCCGCCGGCACTGCGCGCCGCCTGGGGCGCGATCTTCCAGCACTACGTGTTCGATCCGGCGCAGGACCCGTCCGCGCACATCGCGCAGCACAAACAGGGCGTGCTGCAAAACGCCCGCCCGCCGTTGCCCGAACGCTGATACCGCGAAACTCAGGCGGCGGCGAGCGCGCCGAAGATCAGCGACTGGTGCGCGGCGGAGCCGGCCATCACGCCGTCGGCCACGGCCAGCGCCACATTGCCGAACATGCGCGCGGCGTCGCCGCACACAAACACGCCGGCCACGCTGGACGCCTTCATCGCGTCGGTGCGCACGTGCGAGCCGGTCGCTCCCTGCTCCAGCGCGCAACCCAGCTGCTCGGCCAGCGGACTGCCGCTGTGGGTGCGGGTCAGCACGAACAACCCCGCCATCTCCAGCTTGCGGCCGTCCGCCAGCTCGACGGCGGCGTGGCCGCCGATGGCCAGCACCGGCGTGCGCTCCACCGTCACACCGCGCTGTTTCAGCGACGCCAGCTGCGCCTGGTCCGGCTCGAAGGCGCCATTGAGGAAGAACGTCACTTGCCCCCAATCGGGCAGCATCAGCGCGTGGTGTATCGACAGCGGGCCGGTCGCCAGTACGCCGATTGCGCCCTCCATCAATTCATAGCCGTGACAGTACGGGCAGTGGAAAGCGCGGCTGCCCCAGCGCTCGGCCAGGCCGGGCACCGGCGGCAGCTCGTCGACCACGCCGGTGGCCAGCACCAGCCGCAGCGCCTGGAAAACGCTGCCGTCGTTCAGCGTGACGCGAAAACCGTGCTCCGTCTGCGCCGCCTGTGCCGCCGCGCCGTCCAGCCAGCGCACCGTCGGGTACTTCAGCAACTGCGCACGGCCGTCGGCGGCGATGGCCGCCGCTTCGCGCCCGTCCTGGCCAAGAAAGCCATGTGAATGCTGGGCGTATCGGTTGCGGCGCTGGCCGGCATCGATCACCAGCACACGGCGGCGGGCGCGCGCCAGTTGCATGGCGGCCGATAAACCGGCGTAGCTGCCGCCGATGACGATGACGTCAAACTCGGTCGTCGGATGGGGGATGTGCATGGGAAGCTCCTTGGTGATGGGCGTAGCCGTCGTTAAAGCGGGCCGACAGGTCGGCCAGCGTCACGTCCTTGAAACGTTCGATCAGCAAAGCCTCGGCTTCATCGAAGGCGCTGGCCAGCGCGTCGTTGACGGCGCGCTCCACCAGGCATTGCGGATGCTCGTCGCGGTTGCCCATGGCGAACACCGTGGGCGAACCGACCGCCTCGTAGATGTCGCGCAACGTCACCTTGCCCAGGTCGCAGGTGATGCTCCAGCCGCCGCCGTGGCCCTTGCCGGAACCGACGTAGCCGCGTTCGCGCAGCCCGGCCAGCACGCGCCGCACCAGCACCGGATTGGTGCCGAGGAAGCCCGCCAGCTCGTCGGAGGTAAAGGGATGCCCGGCGTGCGCCATGTGCAGCAGCACGTGCAGGATGGAAGATAGTTTGCTGTCTCGTCTCATGTAACTAATGATAGTACATAATCAGAAAGCCTGCTTGCTGCATCACTTTTTTACAGCGTGGGCAGAATCTTGAAGTCGCCGCCAGCCGATTCCAGCGATGGGACAATTTCGGCAATGACGCTGGAAACCCGCGAGGCGGGCGGGCCGCGCCTGGCCCAGGCAGTGATGGCCTCGATCGCGTGCGGCTCGCCCTCCACGGCGGCTTCCACCGAGCCATCGCGCCGATTGCGCACCCAGCCGGCCAGCCCCAGCGCCCGCGCCTGCTCGGCAAACGAAGCGCGGTAACCGACACCCTGCACCCGTCCCGCTATCGTCAATCGCACCATGATCGCTCCCAATTTTCCGCCAGAATACAGGGTGGGGGTGTCTCCGCGCGCCCCTTCGCCGGACGATGCTGATTTGGCCTTCTGCTTTGATCTATTTTCGTCATTTCCGAACTCTTTTTTTTGGCGCTGGTCCAACAGAGAGAAATAGAAGACGCCCGCACAAACCAGACAGGAGAATCAGCAATGAATACCCCAAGGTCTCAAAAAACGTCCCCCAAGGTCCCTCCCGCCGCCTATGACGAGCTCTGCGATTTTTTGCGCCAGAGCGGCAGCGCGCTGACGCCGTCCGAAGCCATCGCCAGCGCGATCAAACTCTGGATAGCGAAGAGCCGCGAAGACGCGGCCCCGTTGCGCGGCTACCAATGGAAGCAGCTGTTCCTGCCCGAAGGCACACGCCTGCGCGTGCACAGCGGCGACAACTGGCACGGCGCCGAAGTGGCCGGAGACGACCTCATCTTCCGCGGCGAGGCGGTCTCGCCGAATCAGATGGTACAACAAACTTGCGGCGACGCCCGCAACGCCTGGCTCGAACTGTGGATACGCTTTCCGGGTGAAAAAAACTGGACCAAAGCCGCGCTGTTGCGCGCCCGCCAGAACCAGCTTGCCGCCAAGCCGCCCTTGTCGCCGGCCGACGCGATGGCCGCCGCCGCCAAAGCCATGAGCGCCGCGCTGAGCACGGCGCTCACGCTGGTCGAACACGCGAACCACCAATCGCAAAACACCCTGGAACGCCGCCTGCCCCGCTACCGCCGCACGCACGACCAGCTAGATGATATCCACTAACACCGTCAGGCCGCGACTCTCAGCCGACTCATATTGTTACTCGCGGGCGGCACAAAGCGCACGCAAAAGACTGACATCAAACGAGCAATAAAAATGGTCAAGGAAATGCGCGAGCGCTCCAGGGCCGGCGGAGAGAAACATGAGTGAACATGGCATATCAATCGATGATATTGGGAGTCTGGGACTGGAAGATTTCGACGCAGCCGAGCACTTGACGAGTGATGAAGCGGTGGCCGCCTACCTTACCGACATCCTGGATGCGAACGACGCTGGGTTGCTGGCTGTAGCAATCGGAAATATCGCTCGAGCCCGTGGCATGACGGAAATCGCTAAGGCCGCCGGAATGTCCCGCGAAGGCTTATATAAAGCACTACGCCCCAACAGCCAACCGAGACTTGAAACCATTACACGGGTACTGACTGCCTTGGGTATCAGGCTTGTCGCCGCACCGCTTTCAGCGGAAGACACAACGACGCTCCAAGAGACCTAGTGGGCAGTTGGGCAGTTGGGGGCAGTTCCGGCAACGTGCCATTTGGCGAGATGCCGTAACTACCCCATCTAGCTGATTATTTTGCACTCGCAGCCGATGCCGCGCCTTTCGCCTTGGCCTCATCGCCCGCAGTCACCACCGTCAGCCTGGCCGGATCGATGGCCTTGCGGAAGGCGGCGTTGACCTGCGCCAGCGTGGCCGCCTTGAGTTTGTCCTCGTATTCCTTGCTCCAGCTGTAGGTGCGGTTCATGTACAGATTGCGCGTCCAACCTGCGGCCAGCACGCTGTCCTTGGAACGGTTCTGCACCCGCTGCTGCAACAGGCCCGATTTGGCGCCCGCCAGTTCGGCCGCCGTGAAGCCATCCTTCACCGCGCGTTCCAACTCCTGCCGGATCGCCGCCTCCAGCTTCTTCAGGTTTTGCGGCGCGGCGATGGCGTCGATGCCGAAGCTGCCGGCGCGGTCGATCTCGCCCGGTTGCAGCCCCGAGCCGCCGCCGTAGGACAAGCCATCCTTCTGGCGGATGCGGTCCATCAGGCGCGATTTCAAACCGCCTTCGCCGAAGATGTAGTTGGCCAGGTCCAGCAACGGATAATCAGGATCGTCGACGTTCAAATCAAGATTCAAGCGCGCGGTGTAGAAGCCGTTCTCCTTGTCCGGCGCATTGATGGTCTTGTGCAGCGGCGCCTTGTCTTCGTTGGTCGACGTGACGGCCGCATAAGCCACCTTGCTGTCCCAGCCGCCAAAACTGTCGGCGATGGTCTTGCCGATCGCCGCCTTGTCGAAATCGCCGACGATCGCCAGCTCGCCATGATTGGCGCCGTAGTAATCGCGATGGAAGGCGATCACGTCTTCCAGCTTCAGCGCCTTCACCGCCGCCAGCTGCTCGTCGACCGTCATCGGCGCGCGCACGTCGCCCTTCGGATAGTGGTTGAAATACAGATCCACCTCCGTGCGTGCCAGCGCTTGCGGCTCATTGCGCGAGGCCTCGATCCCCACCAGCCATTGCTGGCGCAACTGCTCGAATTCCGCCGCCGGGAAGCTGGCCTCCTTCAGCACATGCGCGACCAGCCGCAGCGCCGCGTCCAGGTTCGGCCCCGTGGTATCGAAGCGATACAGGCTGCCGGAGAACTTCAGCTTGGCGAAGGCGTCGGCCAGCTGCTCGCGGCTGTACTTGCTGGTGCCGCGCATCAGCATCTCGCTCGCCGCGTTCGAGACGATGGCGGTGTTGAACAGGTTCTTCTCGTCGCCCCAATGCAGCTGCAAGTCCACCGACACCGCCTCGCCCCGGTTCTTCTTGTTCAGCAGCGCGACCTTCAAGCCGCCGATGGTCTTGACCTCGGTGCGCGCGTTGATATTGGCCTGGCTCGGATCGAACACCTCCGACGTCAGCACGCTGTCCTTGCCCTTGAAGTCCTTCATCACCTGCGCCACCGGCGGCGCGGCCGGGATCTCGGCGCGCAGCGGCGCATCCTCCGGCACGAAGCTGCCGACCACGCGGTTGTCGCGCTTCAGATAACGCCCCGCCGCCGCCGCCACCTGCTCCGGCGTGATGGTGGGCAGCTTGTCGCGGCCCTCGAACAGCAAGCGCCAGTCGCCCAGCGCGATCTCCTCGGACAAGCTCACGCCCACCCGCTGCGGATCGTTGAGCGCCTTCTCGATACCGTTGGCGAAGTTGCGCCGCGCGCGTTCCATCTCTTCCGCCGTCGGCGGCGTCGCCGCGAAGCCCTCCACCGTCGCGATCAGCGCATCGCGCACCGGCTCCAGCGGCTCGCCCGCCTTGACCACCGCGCCGATGACCTGCAAGCCCGGCGCATAGCCGGTCTGGCCGAAGCTGAACACCTGCGCCGCCTTGCCGCTCTCCACCAGCGCCTTGTGCAGACGGCCGCTCGGCGTATCGCCCAAAATCTCGGACATGAAACTCAGCGCATCGCTATCCTGCTGCAAGGCCGACGGAATCTTGTAGCCCAGCGCGATCACCTGCATATCGCCCTTGCGCCGCACCACGAAGCTGCGCTCGCCGTCCTGCGTCGGCTCGACCGTCCAGAACGGCGGCAGGCTGCGCCTGGGTTTCGGGATCACGCCGAACGATTTGCTGATCCAGGCCAGCGTCTGCGCCGGCTCGAACTTGCCGGCCACCAGCAGCACCGCGTTGTCCGGCTGGTAGTAGGTGCGATAGAAGGCCTGCAGATTCTCGATCCGCACATTCTCGATGTCGCTGCGATTGCCGATGGTCGAACGGCCGTACGAATGCCAGTCGTACGCCACGCTCTGCATGCGCTTGAGCAGCACCGAGAACGGATCGTTCTCGCCGCTCTCGTACTCGTTGCGCACCACCGTCATTTCCGAATCGAGGTCCTTGCGGGCGATGAAGGAGTGCACCATGCGGTCGGCCTCCATGTCCAGCGCCCACTTCAGGTTGTCCTGGCTGGCCTGGAACACCTCGTAGTAGTTGGTGCGGTCGTAGGAAGTGGTGCCGTTGAACTCCATGCCGCGATTGGCGAATTCCTGCGGGATGCTGCGGTTCTTCGGCGCGCCCTTGAACATCAGGTGCTCCAGCAGGTGGGCCATGCCGGTCTCGCCGTAGTTCTCGTGCCGCGAGCCGACCAGGTAGGTGACGTTGACCGTCACCGTCGGCTTGGACGCGTCGGGAAACAGCAGCACCTTCAAACCGTTCGGCAGGCGATACTCGCTGATACCCTCGACCGATGGCCCCTTGACCACGCCGGCCGGCAAGGCCTGCGCCCACGCGCTGCCGGTGGCGACAAAGGACAAACCGCACAGCATCAAACTGGCGGCGGCGGCGTGCTTCAAACGGCTGTTGTGCATGGTCTCTCGCGAAAAAAACTGAAGAACAGGCAGCATACGCCCTACCCCGCCCTGCTGGGTAGACGCTTAAGCAAATTTTAAAAGACGGAGAGGGTCAGGCTTTTTCAGGCAGGATGCAGGCGTCGACCATTTGCAGGTCGTTGTCCTTGGCGAAGGAGATGACGAAGTGATAGGCCAGCGGTTCGAGCTGGCGCAGCTTGCCGTTGACCACCACCGACTTGACGCCATTGAGGACGGTCGGTGTGACATACGGCGAGAACTGCAGATGGGAATCGCGGCCGCCGCCATAGCCTTCCGGCTTGAAGCAGGACATCACGCCGCACAGGCGCTCGGCCCAGTCGCTGGGGCGGAACTGCCTGCCATTGCTGGTCTGGCCGAGGATGAAGAACGAATCCTGCTGTTCTGACGGTTTTTGAGCTGACTCTGCCATAGGCGGCTGCTTATGAGTAGATACTTGTTGGTAACAAGAATGCGTGGAAGATCCCGACGGGTGGCTCGGGCGGATATCATTCTGTAAGATTCTTACGTATTATATCTTATAGAAGACCTGAATACGTAAGCCATTGATTTCAATCCGGTTTCCAGCGCGATTAACCACTTTGGTGCAGAATAATCATCATTCTGCACCACAGCAATGCCGCTATTGTACCGCGCTTAGGGAGTGGCCCCGAGCCACACAGCGCCCGACAACAGCAATAACAACATCATCCACAGCAGCAAGGCGCGCCACACCAGGCCCACCGTGCTTTGCAGCGCGCGCACGCTCGGCTCCTCGCCCGGCAGCATCTCCGGTTCCTCGTCGCCGAGGTCGACGGTGGCGGCATCGGCCGGCAACACCTTGGCGGCGTTCTCCGCCGGCGAGCCCAGGCGCACGCCCATGGCGCCGCCGCCGGCCGACAGGATGATGCCGATCGCCTCGTCCGTCCAGCGGTGGGCGAAGTTGCGCCAGGCGTAGATCGCGTCCTCGAAGTTGCCGACCACGGCGAAGGCCACCGCCGTCAGGCGCACCGGGATCCAGTCGATCCAGTAGAAGGCGCGCGCGGCGAACTGGCCGAAGGCCTCGTTGCGCATGTGCTCGGGCTCGTTCCAGGCGCGCGCCAGGTGCTCGGACACGCGGTACATGACGGCGCAGGCCGGGCCCAGCGGCATCAGGAACCAGAAGAACACGCCGAACACATTGCGGTGCGTGGTGATCAGCGATTTCTCGACGGCCAGGCGGGCGATCTCGGCCGCCTCCATGCCGACCGTGTCCTGCCGGGTCCATTCGGCCAGCAGCGCGCGCGCGGCGGCTTCGTCGCCGGCGTTCAGCGCCAGCTGGATCGAGGTGAAATAGTGGCTGTAGTGGCGGAAGCCCAAAGTCAGGTAGACGATCAGCACGTTCCAGGCGAAGGCCGCCAGGAACCAGTTGTAGTGCTTCAGCACCCAGTAGATCAGCGCCGTCGGCACCATCAGGATGGCCATCATCAGGAACCAGCCCATGCGGCCGTGGGTCGAGTCGCCGGCGTTAAACCAGGTCTCCATCCGCAACGCCAGGCGCTTGATCTCGGCGTAGATCGGATTGTCTGCGCGCAGCGGCTTCATTTGTTCGATCAGTAGCGCGCATAGAATGGAAAGAAATGTCATTAAACGTCCTTTGAGTCGGCAATGCCTTGATGCCCGCTACGATAGCGTAGTGTGACTATGCGCGCAAGAAATGGAACAGATTGCGCAGCATGCCGGCCGTCGCGCCCCAGATGTAGTAGTCGCCGTAGGGCATGGCGTAGAAGCTGCGCCGCCCGCCCGGCAACTGCACCGACAGCCGCTGGTGGTTCAGGCCATCCATCAGGAAGGCCAGCGGCACCTCGAAGATCTCCGCCACCTCGGACGGATCGGCGGTCAGCTCGAACGGCGGCGCGATCAGGCCGACCACGGGCGTGACGCAATAACCGGTGCCGGTCAGATAGTTGGGCAAGGTGCCCAGCACGTCGACATGGCGGCGCGCCAGGCCGATCTCCTCCTCCGACTCGCGCAGCGCCGTGTCGACCACATCGCTGTCGTAGTCTTCGGCGCGGCCGCCGGGAAAGCTGATCTGCCCGCCGTGGTCGGTCAAGTGCGCGGTGCGCTGGGTCAGCAGGATGGTCAGGCCGCTCTCGCGCAGCACCAGCGGGATCAGCACCGAGGCCGGCGTCGGCGTCGGCCGCTTGGACAGGCTGCCCAGCGATTCCTCGGCGCCCTCGGGCGTCCAGAGCGGCCGCTCGACGAAGCGGCCGCGCAGCCACGCGGGCGTCAGGCGCTCCGGCGCGACGGCGGGTTCGCCGGCGATGGCGTCGACAGCTAATTGCTGGGGATCGAACAAAGGTTGGGCCAAGCGCTACCTCCAATGTGAAAAAAAAGGGGCACCGATGGCGCCCCTTCTATCCAAACACAAACGCAGCTATTAAGCGGCGGTTGCTTTCGCCACTGGGCGACGGTTTGGCAGTTTTTCCTTGATACGTGCCGATTTACCGGAACGATCACGCAGGTAGTACAGTTTAGCGCGACGTACGTCACCGCGGCGTTTCACTTCGATCGAAGCGATCAGCGGGGAGTACAGCTGGAAGGTACGCTCGACGCCTTCGCCGGACGAGATCTTACGAACGATGAAGTTCGAGTTCAGGCCACGGTTGCGACGGGAGATGACCACGCCTTCGTATGCCTGGGCGCGCTTGCGGGTGCCTTCGACTACGTTAACGTTGACGATCACGGTATCGCCAGGTGCAAAGTCAGGGATGCTTTTGCCCAGGCGAGCGATTTCTTCTTGCTCGAGTTGTTGAATCAGATTCATTTAATGACTCCATAAACCATCGTGCTGGCGCGCTATGAGTCGAAACTCGATGCCCAGTAGAGGATGGGGTTAAACAACCATGCGGACGACATGTCCGCCGGCTTCTACGACAACAGGTTTACAAACCTGCCAAAAACTTTTCGTCAAGCTTGCTGAGCTGCCCCGCCTCGCGCGCCTTGACCAGCAAATCCGGGCGCTTGCGCGCGGTCGCCTCCAGCATGCGCTGGCGGCGCCATTTCTCGATCTCGGCGTGGTTGCCGCCCATCAGCACCGGCGGCACGCCCACCCCTTCGTACGTTTCCGGCCGCGTGTAGTGCGGCGAATCGAGCAGGCCGTTGACGAAGCTGTCCTCGATCGCCGACGCGTCCGTGTTCAACACGCCGGGAATCTGGCGGATCACGGCATCCATCAAGGCCATCGCCGGCAACTCGCCGCCGGACAGCACGAAATCGCCGAGGCTGATTTCCTCGTCGATGCAACGGTCCAGCAAACGCTGGTCCACCGCTTCGTAGCGGCCGCACAGGATCACCAGACCGGGCTCCTGCTTCAGCTGCATCACGCGCTCGTGCGTCAACTGCTTGCCCTGGGGCGACATGAACACCACGCGGGGCGTCGGCAGACCGGCATCGGTCTGGCGCTGCTTCGCCGCGTTGAGCGTCGCTTCCAGGGGTTTGGCCAGCATCACCATGCCGGGGCCGCCGCCATAGGGGCGGTCATCCACGGTACGGTGATTGTCGGTCGTGAAATCGCGCGGATTCCACAACGACAAGCCACATCTATTCTGTTCAAACGCGCGCCGGGTCACACCCGACTGCGTCAGTGCGGCGAACATTTCAGGGAACAGGGTCACGACATCGAATTGCATGGCGGGCCGCCCTTATGTTCTTTAATAATCAAGTCCCCAGTCGACCGTGATCTTCTTTGCGGCCTTGTCTACCTTGATGACAAACGCGTCCACAAATGGAATCAGGCGCTCTTGCGCCACAGCCTCTGGATCGGCATCCGGCGTCGCGGCTGGCTGTATGCGCAAGATCGACTGCGGACCATTGCTCATCATGTCAGTCACCGTACCGAGGTGCTCACCTTGCAAATTCTCTACATCCAGACCAATCAACTCGGTCCAGTAAAACTCATCGTCGGACAAGGCCGGGAAACGACTGCGCGGAACCGAAACAGCTGCGCCCTTGAGCGCTTCTGCCATGTCCCGATCGGTCACTCCCGCCAGCTGTGCGACCACGTCGCCGCCATGCAGTTTGCACTGCTTGACTTCGACATCGCGCAAGCCAGGCTTGTCGATCCACCAGTTTTTTACCGACAGGAGTGCATCCGCATCTTCCGAGAAAGGGCGTACCCTTACCCAGCCAGCGACGCCATAGGCACCAAAGACAAAGCCTACCTGTGCCAGATCGTCGGGGACTTGCACCCCGGATGCATTCTTATCGGTCAAACCAGCAACCAGACTTAAGCAGCTTTGTTCGAAGCTACCAGGCGAGCCACGGTAGGCGACAATTGTGCGCCTACCGATTGCCAGTGAGCCAGACGGTCAGCGGTGATGCGCAGTGGCACTTCGCCACCGGATGCCATCGGGTTGTAGAAACCGATGCGCTCGATGAAACGGCCATCGCGGCGATTGCGCGAGTCGGTTGCAACGATGTTGAAGAACGGACGCTTCTTGGCGCCTCCACGAGCTAAACGAATAACGACCATAATATTTCCAAAAAGTGTGCTAGGACGGAAAAAGCCGCAAATTATAGCGCGCTTTGCCGCGAAGCAGCAAGCGTTAATGAAATAATCGGGCAGATTGGGGTAATCGAAGATTATCCCCCGAACCGGCGTGCGGGGCAATAGCCTTGTCCATAAAAAAGGTCCGCCGGGGGCCGTATTATGACCGATACTGCATGTTTTCCGTCCACCGCTGAACAAACATGACTGTTTCGCACCACACATCGCACAAAAACAAGACCTTCGCCACCCTGCTGGCCTTCCTGGTTGGCGGCCTCGGCCTGCAACGGCTGTACCTGCGCGGCCCGCGCGACCCCTGGCTGTGGGCGCACCTGGCCGCGCTGCCGGCATCGGCCGCCATCTCCACCACCTGGCCGGACGCCGACGGCTTCTACCAGCTGCTGCCCATCATGCTGTCCGGCCTGGTCGGCTTCCTGGAGGCGCTGGTGCTGGGCCTGATGTCCGACGAAAAATGGGACGCCCGCTTCAACCCCGGCTCCGGCCGGCAATCGGACACCCACTGGCCGCTGGCCGTGGTGCTGGTGGCCAGCATGATGGTGGGCGCCGGCAGCCTGATCGCCACCATTTCCCGGCTATTTGACTTGCTGTACACTGGCGGTTCCTACGGTTAATAAGGAGAAAAAAGCATGAACCGTTCTATTCTGGCAGCACTGATGCTGGCCGGCCTGGCCTCCTCGGCCCTGGCGCAAACACCCAAAGAGCAATTCAACGCGGAATCCAAGCGCCTCGCCACCCGCTACGCGGACGACAAGAAGCTGTGCTCGGAAGAAAGCAACTCGGCATCCCGCATGCAATGCACGCGCGACGCCAAATCCGAATACGATAAGTCGCTGGCGCTGGCCAAGGCCCAGCTCAAAGCCAGTCCGGCCAAGCCGGGCAGCTGCATGGAATGCGGCAAGGTCACCTCGGTGGTGGTCAGCGAGAAGGCCGGCGAAGGCAGCGCCCTGGGCGTGATCGCCGGCGGCGTCGCGGGCGCCCTGCTGGGCAATCAGGTCGGTAGCGGCCACGGCCGCGAACTGGCCACCGTGGCCGGCGCGGCAGGCGGCGCCTACGCGGGCAAGAAGATCGAAGAAAAGGCCAAGTCCAGCAAGCAGTGGACCGTGCACGTGCAATATGACGACGGCAAGCAGGTCAGCTTCAACTTCGACCACGATCCGCGCATGATGAGCGGCGACCGGGTCCGCAACAACAACGGCAACCTGGTCCGCAACTAGGTCAAATCAAAACAGCCTCCGGGCTGTTTTTTTTCATTCACCCATTACTGGAGACGCCGTGCACCCTCCCGCCTTCCCCGCCCAATGGCAGCCACTGGTAGACCAGGCCGCCACCACCCTGCGCACGCTGGCGCTCGACGAGAGCGCCAAGGAGAAATTCTGCAACGATCCGCTGCTGCGTCCTTATATGCACAAGGTGTCGCAGCGCTACGTGGCCGGCCGCACCGTGGCCGAGGCGCTGCAGCGGGTCGAGCACATCATCGCCCAGGGCCATGCGGCCTCGGCCGAGTACATGGGCGAGAGCGTGCGCGACGAAGGCTTCGCGCTGGCCGAGACGGACGTGTTCATGGAACTGACCCAGGCCATCGGCCAGCGCAACCTGAACTGCTCGGTCTCGCTCGACCTGTCGCACGTGGGCATGACGGTGGATACGGAACTGGGCTTCCGCAACGCCCGCCGCATCGCGCTGGCGGCCGCCGAAATCAACCGCGAAGTGATGATCTCGATGGAAGCGGCCGACCGCGCCGACGACATCTACGCCATCTACGCGCGCCTGCACAAGGAGGAAGGCTTGCACAACGTCGGCATCACGGTGCCGGCCAAGCGCCACCGCACCGCGCGGGACTTGCCGGCGTTGATGAAGATCCCCGGCCGCATCCGCCTGGTGAAAGGCGCCTTCCTGGAAGCGGAGGACGTCTCATACCACCGCAACAGCCCGGAGCTGGCCGCCGCCTACCGCCGCTACGCGCAGGAACTGCTGCTGAGCGGCCACAAGTGTTCGATCGCCACCCACGACCGCGGCATCCAGCAAGACCTCAGCGCGCTGATCCTGAAAGAACGCATCGACCCGCGCTGGTTTGAATTCGAATCGCTGATCGGCCTGGGCACCGAGCAGATCGCCGAGCTGCACGCGCGCGGCTTCCCCACCCGCGAATACGCAGTGTTCGGCGACGAGCACTTCCTCTACGTGCTGAACCGCATCGCCGAGGAACCGGTGCGCGTCTACCAGGCGATCATCGACGTGATGGGTCCGGGTCAGGCCGCGATGTCCACGTAAGCGACCATGCTGGCCGGCGCGGGGATGGGCAAGCCATCCTCGCGCATGCCATCGAGATGGAAAACGATAGCCTCCCTGAGCGAGGACTCCGCTTCAGCCACGGTAGTGCCGGTGGCCACACAACCCGGCAAGTCCGGCACATAAGCCGAATAGTTGCCCTTGGCCTTTTCAATAACGATGACGTAACGAACCGTGTTCATTTTTTTCAACTCCGCTTGTAACAACGGGGTCAAGTCTGACATTCGGACACGGGCTCTACCTTAAGCGGGAGCCTAAGGTAGAGCCCGTGTCCGAATGTCAGACTTGACCCCGGGTTGTGTTATGCAATCGCTACTTCGACCAACATCGCCGACGAATTGGGGTGCGGCATCGGCTTGCCATCCGCCTTCATTTCTTCGAGATGAAACTCGATGGCTTCCCGGATAAGCATCACGACCTCATCCCGCGTAGCCCCTACCGCCACGCATCCAGGCAAATCCGGCACGTATGCGCCAAAGGATTTCGGCGCCTCCTCAACGATGACCAGGAATTTCATTTTCACTCCCTATCGGTTTCCGAGTTTTCATCTTAGCGCATCAGGCCAATCGACCTGCGAAATGCTTGAGCTTCGACGAAAAAAGCGGCCCGAAGGCCGCTTTTGCTGGAGACGAAAACGCTGCTTAGAACTGGTCTTCGCTCAAGGCCAGCACGCCGGCGCTGCCGTCGATGATGGCGATACGCAGGCTAGCCGCTTGCGACAGGATGTGGTCGGCGAAGAAGCGCGCGGTGGCGATCTTGGCTTTGTAGAAGCTGGCGTCGCCTTCGTTGGCATCCAGTTTCTGCTGCGCCACCAGCGCCGCGCGCGCCATCTGCCAGCCGCCCAGCACCAGGCCGGCCAACTTCAGGTACAGCACGCTGCCGGCGAACACGCCCTTGATGTCGCTCTTCATGTTGGCGACCACGTAGTTCACCACCGCTTCCAGGTCCTTGCTGCCGGACGACAGCTGCGCCAGGATCGCCTTGAAGTCGGCATGGTCCACTGCGGCCAGCTGCGCCTCGGTCGCGCGCACCTGGGCGATGATGCCCTTGGCCACGGCGCCGCCGTCACGCACGGTCTTGCGGCCGACCAGGTCGTTGGCCTGAATCGCGGTCGTGCCTTCGTAGATCGTCAGGATCTTGGCATCGCGATAGTGCTGCGCCGCGCCGGTCTCTTCGATGAAGCCCATGCCGCCATGCACCTGCACGCCGTCGCGGGTGACGTCCTGCGACATCTCGGTCGACCAGCCCTTGATCACCGGCACCAGATACTCGTACACCGCCAGGTTGGCCTTGCGCACCTCGGCATCGGCGTGGCTGTGCGCCACGTCGCTGATGCCGGCGCCGACGTAGGCCAGCGCGCGCGCCGCTTCCGTCTGCGAACGCATAGCCATCAACATGCGGCGCACGTCCGGATGATGAATGATCGCCACCGGACCGGCCGAACCGGCCAGGTCGCGCGACTGCACGCGGTCCTTGGCGAACGCCACGGCCTTCTGGTAAGCGCGCTCGGCCAGGCCGATGCCCTGCAGGCCGACGCCGAAGCGGGCCGCGTTCATCATGATGAACATGTATTCCAGGCCGCGGTTCTCTTCGCCCACCAGCGTGCCGATGGCGCCGCCGTGGTCGCCGAATTGCAGCACGGCGGTCGGGCTGGCCTTGATGCCCAGCTTGTGTTCGATCGACACGCAATGCGCATCGTTGCGCGCGCCCAGCGAGCCGTCGGCGTTGACCAGGAACTTGGGCACGATGAACAGCGAAATACCCTTCACGCCCGGAGGCGCGTCCGGCGTGCGCGCCAGCACCAGGTGGACGATGTTTTCGGTGAAGTCGTGCTCGCCGTAGGTGATGAAGATCTTGGTGCCGAACACCTTGTAGCTGCCGTCGTCCTGCGGCACGGCGCGGGTGCGCACGGCGGCCAGGTCGGAGCCGGCCTGCGGCTCGGTCAGGTTCATGGTGCCGGTCCATTTGCCCGACACCAGGTTTTCCAGGTAGATGGCTTTTTGCGCATCGCTGCCGGCCGTCAGCAGCGCTTCGATCGCGCCGTCCGACAGCAGCGCGCACAGCGCGAACGAGATGCTGCCGGCGTTGAGCATTTCAATGCACGGCGTCGCCAGCAACTTGGGCAAGCCCTGGCCGCCGAACTCCACCGGATGCTGCACACCCTGCCAGCCAGCCTCGGCAAACGCCTTGAAGGCGTCCTTGAAGCCCTTGGAGGTCGTGACCTGGCCGTCGTGCCAGAAGCTCGGATCTTTATCGCTAGGATTGTTCAGCGGTGCGACCACGTTGGCGACGAACTTCGCGTTCTCTTCCAGCACGGCTTCGGCCGTGTCCGGGGTCGCGTCCTCGTTGCCCGGCAGCGCGTTGACGCCGGCCAGGTCGGCCAGTTCGTTCATCACGAACAGCATGTCTTTCAGGGGTGCTTGATATGGCATCTTATGTCTCCAAGAAAAAGGCCACGGCGATCCGGTCATCCGGATCAGCGTGGCCCTGTAGTCATCACGGCTTGATTAGCCCAGTTCTGCAACCAGTTGCGGCACGATGTCGAACAGATCGCCCACGATGCCGTAGTCGGCAACGGAGAAGATCGGCGCTTCAGGATCTTTGTTGATCGCGACGATCACTTTGGAATCCTTCATGCCGGCCAAGTGCTGGATCGCGCCGGAAATGCCGACCGCGATGTACAGCGACGGCGCGACGATCTTGCCGGTCTGGCCGACTTGCCAGTCGTTCGGCACATAGCCGGCGTCGACTGCGGCGCGCGATGCGCCCATGGCGGCGTTGAGCTTGTCCGCCAGCGGTTCCAGGATCTTGAACGCTTCGCCCGAGCCCATGCCGCGGCCGCCGGAAACGATGATCTTGGCGGCGGTCAGCTCTGGACGGTCCGACTTGGCCAGCTCGCGGCCGACGAAGGCCGATTTGCCGTGGTCGGCAACCGCGGCGACGGTCTCGGTCGCAGCCGAACCGCCGCTGGCGGCAGCGGCGTCGAAGCCGGTCGAACGCACGGTGATGACCTTGATCTTGTCCGACGATTGCACGTAGGCGATCGCGTTACCGGCGTAGATAGGACGCTCGAAGGTGTCCGGCGAGTCGACCTTGGTGATTTCCGAAATCTGTGCAACGTCCAGCTTGGCGGCCACGCGCGGCAGGATGTTCTTGCCATAGGCGGTGGCCGGAGCCAGGATGTGGCTGTACGAAGCTGCCAGCGCCAGCACTTGCTCGGCGATGTTCTCGGCCAGGCCGTCGGCGAAGTAAGCGGCGTCGGCCACGATGACTTTCGACACGCCGGCGATTTGCGCGGCGGCGGCGGCGGCGGCGCCGGCGTTCGAGCCAGCGACCAGGACGTGCACGTCGCCACCGCATTGGGCTGCGGCGGTCACGGTGTGGAGGGTGCTGCCTTTCAGGCTAGCGTTGTCGTGTTCTGCAATAACTAATGCGACCATGATTTTTCCTTTGATTATTCCCGTCCCCGGCTGCGCCCGGGACAGGAATTAAATTCTTTAGATGACTTTGGCTTCGGTGCGCAGTTTTGCGACCAGGGTGGCGACGTCCGGAACCTTGATGCCGGCCGAGCGTTTTGCCGGCTCGACGACTTTCAGGGTTTTCAGACGCGGGGTCACGTCGACGCCCAGGTCTTCTGGCTTGGTCACATCCAGCGGTTTCTTCTTGGCCTTCATGATGTTCGGCAGCGTCACATAGCGTGGCTCGTTCAAACGCAGGTCGGTGGTGATGATCGCAGGCAAGGTCAGCGCCAGGGTTTCCAGGCCGCCGTCCACTTCGCGGGTCACGGTGACTTTGCCGTCTTCCAGCACCACTTTCGACGCGAACGTCGCCTGCGGCCAACCCAGCAGGGCCGCCAGCATCTGGCCGGTCTGGTTCGAGTCGTCGTCGATCGCCTGCTTGCCCAGGATGATCAGCTGCGGCTGCTCCTTGTCGGCCAGCGCCTTGAGCAGCTTGGCGACCGCCAGCGGCTCCAGCTCGACCGCGGTTTCCACCAGGATGCCGCGGTCGGCGCCGATCGCCATACCGGTGCGCAGGGTTTCCTGGCACTGGGTCACGCCGCACGACACGGCGACCACTTCGGTGACTTTGCCGGCTTCTTTGAGGCGCATCGCTTCTTCCAGCGCGATCTCATCGAATGGGTTCATCGACATTTTGACGTTGGCGATATCGACGCCAGTGCCGTCGGACTTGACGCGCACTTTGACGTTGTAGTCGACCACGCGTTTGACGGGTACCAAGACTTTCATAGCTGTGCCTTTGGAAAAATTAAAGAATTCGGGACTAAATTATGTGGGCTAGATTATATGAGAAATTCAGCCCGCACAAGAAAATAAAGCACGATCGTGCGTTTTTTAGCTAGTAGAAATCGTCTAAAAAATAAATCTCTCAGACGATGTTTCTACGGAAAAAGACGCAGCAGGCTTATTTGCGCTGCATCAAAAAGACGAATTCACGACCGGTTTGGACATGGGACAACAGGGCGTTGCCGGTTTGCTTGGCAAAGGCCTGGAAATCGCGCACCGAACCCGGGTCCGTCGCCATGATGCGCAGGACTTCGCCACTTTGCAACTCGGACAAGGCTTTCTTGGCCTTGAGAATCGGCAACGGGCAGTTCAGGCCGCGTGCGTCGAGTTCTTTGTGGAATTCCATGATTTCGTTTTCAAGTATCGTGTCGCTCATCAAAAACCCGCGTGTTTTGTTAGGACTGACGTCATACTACTCCAAAACAGATCGAATGACGCGCTGCACCAAAATAGTTCATAGTACGTTGCAAGTTTGCAACGGGAACTGGCAAGTATACAACAGCTCCTTACAGACAACAACGGCCTGCGTATGCTACGCAGGCCGCATAATTACTGCATCGCAAGGCTTTCAGGCAACTTAGGCGCGCTCGCCCACCCAGCCCGGAACAGCTGCCAGAGCTGCAGCCAGACCGCTAGGATCGGTACCGCCGGCCTGCGCCATATCGGGGCGTCCACCGCCTTTTCCGCCCACTTGTTGTGCAACGAAGTTCACCAGTTCGCCCGCCTTGACCTTGGACGTGGCGTCCGCCGTCACGCCCGCGATCAGGCTGACTTTGCCGTCGGCCACGCTGGCCAGCACGATGGCGGCGGTCTTCAGCTTGTCCTTCAGCTTGTCCATGGTTTCGCGCAGGCGGGCCACGTCGGCGCCTTCCAGCACCGCCGCCAGCACCTTGATGCCGTTGACGTCCACCGCTTGCGTGACCAGCTCATCGCCCTGACCCGAAGCCAGTTTCGATTTCAGCGCGGCCAGTTCCTTCTCCAGCGCCTTGACGTGGTCCTGCACCTGGCCGATACGCGCGGTCAATTCTTCCGGCGTCGACTTCAGCGCGGCCGCAGCGTCCAGCAGGCGACGGTTCATCGCTTGCACCAGCGCCAGCGCGCCCTCGCCGGTCACCGCCTCGACGCGACGGATACCCGCGGCGACGCCGCCTTCACCGATGATCTTGAACAGGCCGATGTCGCCGGTGCGATGCACGTGCACGCCGCCGCACAGCTCTTTCGACGAACCGATGTCCAGCACCCGCACTTCGTCGCCGTACTTCTCGCCGAACAAGGCCATCGCGCCATGCTTGACCGCGTCGTCGAACGACATGTTCTGCGCCTTGGTCGCGTGGTTTTCCAGGATCTCTTTGTTGACCTTGGCTTCCACTTCGGCGATCTGCTCGGCCGTCAGCGGCGCGTTGTGGCTGAAGTCGAAACGGGTCTTGTCGGGATCGACCAGCGAGCCCTTCTGCGCCACGTGCGAACCCAGCACTTCGCGCAGGGCTTTGTGCATCAGGTGGGTGGCCGAGTGGTTGCGGATGGTGCGCGCGCGCTTGGCCTCGTCCACGTTGGCGCTGACCGCGTCGCCCACCTTCAGCGAGCCGCTATCGAGCACGCCGTGGTGGCCGAACACGTCGGCCTGGATCTTCAGCGTATCGCTGACGCTGAACTGCGCCGCGCCGGTGCCGATCACGCCCTGGTCGCCGACCTGGCCGCCGGATTCGGCGTAGAACGGTGTGGTGTCCAGCACCACGATGCCGGCCTGGCCAGCCTTCAGTTCCTGCACCGGCGTGCCGGCCGCGTACAGGGCGACGATCTTGCTGCTGTGGCTCAGGTTGTCGTAGCCGACGAATTTGTTTTTCTCGCCGGTGTACTCGACCTTGGCGTCCTTGGTGGTCTTGCCGCCTTTGCGCGACAGTTCCTGGCTTTCCTTGAGCGCGGCGTCGTAGCCGACCTGGTCGAACTCGATATCGCGTTCACGGCAGATGTCGGCGGTCAGGTCCGGCGGGAAGCCGTAGGTTTCGTACAGGGTGAAGGCGGTGGCGCCGTCGATGCCCTTGCCGTCCTTGGCCAGCTGGGCTTCCAGCACTTTCATGCCGGTTTCCAGGGTCTCGCCGAAGCGCTCTTCCTCGGCCTTCAACATCTGGGCCACGCGCTCCTTGGCTTCTTCCAGCTCGGGATAGGCGGCGCCCATCTCGATCGCCAGGTCGGCCACCAGCTTGAAGAAGAACGGCTTGGTCTGGCCCAGCTTGTGGCCATGACGCAGCGCGCGGCGGATGATGCGGCGCAGGACGTAGGCGCGGCCTTCGCTGCCGGGAATCACGCCGTCGACGATCATGAACGCGGCGGCACGGATGTGGTCGGCGATCACGCGCAGCGATTTGTTTTCCAGGTCGGTGGCGCCGGTTTCGCGCGCGGCGGCCTTGATCAGGGCCTGGAACAGGTCGATCTCGTAGTTCGAGTGCACGTGTTGCAGCACGGCGGCCAGGCGTTCCATGCCCATGCCGGTGTCGACGCACTGCTTCGGCAGCTTGTGCATCACGCCCGCTTCGTCGCGGTTGAACTGCATGAACACCAGGTTCCAGATTTCGATGAAGCGGTCGCCGTCTTCGTCGGGCGAGCCTGGCGGGCCGCCTGGAATGTCGGCGCCGTGGTCGTAGAAGATCTCGGTGCACGGACCGCATGGGCCGGTGTCGGCCATCTGCCAGAAGTTGTCCGACGCGTAGCGCGCACCCTTGTTGTCGCCGATGCGGATGATGCGCTCTTTCGGCACGCCCACTTCGTTGGCCCAGATGTCGTAGGCTTCGTCGTCTTCCATGTAGACGGTGACGGTCAGCTTGTCGACCGGCAGGCCGTAGACCTTGGTCAGCAGTTCCCACGCGTAGTTGATGGCGTCGCGCTTGAAATAGTCGCCGAAGCTGAAGTTGCCCAGCATTTCGAAGAAGGTGTGGTGACGCGCGGTGTAGCCGACGTTTTCCAGATCGTTGTGCTTGCCGCCGGCGCGCACGCAGCGCTGCACCGAGGTGGCGCGGGTGTACGGACGGCTGTCGGTACCGGTGAACACGTCCTTGAACTGCACCATGCCGCTGTTGGTCAACAGCAGGGTCGGGTCGTTGCCAGGCACCAGAGAGCTGGAACGGACAATCGAATGACCCTTGGATTCAAAAAACTTGAGGAATTTGTCGCGGATTTCAGATGATTTCATGTCGTAAGCAGTGGTAGCTGGCAAATGCAAAGGGTTGATTATATATGACCGTGGCGGCCACAGGGTCTTAGGCGAAGCTGGGGCCGATCAAATCGATCCGGTCGGTGCAGAAGCCGTCCACGCCCCAGGACAGGATCTCCCTGCCCCGCTCGGGATCGTTGACCGTGTAGCAAAACAGCCCGTAGCCGGCCGCCTTGATCTGCGCCGCCAGCTCCCGCGTCAGGTGCTTCTGGTTGGTGTGGATGGCCACGGCGCCCAGTTCGCGCGCCTGCGCGTGCCAGTCGGCGGGAACGCGGTCCAGCAGGTAGCCGCGCGCCAGGTAGGGCGCCGCGTCGCGGGCGGCGGCCAGGGCGTCGAAACTGAATGAGGACAGCAGCGGCACGGCGGCCGGGTCCCCCGCCGCGATCTCGGTCGCATAGTGCTCGCGTATTATTTTTGCAACCCAACTGCCGGTCTCGCGCTCGAAACCGTCGGCCGGCTTGATCTCCACGTTCATCCAGATGCGTTGCTGCTTGCAATAATCGATGAACTGGGTGAAGAATGGCACCGGCTCGTCGCGGAATTGCGGCCCGAACCAGCTGCCCGCGTCCATGCCGGACAACTCGATGGCGTCGGTCCCGGCCACGCTGCCCCGCCCCGCCACCGTGCGGCCGAACTCGGGATCATGTATCACCATGCCGATGCCGTCGCGCGACAGCATGACGTCGAACTCGACCGCGTGAAAGCCGTAGGCCAGGCCGGCGCGCAGGCCGGCCACGGTGTTTTCCGGCGCCAGCGTGCCGCCGCCGCGGTGTGCAACGATTTTTGGGTAAGGCCACATGGTGGATGCCTCGGAAGCAGTGATGGACACGATGTCAACATTATCACGAATGCGGGATGCGGCAAATAGGCGGCGCTGGGCGGGCCGGCTGCTGCTGCCCGCGCTGCTGGCACTGCTGGCCGGCGCGCCCGCCGCCGTGGCCGCGCCGGACCCCGCCTTGACCCAGCAACTGCTCATCGCCCGCGCCGCCCAGGTGTACGCCGCCCGCCTGGACGAGCACGTGCTGGACGCCGACGCCCGCTTCACCGCCCGCGTCGACACCATCGCAGCGACGCTGATCGCGCGCGCCAGGCGCGACTATCCCGACACGGCAAGCTGGGCCTGGGAAGTCCACACCACCAACGATCCAGACCAGAACGCCGACTGCATGGCGGGCGGCAAGATCCTGGTCAGCCGGGCCTACGTGCAGCGGCTGGAGCTGAGCGACGCCGAGCTGGCCATGCTGCTGGCCCACGAAATCGAGCACGCCGCCCTGCACCACAACCTGAAGGAATACCAGCAGGCGCTGCGGCTGGCGCCGCGCTGGGCCGAACGCCCCTTCCTGGAACTGGAACACGCGGTCGACCACGACAGCGAGCTGATCGACCAGCTGGCGCCCACCAACTATGCGCAGGAAGTCGAAGCCGACCGCGAAGGCATGCTGCTGGCCTGGCGCGCCGGTTGGCCGGCGGCGCAACTGGCGGGCTATTTCAAGAAAATGTTCCGTGGCAGCGTGCATCCGCGCCGCAGCAAGCCCGACTATCCATCGCCGCAGCTGCGCTGGCAGGCCGCGCGCGAACTGGCCGCCACCTTGCAAAAAAATTATGTGCAAGCGCCGACTGAGCCACTACACTAGCGGCCTGATCGGATTACTCAAAAGGTTACACTCATCATGACAGCTCCCAAAGCGCTAGGCCACATCCGCGTCCTCGACCTCAGCCGCGTGTTGGCCGGACCGTGGTGCTCGCAGAATCTGGCCGACCTCGGCGCCGACGTCATCAAGATCGAACGGCCCGGCAGCGGCGACGACACCCGCGCCTGGGGCCCGCCGTACGCCAGGGACGCCGAAGGCCAGGACACCACCGAAGCGGCCTACTACCTGGCCGCCAACCGCGGCAAGCGCTCGGTCACGATCGACATCGCCAGCGCCGACGGCCAGGCCCTGATACGCGAACTGGCCAGCCACTGCGACGTGGTGCTGGAAAACTTCAAGGTCGGCCAGCTCAAGCGCTACGGCCTCGACTATGAATCGCTGAAAGCCATCAAGCCCGACCTGGTCTACTGCTCGGTGACCGGCTTCGGCCAGGACGGCCCGTACGCGCACCGCGCCGGCTACGACTTCCTGATCCAGGGCATGGGCGGCCTGATGTCCGTCACCGGCGAGCGCGACGACCTGCCCGGCGGCGGTCCGCAAAAAGCCGGCGTGGCGCTGACCGACCTGATGACCGGCATGTACGCCACCATCGCCATCCTCGCCGCGCTGACCCACCGCGACCGCAGCGGCGAAGGCCAGTACATCGACATGGCGCTGCTGGACGTGCAGGTGGCGATGCTGGCCAACATGGGCAGCAACTACCTCAACAGCGGCAAGCCGCCCAAGCGCTGGGGCAATGCGCATCCGAACATCGTGCCGTACCAGACCTTCCAGTGCGCAGACGGCTACATCATCGTCGCCACCGGCAACGACGGCCAGTACCAGAAGTTTGTCGAAACGGGCGGCCGCGCCGACCTGGCCACGCACGAACGCTACGCCACCAACCCGCTGCGCGTGCAGCATCGCGACGAACTGGTGCCGCTGCTGGCCGAGATGGTGCTGGCGCAGCCGCGCGATTTCTGGATCGACCAGCTGGAAGCGGTCGGCGTGCCGTGCGGTCCGATCAACAACCTCGACGACGTCTACAAGAACCCGCAAGTGCTGGCGCGCGAACTGGTGATGGAGGTGCCGCATCCGACCGCCGGCAGCACCAGGCTGGTGCGCAGCCCGATGAAGATGTCGCTCACGCCGACCGGCAACGCGGTCGCGCCGCCGCTGCTGGGCCAGCACACCGACGAGATCCTGCGCGGCCTGCTGGGCCAGAGCGACGACGACATCGCCGCCTTGCGCGCACAGGGAGTGCTGTGATGGACAAGCTGATCGCGGAATTGCAGCGGCTGTACCTGCTCGACGACCAGGAATGCTTCCCCGCCGGCGCGCTGACGCCGGCGATGCTGGCGCAACATCTGGGCGGCGAGAAGACCACCGCCCTCAACCTGGTCTCCGACAACGGCCTGGTGCGCGCGTTGATCGTCGACTTCAACCGCATGGGCGACGCGCCGGCCTTGCAGCATTGGGATCGTCTGTGCGGCGTGGCGAACGCGCTGCAAGACCGGCTGGCGCTGCCCGCGCCGGCGGTCAGCATCAACGGCGGCAATGGTTATTCCTTGTGGCTGTCGCTGGAGACGCCGGTGCCGCTTAACCAGGCGCAGCACTTCTTGCACTTGCTGCGCAAGACCTACTTCCCCGACATACCGAACGAAGAGATCGGCCTGCGTCCCGACACGCTGACCAGCACGACGGCGGAGCTGCCGCCGTGCCTGCACGTGGCCAGCGGCACCTGGGCCGCGTTCATCAATCCCGGCATGGGCGCCTCGTTTGCCGACGAATCGGGACTGGAAATGATGCCGCCCTACGCCGCGCAAGCCGCGTTCCTGGACGGACTGCAAAGCATCAGCGACAAGCAGTTCACGCACGCCATCGCCACCATGCACCCGCCGCAAGGCAAGGAACGTCCGCACAAGCCGGCGGCGCATGTCGCCCCAACCGGCCTGCTATTGAAAGACGCGACACTGGAAGACATCATCCAGCACCTGCACGCCAAAAACATCGAACCGACCTTCAGGCATGTGATTCCCAACTAAGCAACAGGCCGTCCGCAGACGGCCTGTGTTTCGTCTACGAATTGATACGCATATCCCGCTTGAGCTCCATGACTTGTCCGTGCATATAGTTCACCGCGCCGCGCATCTGCGGCGACAGTTGCGGGACGTTGATGCAGACCTGCCGGGCGCGCTCCGAGAGCCTCTCCATTTCGCGCATCAGCTTGTGGATACGCAGCTGATCCTGGGACAGCAGCACTTCCTTCGCCGTATCGGATTGCCGGTCCAATCGCCGGATGCTGTCGCGCAGTTCGCCGGGCACCAGGCGCTCAGCCGAGCAGGCTTGCGAAGCCTGGCCTATCGCTTGCTCTAACAAATGAAACCGATGTTGGATGTCGTTCGCTTGCAGCATGATGTATCCCTCCTCTGTTTTCTCCGGCACAGACGTGCCAATGAAGTTCGACAGTGGAGGCCGCCGCCGGTTTCGGCAGACGGAACGCTAACCTGTGGCGCGCTGACGCAGATCAGTGCGCGGTCATATTTAGCCGCCGCAAACCGGCAGCGACATTGCCTGCAACACTTCACCCTTGTCCGTCTGCACGAAAGCGCTGATGCCCAGCCGGTTGGCCGCCGCGCCGGCCGGCAGCGCCAGCGTCCGGCTGACGACCGCGCCGCCCGACGTCAGCGGCACCGGCGCCAGCCACTCGCGCACCACGAAATCATGACGCAGCAAGCGGCCGCGGTTCTCGCCCGCCTTGACCTGGCTGGCCACACCGTTCTCGACCAACGCGACAAACAATTTGCCTTCGTGCGCCGACTTGGCCGTCACGCTGACCGCCAGCCCGCCCGCACCGGCCGCGTCCAGCGTGATGCCGATGTCGGCCTGCGCCGCCATGCCATTGATGCGCTTGACCGTGTCGGCCACACCGCGCGGCCAGCCGCGCTGCTCCTTGCCGCCGACAAAAATCTCCGGCGTGTAGATGGTGCGCGAGCCGGCCAGGTCGCTCAGCCAGCGCTGGCGGTCGGTGAAGGTCTTGCTGGAAAACGGATCCTTCCAGCCGATGTAATTCCAGTAGTCGACATGCTCGGACAACAGCACCGCCTGCCGCGCCGTCACGCCGTCCGCGCGCAGGCCGCTGACATAGCGGTCGGCCGGCGGACAGCTGCTGCATCCCTCGGAGGTGTACAACTCCAGCAAGGCAATGCGGTAGGCCGGGCTCTGCGCGCTGCAAGCGGCGGCCAACGCCGGCGGAATATTCAGCACGGCGGCGGCGGCCAGGCTCAGGATTAGATGTTTCACGGCGTCTCCAAGGCGATCAATGATGCACCTTGGTCGCGCCGCCGCCGACAAACTTACAGGCTTTGTAAGAACTTGTGACAAAATCAACAAATATCCTATTTGCAAGTTATCCTGCGGAATGATCAGACATCGACCACGCCACCTGCCCGGATTGCTCATCACCGGATTGCTGCACATAGCGATCATCTACGCATTCATGCAGCGCCAGCACGCCGCCGACACGCCACGCGCGCCGCGCGACGCGATGCAATGGCTGCTGCCGATGGCCCGCCCCGCAGCCAAGAGTCCGTCCAAGCCGCAGGTCCAGCCCGCGCCCCAGGCCAGGGTCGCGCCAGCGCCGAAAACCATCACCTTCCCGACAGCCGACGACATCCTGCCCCCGCCCCCGCCCACCACCGCGCCAACGCCCGCCGGCCTCCCCGACGATCCCTTCGCCCAGGCGCCGGCCGCGCAACGTCCGCCCAGCGCCGGCGACATGCTGAGCCAGGCCAGGCTGGACGTGAGAAAAATCGACAAGGAATTGCGCGCCGCCTATCCCGAACGCGCGCCGGTGCCGCCGCCGGACAGCAAGCAAGCCCGCCTGGAACGCGGCATCAACGCCGCGCACGAAGCGGTGCCGCCGAAGTGGTACCAGCCCGCCAGGATCATCGAGCTGAGCACACCAGGCGGCGAGAACAAAACACGCACCTACAAGATCGTCACCGCTGTCGTCACCTACTGCATCAACATCCACCCGGACGGCAGAAGGTCCTATACCAACTGCCCGCGCTGACTAGCGCTCGGCCGGCGCCAGCGGCGCCAGGCTGCGCAGGCGCAGCGCCACCATGAACGCCAGGCCCAGGAAGCCGCTCAGCACCAGCACCACGCCGGGCCAGCCGTTGCGCCCCCACATGATGCCGGTGGCCGAACCGACCACGCTGGAACCGAGGTAATAGAAAAACAGATACAGCGCCGACGCCAGCGCCTTGTTGCTGGTGGCGCGCCGCCCCACCCAGCTGCTGGCGATCGAATGCGAGGCGAAGAAGCCGTAAGTGAACAGCGCCACGCCAAACACCATCAGCGGCAACCAGTTCGACAAGGTCAGCAACAAGCCGGCGATCATGATGGTCATCACCGCCCACAGCACATGGCGGCGGCCGTAGCGGTCCGCCAGGCGGCCGGCCCACACCGAGCCATAAATCCCCAGCAAATACATGAACGACACCGCGCCGACCAGGCTCTGGCTCAGATGGAAGGGCGCGGCCAGCAGCCGATAAGCGATGTAGTTGTACAGGCTGATAAAACTCCCCATCAGCAGGAAGGACAGCGAAAACAACCACGGCAAGCCGGCATCGGACAGGTGCAGCTTGAAGCCGGCCGGGAAGCTACGCCAGCCGCTGCGCACCGCGACGAAATGCCGCGACGCCGGCAGCGAACGCCAGAACTCCCAGGCCGCCAGCAGCCCGGCCACGCCCACCGCCGCCAACGCCATCCGCCATGAAAAATGATCGCTCAGCACCGACGCGATCACCCGCCCCGACATGCCGCCAAACGCGCTGCCGCTGATGTACAGCCCCATCGACAAGCCCAGCGAAGTCGGCTCCATCTCCTCGCCCAGGTAGGCCATGGCGATCGCCGGCATGCCGCCCAGCGCCACGCCCAGCGCGGCGCGCATCAGCAGCAACTGGCTGTAGCTCTGCGCAAACGCGCACAGGATCGTCAGCAGCGCCGAGATCACCATCGCCGCCACCATCAGCGGCTTGCGCCCCAGCCGCTCCGACACCGCGCTCGACGCCACCAGCGACACCGCCAGCGCCCCGGTCGAGACCGACAGCACCATGCTGCTCTGGGCCGCGCTTAATGCGAACTCATGCGACAGCACCGGCATCAGCGGCTGCACGCTGTACAACAGCGCAAACGCCGAAAAGCCGCCGAAGAACAGCGCGCGGCTGCTGCGTTTGAATTCGGGACTGCCGACGGTGATGTGCGGCACGGGCAGGGACGGCGCGGAACAAACAGGTAGTGCGGCGGCGCTCAACGACATGATGACTCTCTCTTGGGAGGTACGATGTCTTCATCTTAGGATTGCATCGAATCACTGTCCAATATATATTTAAGCCGTTACTCATACTTTAAAAAGATAACAGAAATGGAACTCCGCCACCTGCGCTACTTCGTCGCCGTCGCCGAAGAGCTCAGCTTTACCCGCGCCGCCGAGCGCCTGCACATCGGCCAGCCGCCGCTGAGCCACCAGATCCAGATGCTGGAAGCCGAAGTGGGCGCGCAGCTGCTGGAGCGCAGCAAGCGCTGGGTGCGCCTGACGGAAGCGGGCAAGCTGTTCCTGGACGACGCCCGCCGCGTGCTGTCGCTGTCCGAGCAGGCGGTGCGGACCGCGCGCCGGGCCGAGCGCGGCGAAGCCGGCGAACTGCGCGTCGGCTTCACCTTCTCCACCCCGCTGACGCCGCTGTTCGCGACCGTGGTCAACCGCTACCGCCAGCGCTATCCGGGCGTGACGCTGACCCTGCGCGAAATGTCGACGGTGCCGCAAATCGACGCCATCGCCGCGCGGGAACTGGATCTGGGCTTGGTGCGTCCGCCGGAAGTGGCGGTGACCGATGCGGTCGAGATGTCGGTGCTGCGGCACGACCCGCTGACGCTGGTGCTGCCGCTGGGTCATCCGCTGGCGCAGCAGACGGCGGTCGCCATCAGCGAGCTGCAAGGCCTGCCGTTCGTGATGTATCCGAAGACGGCCGGCACCGGGATTTACCATCAAATTTTCCGGCTGTGCCGGGCCGCCGGCTTCATGCCGACGATCGCGATGGAGGCCAACGAAGCGTCGACCATCATCGGCCTGGTGGCGGCCGGTTGCGGCATCTCGGTGCTGCCGCGCTCGTTCGACATCATCCACATGGGCGGCGTCTGCTACCGTCCGCTGGCCGATCCCGAGGCCAACACCACGCTGCTGCTGGCGCAGCGCAAGGATGAAACCTCGCCGCTGGTGGCGGCCTTCGTCGCGGTGGCGACCGAGGCCGCCGCGGCTTAGCTTAGTTGCTAGTTATAGTCGGCGTCCAGCTCGGAGCCGGCGTAGTTCTCCAGTTCCGCGAACAGCGTTTTCATCGCCGTGCGGCCTTTGATGTTCTGGATCACCGTGCAGCCGCTGCGATAGCTGGCGATACGGTCCAGCAGCACCGGGTGATGCTGGACCGGCACCTTGGCCAGCAGCGCCGCCCAGCCCTCTTCGTAGTCCGGCTTGGACTTGCGCACCGATTTGACGAAGCGTTCGAACTCCTTCTGTCCGGTGCGCGCCACCACGCGGCCGCCGCCTTCGATGGCGAAGATGATGGCCAGCGCGATCACGCCCTCGGCATTGAGGTCGGTATCGCTGACCGGGCCTTCGCTGTGATGACGGCGCAGCCAGCCGGCCAGGCGCACCACGGCCTGCACTTCCTTGCGCTGCCTGAGCAGCACTTCGTAGCGCTCCATGCCGTTCCAGTTCTGGTTCGGATCGGTCTGGCACAGGTCGATGAACAGGTCGCGCAGGCGGCGCGCCGAATACACCGGATCGGTATCGTACTCGCCGACCAGGGAATCCTCCGGCAGCGCCGACAACTCCTTGATCAGGCGGAAGCCGATCTGGAACGCGTGCTCGGCGCCGTGCTCGATCAGGAAGTCCAGCGCCGCCAGGTCGCCCTCGTGCATCAGCGCGTGGTCCAGCCCCAGCGACACGCCGCCCACCGTCAGCTGCAAGGCTTTCTGGATGCCGTCGGCGGTGCGGTCGTTGGTGAACTTCTCGGCCACCATGGCGGTGATGCCGGTCAGTTCATCGGCCAGCGAGTAGGCGGCCTCGTCGTCCGGATGGGCCGCCAGTTGCTGGATGGCGCGCGTCAGGCGCGGTAAATTTTCTACGACAATTGCTGGCAGCATGTATCAGTTATCCATCACGAGAAAATGCCGGTGCCCAGGCTGCGGCGCGAACCAGGCTTGGCGGCGCTGCGGGTGGACGGTACCTGCTTGCGCAAGCGGTACAGCAATTCCTTGGTGGAGCGCTGCAGGAAGTTCGGCTCGTCGTCCGGGTCGTCGCTGAATTCGGCGTCGGCCAGGTCGGCGCTGTGGCGGAACTCCGGGAACAGCTCGAACAGCGCGCGGTCCCAGCCGTCTTCCGAGGCTTGCGCCAGCAAAATCGCCAGCGGAACCACGTCGTTGTCGGACGAGGTCTGGCCGGTCAGGTACGGGCCCTTGGAGATGATCTCGCCGGCCACTTCCAGGATTTCCTTCGGCGCCATCGAGAACAGGATCGCGAACGCGGTCGAACCGTGGTCGGTGGCCGAGGCGGCCGCCAGCAGTTCCTTGCGGCGCTCTTCGTCGTCGGTGGAAAACACGATGCCGTGGATGTGGGCGAACAGCGACTCGGCGATGCGCTCCGGATCGTCCTCGATCTGATCGTCCGACCAGGTCGCGGCGAAGAAGGCCAGGCTGTCGGCCCAGGCCTTGGCCGGCACCAGCAGGGTCGCCAGCGACATCTTGCCGCCGTCGAAGCCGGCCAGGTGCAGCGCCGTGACCTGCGGCGGGATGTTGTTGAGTACTTCCACCACCGCCAGGTCGCCGAACTGGTCGGCGGCGTCGGCGAAGGCTTGCTCGGCATGGCCCAGCGAACCGGCCAGCACCAGCTCGGTCACTTGCTTGCTCAGCGCCGGCAGATTACTTTTTTCGGTCATGGTTAATCTCCATCCTGATCGAACATCTGGGCGAAGTCGTCGGTCGCCTGGTCTTCGTCGTTGACATCGTCGCCGTCGTCGTTGGCCGACAGCTGGTCCAGCGACTGGTCGTCGTCGTCCCACTTGCGCGGATTCTTGAACAGGAAGGCGGTGATGATGGCCTGGCGGCCCAGGTCCGGCAGGTTCTCTTCCAGCGCCGCGTACATGCGCGCCGCTTCCTCGCCCTTGCACGAGGCCATCGCGAACACGCGGCCGGCGTCGCCGAACTCGTAGTCTTCCGCCTCGGCCAGCAAGCCTTTCGGGTTATTGAACTCGATGTGGTCGACCAGCGCGAACGCCAGCATGTTGACGTCCTCGATGCCGCCGCCGCTGGCGTACTCGGACACCAGCGCGTCTATCATGCGCTGGTAATTCTTGCGGTCCGGCGGGTCGCCCAGGATCCCGTCGATCTGGCCTTCGAGCTCGCGCGATTGATAGGCGAACTCAGGGTGTACTTTTCTAGACATTGCTTGCTTTCTGATGAATGTGGCCGGCTCAGGCCGGTGGCAGCACGGTGCCATGCAGGTTGAACACCGCACGCCACAACTGGTACGCTTCCGCTTCCGGGTCGATGATGATGCGATGGTTCACGCGCTGGTTGTATTCCTCGCGCTTGACCGGATCGGACAGGATTTCATAGGCCTTGGTGATGGCCTTGAAACGCGCTTCCGCGCCCGGCGCCTGGTTGCGGTCCGGGTGGAAGCGCATCGCCAGCGAGCGGTAAATCTTCTTGATCTCGTCGTCGGTGGCGTTAGGCGCGATACCCAGCGTGTTGTAGTAATTTTCCATTTTGGAAACTCCGGGCCGTGTGAGGCTGATTAAAAATGAGCGCAGCTAGGCGTAGCGACGAAGGCAGTGCAAATGCACGGCGAGGAGCTACAACGACGCTGCGGTCTTTTTTAAACGGCCTCCGAAACAATTAAAGACGAATTATACCCGTGTGGCCGCCCCCTAATCCGCCTCAGGCCGCCGCAACGCGGCATTTCCGCCGCTGTCATAGAGGGGATACGGTAAAATGCCCTTCACTCGAACTTTTGCAAAGCCAACTTTTCAGATGAGCAACGACAAAAACAGCCCAACGCCCGTCCTGACCTCCAATTTCCTGCGCGCCATCGTCGAATCCGACCTGGCGGCCGGCACCCACGTGCGCCCTGGGATGCCGAGCGTGATCACCCGCTTCCCGCCCGAGCCGAACGGCTACCTGCACATCGGCCACGCCAAATCGATCTGCCTGAACTTCGGCCTGGCGCGCGACTACCAGGGCCGCTGCAACCTGCGCTTCGACGACACCAACCCGGCCAAGGAAGAGCAGGAATACGTCGACACCATCATCGACAGCGTCAAATGGCTGGGCTTTGACTACGACTACCCTAGCGCCAACGGCGGCGTCGAGCACCATCTGCACTACGCCTCCGACTACTTCGAGCAGCTGTACGCGATGGCCGAGTACCTGATCGAAAAGGGCCATGCCTACGTCGACAGCCAGTCGGCCGACGAGATGGCGGCCAACCGCGGCAATTTCAACACCCCGGGCAAGAATTCGCCGTTCCGCGACCGGCCGGCCGCCGAATCGCTGCAGATCTTGCGCGACATGAAGGCCGGCAAATACGCCGACGGCGAGCACATCCTGCGCGCCAAGACCAGCGCCGACGCCATGGCCTCGCCCAATATGAACCTGCGCGACCCGGCCATCTACCGCATCCGCCACGCCCACCACGTGCGCACCGGCGACGCCTGGTGCATCTACCCGATGTACGACTACACGCACCCGATCTCGGACGCGCTGGAAAACATCACCCATTCGATCTGCACGCTGGAGTTCCAGGACCACCGCCCGTTCTACGACTGGCTGCTGGAAACCCTGTCGGCGGGCGGCTTCTTCAAGCTGCCGGTGCCGCGCCAGTACGAATTCTCGCGCCTGAACCTGACCTACGTCGTCACCAGCAAGCGCAAGCTGCGCCAGCTGGTCGAAGAAAACATCGTCGACGGCTGGGACGACCCGCGCATGCCGACCATCGTCGGCCTGCGCCGCCGCGGCTACACGCCGGAAGCGATCAAGCTGTTCTGCGAGCGCATCGGCGTGACCAAGGCCGACGGCTGGATCGACATGAGCACGCTCGAAGGCTGCATCCGCGAAGACCTGGACCCGAAGGCGCCGCGCGCCACCGCCGTGCTGCGTCCGCTCAAGCTGATCATCGACAACTACCCTGAAGGCCTGAGCGAGGAATGCAGCTCGCCGGTCCACCCGCACCACCCGGAAATGGGCGTGCGCAGCTTCCCGATCACGCGCGAGCTGTGGATCGAGGAAGAGGACTTCATGGAAGTGCCGAGCAAGGGCTATTTCCGCTATGCGCCGCCGGTCGACGACAAGCCGGGCAGCCGCGTGCGCCTGCGCCACGGCTACGTGACCGAATGCACCGGCTACGACAAGGACGAGAACGGCAAAGTGGTGGCGGTGCACGTCAACTACTTCCCGGATTCGAAATCGGGCACGCCGGGTTCGGACAACTACAAGGTCAAGGGCAATATCCACTGGATTTCCGCCGCCACCGCGCTGGAGGCCGAAGTGCGCCTGTACGACCGCCTGTTCACCGACGCCAACCCGGACGCCGGCGGCAAGGACTTCATCTCGCTGCTGAACCCGAACGCCAAGGAAGTCATCACCGCCTGGCTGGAGCCGGGCATGAGCGCGGCCCAGCCGGACCAGCGCTTCCAGTTCGAGCGCCACGGCTACTTCGTCGCCGACCGCGTCGACTCCACGCCAGGCAAACCGGTATTCAACCGCATCGTCACGCTGAAAGACAGCTGGGTCGCCAAGTAAGCGCCGCAGCCAGCACCCGCCGCACACGCCGAGGCCGGCGTCTTCCCGTGGAAGGCGCCGGCTTTTTGCATAAGTGGTCTTGGCACATCGTCCAGGACAAATAGCAAATTTACAAATTTACTTGACTAGCATCGCCAAAGTTTCCTATATTCAGCCTACATCCGGTCCCAGGAGTTGCTTCAAGCATTCGATATGGTAGCGTTACTTGCGCAAAAACAATTGTTTTCTCCGACCAAGCCGGTGTGGTGGGCTGGCGTCTTGCTATCCCTGGGGGTCAGTGCGCTGTTCTATGTGATGGTCTACAAGACCATCGAACACGATGCCGCCGGGCGCTTCACGCAGCAGGCCCGCAACGCCCAATACAACATCACCTCGCGCATCAACGCCTACACCGATGTGCTGCGCGGCACCGCCAGCTTCTTCGACGCCAGCGACCGCGTCGACCGCGACAGCTTCCACCGCTACGTCAGCGGGCTGGACCTGGGACAGCAATTTCCCGCGCTCGACAACATCAACTACACGCAACACGTGACCGACGCCCAGCGCGACGCCTTCGAGCGCGCCGCCGCCCGCAGCGGCGACGGCCAGCCGGACGGCTACCCTGACTTCACCATCAAACCCGCCGGCCGGCGCGCCGAGTATTCGGTGTTGACCATGATCGAGCCGGTCGCCCCCTACCGCCACCGGCTCGGGGTCGACATCGGAGCCAGGGAGCAGGCGGCGCGCGCCATCGCGCTGGCGCGCGACACGGGCAAGCTGATCACCTCGGGCATGCCGATCGAAAACACCCGCAATGCCCAGGGCTGGGCGCTGGCGATGCGCCTGCCGCTCTACCGCAAGGACTTGCCGCTGAACGACGTCGAGCAGCGCCGCGCGGCCTACCTCGGCTCGGTGGGCATAGGCTTCAGCGTGCCGCGCCTGGTGCGCGCGGCCATGGACCAGATGCAGGTGCGCGAAGTGCACCTGATGTTGTACGACGATGGCAAGAACGCCGACGGCAGCGTCTCGCCGCTCACCCTGCTGTACGACAACAGCACCAGCACCCGGCACGCGGCGCGCCGGGACGACCAGTTCGCCATCGTGCTGCCGCTGGACTTCAACGGCCGCCAATGGTCGGCCCATTTCAACGCCCCCAAGGCGGTCTGGTACAGCCGCTTCGACGCCTTCCTGCCGTGGCTGGCCATGGCCAGCGGCTTCGTCGGCTCGCTGCTGTTCTTCCTGCTGTTCCATACGCTGTCGTCGTCGCGCATCCGCGCCATCAAAATGGCCAAGGCCATGACCAAGGAGCTGCGCGACAGCCAGGCCAAGCTGCAACAGTCGCACCACAAGCTGCGCCAGCTGGCGGCCCACGCCGACCAGATCAAGGAGCAGGAACGCAAGCGCATCGCCCGCGAAATCCACGACGACCTGGGCCAGAACCTGCTGGTGCTGCGCATCGAGGCCGACCTGCTGGCCTCGCGCACCCGGCAGAACCACCCGCGCCTGCATGCGCGCGCGCGCAGCACGCTGACCCAGATCGACAGCACCATCAAGAGCGTGCGCCACATCATCAACGACCTGCGGCCGACGGTGCTGGACCTGGGACTGAACGCGGCGGTGGAATGGCAGATCGCCCAGTTCCGCCAGCGCTCCGGCATGGTCTGCGAACTGATCGAGCACCAGAGCGACATCCGCATCGACGACCGCTGCGCCACCGCCTTCTTCCGCGTGCTGCAGGAATCGCTGAGCAACATCTTGCAGCACGCGCGCGCCAGCCTGGTGCGGGTCGAGCTGTGCCAGGCCGGCGGCATGCTCAGCATGACCATCAGCGACAACGGCGTCGGCATGCGCGAGAGCAGCCGCAACAAGGTCGGCTCCTTCGGCCTGGTCGGCATCGAGGAGCGCATCAGCCTGCTCGGCGGCCATTGCGCCATCACCGGCGGCCACAACGCCGGCACCACGGTATCGATCTCGGTGCCGGTCGACTACGTGCCGCCGGCGGCCGACGACCACCAGTTCCCGGCCCGCCTGGCGGCCGACGCGCCAGCGTAAATGGCGGCGCCTGCGTCAGCGTATTCCCAATACCGTAGGACGTTCCTGATAAAGCTTGAGAAAAATCAAAGGCGCTTCGCTTTCGCTGGGCAAGAATTGCAATTGTTTTATTTTTTTCAACCCGCCTCATCAACGCAAAGGAAATGCCATGAACGTCATCAATGCCCTGGACCTGGAACCGATCAAAGTCAAGCTGATGCACAAAGAATCTGGCGAAGGCTGGTCGCTGGAACGCGCCAACGCCATCGAAACCGAGTATCGCCGTTTCCTGTTCCTGATGAAGCAGTTCCCGCATGAGCAGACCGCGCCGCTGGTCGACGTGGATACCTTCTGGCACTACCACATCCTGGACACGATGAAATACGCGGTCGACTGCGACGCCGTGTTCGGCCATTTCCTGCACCACTTCCCATACATCGGCCTGCGCGGCGAGGACGACCTGGTGGCGCACGAGCGCCTCGGCCATCGCATGCAGGAATTGTATGAGGCGACTTTCGGCGAGCCCTACCTGCGCGGCGCCGCGCATCAGGACGTGGCCTACTCGGCCGCGCCTGGCGCAACCGCTTACTCGGCCGCACCGGGCATGACGGCCTACTCGGCAGCGCCTGGCGTTGCCGCCAACACCGCCTACTCCGCCGCCCCAGGCGTCGCCGCCAAGACCGCCTACTCCGCCGCCCCAGGTGTCGCCGCCAACACCGCCTACTCGGCCGCCCCCGGCGTCGCCGCCAACACCGCTTACTCGGCTGCTCCCGGCGTTGCCGCCAACACCGCCTACTCGGCAGCCCCTGGCGTGAGCGCCAAGACTGCGTACTCGGCCGCTCCAGGCGTGACCGCCTACTCGGCGGCCCCAGGCAAGGTGGCGGAAGGCCTTCAAACGGCGGCCGACGCCGGCGCGATCATCGAGCAAGCCCGCATCGCCAGCTTCTACAGCGACCGCCCGCGCCTGACGCCGTCGGCCTGAGTACTGGCGTTTGCGCCACACACGGCAACGCGAACAGGCGGACTGCTCAAATAAGTGGCATACTCTGGGGATATTTATGGATGATGGGAGTTCATCATGGCTGTCAATACCGTAGCCTCCAGTACCGCCGCCGTACCAGCGACACCGCCCCGCCAGCCTGAGCCGGTGAAAGCGGTGGACCAACCCGCCGAACGCGTCACGCCGCCGGCCCCGCCGGCGCCGCCGCAAGTGGCAGCCGCGCCGACCGTCAACACCAGCGGCCAGCGCATAGGCACCACCATCAGCACGTCGGCCTGAGCACCAGGCCAACGGCACGACCAACCAAGCCGCATAAGACAACGGCGCGTGACCGAGAGGTCCGCGCCGTTTTCTTTGAGGCTATGCCGTCATCAGGCCGCCATCAATTCGCGCAGTTCGCGAATGCTAAAATCGCTGATCTCGTGCATGCGGATCAGGATGGTCGCGCCGATAGGCAGCGTGTTGTGACGGATTTTGCTGATGACCGGCGGCGCTACTTCCAGCGCGCGCGACAGGGCCGCATCGTTTTTCAGTTGCAGCTTCTCGATGATGGCATCCAGGACGCGGTTAGGATTGTAGGTCGGCGATGCGGTGATTTCTTTGATAGACATAATGTTTTTAAGTAGGTTCTGGCCGTCTTTGACAAAAAACGACACATGGGTAAAAAAAATTTTCAGCTCTATTACCAATGAAGCACTACAAAACACAGTCATTTGTGCCGGTTTTTAGTGCTTAGCCGAGATAATACACGTTTACGTTAACGAACGGCTAACTCATCAGACATTTCTGTGAGATTTAGAGAGATTTTACCCCTATTTCTTGTGCTAGGAAGATATTTGTTGCGAGAAAAGGTATAAATATTGGTAAAGTCAGTTGGATCGGCTGAGACCGGCGGCACGAAAACACCATTCAACCGCCATCAAAGCGGCCAGTTGGGCGATAGAGCCTGGGAAGAGTAGTGTGGAAGAACCGAGGAAATCGATGTCGTGCGAATTGTAGTACCAGCCGAGCTGGCGGCGAATCTCGTCCGGCGTGGGCGGAGGACGGCGGTCGCACTCACGCTGGTGCATATAGGCGCGAACCTGCTCCTTGCTGGGATGGGAAGTGGCTGTCATACCCATGGCTCCTTCGTGAGATGGCTAACAATATCGTATCATGTGCAGACTTGATTGATATAGCTCATACAAATTACGTTGCCATTTTGGCACAAACCCCACGGAAACGACTTGCATTAGTGTAATTTCCGTCCCGTCTTTACTTGTTTTTACATACTCCCATGACCTACGAAGAATTCCTCGACGAAGTAACGACGCTGCTCCACGAAATCTACGACCTCGACGACGCCGCCGCCATCAAGCTGGTGGTCGACGCCCAGGACGCCGAATATTTCGTGGCCCACGACAATGATCCGGAACTGCGCACGCCGGAACAGGCCCGCAAGGACGCCGTCGCCCTGCACGAAGCCAAGCAGAACAAAGTGCAAACCCAGAAGAAGCAACAACAGCGGGTGCAGCAGAAGAAACGCCCGCCGCGCGCCTGATCAGCCCTTCAACATCTGCGCCACGCTGACGTAGCGCAGCCGTACGCCCAGTTCGCGCTTGATGCGGCCGTTGCTCAGCCGCCGCGACTCCGACATGAACGACAGCAAGGCCGGCGTCACCACCTGCTGCAACGCCGCGCGCACCAGGCGCGGCGGGCGCGGCAGCTGGAAGGCGTCCGCCACCGCATCGAAATACTCCGCCATCTTCATATCGCTGTCGTCCACCGCGTGATACACCCGGTTGGGCAAGCCGCGGAACAGCGCGCGCGCGATGATGGCGGCCAGGTCGTCCGCATGGATGTGGTTGGTGTACACATCCTCCGCCGCGACCAGCGCCGGCGTGCCGGCCTGCAAGCGCTTCAACGGCAGGCGGTCGGCGGCATAAATTCCCGGTACCCGCAGGATCGACAAATGCGCGCCGGCGCGCCGCGCCCAGCCCCGCAACACCCGCTCGGCATCCACCCGGCGCAAGGCGCGCGCGTTGCGCGGCGCCACCGGACGGCTCTCGTCAAACAACACTCCGCCGCAATCTCCGTAGACGCCGGTGGTGCTGACATAAACCAGACGGGCGTGCTCAGGTAAAATGGCGGTCAGATTGCGCGTGCGGCGGTCCAGCGGCCCCTCGGCGGGCGGCGGCGCCAGGTGCACGACGTGGCTCGCCAGGCCGGACAGGCGCCGCAAAGTGGCAGGCTGGTCCAGGTCGACCACCAGCGGCACGGCGCCCAGCGCGCGCAATTCGGCGCAGCGCGACGGCTGGCTGGTGGTGGCGAACACGCGAAAGTGCGGACGCAACAGCGGCACCAGCCGCATGCCGACGTCGCCGCAGCCCACGATCAACAGCCGCGGCAGCTTGAATTTTTGGATAGTAAGTTTTTTCATTGAAGGATTGTATGACGTTTCAAATCACTGTACAGCCTAGCGGCCATCAATTCAGCTGCGAGGAAGACGAAACCGTGCTGGCCGCGGCCATGCGCGCCGGTGTCGGCCTGCCCTACGGCTGCAAGAATGGCGCATGCAGCTCCTGCAAAGGCAAAGTCATTTCCGGCGCGGTCACGCACAAGGCGCACCAGGAGCGCGCGCTGACCAAGGACGAGGAAGCGGCCGGTTACTCGCTGTTCTGCTGCGCCACCGCGCAGGGCGACCTGGTGATCGAGGCGCGCGAAGTGGCGGGCAGCGACGACTACCCGATCCGCAAGATGCCGTCGCGCGTGGCGACGCTGGAAAAACTGGCGCCCGACGTGATCGTCATGACCCTGCAACTGCCGGCCAACGAGACGCTGAAATTCCGCGCCGGCCAGTACATCGAATTCATGCTGCGCGACGGCAAGCGCCGCAGCTACAGCCTGGCTTCGCCGCCTGACCAGGATCAACCGCTGAGCCTGCACATCCGCCACATGCCGGGCGGCCTGTTCACCGACCAGGTGTTCAGCACCCTGAAGGAACGCGACATCCTGCGCTTCGAAGGCCCGATGGGCACCTTCTTCGTGCGCGAGGACAGCGACAAGCCGATGGTGCTGCTGGCCTCCGGCACCGGCTTCGCGCCGATCAAGGCCATCATCGAACACCTGCGCGCGCAGGATTCGCAGCGTCCGATGACCTTGTACTGGGGCGGCCGCCGCCCGCAGGACCTGTATATGGACGCGCTGTGCCGCCAATGGGAAGCGATCCTGCCGAACTTCACCTACGTGCCGGTGATCTCGGCCGCGCAGGAGGAAGACCACTGGAGCGGCCGCACCGGCTTCGTGCACGCCGCCGTCATGGCCGACCTGCCCGACCTGTCCGGCCACCAGGTGTATGCCTGCGGCGCGCCGATCGTGGTCGATTCCGCCAAGCGCGATTTCGTCGCGCAATGCCGTTTGCCGGAGGATGAATTCTACGCCGACGCCTTCACCACCGAAGCCGACATCAACAAGCCCTAACACCGGGAGCGGACAGGGATGCGGAGTCCCAAGGCTCTGCTCCCTGAAAGCTCAAATGACCGCCAGTCCCAGTTCCGCCAACGGCTTCAGCGTCCTGCGCCACCGCAATTTCGCCCTCTACCTGTCCTCCCGCACCCTCGCCACCCTGGCGGTCCAGATGCAAAACGTCGCCATCGGCTGGCAAGTCTATGCGATGACCCACAACCTGTTCGACCTCGGCCTGATCGGGCTGGCGCAGTTCGCGCCCTTCCTGCTGCTGATCCTGTTCGCCGGCCACGCCGCCGACCGCTACGACCGCCGCAACCTGATCGCGCTGACGATGGCCGCGCAACTGCTGTGCGGGCTGATGCTGCTGGCCTTCACCGTCGCCGGGCTCAGCGCCGTGTGGCCGGTGTTTGCCGTACTGGTGCTGTTCGGCAGCGCGCGCGCCTTCATGGGGCCGGCCACGCAAGCCATCCTGGTCAACCTGGTGCCGGCCGAGAGCTTCAGCAAGGCCGTGGCGCTGAGTTCGTCGAGCTTCCACGTCGCCGTCATCCTCGGCCCCACCTTGGGCGGCCTGCTCTACCTGGCCGGGCCGAAAACGGTGTATATGATTTCCTCGGCGCTGCTGGTGGCGGCGGTGGTGATGATGTCGCTGGTCAAATCCGTCAAGCAGCCCAGCAACCGCGAGCCGGCCACCTGGCACACCGTGCTGGAGGGGCTGCGCTTCGTCTGCTCCAAGCCGGTGGTGCTGGGGGCGATCTCGCTCGACCTGTTTGCCGTGCTGTTCGGCGGCGCCACCGCGCTGCTGCCGGCGCTGGCGCACGACGTGCTGCACGTCGGCCCGACCGGCCTCGGCATGCTGCGCACCGCGCCCGGCGCCGGCGCCGCCCTGTGCTCGATCGCGCTGGCCTTCTTCCCGATCACGCGCCGGGTCGGCCTGTGGATGCTGGGCGGGGTCGGCGTGTTCGGCGTCTGCACGCTGGTGCTGGGCGCCACCACCACCTTCGTGGTCGCGCTGGCGGCGCTGTTCCTGATGGGCGCCGGCGACATGATCAGCGTCTACGTGCGACACCTGCTGGTGCAGTACGAAACGCCGGATGCGATCCGCGGCCGCGTCAGCGCGGTGAACTCGGTGTTCATCGGCGCCTCCAACGAGCTGGGCGAATTTGAATCCGGCCTGACCGCCGGCTGGATGGGCCTGACGCGCGCGGTACTGTTCGGCGGCGCCGCCACGCTGGCCGTGACCGGCGCCTGGGCGGTGCTGTTCCCTGTACTGTCGCGCATGGACCGCTTCCCACACGAGGATAAACAATGAGCTTACGCGTACCGCTGCCCGGCATCATCCACAGCCGCCCGCACCTGAGTCTGGCGGTCGCGCTGGGCGCCATCGTCGGGCCACTGCTGCCGCCAAGCTGGCCATTGCTGGAGCGCCTGCTGACGGGCTGGAACATCGCCGTCTGGTCCTATCTGCTGATGATGGGCTGGATGATGGTGCGCGCCGACCAGCACGACATCAAGCGCGCCGCCTGCCGCCAGGATGAAAAGGGGCCGGTGATCCTGGCCACGCTGTCGGTGGCGATCCTGATCAGCCTGGCGGCCATCGTCTCGCAACTGTCGACGCTGAAGGAATTGAAGGCCAGCGACATGGCGCTGCACTACGGTTTCGTGGTGCTGACGCTGACCGGTTCCTGGTTCATGATCGGCGTGATGTTCTGTTCGCACTACGCCCATCTGTACTACATCAAGGATGACGGCGAACGGCCGCTGCAATTCCCGGACGAGAAGCTGGTGCCGAACTACTGGGATTTCCTGTACTTCTCGTTCACGATCTCGGTGGCGGTGCAGACCTCGGACGTGGCCGTGCGCAGCCGCGCCATGCGCCAGGTGGTGCTGGGGCAGTCGGTGCTGTGCTTCTTCTACAACCTGGCCATCCTTGGGTTGTCGATCAACATTGCCGCTTCGCTCATCAATGCGTAGCCCTTCGTGCGCTTCTTAACGAGAACATAAGGAGAAAAGGAGTAATATTGAATTGCAGTTCAACAAACAGGAGCAAGCTTATGCAAATCAATATCAATGCCGACAAAACCATCGACCGCCACGCCGGTCTGGATGAACATGTACATACGGTCGTGAGCAATGCCCTCCACCGCTTCGGCGAGCAGATCACCCGCGTCGAAGTCCACCTGAGCGACAACCTGACGCAAAAATCGGCCGACGGCGACAATCGCTGCCTGATGGAAGCCCGCGTCACCGGGTATCAACCGATCGCCGTCAGCGATCACGCCGCCACGCTGCACCAGGCCATCGGCGGTTCGGCGGACAAACTCAAACGCGCCATCGACAGCGCCCTGGGCCGCCTGCATGACAAAGACAAGCGTCACACCAACGGCACCGTAGCAGCCGAAGCCGAAGCCGACGACACCGAATAATTCTGCAATGGGCGGAGCTAGCGCCGTGCTAGCTCCCGCAAATATCCCAGTCCTTGCAGCGACCTGCTGCCATACCAGGACATCATCTCCCCATCGACCAGCAGCACCGGCTTGCCGATCTGCTTTTCCAGCGCATCCGCATGGGCTTCCGTGAAGCGATACGGTTCGCTCGACAGCAACACCCCGTCCACTTGCGCGATCAATTCCGACGACCATTCGAAGCGCGGATAGCGCTGTCCGCCCAGGTCCGGCACGCGCCAGCCGATTTCCTCCAGCATGCGGGCGATGTAGGTGTCCGGCGAGATCGTCATCCACGGGTCTTGCCAGATGCAGTACAACATGGTCTGCGGCCGGCCCGGCGGCATGGCGCGCAGCCGCGCATATTCCGCCTCGAACGCCGCGCACCAGTCGGCCGCCGCCTGCTCGCGGCAGAACACGCCGCCCAGCAGGCGCGCCAGCGCCAGATTGTCGCGCGGACGCAGCGGATGCGTGACGACGATGTTCGGAATGAATTCCGCCAGCAGCTCGACGGTCGGTTTTTCATTTTCGTCGATATTCACCACCAGATGGGTCGGCGCCAGCTTGCGGATTTTCTCGATATTCACATCCTTGGTGCCGCCGATCTTGGGTATGGCTTGCACCACCCCGGCCGGATGGATGCAGAAGCCGGTGCGGCCCACCAGCTGCCCGGCCAGCCCCAGCTCGCACAGCAGCTCGGTGATCGACGGCACCAGCGAGACGATGCGCGCGTTCGGATCGGCCTGGTGCGTCGTGCCGATCGCGTCGGTATATTCCATGTCGTCATCCAATCTAAGCAATGCGACATTGAAGCATCTGCGGATACAACGCGCAACAACTGCGGGATGAAATTTACACTGGATACAGGGCAGTTCAGCTATGATTACTGTGCTTGCCCATCAGCATCCTGAAAGACCATTTTGAAACAAATCAGCACATTCGGCGCCTCCCGCTACCAGATCAGCGACCTGCAGCTGCTGCGCAACGCCGACGACGACAGCGCCATCGCCAAACTGCTGGCGCCCTGCCCCGTGATGCAACTGGAAGCCGGGCAGGCGGTCACCGACTCCAGCCGCGCCCGCCTCTACATCGTGTTGCGCGGCGCGCTGTCGGTCGCCACCGACACCCGCACCGGCATGGCCGACGGCACCGTCAGCAAGATACTGCCGGGCGAAAGCGTGGGCGAACAGTCGGTATTGGACGAGGAAGCCAACCTGTCCAGCATCACCGCGCTGGAGCAGAGCGAGGTGCTGGTGATCGAGGCCGACATCGTCTGGAAGCTGATCGACGAATCGAATGTGCTGGCGCGTAACCTGCTGCGGCTGCTGTCCTTCCGTATCCGCGCCGCCAACGCGCAGCTGCGCCGGCGCCAGAAGCTGGGCGAGTTCTACCGCCAGCTGTCGATGATCGACGGCCTGACCGGCCTGTACAACCGCGCCTGGCTCAACGACCTGCTGCCGACCATGATCGCCACCGCGCAGGCCTCGCACGCGCCGCTGGCGCTGATCATGATCGACCTCGACCACTTCAAGAAATTCAACGACAGCCACGGCCACCTGGCCGGCGACCAGGCCTTGCGCACCGCCGCGCACGTGCTCAGCAGCGCGCTGCGGCCGACCGATTTCGCGGTGCGCTACGGTGGCGAGGAAATGATGGTGCTGTTGCCGGACACCAGCGACAAGGTGGCGGTGGCGGTGGCCGAGCGCCTGTGCGAACGCATGCAGCAGGCGGTGGTGTTTGCCGACATGCGCGTGGCGCTGCCGCAGATCACCGCCTCATTCGGCGTGGCGACGCTGCAGCCGGGCCAGGACGACCACGCGCTGATCGCCGCCGCCGACGGCGCGCTCTACCGCGCCAAGGACCTGGGCCGCAACCGCGTGGCCCATCACGAGGCGCAGGCCTGAACTGAGCGCGCCTGGCGGCCGATCAGCGCGCGGCCGGCCGGTCGGCGCCCAGCGTCAGCGTGGCCGACACCGCGTAGTGGTCGGACGCATAGCCTTTGCCGTCCTGCCCGTCGACGAGCACCTCGGCCCGCGCGACGCTGGCGTCGGGCGGCACCATGATGTAGTCGATGCGGCACTGGTTCGTTTCCTTGCCAAACGCGTGGAAGCTGCCGCTGTCGGCGCCGCCGTGCAGCGCGCGATAGCTGTCGCGCAGCGCCAGCGGCGCACCCGCCTGGCCGAGCAGGTGGCGCACCGCCGGCTCCTGCTCGCAGGCGTTCAGGTCGCCGGTGAGCACGACCGGGTCGCCCGGATGCTGGCGGGCCACGATCAGCCCGGCGAGCAAGCGCGCCGCGCGCTCGCGCTCCTCCGGCTTCAGCGGGAAATGGGTGTTGTAGACGTACAGGCCACGGCCGCTGGCGCGCTCGCGCAGATGCGCCCACGTCGCGATGCGCGGCCACTGCAGGCCCCAGTCGTTGGAGCCGACGACCTCCGGCGTGGACGACAACTGGAACGTGCCGTGGTCGGCCGCATCGAGATCCCAGCGCGCCTTGCGGTAAAAGATCTGCGTGCCCTCGCCGCCGCCATCGCTTTCGCGTCCGCGTCCCACGCTGGCGTAGTCGCCGAGCGCAAGCTTGAGGTCGGCGATCACCGCCGGCACCGCTTCCTGCACGCCCAGGAAATCCGGGTGCTGCCGGCGCACCAGCGCGGCCACGCGCGCCTTGCGGGATGCCCAGTCATGCGGCGCCGGATCGACGGGAACCCTGACGTTAAAGGACATCACGTCGATCGTCAGCGCCTGCGCGCAGCCGGCGCCATGCAAGCCTAACAAGGCGGCGAGGCAGGCGGAAAGCCGCAACAAGCGGATAGGTGTGTTGCGGCGCAAGGCTGTGGGCATGGCTACTTCCTCTTTCTGGGTGGGTGAGCGGCGTGCATCATGGCGTGAGCTCGTGCCGGTAGGGGATCGACGGCTGGGCGCCGGCGCGCGTGACGCACAGCGCGCTGGCGCTTTGGCCGAAGGCGGCCGCTTCGTCCAGCGTCCAGCCTTCGCACAGGGCGGTCGCGAGCGCGCCGATGAAGGTGTCGCCGGCCGCCGTGGTATCGACCGCGCTGACCGCGCGCGCATGCAGATGCCGTGGCCCCTGCTCGTCCAGCAGCACCACGCCCTTGTCGCTGAGCGTGATCAGCACGCGGCGCGCGCCGCGCGCGCGCAGCTGCTCGGCGGCCTGGCAGGCGCTGGCCACGTCGGCCACGTTGATTCCGGTCAGCAGGGTCGCTTCGCTTTCGTTGGGCACCAGGATATCGATGAGGGGCCAGAACCGATCGGGCAAGGCCTGCGCCGGCGCGGGGTTGAGCAGCACCGGCACGCCGGCGGCCGCGGCCAGCCGCATCGCCCGCAGCACCGCCGCCAGCGGCACTTCCAGCTGGACGATGAGCAGGGCCGCGCCGGCGATCGCCTCCCCGGCCGCGTCGACGTCGGCCGGGCACAGCAGGCCGTTCGCTCCGGCGGCGAGCACGATGCGGTTCTGGCCCCGGTCCTCGACCAGGATCACCGCCACGCCGGTCGCGGCCTCGGCTATCCTGCCGACATGGCGGATATCGACGCCGTCGGCAAGCAGGGTCTCGCACAGCGTATCGCCATAGCCGTCCCGGCCGGCCTGGCCGACCAGCGCGACCTGGCAGCCGAGACGGGCGCAGGCCACGGCCTGGTTGGCGCCCTTGCCGCCCGGCGAGGTCGTGTAGCCATGGCCTTGCAGCGTTTCGCCGGCCGCCGGCATGCGCGGCATGCGGAACACCAGGTCCATGTTGAGCGAGCCGACCACCACCACCGGTTTGCCGCCGGCGACGGCGGCAGGGATTTTATTCATGCGCCCCCTCTGGCCGCAGGTAGGGCGCGGTCGAGCAGCGGGCTTTCAGCTCGGCGGCCAGCACCACATGGCGCGGCGTGTCGCGATGCGCTTCCACCCGCTCCAGCAGCAGCTCGGCGGCCAGCGTGCCGATGGCCAGCTTGGGCTGCACCACGGTCGACAGCGGCGGCGCCGAATACGCCGCCAGCTCGATATCGTCGAAGCCGACGATGGACAGTTGCTCGGGAACGCGGACGCCGGCCTCGCGCGCGGCCGCCAGCGCGCCGATCGCCATCAGGTCGTTGCACACGAACACCGCGCTCGGCGCCGGCGTACACTGGAGCAGCTCCTGCATGGCCAGGTAGCCGCCGCCCGGCGTGAAGTCGCCGCGCACCAGGTCGCTGTCGAAGCGCTCGACGCCCGCCTCGGCCAGCGCCTGCTTCCAGCCCGCGTTGCGCTGCGAGCTGGGCGACAAGCCCGACGGGCCGCTGATGCAGGCGACGCGCGGATGGCCCAGTTCCAGCAAGTGGCGCGTGGCGATCAGGCCGCCGGCGACGTGATCGACCTCGACCAGGTCGCAGTTCAGGTCGGCCACCGCGCGGTCGAGCAGCACCAGCGGGATCTTCAGTTCGCCGATGGTGGCGCGGACCATCTCGTCGCTGCCGGCGACCACCAGGATCAGGCCGTCGACGCGCTTTTCGGCCAGCACCCGGATGTAGCTGGCCTGGCGCTCGGGATCGTCGTTGGAGTTGCAGACAATGACGTTGTAGCCGGCGGCGTAGCAGCGCTCCTCCACGCCCTGGATGATCTCGGCGAAGTACGGGTTGGAGTTATTCGGTATCACCATGCCGAAGGTCCGCGTGTTGTTGCTCTTCAAACTGCGGGCCACGGCGCTGGGCACATAGCCCAGGACACGAACCGCCTCCTCCACGCTTTCCCGCGTCTCCTTGCTGACGAAGCGGGTGCCGTTGACGACATGCGAGACGGTCGACACGGACACCCCGGCACGGAGTGCGACATCCTTGATATTGGCCATAGATTGCTGCTCACTTCCCTGCGAATAAATTGATTGGTCGGGCCGGCTCGTTACGGCCCCGGCCCCGGCGCTGCGGCTACTTGCCGGCGGCTTTACTCAAACGATAGGTGTCGAGCACGACCGCGAGAATGATCACCACGCCAGTGATCATCTGCCGCACGAAGTCGCCCACCTCGACCAGCACCAGGCCATTGGCCAGCACGCCGATGATGCAGGCTCCCAGCAAGGTGCCGATGATCGAGCCGCGGCCGCCGGCCAGGCTGGTGCCGCCGATGACGACGGCGGCGATGGCGTTGAGCTCGAAGCCCACGCCCAGGATCGGGCTGGCCACCGTCAGGCGCGTCATGTACAGCACGGCGGCCACGCCGACGGCGGCGCCGCAAATCGTAAAGGCCAGGATCTTATAACGAAAAATATCATGGCCCGCCAGGCGCACCGCTTCTTCGTTGTTGCCTATGGCGTAAATGATACGGCCGAACACGGTGCGCGTGAGCACCACCCAGGCCAAGCCCACCAGCGCCAGCGACACCAGGAACAGCGCCGGCATGCCGGCCACCGTGGCCGTGCCGAACTCGTTGAACAGGTCGGGGAATTCGTAGATGGAGCGGGCCTCGGTCCACTGCAGCGCGGCGCCGCGCGCGACGTACAGCATGCCCAGCGTGACGATGAAGGACGGCACGCCCCAGTGGCTCGACACGCTGCCGTTGATCAGCCCGCACACGGCGCCGACCGCGACGCTGGCCGCCACCGCCAGCGCGATGGCGGCGCCGACACTCAGGCCGTCGAGCTTGAGCACGGTTCCGGCCACGACCGCGCACAGGGCGATCAGCGAGCCGACCGACAAGTCGATGCCGCCGATCAGCACCACGAAGGTCATGCCGACCGCCAGGCAGATATTGATCGCGATCTGCGTGAAGATGTTGCTGACGTTGTCGGCCGTCAGGAACAGCGGCGACAGCATGGAGAACACGGCGATCAGGATCAGCAGCGCGAAGGCGATGCCCGATTCGCGCAACAGCCCGCGCAGGCGGGCCGGCAGCAGGCCGGCCGCGCTGGCAGGGATAGCCGCCGCCGGGAGGGCGGTGTCAGACGGTTTCGACATCAGGTTCTCCAGAGTTCATCAGTTCGCTGTAAGCCAGCTCAAGAATGCGGGTTTCGTCAAAGTCGGCGCGCGCCACCTCGCCCGCCACGGTGCCGCGCGACAGCACGATGATGCGGTCGGCGATCTCCATCAGCTCGGCCAGGTCGGACGATGCGACAACCAAGGCCTTGCCGCTGTCGGCGGCCGTCAGCAGCAGACGGTGGATCTCGGCGCGCGCCACCACGTCGACGCCGCGGGTGGGCTCGTCGAGCAGCAGCACCGCCGGCTCGCGCAACAGCCATTTTCCGAGCACGACCTTCTGTTGATTGCCGCCGGACAGGGTGCGCGGCGCCTGCTCGATGCCGCTCATGCGGATCTGCAGCGCGCGCGCCATGGCTTCGGCGGCCGCCGCCTCGCGCGAGCGTTGCAGCCAGCCGCCACGGGAACAATTGCCGAGCGTGGCCAGCGACAGGTTGGCACGGATCGGCAGGTCCAGCAACAGGCCTTCGTGGCGGCGGTCTTCCGTCACCAGGCAGATGCCCTGCGCGATGGCGTCGGCCGGGCTGCGCACCGTGACCGCCCGGCCGTCGCGCAGCAGCCGGCCGGCCGCCATCCGGTCGGCGCCGAAGATGGCGCGCAGGGTTTCGGTGCGGCCGCTGCCGACCAGGCCGGCGATGCCGACGATCTCGCCCTGCTGCACCGCGAAGTCGATGGCCTTGCCCGGCGCCTGGCCACGGAAGCGCAGGCCTTCCACGCGCAGGGCCGCCGCCGCACAGGGCGCAGCGTTGCGCGTGCGCGCCGGCAGCGCCGGCACGTCGCGCCCGGCCATCAGGTTGACCAGCTTGCGCGGCGTGACGGCGTCGATCGGCTCGGTGGTCACCGTGCGGCCGTTGCGCAGCACCGTCACGCGGTCGCAGACCGCGAACAATTCCTGCAAATGATGGGACACAAACAGGATCGCCACGCCGCTGTCGCGCAGCCGTACCATCAGCTCCAGCAGGCGCGTGCTTTCGCGCGCGGTCAGCGTCGCGGTCGGCTCGTCGAGCACGATGATGCGGCTGGAACCGGACAGCGCCTTGGCGATCTCGATCAACTGGCGTTGCGCGATGCCCAGCGTGTGGACGGTCTGCGTGGGCGAGACGTCCTCCAGCCCGACCAGGCTGAGCAGCTCGGTGGCGCGGCGGTTCAGCTGCTTGCGGTCGATCAGGCCCAGACGCGTGCGCGGCAGCGCCGCGAACTGCAGGTTTTCGGCCACCGTCAGGTGCTCCAGCATCAGCAACTCCTGATGCACGACGCGGATGCCGCGCTGGATGGCGTCGAGCGGACTGCGCGGGCGATACGCCGCGCCGGCAAGCGACATGGCGCCGCCGTCGGGCGCGATGGTGCCGCACAGCACCCGGATCAGGCTCGATTTGCCGGCGCCGTTCTCGCCGGCGAGCGCGTGTACGCTGCCGGCGTGCAGATCCAGGTCGACGTGGTCGAGCGCGATCACGCCGGAGTAGCGCTTGCTGATGCCGCGCAGGCGCAGCGCGGGAGCGCCGGCCGGCGCGCTCGGGCCGGCCGCGGCGATGGAAGCGTGCATGCCGGCCTACTTCAGGTCGGCGGCGGTGACCAGCGCGACCGGCGTCTTCACCCAGCCCTTGAGCGGCACGCCCGACTTGCGCGCCTTGAGGCCGAGGTCGATCGCGTTGGCCGCCATCTCGGCGCCGAACTGGTCCACGGTGGCCAGCATCTTGCCCGACTTGATCAGCGGCCGCACGGCCGGGATGTTGTCGAACCCGACCACCTTGATCTTGCCGCTCTTGCCGGCCGCGTCGATGGCCTTGACGATGCCGACCGCCATCGAATCGTTGGCCGCCATGACGCCCTTGACGTCGGGATGGGCGGTCAGGATGTTGGTGAACACCTGGTTGGCCTCGTCCGTGCCCCACATGGCGCTGCGCGAAGCGACCAGCTTGAGCTGGTATTGCGCGACCGAGTCCATGAACCCGGCCTTGCGCTGCCGGCCGTTGTCGGCGCCGGGATTGCCTTCGATGATCACCACCTTGTCGCCGGGCTTGAGCACCTTGCCCAAGGCGTCGCCGGCCAGCTTGGCGCCCTCGCGGTTGTCCGGTCCGATGAAGGCGAGCTCCAGCCCGGCCTTCCTCTTGGCGGCCTCGTCCAGGGCCACATCGATATTGATCACCATGATGCCGGCCTTGAGCGCCCTGGCCGCCGGCGCCACCATCGCGCGCGAGTCGGCCGGCGCGAGGACGATGAGGTTCATCTTTTGTATCGTCATGCTTTCGACGGCGACCACCTGGGAATCGACGTCGGTCTCATCCTTCATGCCGACCGCCTTCAGTTCGAAGTCGCCGCGCTTGGCCTGGTAGGCTTGCGCGCTGTCGGCCATGTTCTTGAAGAACTCGTTGGACAGGGATTTCATCACCAGGCCGACGCGCGGCTTTTCCTGCGCCAGCGCCGGCGACAGCGCCAACAGTGCCGCGGCGACGGCTACAACCATCTTGAATTTGCTAGGCAACACCTGACTTCTCCATCGAATAAAACCATCTGGCTGGCGGGACGCGCAAAAAAAGAAAACGTTTGCGCAAACGTTTTTATACATTATCCACTCGTCGATAAATTGTCAAGAAATTCACTGACACGCTCGCCAGTGTGCAAGTCCCCCATGTTTATATTGACAACTATAATTAGTTAAGCTACCTTGGCAAACGTTTGCGCAAACGTTTGCTTGGCAATTTCGTGACCGCGACAGGCTGATTCAACCACAATGATTTGACGGAGACTGGCAATGAGCGCAGGCGAAAAGAGCGATCCGAAGTGCGTATGGCGGCGTGGCATGGCTGATTGGCCGGCGCGCCGCTGGGGCGCCCCGCTGCTGGCGCTATGCGCGCTGCAGTTTGCCCATGCCGCCGAGCCCTTGCCGTTCGCGCTGCGCGAAAGCCAGCTCACCGGTCCGGCGCAAATGGACCTGGGCGAAGTGGACTGGCTGGCCCGCCTGAACAACTGGAAACGCGACAGCGCCGGCGCGCAGCCGGACTGGCTGGCGGCAATTCAGGCCTGGCGCGCGCAGCATCTGGCCGCGATCGCCTACGACGACGCCCAGTACCGCCGTCCGGAGCTGCAATGGACGCAAAAGAATTTCATCCAGACCCAGGCGATGGTGGAAGACCGCTATCTGTACGACCCCGTCACCCGGCGCTACACCGTGCAGCGCTTCCTGGATGACTTGAAGCGGCGCTACGGCGGCATCGACAGTGTGCTGCTGTGGCCGCTCTATCCGAACCTGGGCATCGATCACCGCAACCAGTGGGACCTGCTGCGCGACATGCCCGGCGGCACCGACGCCGTCCGCCAGATGGTGCGCGACTTCCACGACCAGGGCGTGCGCGTGCTGTTCCCGACGCTGCCGTGGGACGCCGGCTCGCGCGCTCCGGGCATGGCGCCGGCCGACGCCACCGCGCGGCTGATGGCCGAGATCGGCGCCGACGGCATCAACGGCGACACCATGAACGGCCTGCCGCAAAGCTACGCCGACGCCGCCGCCCGCACCGGCCATCCGCTGGTGCTGGAGCCGGAACTGTCGTTCAAGGACGACGCCATGCTGGCCAACAATCTGCACAGCTGGGCCTACTGGGACGGGGCCTTGGTGCCGCTGGTGAGCAAGTGGAAATGGCTGGAGCCGCGCCACATGGTGCACGTCAGCGACCGCTGGGCCACCGACCGCAGCAACACCTTCCAGGCGGCGTTCTTCAACGGCGTCGGCGTGCAAAGCTGGGAGAACGTCTGGGGCTGGTGGAACCAGATGACGCCGCGCGACGGCGAGGCCTTGCGCCGCATCGCCAGCATCTACCGCGCGCTGCCGGCGCTGCTGGTGAGCGCGCAATGGACGCCGCATGTGCCGACCCTGCACTACGGAATTTACGCCAGCCGCTTCCCCGGCGCCGGCCGCAGCCTGTGGACGCTGGTCAACCGCAACGAGTTCCAGCTCAACGAGGGCATCCTCAAGCTGGAGCATCGCGCCGGACAGCGCTATCTGGACCTGTGGAGCGGCCGCGAACTGCAGCCGCGCATCGCCGGCGGCCAGGCCGTGATCGACCTCCCGCTCGAAGCGCGCGGCTACGGCGCGGTGCTGCAGTTCGAGGGCGCCGCCATTCCAGCCGACCTCGCTGCGCTGCTGGAGACCATGCGCGGCCTGGCGCGGACGCCGCTGCAGGCGTACTCGGCCAACTGGACCTTCCTGCCGCAGAAGATCGTCCCGATTGCCGCCACCGCCCGCGCGGCCAGCGCGCCCGCCGGCATGGTGCGCGTGCCCGCCGGCAGCTTCGACTTCCGCGTGACCGGCATCGAGATCGAAGGCGAGAACCGCGCCGGCATGGACGTGCAATATCCGTGGGAAGACGCGCCGCGCCGCGGCCATTTCCGCCACATGCGGCTCGACGCCTTCCACATCGACCGCTACCCGGTCAGCAATCTCGACTTCAAGCGTTTCGTCGACAGCGCCGGCTACCGTCCCGCCGACGCCCACAACCTGCTGCGCCATTGGCAAGGCGGCGCGCCCCGCCCCGCCGAGGCGCACAGCCCGGTCACCTGGGTCTCGATCGAGGATGCCCGCGCCTACTGCCGCGCGGCCGGCAAGCGCCTGCCGCACGAATGGGAATGGCAATACGCGGCGCAGGGCAACGACGGCCGCCTCTACCCCTGGGGCAATGAATGGGATGCGGCACTGGTGCCGGCGCCCTCCTCGGCGCGCGACATGCCGCCGCTGCCGCCGTCCGGCCAGCATCCGAAGGGCGCCAGCCCGTTCGGCGTCGAGGACATGGTCGCCACCGTCTGGCAGTGGACCGAGGAGTTCGAGGACGAGCACACCCGCGCCGCGATCCTGCGCGGCGGCAGCTTCTACCAACCGGCCGGCTCGCACTGGTACTTCCCTCAGGCGCGCAAGCTCACCGAGCATGGCAAGTACCTGCTGATGGCGCCTTCCAAGGACCGCGCCGGCGCCCTGGGCTTCCGCTGCGCGCAGGACGCCGGCTGATTCTTTTTTTCGATCGGGAATTTTTTTACCAACCGCAAATCGACTCATTTCAATGAGCAGCGGTATTTTTCAGGGGACTACTCCAGACTAAATTGGAAAGCTTTCCATCACGGACGTGATCGCTGTCTTGATCAGGTCCGGAACTTATCGAACACCTCTTCACTATTCACGGAGTCTGCTTTGCAATCCATACCTACACAGGGCGCCCATCGCGGCGGCCAAGCCACTTTCAAGCTCAAGCCCATCGTCGCGGCCTGCGCCTCCACCCTGCTGCTATGCGGCGTGGCCGCTGCCCAAACAACGACGCCCGGGGTCAGCGCCGAACCGAGCGCCAGCAACACGGTCATCGTCAAGGGCTTGCGCCGCAGCCTGGAAGACTCGCTGACCATCAAGCGCGGCAACACCTCCATTGTCGAGGCGGTGTCGGCCGAGGATCTGGGCAAGCTGCCCGATTCGAGCATCGCCGAGGCGCTGGCCCGGCTGCCGGGCGTCACCGGCGAACGCGGCGGCGACGGCAACGTGGACCGGGTATCGGTGCGCGGCATGTCGCCGGAATTCTCCAGCACCCTGCTCAACGGGCGGGAAATGGTCAGCTCCGGCGAATCGCGCGCCGTCGAGCTGGATCAGTTTCCTTCCGAGCTGATCGGCGGCGCCGTGGTCTACAAGACGCCCGACGCCGCGCTGATCGGCCAGGGACTGGCCGGCACCATCGACCTGCACACGCGCCGCCCGCTGGCCACGCGCGGCCGGGAAGTCGCGCTCAATCTGCGCGCTGAAAAGAACTCGAACGGCACCCTCATCAAGGATGTGGTCGCCCCGATCGGCAACCGCTTCAGCGCCTCCTACATCGACCAGTTCGCCGACAACACCATCGGCGTGGCGATCGGCCTGGCCCGCCTCGACCGCGGCAGCCAGATCAAGCGTACCCAAACGGCCAACTTCCGCGACCAGATCGGCATCCCCATCGACGGCGCGCCGCCGCAGCAACAGCCGGCCAAGGGCTACGACCACGCGCTGCTGCCGCTGTTCTGGGACACCACGGCCAACACCAAGCGCAGCACGCGCACCGGCTTGATGGGCGTGCTGGAATACAAGCCCAACCGCGACCTGCACAGCACGCTCGACTTCTACTACTCGCGTTTCGACACCAAGGAAGTGGGCGTCTTCTTCCGCGAGAACATGTACAACGCCTACGGCGCGAGCGCCAACCGGATCAAGCTGACCAACGTCGGCACGACCCAGGTGGGCCGCAACACCTATGCCACCACCGGCACGGCCGACAACCTCAGCTTCGTGATCGGCAACGCGGAAACGCGCCGGCGCGACAAGATCGCCGCGCTGGGCTGGAACACCGAGCTCAAACTGGCCGACAAATGGAAAGGCATCGCCGACCTGAGCTACTCGCGCGACGCGCGCGACGAGGAATACGACGAAATCTACGGCGCGCCGTTCAACAAGGCCATCAACAACTGGCAGCGCAGCGCATTCAGCTGGAACATTCCATACGACGGCTCGGCGCAATCGTTCACGCCGGTCGATCCCAACACGTTCACGAACACCGTCCTCGGCGATGCGCATGGCTACCACACCAGCGACGCGCCGGCCTGGGCGGGCGGCGTGCGCACGCGGCCGCTGACCGATGCGCTCAAGACGCTGCGCCTGAGCGCCAAGCGCGAACTCGACGGCCCGTTCCGCAGCATCGACCTGGGCTTGAATGTCACCAAGCGCGACAAGGTCATCACCAACGGCGACACCCTGCTCCTGCTCGCTTCCGACGGCAAGGGCGGCTATGTGCGCGACGTACCCGCGGCGGCGGTGCGCGATCCGGTCGACATGTCGTGGGCGGGCCTGGGCTATGTGCCGCGCATCAGCGCACCGGACGTCATCGCCAGCGGCGTGGTGTCGAACAAGGATCTGTTCGGCGGCAAGGTGACCAACGACTACGGCGTGCACGAGCGCATCGCCACCGCCTACGCCAAGCTCGACCTCGACACCACGCTGGCCGGTTACGACATCCACGGCAACCTCGGCATGCAGGCCGTGCACTCGAAGCAGAACTCGGACGGCTTCGAATATCGCGGCAACAACGTCACGCCCGATCCGAAGCTGGTGTTCCCGCACGCGGGCGGCGCCAGCTACCGCAACTACCTGCCGAGCCTGAATCTGATCGCGGACCTGAAGAACGACTGGGTGTTCCGCTTCGGGCTGGCCAAGACGATGGCGCGGCCGAACATGCAACAGCTGCGCGCGGGCACCAGCACCCCGAGCATCATCGACAAGCCGGGCGACCACTACGGCGAATGGACCGGCGCTTCCGGCGGCAATCCGCAACTGCGGCCATGGCTGGCCAACGGCACCGACCTGTCGCTGGAAAAGTACATCGGCAAGCGCAGCTACCTGGCCGCCGCCGCGTTCCACAAGAAGCTGCTCAGCTATGTATTTGACGGCACCACCGAGCGCGACAACAGCTTCTTGCCACGGCCGTCGACGCTGCCCGCCGACATCGTGGTCCAGCGCAGCGGTTCGTACACGCGTCCGGTCAACGGCAGCGGCGGCGCCCTGCATGGCCTGGAACTGTCCGCCGCGCTGGGCGGCGAGTTGATCAGCAATACGCTCGACGGCTTCGGCATCATCCTTGGGGCGACCAGGCTGGGCAGCGATCTGCAGGACAAATCCGGCAACGAGGTCAAGCTCGACGGCTTGTCCGGCACCGCGTTCAACGCCACCGCCTACTATGAAAAGAACGGTTTCTCGGCGCGCGTGAGCGAACGCTACCGCTCCCCGTTCACGGCGACCTCGACCGATGTCTACCTGCAGAAGTTCATCAGCGCGCACTCCGCCGACCGGGTCGTGGACATGCAACTGGGCTACAACTTTGAGACCGGCCCCTACAAAGGCCTCTCGATCCTGGTCCAGGCCAACAACCTGCTCGACACCCAGGTCACCTACTACAGCAATGTGGGCGGCGGGCCGGACCCCGATCAGCTGCGTCCGCGCTACACCAACCGCTTCGGACGCCAGTTCCTGGTGGGCCTGAACTACAAGATGTAAATCGGCATTACCCGCATGCCCCGCCCCAGGGCGGGGTATTGCTGCGCACCACAGGCCCGCTCATGGCGGCGGGGCCGGCTGCGCCTTGTGCGCGGCGAAGAAGTCGGCATAGCCCGCCTGCACCAGCTCGTAGGTCTTGTCGATATTGCTGGCGACGTCGCCGTTCAGCACCTTCAGCCCGTCCAGCACCTCGCGCGCCTCCTTGAAACCTTGCTCCACGCCCTTTTTCAGCGTATCCATGAACTTGTTGAGCACCGCATCCCCCTCCTCGCCGGGGTGTTGCTGCTTGAAGGCTTCATAAAACGCCGTCGACAGCGATACAATGCGGCTCGCGGTGCCTTCCGGCGTATTATCCTGCGATACGGCGTTCTGGATGGCGTTGTCGCCGAAATCGTCCTTGAGCGCCTCGTTGATGCCGGTCAGCGCCGTTTTCAGCACCACCGACAAGGGATCGTTGGAAGAATTCAGCGATACCGTCAAGGAAGCTTGTACGATAGACACGTTCAGCTGCGCCTTGGCCTTGGCCAGGACGTTGACATTGCTTTCGTCCTTGGGCTGGACCGGCGTCGCCGCCGTGGTGCTGCCGGATGTTGCAGAGACGGGAGTGGCCATGATGTGGCTCCGGTTGGAATATCCTTTGATTATCGGCAGACTTAAGAATAACTGTAGCCCCCTTGACCGCAACTATGACCACACAGACCTTTCTCTGGCACGACTACGAAACCTTTGGCGCCCAGGCGCGCCGCGACCGCCCGGCGCAATTCGCCGCGATCCGCACCGACGCCGACCTGAACGAGATCGGCGATCCCATCATGTTGTATTGCAAGCCGGCCAACGATTTCCTGCCGGACCCGCAATCCTGCCTGATCACCGGCATCACGCCGCAGCAATGCCTGGAATGGGGCGTGCCCGAGCACAAGTTCGCCGCCACCATCGAGCAAGCCTTCGCCAAGCCGGGCACCATCGGCGTCGGCTACAACACCATCCGCTTCGACGACGAGATCACCCGCTTCATGTTCTGGCGCAACCTGATCGACCCGTACGCGCGCGAATGGCAAAACCAGTGCGGCCGCTGGGACTTGCTGGACGTGGTGCGCATGACCTACGCGCTGCGCCCGGAGGGCATGGAATGGCCCATGCGCGAGGACGGCAAGCCCAGCTTCAAGCTGGAGCACCTGGCCAAGGCCAACGGCCTGCTGCACGAGGCGGCGCACGATGCGCTGTCCGACGTCCGCGCCACCATCGCGCTGGCGCGCCTGATCAAGCAGAAACAACCCAAGCTGTTCGACTTCTGCCTGGCGCTGCACAAGAAAGACCGCGTGGCCGACGAGATCGGCATGCACCTGGCGCCGCAATTGCGCGCGCCGTTCCTGCACGTGTCCGGCATGTTCCCGGCCGAACGCGGCTGCATCGCGCTGGTGTGGCCGCTGGCCACGCATCCGACCAACAAGAACGAAGTGATCGTCTGGGATTGCACCTACGATCCGACCGAGTTGTTCACGCTGGACGCCGACACCATCCGCACCCGCATCTTCAGCCGCGCCGACGCGCTGCCGGAAGGCATGACGCGGCTGCCGGTCAAGAGCATCCACCTGAACAAGTCGCCGATGCTGGTGTCCAACCTGAAGACGCTGTCGCCGGCGATGGCGGCCAAGTGGGGCATCGACCTCGAGCAAGGCAAGGCTTACGCCGCGCTGGCCGCGGCCGGCCGCAACATGGATGTGGAATGGGAGCAGGTATTCCACCGTCCGGCCGGCGCCGAGCTGGATGTGGACGAGGATCTGTACAACGGCTTCGTCGGCAAGGACGACCGCCGCATGCTGGACTCGCTGCGCAAGGAAACGCCGGCCAGGCTGGCCACGTCATCGCCGTCGTTCAGCGATCCGCGCCTGCTGGAACTGCTGTTCCGCTACCGCGCGCGCAACTTCCCCGAGACCTTGTCCGAAGGCGAGATGGAACATTGGGAACAGCACCGCGCGGCGCGCTTCTACGACGGCGCCGGCGGTGCGCGCAGCATCGACCAGTTCTTCGGCGAGATCGACCATCTGCAACAGGATGCCGATGAGCGTGCCGAACACATACTGGCCGAGCTGTACGAGTACGTGGAGCTGATCGCTCCCGCGCACTAAGCAGGCTTAAGCGCGATGCTGGTTGATGGCGTCGCGCGTTTCCTGCGCCACGCGGCGCGCGGCGGCCGCGAAGTCTTCATTGGCCTTGGGCGCCGCGTACAGGATCGCCCGCGACGAGTTGATCATCATGCCGGTGCCGTTGTAGGTGCGGCCCGACTTGACGGTCGCTTCGATATCGCCGCCCTGCGCGCCGATGCCCGGCACCAGCAGCGGCATGTCGCCGACGATCGCCCTGACCTGCGCCAGTTCCTCCGGGAAGGTGGCGCCCACCACCAGCGCGCACTGGCCGTTGGCGTTCCACTTGTCCGCCACCAGGCGCGCCACGTGCTGATACAGCGGCTTGCCGTCGACGTTCAGGAACTGCAAGTCCGAACCGCCGGCGTTGGAGGTGCGGCACAGGATGATGACGCCGCGCTCGCTCCACTCCATATAGGGCTCCACCGAATCCGAACCCATGTAGGGATTGACGGTCACCGCGTCGGCGCCGTAGCGGTCGAACGCTTCGCGCGCGTACTGGCGCGCGGTGGCGCCGATGTCGCCGCGCTTGGCGTCCAGGATCACCGGAATGTGCGGATAATTGTCGCGCACGTAGTGGCAGATTTTCTCCAGCTGGTCTTCCGCGCTCAGCGCCGCGAAGTAGGCGATCTGCGGCTTGAACGAGCACGCCAGATCGGCGGTCGCGTCGATGATCTCGCGGCAGAAGCGGTAGATGCCTTGCGGGTCGTTGTGGAACTGGGCCGGCAGCTTGTCCATGTCCGGATCCAGGCCCACGCACAGCAGGGAGTCGTTGGCCGCCCAGGCGGCAGATAATTTATTGATGAAAGTCACGACGCACCCTTAGCTTTTGTTGCAAACCCTCTATTGTAACGTCCCCGCAGCAGCCTGTTAAAATTTGGCCCTCATTCCTTAGAAAGCGAATTCCTTTGACGTCCTCCCCGCCCTAAAGGACGGGGATTCCTACATCTAGCGTCGCACGTCCGCGACGGAGGATGTTTAACGCAGCATTGAGATCGCGATCATGTACGCAACCACAATCACTACATTGCCACTCTCTTACTCCAAGGCCTGCGATACCTTTCGGACTGGAATCGGGCAAGGCGCCGCAATTCGAACAGGTTTGGGAGGTAAATCGTTCATTCACTTCTTCGAACCATGCGCCATGCTTAACAGCCTTGTACGCCAGTTTGTTTCGGAAGGACGACCAGCCGGCATCGAGAACGGACTTCGCCATGCTGGTCTTGGCAAGTCCGGCGGCGCTCACATTGCCCACCGTGATGTAGTCGAACTCGCGCACCAGACGGCTCGACAATTTATGGTGAAAATCGTTTCTGCAATTGGCTATCTTGGCGTGGATCGCTCTCACTCGGCGCTTCTTGCGCGCACGCTGGGCGATAGCAAGTGCTCGTTCCATACCGCGGTAAATCCGCTGCGCTCCGATTTTCTCACCAGTAGACAGCGTCGCGAAGTCTTTCAGTCCAAGGTCAATTCCCACCCCTCGCACCGGCGCGCGCGCGTTAGCGGCCGTCGCATCAACTTCAATCGCGATGTTGAGGAACCAGTTGCCGCGACTGTCGCAGGAAAAATTCGTGCCGTCCTTGATCTTACCTTCCGGGAGCGGGCGACTGTTGAACACGCGAAACGTATTGCCGGCGAACCGGAACGCATCACCTTCGCGTTTCAGTTCGCGCCCCTTGAGCGGAACCCACCCGAGGTTTTTTTTGCCTCGGTAGCGCAAAAAAGGGCGCTTTTTCTGCGCTCTCGACTTGGCGTATTGCTCGCAAACCGCATTGATCGTGCCCGAGTGCAGGCCCAGTTCTTTGCTGCTGCCTTGCGTAAGCTTGTTCAGGTCGAAACCTGTGTGCCAACGACGACCAAACCGCAGCGCGTCTTTCTGCCTGTCGTTGCAAAAATTCCAGACGAAATTGCACGCCCGGCTTTGCTTGTTCAGCAAGCCGATCAACGACTTCACCCGGTAACGATAGACCAAAATCATACTGTGATTATATACAGTTATTTCAACCGAAGGGAGACCACTGGTACGCAGTCGGCTCCTTTCACGCCCCGCCCTGAAGGACGGGGTTTCTTGGAGCAAATCTGATGAAACTCACCAACAAAGTCGCCATTGTGACCGGCGCCACCCAAGGCATAGGCTTGGCTTGCGCGCAGCGCCTGGTGACCGAAGGCGCCAAGGTCATGCTGGTCGACATCAAGCCGGAAGGCGCTGCCGCCGCCGCCACGCTGGGCGCGCAGGCGCGCTTCTTCGCTGCCGACGTCAGCCAGAAATGCGACGTCGACGCCCTGGTGGCCGCCACCATGGCCGAGTTCGGCCGCATCGACATCCTGATCAACAACGCCGGCGTCACCCACGCCGCCGATTTCCTCGACCTGAACGAGGACGATTTCGACCGCGTGCTGCGCATCAACCTCAAGTCCATGTTCCTGTGCGGCCAGGCGGTCGCGCGCGAGATGGTCAAGCAGCAGAGCGGCTGCATCATCAACATGTCCAGCGTGAACGCCGAACTGGCGATCCCGAACCAGGTGCCGTACGTGGTGTCCAAGGGCGCGATCAACCAGCTGACCAAGGTCATGTCGCTCAACCTGGTCACGCACGGCATCCGCGTCAACGGCATCGGCCCCGGCACCATCCTGACCGAACTGGCCAAGCAGGCCGTGATGGCCAGCCCGGAAGCGCGCCACACCATCCTGTCGCGCACGCCGATGGGCCGTTGCGGCGAACCGGAGGAAGTGGCCTCGATCGCCGCCTTCCTGGCCAGCGACGACGCCAGCTACATGACCGGCCAGACGCTGTATGTGGACGGCGGCCGGCTGGCGCTGAACTACACGGTGCCGGTGAAATAAGGAGTTATACGCATTATTGATGTCTGGTATCTGAAACGACAATTAGACACATATCTTTCGCCCCCCCATAATTACACCTGTCTCCACTATTCTCCTCCAAGAAAATAGTTTTAAGCCCGCTTTAACCAGCGGGCTTTTTTTTTCCATGGGTGTGAATAAGCAGATGGCCCATTTCTTTTAGAATCAATTAGTTACCATCCAATTTGCTGCAACGCAGTAGAAAAATACGCACCTACGCCGGTGGGCGCCGCTTCGGGAATTTCCCCGGCCCTTGCCCGTGCGCTCCGCCAAAGAAAAAAGTTGAATTTCAACAGTTGCAAAAATTAAACCTATCCCCATAGTGTCTCTAGCTGATTAGCTGGGGCGCCAATTGCCAGGGCGTACTTACGAAGCAGCGGTCGTTGACACAGCTGATTTTCCTTAGGTGCAATTTGGCAAAACTACTTGGATTAGGGCACATATGACTACCCAGCAACAGTTTCTCGACATGCTCACGGAAATTGAACCATCCACTTCAACGGTAGCGTCGTGCTCAAGCGCGCACCGGACGTTGCGCGATGCCTTGGCAGACCATGAAGAGTTCGGGGACGTTCACGTCGAGACTTTCCTCTCGGGTTCATACATTCGCGACACGGCTATTCGTCCTGCAAAAGTTGATGGTGTGCTCCAGCGTCCCGACGTAGACATCATCGCGGTCACTGACCACACCGCCGACGATGAGCCGCAAGTTGTGTTGGACGCGGTGCAAAAGGCATTGGTCGATGCGGGTTACAAAACACTGACAGTGAATCGACGGTCCATCAACGTAAAGTTGGTGACGGTCGACATGGACGTGGTTCCAGTTATCGAGAACGGCGACTCGTACCTCATCCCCGACATCCACCTCAAGCAGTGGCTGCCAACTAATCCGCCGGCACACACGCAGTGGACCGTCGATGTAAATTCCGAGGCCGGCGGCAAGTTCAAGCCCCTCGTCAAGCTGTTCAAATGGTGGCGCCGCGTGCACTTGTCCAGTCTTAAACGACCGAAGGGCTTTATTCTGGAATGCCTCGTCGCCAAGCATATGTCCTACGGCGAGGCCAACTACGAGACCCTTTTTGTGACCTTGCTGGAAACCATCCGCGACGCCTACAGCGCTTACGCCACAGTCGGAATGGTGCCTTACTTGGATGACCCGGGAGTGCCGGGCAACAACGTCTTTTCCGCAGTGGCCGCCGAGGAATTCAGGACGTTCTACAACAAGGTCGAAGAGCACGCGACGCTAGCGCGTAAAGCAAAAGGCGAAACTGACCAGGACGAAGCGCTTAAACTGTGGCGGCAAGTCTTGGGCTCGCGCTTTCCGGCATCGGCCGCCCAACGGTCGACATCTGGCTTGGCAAATTCGCTGCTGCGGCCGGCTGTGGGTTTAGGCCTTACGTTTCCAGCGGCGGCCGTTGTTCCGAACAAACCAGGCGGCTTTGCTTAATGACCTTGGTAACTAGTCAAGCCAAGCGAATGGCGCGAGAGCGCCGTTTGTTGGATGAATTTGCGAGCTCGACGTCTACGTTCACGAAACAGGGCTGGTCTAAGACAGCTGCAGGCGAGCTTTGCCTTAAGTTTCGGTTGGAGCTGTCGATTTGCGGCTTTGAGGGAATGCTGGTGTATCCAGACCTGTTCCCCGATGTGCCCGCCTACATCCGGCCCCAGAAGTTCGGTGAAAGCTGGAGCAACCATCAATACCGCGGCTCTGGCGTACTTTGCCTACAATATGGCCCCGACAACTGGGCCCCATCCATTACAGGGGTTGACTTAGTTAGAAGCGCAAATACCCTACTGTGGAACGAGGTGCTTACCGCCATTCTTCCGGAACTTGAAGGCGTTCAATCGCGGCATAGCTCGACCTTTGGCAGCCACCTTCGCAGCTTCCCTCGTCGATTTATTGTGACGCCTGGCCTGCGCGCCATCTTGGCAGAGGGTGTGTCAACGAGTCCCATCATTCTTAAGGTAACGAATAAATTCAATGAGGGTTGCTCGGTATCGGTCGCGACCTCAACGGGAACCACGCCGGTTCCAATTGATGATGTACCCACGTGCTTGGCCACTGACCGTACTGGGTGGGCCGGGTGGGCAGTACTCGTCGATTCCGTGGATGCGTTTGACGTCAAGATAGACAATGCAACGCTAAAATCGAGTTTGGGGCCCGCTTGGCCGTCGACCGAAGACCTTGGCGACAGTATTCATTATCTGGTGCTGCATGACGCCAGTGGTGCCATACGCGCATTCCTACTCTGGGAGGGGAAAGAGCCCGGCATTTGGCATTGCCATACTGTCGACTTTGAGATAGACCAAGAACAACGACTACCCGCGGCTTTTGGTGTGCTGTCGGAAGTGCGAATCGCGATTGTCGGTCTGGGGTCTCTCGGCAGCAAGATTGCAGTCTCCCTAGCCCGTGCGGGGGTACGACGCTTCGCGCTGGTTGATGATGATGTTCTCGCCCCTCAAAACCTGGTGCGCAATGAACTCAATTGGTTAGATGTGGGGTTTTCCAAGGTCGGCGCCGTTGAACGTGAATTAAAGCGGGTCGCCCTAGGTGTCGAGGTGACGGCCTACGAATCCAACATCGCCGGCCAGGAGAATCCGCTGTTAGCCGCGAAAATGTGCAGCGACGTGGCAACCTGCACGCTAATCATTGACGCTACTGCGAACCCTCAAGCGTTCGTGGTGTTAGCTGCACTGAGCAAGCGAAGCAAGACCGCGATGGTGTGGGGCGAGGTATTCGCAGGCGGTGTCGGGGCACTCATGGCTCGTAGCCGGCCAATGCTGGACGCAGATGCGTTGAGCGTTCGGGCGCACATCAACGGCGTATTGGGGACCATGCAACCGGTGCCAGGGTGCCGGACCGCGAATTACGGCCTTGAGAATGGGAACGAAGTCTATATCGCTTCCGATGCAGACGTGTCAGCATTAGCTGCTGCGATGACCCAATTTAGCTTAGACGCCTTGTGCGAGCCCCAGGACTCGGCATACCCTGTTGCGGCCTATCTCATGGGCTACCGTAAATACTGGGAGTTTCAAGGTCCGTTCGACACGCTTCCGATTGATTGCTCTGGCGCGCTCAGACCTACCGACGAACTAGAACCGCTCACGAAAGCAGAAGTGGCTGACTTGGACGAGCTTAACAATGCGATGGAGGACGGCACCAGTGCTGCGGATAACGGTTCCCCATAACGTGCAAGACAGCTTACGTTCGGCTCTCTTAAAGGCAGGAAACCGAGAATGTGGTGGCGTGCTCATGGCCGAACACGTCGGTGTCAATCACTTTGTTGTTCGGGAGTTGACTGTGCAAAAGCCTGGTGGCATTGCGTCCTTCGTGCGCTCGCTGACCAATGCGGTGAAAGCCGTTCAGGCTTATTGTCGTGCCACTGGAAACAACTTCACCCGGTTTAACTACCTTGGCGAATGGCACAGCCATCCGCTCTTCAGCGTGCAACCAAGCTCGACAGACCATGCCACCATGCGGAGCCTGGCAACGGATATCACGGTTGGCGCTAACTTTGCAGTTTTGCTGATATTCAGACTAAACGCCGGCGTGCTCGAAGGTAGTGCCCACACATATCTGCCGGACGGCAGCATGCATCAATCCGTATTGGACCTGGAGACCCTGACATGACCGCAAGCCTTCTGGAAAAGGAATCGACCGGTGGAGCAATAGCACGCGTTGGCTTCGAGTATCAAGATGTCTACGTGCTAGAGCACCTCCCGGAATGGCTTGCTCAAGGCGCTTTTAGCCATGTGGTCAGTGAGGCCATCGGCGACATAGAGGTCTGCTATTTCAACCCGAACGGCGGGATTCTTCGAGTGATGTACGAGGCGAAGAATCACACGCTAACCGTCACGCAGTTTTGGGATGAGATAGCGAGATTCAAAGCAGTTTTTGAGACCTCGCCAAGCGAGTTTCCGAGGTTTACATTGGTCTGCCGAAACTACAACAGCAAGACAAGCCCGATTGTGTCCAAAATCGAACGGCTACGCGGCGTTGGCTCGTCTTACGAGTCCAACTCGCCCATTCTGGCAGCAGGCCGCAAAGAAATCCGCGAGTGGTCCCAAAAAAACGGGAACAAGGCAGACCTGGCTGAATTCGCACTCGACCATGTCGATTTCGTAACGTATGCATCGGAAGGCGCCGACCAGGCGTTTATAGGCCAGCTCAATGAAAAATTGCCAGCGCTTGACTTGACCGCAAGCCTGGCGGCCCGCCTTCGCGACCTCTACAAAGAACAGATTGCAAGATCTTCGTCAGGCCCCGTCTATCGGAAAGAGCTAGAAGCAGCACTTTGTAATTTGCGGGATGTCGAACGCCAGGTTTGGCTTAGCACACCTGTCCGGGTTCACCTACCAGCTGGTAGCGTTCCCTTTTATGAACTCGGGCTAGACGTCGGCGCATTCAACGGTAGTATGCGCGCAGCGAGAACCCTTGAGGATTGGCGCTCCCTTCTCGCAGCCGCCCAACGCATAGCAGAGTTTGTCACTGGAAGCACCCTTCGCCGCGGCATCGCCCTTGATGGAAAACAGCGGATGTCGACTTCTGGCATGCTCGGCTACGCCTTCGGCGCTACTCGAGGGTTTTCCTTGAACGTGGAGCACAACGGGAGTACGTATAAAACGGCCAGTCATGGCAGGAGCACGGGCACTTTCTTCATTGAGGAAGCGGTCTCAGGAGATGCCAATATTTCCGAAGGCATTGCCTGCATTGGTTTCCCTACTGCCGTGGGCGCCGACGTCGACTTGATTTCCTCTGGGGTGGCTGGAAAATTACCCCAGGTGCACCTTGAGAGTTCGCGGACAATCGCAAATATTGAAGATTTGAACTTGGCGGTTGCAGAATCCAAGGATGCGCTAGTGCGATTTCGCTCGCAAAACCAACTCTCTACACTGCACGTCTTCTTGAAAGCGCCGTCGGTATTCGCCATGGCGCTAGGGCACCGGCTCAACGGCGTGTGCGCAATCCAGCTCCACGACTGGGTGGATGGGCGATACCTCCCAACAGCATTGCTAGATTCGTAGCCATCAGTGGGGATGGAGCGTTGCCAGGCCGTGCCTGCCAAGGTGATGCGGAGCCTAGCTCGTTCGACGAGGAGCCATTTGAGTTCGGGAGGGATTCGGGTTCGCAATTTCGTGGCCCATGAATAAGACGATACCCCTGTACAGCGAACGAGCAAGACCAGTTTTTGATTGCAGCGCACCAACTTGAGTGGCTTTGACCCGAGTTCGAACTGCTTTGGCCATTTTTCTATTGACACCCTGTCCATTGTCACTACCGCGTCATATTCACTCCCTATACTGGTCACATCTTCAGTACATGCAACCGATAGGCATGACGGAAGAAAGGTGCACCGGGCTTCCGGTGCACCACTCCCTCTTCTTTGCGCTGCATGGTATTGTCCGGGTCATGATCAAGCTACTCTTTCTGACCAATTCCCACGCCCGACTACGCTACTGGACCGCCATCGTCCTGTACCTGCTGATCCTGATACTCGGCTCGCTGCCCGGCGCCCGCCAGGACATCGGCCAGGTGGCCTCGGGACTGCTACTGCACTCCATCGCCTACGCCGGCCTGACCTTCCTGGTGTTCACCGGCGGAACCGGCGGCTTGCGGTTACGCGCCGGCAAGGCCGTACTGACCATCGCCCTGATGGGCGCACTCGACGAACTCATACAAAGCTTCTTGCCCTACCGTCATGGTGCCGTGTCCGACTGGCTGGTCGACTGCAACGCCGCCGTGCTGACGGCGCTCTTCATGTGGGTCCTGTGGACCCGCTATCGCATCCAGCCGTCAAACTGATACTGCCGGCGCGTTCTCCAGGCGCGCCCATCGCCAGCTCCACGTCCAAACGCATCTGCTGCAATTGCTCCGCCTTGGCCACGCGTACCAGTTCGTGCAATGAATGCGTTAATAAATGCCGGCAGCGCGGGTCCGGCGCGTCTCCACAAGTTGAATTGATTAAATCTTCGATAATAGTGTCTGTCACGCGTGTCAACATATCGATATCCTTTAAAGTGATACCCAACAATTATTGCGTGCGAGTAGCATCACTCAATTGATGTATATCAACTGGCGCAGAATGGAGAGGAACAAAACCGGGCGCCCGGCCTCTGAATCAAATGGCTAGCCGTTTTGATTAATCGACCGTGGGGAGAATGTGATGAATATGACCAGAAACGCGACCATCGCGCTGTTTATCGTGACGCTGGCTGCTTGCGCCTCGGACCGCAGCAACGAACCGGGCGCGAGCAGCAGCACCAGCAACTACCCGTCCGATGGCAGCAGTCCCGGCACAACCAGCACCACCACCAGCCAGAGCAGCACTACCGGCACCATGACCAGCAGCAGCCCCGGCGCCCAGGCCTCCTACGGCGTGGTGCAAGCGATCGACCAGATGCAGCGCCAGGATGTGGGCGTGGGCGCGGTGGGCGCGGCGGCGGCCGGCGGCAGCGTCGGCTTGCCAACCGACAAGGTCTACCGCGTCACCGTGCGCATGGACGACGGCAGCAGCCAGCTGGTGGTGGTCGACTCCATGCCCAGCTACAAGATCGGCGACCGCGTACGCTACAACAACGGCGCGCTGACCAACTACTAATAGAGCTGTTCGACCTGGTAGCCGCGCTTCCTGAGCAGCTGCGGCAAGCCGTCCTCGCCCATCAGGTGCAGCAGGCCGACGCCGACAAAGGCGGCCTGCTCCTGCTGCAGGATGCGCTCGATGTTATTGGCCATTTCGGGATTGCGCTTGCCCAGCAGTACGCGGTTCATGAAGCCGGCGGAGATCGTGTCGCCGCTGGTGGCGGATTGCCACGCCGCGCGGATGGCGGGCGCGTCGGCCGCGTTCCAGGCCTCGATCAGCGCGGTGGATTTCTTCAGCGAAGCGCCGTCGGTCAGGTCCGCCAGGTTTTCCAGCAGATACTGCTCTTGCTGCCGCTCATCCAGCATATCGAACAGGCTCAGCTGGTAATCGGCGCTTTCCAGCTCGCGCACCGCCTTGTCCTGGCTCTTGGCGGCCGCCAGCAGCGCGTACTCGACCGCCTGGCTGCGCTGGTAGCCATGCACCTCCATCTCGGCGCCGACCAGCAGGTTGGCGATCAGCCAGGGCTTGTAGTGCTGCACCGATTGCAGCGACATGCCGGCCCGCGCCAGCGCCTGCACCGTCAGGCGCAGCGCGGCCGGCGACAGATGGCGCTGGACCGTGTCGCCGTCCGGGTAGCGGCCATGGCGCGCCAGCGCCAGCTGGAACGGCACATCCTGGCGGATATCGAGCTCGATCACCAGCGCCCGGGAATCGAGCAGCGCGCGCGACGCCACCGGATCCAGCGGGTAAAACCCGTCCTTGCCGACATGGATGGTGCCGAACAAATAGCTGGTCTTGCCATCGTGCGTGACCCGGTACAGCTGGCCGCGATGCGCGACCGAAGCCGGCTCGTTCAGCCCGGCGGCAAACAGCGCCTGGCAGCTGGCCAGCAATAGCGTAAATAGAATGGCAATTTTCTTCGGCATGAGTTTTCCCCGCGATAGCGGGCATGCCATCGAAAGAATGAAAATGTAATAAGGGAGTAGTAATGCGATGCGCTTTACTGTTTCCTATGGTAAATCAGGAAAATGCGCGGTGAGGTATTTTTTTAAAACTTCCGGCTAATCTGCAACGAAATAAACACACTAAATATCAGGTGTTTAATAAAAATACTGTTTAAATGATTAGATATTATTGATTTAACACGCCATATACCCCCACTCGGTCCAAGGGCTTCATTGATTATTGCCCGGGCGGCCAGATATAGACCCCATGATTCCATTTTCCATCCTCGACCTCTCCCCGATCGCCGAAGGCAGCACGCCCTCCGCATCGTTCCGCAACACGCTGGACCTGGCGCAGCACGGCGAACGCTGGGGCTACCAGCGCTACTGGCTGGCCGAGCACCACGGCATGCCCGGCATCGCCAGCGCCGCCACCGCCGTGGTCATGGCCCATGTGGCCGGCGGCACCTCGACCATCCGGGTCGGCGCCGGCGGCATCATGCTGCCCAACCACGCGCCGCTGGTGATCGCCGAGCAGTTCGGCACGCTGGAGGCGCTGTTCCCCGGCCGTATCGACCTCGGCCTGGGCCGCGCGCCCGGTTCCGACCAGACCACCGCGCGCGCCCTGCGCCGCAACCTGGACAGCGACGCCGACGCCTTCCCGCAAGACGTGCTCGAACTGCAAGACTACCTGTCCGACACGCCGCGCCAGCGCGTGCTGGCCGTGCCCGGCAAAGGCGCCAAGGTACCGCTGTGGATCTTGGGTTCCAGCACCTTCGGCGCGCAGTTGGCCGCGCACATGGGCCTGCCGTTCGCCTTCGCCTCGCATTTCGCGCCGCAGATGATGCTGCAGGCGATCGCCCTCTACCGCGGCAACTTCCAGCCGTCGGCGCAGTTGTCCAAGCCGCACGTCATGCTCGGCTTCAACGTGTTCGCCGCCGACAGCGACGAGGAGGCGCACTACCGCGCCACCTCGATGCAGCAAGCCTTCGTCAACCTGCGCAGCGGCCGTCCGGCGCGCCTGCCGCCGCCGCAGGCCGGTTATTTGCAAGCGCTGGGGCCGCAGGAACGGGCGCTGCTCGATTCCGTGCTGTCCTGCTCGGCCATCGGCGCGCCGGACACGGTGCGCCGCCAGCTGCAGGAATTCATCGCCCGCACCGGCGCCGACGAGCTGATGATCACCTCGCAGATCTTCGACCACGCGCAGCGCCTGCGCTCCTATGAAATCACGGCCGAGGTGCGGCAGGGACTTCCGCCCGGCCGGTAGGGAAAACTACCCGAGCTCAGCAGCAATTTGTGATCGCCGGTAAAATTGCGACCTGCAAATTGAAGGAGCACCCGTGAGCCAGTCCCACGCCCAGCAAGACATTTCCCCAGGCATGGTCTGGCTGTTCGCCATCGCGACCGGACTCATCGTCGCCAACCTGTACTACGCGCAAACGCTGATCGGCCCGATCAGCCGCGCCACCGGGCTCGACCCCGGCGCCGCCGGCCTGATCGTCACGCTGACGCAGATCGGCTACTGCCTCGGCCTGCTGTTCATCGTGCCGCTGGGCGACCTCGTGGAAAACCGCCGCCTGATCTTCATCGCCCTGCTGGTGACGGCGGCCGCCCTGCTGGCGGCCTCGTTCACGCGCAGCGCGCCCCTGTTCCTGCTGGCGGCCTTCTGCATAGGGTTGGGTTCGGTGGCGGCGCAGATCGTGGTGCCGTTCGCCGCCCACATGGCGCGGCCGGAAAAGCGCGGCCAGACCGTCGGCACGGTGATGAGCGGCCTGCTGATGGGCATCATGCTGGCGCGTCCCGTGGCCAGCCTGGTGGCCGACGCGCTGAGCTGGCACGCCATCTTCGTCATCTCCGCCATCGGCACCACGGCGCTGGCCTTCCTGCTGCGCGCGCGGCTGCCGCAGCGCCATCCGGGTTCCGGCCTGCACTACTTTGAATTGCTGGCTTCGATGTGGCATCTGCTCAAGAGCACGCCCATCCTGCGCCGCCGCGCCGCCTACCAGGCCTGCATGTTCGGCGCCTTCAGCCTGTTCTGGACCTGCGTCTCGCTGGAATTGACCGGCCCGCGCTTCGAGCTGAGCCAGACCGGCGTCGCCATCTTCGCGCTGGTCGGCGTGGCGGGCGCGATCGCCTCGCCGATCGCCGGCCGCCGCGCCGACCGGGGCAAGAGCCGCTCCACCACCGCCATCGCGCTGACGCTGGGTGCGCTGGCCTTCGCCCTGCCGCTGCTGATCCATTCCAGCCGCGTGGTCGACCTGGGCGTGCTGGTGCTGACCTCGATCGTGCTGGACATGGGCGTCTCGGCCAACTTGGTGACGGGGCAGCGGGCCATCTTCGCGCTGCCGGCCGAAATCCGCAGCCGCCTGAACGGCCTCTACATGGCCCTGTTCTTCATGGGAGGCGCACTGGGATCCTCGCTGGGAGGCTGGATGTTTGCCGCGCACGGCTGGACCGGCGTGCTGTGGGCCGGCCTCGCCTTCCCCCTGACCGCCCTGTGCGTGTTCGCCACCGAATAATATCGGGGTCAAGTCTGACATTCGGACACGGCCTCTGCCGTAGCAGCAAAGCTACGGCAGAGGCCGTGTCCGAATGTCAGACTTGACCCCAGGTTTAATGCGACCAGAGCCGAACCTGGCCCTGCAGCGAAACGGTGCCGTTGATGTTGAGGCTGCCCAGGTTGCCGGTGACCGGCGCGTTCGGATCCATCTGCACGCTCAGCGATTCGAAACCGAAGTTGGTGTAGCGTACATAGCCCGGCAAGCCGATGGCGATGTAGTCGCCGCCGCCGTCGGAGCGCGTCTGCACGCCCAGGCTGACGGCGAACATGTCCACCATGCCGCGCACATTCTTGAACACGATGTAGCGGTTCTGCCCGTCCCCATTGAAGCCCAGCGACAGGCGGCTGTCGCTGACCGCCCCCACCAAGGTCGGATCGTTGAGCGAAATGTGCGCGGCGAAGCTGATGCCGTCCTGGCCGCTGACCTGCGACAGCTCCCGGTCGTCGAGCGCCTGCAACGGCCCGCCCTGCGCCACGCCGGCCGCCAACAGCAGCGATAAGAACAGGGCGCGCGCCATCAGTGCTTGAACTTTATGTCGAGATACTGGATCTGGATCGAGCCGATCCGCGACGATCCCAGGTCCACCGTCGCCTGCCCGGGACTGACGAAGGAAATATTGTCGACCACGATGCCGCCCGCCGGCGCCACGCCGTTGCCATAGCGCGCATCCGGCCAGTCGATGCCGATGTGCAGGCGCGGCCCGGTCTCGTCGGTCAGCGCATTGATCACCGCCGGCTGCGACGCCACATTGGCCAGCATCCACGGCGTGTTGTTGAACACGCCGTTGCCGTCGACGCCGCCGATATGCACGCCGCTCAACACCATCGCCTCGCTGGCGTCGGTGCGGCCGCGCGGCTGGAACGACAGCTGGCCGATATCCATCCGCAGCGCGGCGCCGAAGGCCACGCCGTCGTTGACCTGCGGCGTGGAGAACTGCAGGCCGCCGCCGGAGAACACCAGGTCCTTGATCACCACGCTGCCCTGCTCGCGCGTGACGCCATCCGCCGCCACGCCCCAATCGTAGGCGGTCTGCCAGCGCTGGTCGGCATTGGTATTCAAGGGAAACGCGATATTGATGACATCGGCCAGGCCGGGCGCGCCGGCCACGATGTCGAGCTTGAAGGGATCGGAAAACGGCAGCGGATTGTCGCTGCGCGAGGCGCTGAATTTTTCCACGTACAGGCTGGAACCGATCGGCGTGGTGTAGGTCACGCGCGCATCGCCGCTCATGGCGAAACCGTTCAGGTCGAAGCTGACGCCGTCGCGCCCGCGCACCGACGACAGCGCCGCGTCGGTCAAGGCCTCCATCGCCGGCGCCGGCGCGCACACGACGGCCAACACCATCAAGCAGCAAACGCGCGCGGCCATCTTCAGCGGCCCTTCGGCAGATTCGGCGGCACCAGGCCGCTGGTGTTCAGCGCCTGCAGCTTGTCGCGCCAGTTCAGCCAGATGCCGGCCTGCGCCGCATCGGATGCCGGCACCCCGGCGGCGCTGGGAAATTGCACGCCGGTCTTCAACACGGCGATCCAGAAATCGCGGCTCGGTCCGGCGGCGTCGCCGGCCGTCACGCCGCCCAGCTGCGCCAGCGACAAGCAAGGCGCGCTGCAGCCGCCGTCCCAGCGCTTGCCGCCCAGGGTATCGGTGTGGGAGTCGAGCAGCAGCGCGCTGCCGTCGGCCGCCAGGCCGCTGACCTTCATCGAGCCCGACAGGCTGTTGATCTTCAGGCCGATATCGCCGCTGATGCCCTCAAAGCCGAAGCGCATGCCGACCGCCTCGCGCGAGGCGCCGTCGGCCGCGTTCTTGTAGACGAATTCGAAATAGGGATTGCTGATGTGGACCAGGCGCTGCGCCTCGCTGCCGTCGCTGCGGCCGAACTGCAGCAGGCCGATGTCGAGGTCGGCGCCGGTGCCGTTGCGGGCGGCGTAAGTGTATTCGCCCAGGCGCATATTGCGCAGGTTGGCGCTCAGCGTGATGTCGGCGTCCAGCGCGATCTTGCTGAAGTCGAAACCGCCCAGGCTGGTGTTGGTCAGCGCGACCAGGCCTTGTCCGCGCGTATTGGACAATTCTTCTTCGCTCAGGGCTTGCATCTGGGCCGAGGCCGTCAGCGTGCAGCAGGCCAAGGCCGCGCACAGCCATAGCGAACGCAGGAAATAGAGGGGGCTCATGATGTGGGAACGACAGCCGCTGGCGCGGCTGCCGTTGCTCGACTGATTAGTGAGCGAAGATCCAGACGGTGGTGCCGCGCATGTCGATCTGGTTCATCGCTACCGAACCGAACGATGCTGCGTTGTTGCCCATCTTGATCGCGTCGACCGACACGTTCAGGTAGTGGCCGTCAGCAACCACGCTCGCCGGGATGGCGATCTGGACGACGTCGCCGCCGGTCGCTGGGTTGTAGAACGTGCCTGGGTTGGTCACGCCGGCGGCGGCGGCAGCGGCCAGGAAGGAGTTTTTCGACAGGATGTCGATGTTAGCGGCGATCAGGCCGTTAACTTTGATGCCGTTGAAGCTGACCGAACCGCCACCCAGGCCGTTCGCGTCCAGCGCATCGGTGTCGGTGTAGACGAACGAGTCAATCTTGATGTTCAGGTTGGCAGCGATCGACACGCCGTCCTGGCCGCTGACGGTGCTCAGCTCTGCGTCTTGAATCGGGGTCATGGCCGATGCCGAGAAGGCCAGGGTTGCCAGGGCTGCGGCTGCTGCGGTTTTGATGAATTGCATGTGATTGTCTCCGTGAGGTTTTGGTCTAGGTATTTGTGTTTTTTTCAATGCTACGTAACCATCTTAGGGCTACGCTGTCGCCACCGTCCAGCATGCCGCGCTGACTTGTCAGGCCAAGCTACAGACCCGGCGAGCCAGCGCGGACAAGCCTGGATTAGTGCGCGAAGATCCAGACGGTGGTGCCGCGCATGTCGATCTGGTTCATCGCTACCGAACCGAACGATGCTGCGTTGTTGCCCATCTTGATCGCGTCGACCGACACGTTCAGGTAGTGGCCGTCAGCAACCACGCTCGCCGGGATGGCGATCTGGACGACGTCGCCGCCGGTCGCTGGGTTGTAGAACGTGCCTGGGTTGGTCACGCCGGCGGCGGCGGCAGCGGCCAGGAAGGAGTTTTTCGACAGGATGTCGATGTTAGCGGCGATCAGGCCGTTAACTTTGATGCCGTTGAAGCTGACCGAACCGCCACCCAGGCCGTTGGCGTCGAGTGCGTCGGTGTCGGTGTAGACGAAGGAGTCAATCTTGATGTTCAGATTGGCAGCGATCGACACGCCGTCCTGGCCGCTGACGGTGCTCAGTTCCGCGTCCTGGATCGGGGTCATGGCCGATGCCGAGAAGGCCAGGGTTGCCAGGGCTGCTGCGATTGCGGTTTTAACGATTTGCATTTTTTATCTCCGAGTTGTGTTTGAAATTTTTTGTCCGGGCTCACGTCCGGCAGGCTGGTCCTTGGCTCCGGGTAGGAGCCGCGGCGCACTGTCTGGTGCCGTGAAAATCTTAATATTTGACTATTAATTGAGTCCATCATATGAGTCGCGCCCGACGCCGGTCCAGCATGTCGCACTGACTTGCAAAGCCAACGACTTGGCCCTGAGAGCCATGCAGAGTGAGGACGCGGAGTGTGGTCGTTGTTGCACGCTTGTTGTCAAATAGTTGCGACAAACGCCACCCCGGGTAGCATAAGTTCGGCCCGGATCATCTAGAGTCACAGCTCTAAAAAAACAGATGCTCGGTTTTGGCAAAGCATGCGTTAATTAATTACTAGAAAAGAAAGACGAGTTGTCGCCTTAATAAAGCACGACCGTTCTAATTACAAATACTGGAGACAAGATGAACCCAACAACGGGGCGCCCGACGCCTCTGGGCGCAGCCTACGCCCGCACTTTGCGCCAGCCTTGCCGCCAGCATGTTGATCGCGCGCGTCCGGGCACGCTCCCCCGCATGCCGCGCGCCGCACGCGAGGGCTGACGCCATGCTGATGATATTGTTGACCGTGATCGCCGCCGTCATCGGCGGCGCCGGCGTCATGTCCCGCCACGAGCCGCAAGACCGTCCCAAAGGCCAGTACGAGATGCCGCAAGCCAGGCTGGGCGGCGGCGCCTACGTGCAATCGGTGACCATGGAGCCGTTCTCCGAACTCAAATACAAGCACATCGTGCGCCAGGCCTTCGACTTCAGCTGCGGCTCGGCCGCGCTGGTCACCATCCTCAACTACCACCTGGGCGTGATGGTCAACGAACAGCAAGCCATGGAAGGCATGCTCGACAAGGGCGAGAAGGAAAAAATCATCGAACGGCGCGGCTTCTCGCTGCTGGACATGAAGCGCTACGTCGGCTCGCTGGGCATGTCCGGCGCCGGCTTCAAGGCCGAGATCAAGGACTTGAAGACGCTCAACGAACCGGCCATCGTGCCGATCGACTACGCCGGCTCCAAACACTTCGTGGTGCTGCGCGGCATCCGCGACGGCGTGGTCTACATCGCCGACCCGTCCGCCGGCAACATCGTGTTCTCGGTCGAAGAGTTCGCCCGCTGGTGGGACAAGAACACCCTGTTCATCATCTCCCCGGCCAAGGGCCAACCAGCGCCGGCGCAGCTGGCGCTGACCGACCAGGAACTGGGCGTGACCGATATGGACCGCGTCACCGGCAAGGGCCGGCAGGACGGCCTGTCCAACTCGGCCCAGCAGTTGCTGCGCGCCGTCAACTCAGGCGCCGCCGGCACCTGGATGCATCGCAATTAACCCTCAGCAGCGCCACCACTCTTCAAGGATGACCAAGATGATTTTCCGTACCCTGCCTATCGCCGCAGCCATTGCCGCCACCCTGCTGGCGCTGCCCGCTGTGGCGCAACAGACACCCCCTGCGGCGGCCGCCCCGGCCAGCGCCGACGCCGCCCGCGACGCCCTGGCCAAGAAGGAAGGCGAAGGCGACCAGAGCGCGCTGCTGAAGCAGACCCTGACCGCCGTCGACAAGCAGTACTCGATGATCCGCCGCAACCAGCTGTCCGTCACCTACGACCTGAGCTACACCTACGTCGGCGAGGAGCGCATCGTCACCGACCTGGCCAACGGCAGCACCACCCTGTTCAACATCGAGAACACCAGCTCGCACAGCGTCACCAACACCTTCTCGGCCGACTACGGCCTGCTCGACAACGTCACCGGCAACCTCACCCTGCCGCTGATCTCGCGCTACTCGGACAACAACCTGTCGAACGGCGTCTCCAACTCGCTGGGCGACATCCTGCTGGGCGCGCGCTGGCAGCCGTTCGAGGCGCGCCGCGACACCCCCAACCTGACCGTGACCAGCAATGTGCGCCTGCCGACCGGCCGCAGCCCGTTCAAGATCATCGCCGGCAGCGGCGAGGCGACCGGCAGCGGCGTCGGCGCCTTCACGGCCGGCCTCAGCGTCAACAAGATCGTCGACCCGGTCGCACTGTTCGGCTCGCTGAACTTCACCGCCAGCCTGCCGGCCAAGCACCTGTGGCAAGTCAACGGCACCCGCGTGCTGACCCGCGTGCAGCCGGGCAGCACCATCGGCTTCGGCATGGGCTTCGCGTACGCGCTGTCGTACGGCATTTCCACCACGATCTCCTTCCAGGAAGCGATCTCGGCCGGCTCCAAGCTGCGCTTCGCCGACGGCCTGGAAGCCAAGACCCATATGCAGACCTCCAGCATCCTCAACCTGGGCCTGGGCTACCGCGTCTCGCCCAAGACCACGGTCAATATGTCGGTCGGCATCGGCCTGACGCCGGACTCGCCGAACATGACGGTGAGCATGAACCTGCCGCTGAACTTCTGACCGGCGTAGCGATCCATGAGCCCGTCCAGTCCAGTCCACGCGCGCCGCCGCGCCACCGCCGCCGCCGCCGCGGCGCTGTGCGCGACGCTGTGCCCGCTGTCGGCGCAGGCCGCGCTGACCGAGAACCTGACCACCAGCGTGGTCGCCATGGCGCTCGGCAACGCCGTGACCGCCGATCCGCCCGGCGTCGCCTCGATCCACTTCAACCCCGCCGGCCTGGCGCGGCTGAGCGGCGACGGCGAGAGCATCCACAACTTCGTGGCCTCGATCCGCACCGCGGCCAGCTTCACGCCGGGGCCGAACTTCGACATCGGCGGCTGGAAGGACGACCCGATCTCCAACACCCGCACCGGCCCGGTGCGCCAGGTGATGTACGTGCCCGGCTACGGCATGCCCGGCTGGCGCCTGCCGGCGGTGGCCGTGCCCGGCGTCGGCATGTACTGGAACAAGGCCGGCTCGCCGTGGACCTTCGCCACCGACAGCTATATGTCGCAGGCGATGAGCCTGGACCGCACCACCGATCCCAACGACCCCGGCCAGTACCAGGGCCGGCAGGAACAGATCCAGCGCCTGGTCTACCTGTCGCCGTCGGTCGGCTACAAGTTTTCGGAAACGCTGCGCTTCGGCATCGCCATCCCGATCGCCCACGCCGCCTTCGTGGTCGACACCAATATGCGCTTCCCCAACGAGCTGCTGGGCGTGTTCGGCCAGCTGCAAAAAGGCTGGTGCCCGGAAGACGGCGGCAACATCATCGACGTGTTCGGCTTCGGCGTGTGCGGCGGCGGCAAGGAAGGCATGGTCAGCCCGTTCAAGAAGGCCGCCAACATGCGGCTGGAACTGACCGCCCCGTTCGACCCGACCATCAACCTCGGCGTGCTGTGGGAACCACGGCCGTGGCTGGCGCTGGGCGCGGTCTACCAGGGCGGCTCCAAGACCCACTACACCGGCAGCTACCAGTTCGACACCGCGCCGATGCTGCGCAACTTCGTGCGCGGCATGAACGCCTCGCTGCTGGGGCCGATCGCCGGCGCCGTGCTGGGCTTCCCGAGCTCGATCCCGGCCACGCAGAAGGGCAATATGAGCGCCATCATCCCCTTCCCCTCGCACCTGCAGGTGGGGATCAAGCTCAAGCCCGTCCGCTACGCCCAGCTCAACGTCGACGCCAGCTACGCCCGCTGGAGCGAATGGGACGCGCTGCGCTTCCAGTTCGACCAGAGCGTCAAGCTGCTGGAAGTGGCGCGGCTGTACGGCATTCCGGATTCGACCAAGCTGGTCATCCCGCGCGGCTACAAGAGCGTGGTCAACCTGGCCTACGGCCTGCAGCTGTTCCCGACGGAAAAGCTGGCGCTGCGCTTCGGCTTCGAGCCGCGCAAGACCTCGATCCCGAACAACAAGATCGACCTGCTGGCGCCGCTGCCCAACACCAAGCTGCTGAGCGCCGGCCTGAGCTACCGGATCAGCAAGAACATGGAAGTCAGCGTCACCGGTTCCTACCTGACCGGCAAGTTCGAGGTGCCGGCCAACACCGACTGCAATATGAACTGCAACAACTTCCTGAACATCATCTACAACCCGTATGCCGGCCAGAACGTCAAGGGCGACATCCACGTGCGCTATTTTGGTTTTGAAATCAACAAGCGTTTCTGATTTTTTAAGGAGCACAATATGACGACACCCATCACTACCCATTGCAAGCGCGGCCTGATGCTGCTGGCGCTGGCCTCGGCCTGCGCCCATGCCGCCCCGGTGCCGCCGGCCAAGCAGGCGCTGGTCGACAAGGTGCTGAAGCTGTGGAACCCGGACAACATCGGCCAGCAGATGCTGCAGGCGCCGGTGGGCGACGCGGTGCAACAGGCGCGCGCCATGCTGCAAGGGCGCGCCGCGCCGGAGAAGCGCGACGCCGCCATGAACGACATCGTCGGCGACGCCAAGCAGTTCATGGCCGAGGCCACGCCGATCACCAAGGGCAGCGCCGACAAGCTGATTCCGACCACCATCGCCCCGCTGCTGGCCGAGCGCTACACCGAGGACGAACTCAAACAGCTGATCGCCATCCTCGAATCGCCGGTCAAGAAAAAGTTCGAAGCGATGCTGCCGGAAATGCAGAAGACGCTGGGCGAAGGCGTGGCCGCCGACACCCGCGCCGTCATCGACCCGAAACTGCAAGGCCTGAAGGAAAAAATCGGCCTGCGTCTGCGCGCCGCGGTCACGCCATGACCTACTCCTCCGCCCTGCATCTGGTGCGCGGCGTCAAATCGCGCCTGACCCATTCCGGCGTGGAAGCGGAAGCGCTGTTCGCGCAAGCCGGACTGGACGAAGGAGACGGCCTCGCCTGCGACGCCCTCACGCTGTCCGACAAACTGAGCCACCTGTGGGAACTGGTGGTGGAAAAATCCGGCGATCCGCTGATCGGCCTGAAGATCTCCTCGCCGCACCGGCTCGGCTGGCTGGGCGTGATGGGCCACATCATGTTGGTGTCGCCGACGGTGCAAAGTTCGATCGAGCGCTGCCACGGTCACACCCGGGTCGGCCTGCTGCTGCCCGGCGCCCGCCGCGACGTGCCGCGGCAGCGCTACGACTTCGTCTGGTGCGTGCTGCTGCGTTCGCTGCGCTGCGCCGCCGGCCGCGACGACATCGCCCCGGTGGTGGTCGAATACACCTTCCCGAAGCCGGCCAACGCCCACGTGTATGAAGAGACGTTCGGCTGCCCGGTCAAATTCTCGATGCCGCACAACGTCATGGAGTTTTCCGACACCGACCTGGTGATGGCGCTGCCGGCCAATCCGCCGCTGGTGCCGGGCAGCGGCGAACGGGTGCTGGCCACGCTGGCGCGCGCCGAGCCGCCGACCTTCAGCGCCAAGGTGCAGGGCCTGCTGGCCAGCCTGCTGCCGAAAGGCCCGCCGCACCGCGACGACGTCGCCGCCCAGCTGATGATGAGCGAACGCACCCTGCAGCGCCGGCTGGCCGAGGAAGGCACCAGCTTCACCAACCTGGTCGACGACACCCGGCGCGAGCTGGCGCGGCAATCGCTCAATTGCGGCGAGCTGTCGCTGAAGATGCTCAGCTTCCAGCTGGGTTTTTCGGAACCGAGCGCGTTTTACCGGGCCTGCAAGCGCTGGTTCGGCATGGCGCCGTCGGACATCGTGCACATGGCGCATCAACCGGGCCCCGAGCCCGAGGCTATGCACGCCACCACGCCGCGCAAATCGGCCTAACAACAAAAAAGGAGACGGGGCTATGGGATGGTTATCGAATAATCAAAGCAAATCGATGCTGGGTCAGCTGCTGGTCAAGCAGAAGCTGATCACCGAAGAACAGCTGGCCAACGCGATCGAGCTGCAACGCACCACCGGCCAGCGGCTGGGCGACATCTTCGCCGAGCTGAACCTGATCACCCAGCAGCACATCGAAGAAGCGCTGCGCAAACAGCGCCGCCTGCGGATGGCGGCGGCCATCGCCACCTCGCTGCTGGCGCCGATGGAAACCTACGCCGCGCAGGCGCTGCCGTCGCTGGCGGTGGGCACGCCGGTGGTGCTGAGCAAGGACCAGCGCGGCCTGCAGATCAAGGAGCGGCCGGGCCTGCAAGCCTTGAGCGAAGAAGAACTGGGCGAGACCTCGGCGCAAGGCCTCAGCGACGAGCTGCTGCAAGTGGTCAAGCAGGCCAAGCACAACGGGCTGGAAGTGGTGGGCGACATGGCCAAGCTGCTCAATCCGGTGCTGGGTTTCCTGGAGGCGGACACCAGCATGAAAAACGTCGTCTACGATCCGAGCAAGGCCACCGCCACCATCAACAAAGACGGCTCATTGACCTTGAACCTGCCCTCCTCGATCGGCGAGCTCAACTTCAACAACATCCGCGTCAAAGGCACCGAAGGCGCCAGCTTCGGCAGCATCTCGATCAAGGGCATCGATCTGACCGGCACCTCGATCACGCTGGCCTTCCGTCACTGAATCAAGGCGCTGGCCTTCAGTTGCGCCAGTATGGAATCGGTCAGTTCGCGGCTGACCGATTCGCAATATTATTTACACCCTCAAATCACCGGCGCATCGACACAACCGCCGATTTAATGGCGCACCATATCGCGTCTTTTTCCAACAAAAAATGCTGACCCGGTTCATGATGACCACGTTCCTGGTAATACACGGCAAAGCCTGTTTCGACGGGCACGCAGTACCAGCCATCCAAAATTCTTCTCTCCCAGTGCAGCCAGTCCGACTTTGAATAAAAGCTGCGCAACCTGGACTCTAACCCTGGCACCATTTCCCCCAATTTATCCAACACATCTATCATCTGGTTCAGCAAATACGACATTTCAAATTCATCCCCGTCTTCAAGCACATTGCAAACCATGTCCGCAGCAAAGGCAGGATCGCGACGGTACAACTCAGCCATTGCCTCCTCATGTGGTCGGTCCCTCATATTCCACCCCTTTGCCGCCAGTCTTTCCAGTTATCACAGGCTCGAACAATATCGCCTGCCTGCGTGGACTTCGCGCCACCAAGCAACAGCAATATGACGTCATTGCCGGACAGCGCATAGTAAACACGATATCCAGCGCCTACATCGACCCGCAATTCCCACACGCCATCGCGACAATATCGATGATCTCCAAAGTTGCCTCTGATCAGACGATCTATACGCCGGTTCACACTTATCTTGGCTTTTCGGTCGCGAAGACTATCGAGCCACTCGCTGACCTCATCGCGGCCTGCGCGCGACGTGTAGTGTCGGATTCGATAGTTCATTTTTATTGATAGCACCAGAAGTGTCAATCAACAAAAATCTACCGTGCATGGCGTACCAAGCTTATGTACTGAATCAATCAAAGCAAAAAAAACAGCCCGGAGGCTGCTTTGTGTGCGCTTAACGCACGGCGAGAGCTGCAAACGTTTTACTTGGCGTTGCGCGGTTTGGCGAAGGCGTCGCCGGCTTTCCATTCCGGCAGCTTGGCGCCGTTGGCGATCAGGCGGCCCAGGTTCAGCGTGTATTGCGCCGTCTGCACCATGCCCGACAAGTCCCAGCTCGCATCGTACTCATCGCTCACTTGATGGTAGCGCGGGCCGTAGGCGTCGGCCTTGACTTTCGAACCGGCCGGGTCCTTGATGTACTCGCGGCCCGATTCGATCGAGAACGCCGGCACGCCGTTCTTGGCGAAGTTGAAGTGGTCGCTGCGGAAGTAGCCGCCCGCCAGGTCAGGTTCCGCTTCGGCGATGTGCATGCCCATCGCCTTGGCGGCCGTCTCGGCCAGCTTGCCCAGTTCGGTGCGCTCGCTGCCTTGGGTGCCGATGTCGCGTGTGGCGCCGACGAAGTTCAGGCTGTCCAGGTTCAGGTTGGCGGCGGTCTTGGCCAGCGGCCACAGCGGCGACGCGGCGTAGGCCGCGCTGCCCAGCAGGCCCTGCTCTTCGGCAGCCACCCACAGGAACATCTGGCTGCGCTTGGCCGGTGCGCGCACCGCTTCCTGCGCCATCGCCAGCAAGGCCGCCGAACCGGAAGCATTGTCGACCGCGCCGTTGAAAATCGTATCGGCCTTGGCCTCTCCGGCATCGCCTTGCTTGCCCAGGTGATCCCAATGCGCGCTATAAATCACCGCCTCGTCCTTCAGCTTCGGATCCGTGCCCGGCACCACGGCCGCCACGTTGAACTGCTCGACCTTGCGCACGGCCGCTTTCATTTCGCCGTTCAGCTTGGCGGACAACGGAACCGGCTTGAAATCCTTGCGTTCCGCCGAGGTGCGCAGCGCATCGATATCCTGGCCGGCCGCCTTGAACAGCGCGCGGGCCGTGTCGTCGGTCATCCAGCCCTGCAGCTGCGTGCCCAGCGTGCCCGGCGAACCCTGCGGGTTCGCCGCCAGCTGGAAACGCTCCACGCCCGACCAGCTGTTCTGGATCACGCTCCAGCCGTACGACGCGGTCGGCGTGGTGTGTATCAGCAGCACGCCAGCGGCGCCCTGGCGGCGCGCTTCCTCAAACTTGTAGGTCCAGCGGCCATAGTAGGTCAGGCCCTTGCCGTTGAAACGGTTGGGCTGCTCGGCGGTCGGCTGCGGGTCGTTGACCATCATGACCAGGATCTTTCCCTTCAAGTCCACGCCCTTGTAATCATTCCACTGCTCGTCCGGCGCGGTGATGCCGTAGCCGACGAACACCAGGTCCGCATTGAAGCTGTGCGACGCGGTCGCATCGCCCGGCGCGAACACCCAATCCTTGCCAAAGCTGATCGGCAGCGCCTGGCCGCCCGCTTCCAGTTTCAGCGTGCTCTCGGCCGGCTGCGTCTTGACGCCGGCGATCTGCACCGACTGGCGATAGCTGCTGCCATTGCCCGGCTTCAGGCCCAGCGCCAGCGCTTGCGTTTCCAGATAAGCAACAGTCAGGTCGGCGCCGCGCTGGCCGGTGCCGCGGCCTTCCAGCACATCGCTGGCGAGGAAGGCCAGGTGGGCGCGCAGCGGAGCTTCCTTCACGGCGGCGTTTTTGGCGCTGTCGGCGTGGGCAGGGAATGCCAGCGCCAGGCTGATGGCCAAGGCGGAGGCAACAAAGGAGGGGGTCATTTTTTGCATGATTTCCTGGAGACGTAAAAGGTGGTCGCGGTCCATTGAATTTGCCGCGCGTACATTGTATGCGATCGCCACGTTAAAATGGCGGCATGACTGTCCGCCCTCCCTACCTCGGCCGCTTCGCCCCCTCGCCCACCGGCCCCCTGCATATCGGCTCGCTGGTGGCCGCCATGGCCAGCTACCTGGACGCCAAAGTCCACCACGGCCAGTGGCTGGTGCGCATCGAAGACGTCGACGGCGACCGCAACGTGGCCGGCGCCGACCAACACATCCTGGCCTCCTTGCAACGCTGCGGCATGCTCTGGGACGGCGACGTCACTTGGCAAAGCCGCCGCACCGAGCTGTACCAGCAAGCCCTGCGGCAGCTGGGCGAACTGGTCTACCCCTGCGGCTGCTCGCGCAAGGAAATCGCCGACTCGCAACTGAGCCTGACCGGCCGCCAGGCGCAGGCGCTGATCTACCCCGGCACCTGCCGCCACGGCCTCGCCCCCGGCAAGAGCGCCCGCGCGCTGCGCCTCAAGGTGCCGCAATCGCCACATTGCGTGCTGCGCTTCGACGACCGCTGGGCCGGCCCCGTCAGCCAGGACCTGACCGACGACGTCGGCGACTTCGTCATCAAGCGCGCCGACGGCTTCTGGGCCTACCAGCTGGCCGTGGTGGTCGACGACGGCGCCCAGGGCATCACCGACATCGTGCGCGGCGCCGACCTGCTCGACTCCACGCCGCGCCAGCTCTACCTGCAACAGGTACTGGGCCTGCCGCGCCCGAGCTACCTGCACGTGCCGGTGGTGACCAACGACCTGGGCGAGAAACTGTCCAAGCAGACCGGCGCCATGGCCTTCGACAACGGCGCCGCCCCGCAACAGCTGTTGCGGGGCGCCATGCTGCCGGCCGCCCGCCACCTCGGCATGGATCTGCAAACGGACAATATAGCGGCCTTCTGGCGCGCCGCCGTGCCCGCATGGGCGCAAGTTCTGCGGAATCTGCCGAATCCGCGCTAGACTCGATATCGATCAACACCGGCACTGGCGCGCACAATGCCAGCCGGCTTTTCCTCTACACTGAAGCCATGGAAGTCGAACTCAAACTACTGCTCTCGCCCGCCGACAACGACCAGCTGCTGCAACACCCGCTGATCGCCGCCCATGCGCGCGCGCCGCTGCGCTCGCAGCAACTGTCGGCCCGCTACTTCGACACGCCGGACCTGCACCTGCTGCGCCACGGCGCCGGCCTGCGCGTGCGCAAGATCGACGGCGCCTGGATACAAACCATGAAAGCCGGCGGCAGCGTGCAAAGCGGCCTGCACCGGCGCAACGAGTGGGAAGGCCCGCTCGACCGTCCATGGCCGCGCCTGGGCAAGCTGCGCAAGCTGATCGGCGACCACCAGCAATGGCTGGACGTGCTGGCCGCCGGCGACCTGAAAGACCGGCTGGAACCGCTGTTCGTCGTGACGGTGCAGCGCCACAGCTGGGACCTGGACGTCGACGGCAACCACATCGAACTGGTGCTCGACCACGGCCACATCGAACGCCACGGCCACCAGGTGCCGGTCAACGAAATCGAACTGGAACTGAAAGACGGCGACCCGGCCAGCCTGTTCGCCTTCGCCCTGCAGCTGCAGCAGCAGATCCCCATGCGCCTCAGCAACACCAACAAGGCCGAGCGCGGCTACATGCTGTGCCGCCAGACCGGCACCGTGCCCTACCGCGCGCAAAGCCTGTCGCTGGAGCCGGACGCCACCGCCGCCGACGCCCGCCTGGCCATCCTCAACAACTGCCTGCAACACATCCAGCGCAACGAAAACGCCGTCATCGAAGGCGACGACGCGGAAACGTTGCACCAGATGCGGGTCGGCGTGCGCCGCCTGCGCTCGGCGCTGAAGCTGTTCGAAGCGAGCGCGCCCTGCCCGCCCGCGTTGCAGGAAGACGTCGGCTGGCTGGGCAAGGAACTGGGCGCGGCGCGCGACTGGGATGTGTTGCTGGCGTCCACGCTGACGCATATCCAGGCCAACCCAGGCGGCCGCAACAGCGTGCTGGACCTGCAAGCGTTGGCGCTCAAAACCGCCCACGCCAAACGGCGCGAAGCGGCGCAAGCCCTGCTCTCGCAGCGTTACACGCGTCTGCTGCTGACATTGGGGTTGTGGATGCAGCTGCCGGCCGAGGGCCTGGACGAACCGGCGATCGACTTCGCCAGCCGCACCATGAAGCGCCTGCACAAGAAGCTGCTGAAACGCTCGCAACGCATGGACGACAGCGCACCGGAGAGCATCCACCACACGCGCATCGCCGCCAAGCGGGCCCGCTACGCGCTGGAGTTCTTCCACTCGTTGCACAGCGGCAAGGCACCGCGCAACTATCTGAAAACGCTGTCCGCCACGCAGGAAGAACTGGGGCGGCACAACGATCTGGTGGTGGCCGACCGGCTGTTGCGGGAACTGGGCCAGCAGCACGACGCGGCCGTTGCAACCGTCCAATTCGCGCGCGGCTACCTGCAAGCGCTGCAAGCCACGCAGCCGGCCGACCTGGCGACGATCTGCGCCGACCTGCACGCCCTGCGGCTGCCGTAGCGGCCTGGCTTATCGGCCTGGCTTAGCGCGCCACCGGCCGGTGCCTGGATTCCACCGTCCAGGTCAACGCACCGGGGCACCGCGCATGCTGTACCGCCGCCAACGCCGCATCGGCGTCCGCATCGGCCTGTTCATACTGCTTGACGCCGGCGATCTTGAAATGCAGCAGCGGCGTGGCGGAACTGGCCGTCTTGGACAGCATCGGATAGAAACCACGCTCCGCCAGTATCTTGCGGCACGGCTCGATGTCCCGCATCTGGTCCGACTCCAGCTCGATCTTGAGCAGCCAGTTGACCGCATAGCCGCGCGCGGCTTCCTCGGGCACCGGCCGCATCAGGTCCGACGGCACGGTGGCGGCGGCAGCCATCAGCGGAGCGCTCAACAACAAGGCGGTAGCAATCTGACGCAACATCGAAAATCCTCGGGAGACGTTAAAGCCTCATGGTATCAGGATCGGATACAAGCTGCCGACCAGCAGCAGCGCCATGATGAGATTGAAGATGCGCACCGAACGCGCATCCTGCAGCACGCGCCGCATCGCCACCCCAAACACCGCCCACGAGCCGACGCAGAAGATCCCGATCACGCCGAACACGCCGGACAGCAGCGCCACATCGAGCACCTTGAAGCCAGGCGGCAGATAAGTGGTGAGCGCGCCTATCGCCATCACCCAGGCCTTGGGATTAATCCACTGGAAAGCCGCCGCGCCGGCAAAGCTCATCGGCCTGGACAGCGCGGCCTGCTCCGCGCTCATCGGCGCCGCGTGCGCCAGCTTCCACGCCAGCCACAGCAAGTACAGCGCACCGCCGTACTTCAGGATCAGCTGCAACATCGGCACCTGCTCGAACACCGCGTGCAGGCCCAGGCCGGTGGCGAAGATCATGAACGTGAAGCCGCAGCAAATGCCGAACAGATGCGGCAGCGAGCGCGTAAAACCATAGTTCAGGCCCGAGGCCAGCATCATGGCGTTGTTCGGGCCCGGCGTGATGGTCGTGATGGCGGCAAAGGCACAAAGAGGGAACAACAGATCGGGTGACATGGGCGTATCCGGTGGCTGGCAGGAGCCCCCATTGTAGGGAAAGTGTGCCTAACTGTACCAGTACACTTTCGCAAACAGTTCCTTAAGGTGTATTGGTCGTTTGGCCGGTACGATACGCGCCGTTCCAGACCCGGTTGGCAGGCGGTGAATTCAACCTGCCTGCGCGACGGACGCGACAGCCGGCTTTGCATGCGTCCTGACCAGCAGCGAGTCTGGCGGCAATTCGAGCGTGGGCAATGGCAGCTGCACCAGACGGGTGGCGGCGGCGGCCGTCAAGCCCAGCCCCATCAGAATGTGCGTGGTGGCCTGCTCAGGAAAATGCGCCGGCACCGGACGGCCGACGATGCTGCAGACGGCCGCCAGGGCGATACCGGCAACGACATCGAGCCCCATCGCCACCTCGGCAATCTTGAATCGGCCAGCCAGCATTCCCTCTTCGAGGTGTCGCGGGATATATTCGAACACGAGGTTGCTTGGACGTGCGCCATGTATCCCGGTTCGGGCCACGAATCCAGCAAAGGTCGGATAGGCCTGCACCGCATGCAGGTACAAGCGCAATCCCTGCGCCAGACGCTCCGCCGGATCCTTGATGGTGCCCACCACCGCTTCGATCATCTGCATCAATTCATTGCCGAGCTCCTCGACGACGGCGGCCAGCAGTTCCGCATTGGTCTTGAAGTAGTAATAAAAAGTGCCGCGCGATACGCTGGCGGCGACGATCACGTCGTCAATCACCACTTCTTCCAGGCCTCGCTCGGCAAACAGCTTGAGCGCGCTTTCAATCAAGTGCCGGCGCATTTTTTGTCTGCGCTCGGCGCCAACACGGACGCGGTGATCATCTTGCTTCATATGGATTGGGTACGCCATTCTGTAGTTGTTCGGACAGCCACCTCGTTGCGCCAGCAGGCCGGGCGCGCCAAAGTCCAGTATTGTCCCACAGATCCCCCCCAATTTCCGACCTCCCCCACTCGGCGCGACCTCGATCAGTGCAGCTGGCGCCCGTGCCCGCCACAATGTCGCCGAAACTTAATTCGACAAAAACATCAATTTGACAAAAATGTCGATATTGGGATATTGTTCGATGCGGGCGAGCACTGTCGGTCGCCACCATAGGAGACGATGCAGAATGAAAAACGAACTTGAATTGCCACAGTTGGCAACAAGAAAAGTCCAGGTCGGAGGCCGCAGCATTCAGTTGGCCGAGGCCGGGCACGGCCCCACGGTGCTGATGCTGCATGGCGGCGGGCCCGGCGCTTCCGGAGTTTCCAACTACACCAGGAACATCGCCGCGCTGGCGCAAAATTTCCGTGTGCTGATCCCCGACATGCCGGGCTACGGCCAGTCCACCAAGGGCATCAACCGCAGCGACCCCTTCGGCGACCTGGCCGACAGCATGGTCGGCCTGCTGGACGCCCTGCAGATCGCCAACACCCACTTGATCGGCAATTCGCTCGGCGGCGCCTGCGCCTTGCGGCTCGCGCTCGACCATCCCGAGCGTGCCGCCCGGCTGGTGCTGATGGGGCCAGGCGGCGTCAACACCACGCGTTCCCTGCCCACTGCGGGTCTGAACCGCCTGCTCGATTACTACAACGGTGGCGGCCCCAGCATAGAGAAGCTGACCCGCTTCATCCGCGGCGACCTGGTCTACGATGACAGCCAGGTCAGCGCCGCCGTGATCGCCGAGCGCTACCGCGCCAGCATCGATCCGGCAGTGGTTGCGGCACCGCCGCTACGCCGTCCCAAGGGCTGGCCCAATTTCCGCAAACTCGATTTCACTCGCGACCCGCGCCTGCAAGCGTGCGACACGCCGACTTTGGTACTGTGGGGAGCAGAAGACAAAGTCAACCGGCCGTCCGGCGCCCGCTCGCTACAGCAACGCATGCGCCGCTGCGATGTCCACTTGTTCAGCGAAACGGGGCACTGGGTGCAGTGGGAGCGCGCCGCCCAGTTCAACGCCGTCACCACCGCCTTCCTGTTGGAACATGGCGCCGTTCCACGGAGGCAGGCATGAGCGCCGCCGATTCCGAGCCTGGCGCGCTGTTCAACGCGGTGCAGATCGCCTACCTTGTGGTCGAGTCCGCCCGACTAAACGACTGGCGCCGGTTTGGCGTCGAGGCGCTGGGCATGGAGTTGGCTCATCACGGCGACGATTTGCTGGCGCTGCGCATGGACCGCCACCAGCGCCGTCTGATCGTGCAGGCCGGCGCGGCGGAAGACGTGGTCGCGATCGGCTGGCAACTGCGCGACCAGGCGGCCCTCGACGAGGTACTGGCGCGGCTGCGTCGGCACCGGATCGCCGTCACGCCATCCACCACGGCGCAGGCGCGCACGCGCGGCGTTGTCGCATACTGGCAATGCACCGGCCCCAAGGGACTGCAGATCGAATTGTTTATCACGCCGCTGTTGCATGACGCCCCCTTGCGCATGCTCACCAGCGCCTTCGTCACCGGCGAGTCCGGCATGGGCCATGTGGCGCTCACCTCGCGCCAGCCGGAGGCCATGCTGGCGTTCTGGCAGCAGATCTTCGACGCCCGCCACAGCGACGACATCGTGGCCCACATCAGCGGACTGACGCTCGACATCCGCTTCCTGCGCCTCAACCCCCGCCACCACTCGATCGCCGTGGCCTGCACCCGCGGCAGGCGCATGGATCCCATCCGCACCCGCATCCAGCATTTCAACGTACAGGCGGCCACGCTGGACGACCTGAGCGCGGCCTATGTGCGCTGCCGCGAGCTGGGCTACGTCATCGCACTGGGCATGGGCCAGCACACCAACGACAAGGAACTGTCGTTCTATGTGCGCACGCCGTCGGGCTTTGAAATCGAGTTCGGCTGGCAACCGATCGTCGTCGACGAGCACCATTGGCAACCCGCAATCCACCAGGGCATCAGCATCTGGGGCCACCGGCCGCAGCAAACCTGGTCCGACAAACTGGGAGACCTGGCGCGCGCCCTGGGCTCCCTGGCGGGCAAGGAATTCATGCCCAATGGCTTTTGACGCGCCCTATTCTTTTTGGAGACAACAACATGAATGTCGAACCCGACGCCACGTTCGAATACGACGTGGTCATTTCCGGCCTGGGGCCGACCGGCCTGACCCTGGCTCATCTCCTGGGGCAGCGGGGCCGCAGCGTGCTGATCCTGGAACGCGAGCCGCAATTCTATGGCAATGCCCGCGCCGTCTATACGGACGATGAATGCATGCGCATCTTCCAGGATGCGAACCTGGGCCAGGAGCTGGCGCAGGACATGCTGCTCGACATGCCATTCCAGTGGGTGCTGCCCGATGGCAGCGTGCTGAACCAGTATCGCCATCTGGCCCGGTCCAACGGCTGGCCGATCTGCAACCTGTTCTATCAACCCTTGCTGGAAGAAAAAATGGCGGCGCTGCTGGCGCGCTACCCCTCGGTGCGCTTGCGGCGCGGGCGCGAAGTGACCCGCAGCGCGCAGGATGGCCAAGCGGTGCAGGTGTTTCATCTGGCCAGCCTGAGCCAGCACCACTGCACGCCGACGCCACCCGTTGGCGCCGCCCCGCCGCCGCAGTCTGGCGAACAGATGGTGAGGGCCAAGTATTTCGTCGCCTGCGAAGGTGGCCGCAGCGTGACGCGCACCCAACTCGGCATCCAGATGACGGGGCAGAGCTTCCCCAATCCATGGCTGGTGGTCGACATCAAGGAAAAACCCGGTGAAGACTGCCTGCGCCACCTGCCCTACTTCAATTTCTACTGCGACCCGGCCTGCCCCACCGTCAGCTGCCGCCAGCCGAACGGTCATCATCGCTTCGAGTTCATGCTGATGCCAAGCCAAAGCAAGGAATACATGGAGGATATGGCCACCGTCCGCACCTACCTGTCGCAATACATCGACGTCGACAAGGTCACCATCCTGCGCCGCCTGGTCTACACCTTCAACGCCCTGATCGCCAAGGAATGGCGCCGTGGCCGCATCTTGCTGGCCGGCGACGCGGCCCATATGACGCCACAATTCATCGGCCAGGGCATGAACGCCGGCGTGCGCGACGCCTACAATCTGGCCTGGAAACTGGACGCCGTGTTGACCGGCAAGGCGGGCGAGCAGTTGCTCGACACCTACCAGAGCGAACGGATGCCGCACGCCAAGTCGATGATCGACATGTCGGTCCTGATGAAAGACTTTGTCTCCGTATCGAACCCCATCAAGGCCATGCTGCGCAACAAGCTGGTGCGGCTGATCCAGCGCACGCCGGGTTTGCGCGACCTGCTCAGGGAAGCCAGGTTCAAGCCGCAGCCGGTCTATCCTCAAGGCCGCTATTTCGGCCTGGCGCGCCGCAGGCGCAACGGCCCGGAGGGACGCCTGATGCCTCAGCCAATGGTGTTGACCCGCAACGGCAAACAGCTGCTGCTGGATACGGCAACGGGCCGCGACTACGCCCTGATCGGCGCCGGCGTCGATCCGCGCACGCATCTCCAAGCCGCCGACCTGCACCTGCTCGATGCGCTCGGCACCCGCTACGTGGCGCTCTACCCGCACGGCGGCCGGCCGCAGGGCGAAGTACCCCGCAGCAGCCCGGCAGGCCTGGTGGAACTGGAAGACTTGAGCGGCCATGGCGTCGCCTGGTTTGAACGCAGCGGCATCGGCAAGAGCGCGGTGGCCCTGGTCCGCCCGGACAGGTTCGCCTTCGGCATGGTCAACGCAATCGCGGTCGGCCAACTGGTGACCGGACTGCGCGCGCAGTTGGGGCAGCCATCCCAGCTCGACGTCAGGGAGGCGGCATGAACGCCGCCGTCTGCCATGCCACGACGCTGGACCAGGCCGCAGCCGCGCTGGCCCGGGCCCGCCGCGACGGCCAAACCATCGCGCCGGTCTCCGTCAGCCATCGTGTCACGGGGCTGGAACAGGCTTATGCCGTGGCGGCCGTCAACACGGCTGCCCGGCTGGCGCAGGGCGCGCGCATCGTCGGCAGCAAGATCGGCCTGACCTCGCTCGCCGTGCAGCAGCAATTGGGAGTCGACCAGCCCGACTTCGGCGTGCTGTTCGACGACATGGAGTATCTCGACGGCGATGCGATTCCTGCTTCCCGGCTGCTGCAGCCCAAGGCCGAAGTGGAAGTCGCCTTCATCATCGGCGCATCCATGACCGGGGCCGCCCCCAGCTGGTGCGAGTTCGTCCAAGCGGTCGCCTATGCGCTGCCGGCGATCGAGATCGTGGACAGTGCCATCACCGGCTGGAACATCAAACTGGAAGATACGGTGGCCGACAACGCCTCCTGCGGCGTCTATGTACTGGGCCAGCAGCCCATCGCGCTGGGTCAGACTTCCCTTGCCGAGGCGGCCATGCACTTCTACCGCAACGGCCAGCTGGTATCGACCGGTTCCGGCGCGGCTTGCCTCGGCCATCCCTTGCGCGCCGCCTACTGGCTGGCGTGCACCATGGCCCGCCTGGGCCATCCCTTGCAAGCCGGTCAGCTGGTGCTGTCCGGCGCCTTGGGGCCGATGGTCCCGATCGCCGCCGGCGACCAGCTGCACGCCATCGTCGGCGGTCTTGGCAACGTCAGTTGCCGCCTAATTTGAGGAACACATGACTACTAGAAAAATCCAGGCTGCCATCATCGGCAGCGGCAACATCGGCACCGACCTCATGTTCAAAATCCTGCGGCATGCGGTCCACATCGAGCTCAGCGTCATGGTCGGTATCGACGCCGACTCCGATGGCCTGGCCCGCGCGCGGCGTCTCGGCGTCGCCACCTGCCACGAGGGTGTCGAGGGACTGCTGCGCATGCCGCAATTCCCTGGCATCGGCATAGTGTTCGACGCCACCTCGGCCGGCGCGCATCGCCATAACGAGGCGCTGCTGCGGGCCGCCCGGCCGGACATCATCTGCGTCGACCTGACGCCGGCCGCCATCGGCCCCTATTGCGTGCCGGTGGTCAACGGCGACGCCTGTATCGATGCACTCAACGTCAACATGGTCACCTGCGGTGGCCAAGCCACCATCCCCATGGTCGCCGCGGTGGCGCGCGTGGCGAAGGTGCACTACGCCGAGATCATCGCCTCGATCGCCAGCCGCTCGGCCGGTCCGGGCACCCGCGCCAATATCGACGAGTTCACGGAAACGACGTCGCGCGCCATCGAAGTGGTGGGCGGCGCCCACAAGGGCAAGGCCATTATCATCCTCAACCCGGCCGAACCGCCCATGATCATGCGCGACACCGTCTACACCTTGAGCGAGCCGGCCGACGAAGCGGCCATCGCCGACTCGGTGGCCACCATGGCGGCCGCCGTGCAGGCATATGTGCCCGGCTACCGGCTCAAGCAACAGGTCCAGTTCGACCGGATCGGCGCCGACCAGGCGCTCAATATTCCCGGCGTGGGGCCGCGCATGGGCGGACTGAAAACCTCGATCTTCCTCGAGGTGGAGGGCGCCGCCCATTACCTGCCCGCCTACGCCGGCAACCTCGACATCATGACCAGCGCCGCCCTGCGCATTGCTGAACAGATGGCGCAGCGCCTGCGCCATGCCACCGCCCCCAACGTACTCACCGGCTGGAACCTGCCATGAACAAGAAACTCTATATTTCCGACGTCACCCTGCGCGATGGCAGCCACGCCATACGGCATCAATACAGCCTGGCGCAGATGCGGCAGATCGCCCGCGCGCTCGACGCCGCCGGCGTCGATTCGATCGAGGTTGCCCATGGCGACGGCCTCCAGGGTGGCAGCTTCAACTACGGCTTCGGCGCCCACACGGACGTGGAATGGATCGCGGCCGTGGCCGAAGTCGTACAGCATGCGCAGATCGCCACCCTGATGCTGCCCGGCATCGCCACCCTGCACGACCTGCGCGCCGCCTACGATGCGGGCGCCCGCGTGGTGCGCGTCGCCACCCACTGCACCGAGGCCGATATCGCCCAGCAGCACATCGAGTATGCGCGCAACCTGGGCATGGATGCCGTCGGCTTCCTGATGATGAGCCACATGCAAAGCCCGCAGGGCTTGGCAGACCAGGCCAAGCTGATGGAAAGCTATGGCGCCACTTGCTGCTACGTGGTCGATTCCGGCGGCGCGCTGGGCATGGCCGACGTGCGGGCGCGCCTGCGCGCCTTCAAGGACACGCTGCGGCCGGAAACGCAGACCGGCATCCACGCCCACCACAACCTCAGCCTCGGCGTGGCCAACAGCATCGTCGCGGTCGAGGAAGGCTGCGACCGCATCGATGCCAGCCTGGCCGGCATGGGAGCCGGGGCCGGCAACGCGCCGCTGGAAGTGTTCATCGCCGCCGCCACCCGCCTGGGTTGGCATCACGGTTGCGACCTGTTCGGGCTGATGAACGCGAGCGACGATATCGTCCGCCCGCTGCAGGACCGGCCGGTGCGGGTCGACCGCGAAACGTTGGCTCTGGGCTACGCTGGCGTGTATAGCAGCTTCCTGCGCCACTCGGAGGCGGCCGCCAGCAAATACGGCCTGGCGACGATGGACATACTGGTCGAACTGGGACGTCGCCGCATGGTTGGCGGCCAGGAAGACATGATCGTGGATGTGGCGCTTGATCTACTCAAGGCCCGCGACGCAGGCTTGCCAGAGCAGGCCGCCCGATGAACAAGGCGAACCGGCCAATGCGCCACCTACCGACGGAGTCTCACCCCATGGACAAGCACCGCAGCATGTTTCTGCTCATTTCGCGCATCCTGATGACGCTGATCTTCATTGCCGCCGGCGTCGACAAGCTGGGGCGCTACACAGCCACGGCTACGATGATGCAGTCGGCAGGGGTACCCGATGCGCTGTTGCCGGCAGTGATCGCCCTTGAGCTGGGCGGCGGACTGGCCATCCTGCTGGGCGTGTGGACACGTCCGGCGGCGTTCGGTCTGGGCCTGTTCTGCATCGTCTCCGCTGCCCTGTTCCATAATGATTTTGCCGACGCAACGCAGGCGGCCATGTTCCTGAAAAATCTGGGCATTGCCGGCGGCTTCCTGTCTCTGGCCGTGGCCGGCGCTGGCAACATCAGTGTCGACGGGCGCAGGAGCAGTCGCATGCGCGACAGGTAATCGTCCGCTAAAGCTTGCGCTTGCTTTGCCGCCCCAGCAGCTTGTAGAAGCTTTCCAGCTCGGCCCGCACCAGGTCCTGGCCGTTTTCGATGACGAAATCCTGGAACGCGGCCGCCACCTTGGGGATCGGCTGGCCGGTCAGGTGCATGATGTGCCAGTCCGCCTCCACCGGATTTTCCTGCATCGGCAGGATCGCCAGCAGGCCGGCCTCGAACTCCAGCCCGCAGGCGTGCACCGACAGGAAGCCCAGCCCCAGCCCGGCCGACACCATGCGCTTGATCGCCTCGTTGCTCGACACTTCGGAGCCGAATTCCAGCGGATGCCCGGCGTCGCGCAGCAAGCGCTCGACCGCCGTGCGCGTGCCCGAGCCGCGTTCGCGCACCATCAGGTTGGCCGCCATCACGTCGTTGAGCGTGATCTTTTTCTTCTTCATCAAAGGATGGGTGGGACTGGCGACAAACGCCATCGGATGGCGCGCAAACTTGGCGGCGTTGGTGCGCAGCTCGCGCGGCGGCGTGCCCATGATGGCCAGCTCGATCTCGTGCCGCGCCAGCATCTGCACGATCTCCGCCCGGTTACCCACCTGCAGCTTGAGCCGCACGTCGGGCCGCTCGATCGTGAACGGCACCAGCAACGGCGGCAGCAAGTGCTCCGCCGTGGTCACCGCGCCGATGCGCAGGGTACCGCTGGTGACGCCCTGCAGCGCCGCCAGCTCGTCGCCGGCCTGCTCCCACAGCCGCAGGATGCGTTCCGAGAACTCCACCATCACCTCGCCGGCCGCCGTCAGCTGGATGTTGCGGCCTACCTTGCGCGTCAGCGGAATGCCGGCGATCTCCTCCAGTGTGCGGATTTGCAACGAAACCGCGGGCTGCGTCACGTGCAGCGCGTCCGCCGCGCGCGACACGCTCTCGTGGCGCGCGACCAATACCAGCGACTGTAGTTGGCGAAAGCTGGCGTGATACATAAGTCATTCCTTATCGATTATCCAAAATGTTTAATTTTTCTTTTGTTCATTGTACCCGTATATTCATAATCATCTGACATCGTTTTAAGCGAGACCGACATGAGCATCGACGTAATCTTCCTGGGCCTGGACGGCGTACTGTTCGACACCGAAGCGCTGCACCTTGCGGCATGCAACGCCGCGTTTGCCAACGCCGGCCTGTCGGTGCGCTGGACCTTGCCGGCGCTGCGCGCAGCCGCCGCCACCCACGGTTACGCCCGCGCCATCGGTTCCGCCATCGCCTGCGAGCTGCTCTCGCGCGACAAGGCACGCGTGGCCGAACTGTTTGCCGACAAGCACCGCCAGTTCCATCAGGCCATCAGCGCCCAGCCGCCCAAGGCGCTGCCGGCCGCGCTGGCCCTGATCGACGACGCCCTCAACGCCGGCTGCAAGATCTGCGTGCTGACCGACCTGCCGGCACCCGCCACCTCGGCGCTGCTGAGCGGCTGCTTCGGCGCCGACGTCAACAGCCTGTTTGCGGTGGTCACCGGCGGCGCCAATTTTGACGGCCCGTCCGGCACCGGCCCGTACGCCCGCGCGCTGAACGCCATGGGCGTGGCGCCGCAGGATGCGATCGCCATCGACACCGCGGTGCCCGGCCTGCGCGCCGCCGAGGAAGCCGGCCTGTGGACCGTCTCCGTCGCCCCATACGGCAACGAGGTGGTACGCCCACGCCAATTCATCACCTACGACGCGCTGCGCGAGCTGCGTTCAAGTCCCTACACACCAGACCAGCGCGCAAAGCACGAACTGGCGGCATAGCAGCACGCGGCGCCTTCGCCGCAGCACAGATTTATTCACTTATCTGGAGACGCAACATGGAAACCATCGTCATCGTAGGAGGCGGTGCGGGCGGACTCGAGCTCGCAACCCGGTTGGGCGACACCCTCGGCGCCAGCAAGCGCGCCCGCGTGCTGCTGGTGGACCGCTACCCAGGCCACTTCTGGAAGCCCTTGCTGCACACGGTCGCTTCCGGCAAATGCGATCCCCGCGTGGAAGAACTGTCCTTCCCCGCCCAGGCCGTCGAGCACGATTTCGAATTCGTGCAAGGCGAAGTGCTGTGCGTGGACCGCGCCCATCAAACCGTCACGCTGGCCCCACGCAAAGGCAGCGGCACCGACGGCGTCTGCCGCACCGTCACCTACGACAAACTGGTGCTGGCACTGGGCGCCGTCACCAACTTCTACAACGTGCCCGGCGCCTCCAAACACGCGCTCACGCTCGACAGCGTGGACGAAGCCGAAGCCTTCCGCCGCCGTTTCATCGACGCCTGCATCAAGGCCGGCGAACAGAAGACCGGGGTCGACGTGGTCATCGTCGGCGGCGGCGCCACCGGCGTCGAGCTGGCGGCGGAGTTGAGCAACAGCGCCCGTGCCCTGGCCGCCTATCGCGTGCACACGCTGAACCCGGAGACCGACATCCGCATCAGCATCCTCGAACGCGGCCAGCACCTGCTGCCGCAGCTGCATCCGCAGCAGGCCAACCGCGCGGCGCGCGAACTGCGCGCGCTCGGCATCGACGTCCTGACCGGCACCGTCGTCGCCGAAGTGACCAAGGACGCCGTGATCGACGCCGCCGGCAACGTCCACCGAGCCGACCTGACCTTGTGGGCGGCGGGCGTCGAAGCGCCGCAGCTGTGCGCGACGTTTGGATTGGCCGTCAACCATCTGCGCCAGATCGTGGTGGACTCCAGCCTGTGCTCGGCCAACGACAGCCAGATCTACGCGCTGGGCGATTGCGCCAGCTACAACTGCCCGATCAAGGGGGTGGCGCCGCCGCGCGCGCAGGTGGCGCACCAGCAGGCGATGTTCCTGGCCGACCTGCTGGCCCGCCGCACCGGCACACCGCGGCCGGACTTCCGCTATCACGACTACGGCTCGCTGGTTTCGCTGGGGCCGCAGGCGGCGGTGGGCGTGCTGACCGGCGCCATCACCGGCAAGAGCATCCGCGTGGGCGGCGCCACGGCCAGCCTGCTGTATCAGCTGCTGTACCAGAAGCATCTGCTCAGCTTGCACGGCACGGCGCGCGTCGTCACCCAGGCGCTGGTCGACTGGCTGCGCGCAAAGATACTGCCGCCGGTGAAGCTGCACTAAGGGGTATCGCCGTATAATAAGGTTATGACAGCCTTAACCCCGTTAAGCAAAAACAGTACGCTCGCGTCTCCGCCCGCAACGGCGGAGACGTCCGGCATGTCGTCCGCCGCCGCCAATATCGCGCAGGTCGCCACGCCGGCATCGGTGGTAACGCTACGCGCTGCCGGTGTGCTTCCGGTGGATGGCGCTGCGCGCGCGCCGCTGGTCTGGGAGCGCAACAACAAAGGCGCCATCTCCGCACTGGTCGCGCGCAACTACGACTACCTGCCGTCCGCCAACCGCTTCAAGAACCTGGGCGCCGCGCTGCTGGAGCGCTTCAAGACCGACAGCTCGGACTTCTCGCAATCGGTGCAGCAATCGTCCCTGGATGCAAGCACCGGCACCTACGACGCGCTGCTGTACACGCAACTGCCGCCGTTGCATCGCGTCGGCGACGACCAGGCTGGCCTCGCCATCACCACCAGAAGCGGCGTCAAAGTCTCCCTGGCGCTGGACAGTTCGGACAACGGCGTCGCGGTGCAGGTGCAAAGCAGCGGCAAACTCAGTGACGACGAGCGCGCGGCGCTGGCCGGACTGGCGGGCGCCTTCCAACAAGCGATCGACGGCCTGGCCGCCGTGCCGCCGAAAATCGACCTGTCCGGCCTGGCCGGATTCGACGCCTCCGTGCTGTCGTCGGTGGACCTGCACTCGGAACTCAAACTGAATGCAACCGACACGCAGCGGCTGGACTTCCACGCCGACGCCAAACAACGATCGGTGCACTTCAGCGGCCCGACCGGCGTAGCGAAGATCAGCGTGGACCTGAGCCAACCCGCAGCCTGGGGCAGCAAGCAGCAGCAAGCCAAGGCGCTGGACAACTACCTGCGCCAGTTCGACCAGGCCACCTCGCGCGGCCGCGGCGACGCCGAGCTGGCAGGCCTGTTCAAGGACGCCTTCACCGATATGCACAGCGACTACGGCCGGCAGGCCGCCGCGCCGCAGCAGCGTGTCACCTTGGCGGACCAGGACCACGCCATCCTCACCGGCCTGGCCGATTTCAGCGCGTCCATCACGCAGACCGAGACAGCGCCCAATCCGCTGCGTCTCGGCGAGCATGACAGCTTCGACTACCAGGCCTCGCAAAGCACCAGCGTGCAGGGCCGCAGCCAATTGGATCGTTCGGTCGCACAGCAGCAGCAATCGCAGCTCAAGGCCAGCTACCATGCGCCCAGCAAGGCGGACCACCAGTTGGCCCTGACGATCGATCGCGCGTCGCAGAACTACAACTACGTGCTGGTCGACGACAACGCCAGTAGCAACGCCGCGTTGGCCTACGAGGACGGCGCGCTGGCCAGCGCCACGCTGGAGCAGACCGCCAAGCATTCGACCCGCACCCTCAAATACTTGCTGGACAAGCTGGTCGAAGACATCACCGTCCCGTCCAGCGCAGCCCACGCGCGCGACCTGCTCGACATGCTGGCGCCGAAAAAGAAACCCGACGAAGATGAGCGCCGCAGTACACTGGACGCGGTCAACCGGATGATCTTCCTGCAACCCGAACCAGGCGCTCTGCCAAAATGACACCAGAATCCACCGTGCTGATGGCGGCCTACAACGCCTCGATGAACCAGAAGCTGTACGCGGCGGCGGCGCGGCTGCCGCACGGCGAGCTGGCCGCCGACCGCAAGGCCTACTTCGGCTCCCTGCTCGGCACCATGAACCACCTGCTGGCCGGCGACACCATCTGGCTGCGCCGCTTCGCCACCCACCCGGCCAGATTCAGCGCGCTGGCGTGCATGCTGGACCTGCCCGCCCCGTCCGGCCTGACGCACAGCTTCGGCGAAGACCTGGCGCCGCTGCTGGCCTACCGCCAGCGGCTGGACGCCATCATCACGCAATGGGCGGCCCAGGTCAGCGCCGCCGACCTGGCGCGGACGCTCGAGTACCGCAGCACCAGGGGCGACCTGTATCGCAAGCACTTCGGCAGCCTGGTGCAGCACTTCTTCAACCACCAGACCCACCATCGCGGCCAGGCCAGCACCTTGCTGTCGCAGGCCGGCGTCGACATCGGCGTCACCGATTTGCTGGTCATGGTTCCCGACATCGAAGCGCCATGAAGATCGCCGTCTACAGCGCCCAGCCCTACGACCGCCGCTTCCTCGACGAAGCGCGCCAACAACACGCGGCAGGTGTTGTCGAAGCGGTCTACTTCTCCGATCCGCTGACGCTGGACACCGTGCCGCTGGCGCAAGGCTGCGCCGCCGTCTGCGTGTTCGTCAACGACCAGCTGGACGCCGCCGTGCTGCAAGCCCTGCACGCGCTGGGCGTGCGCGCGGTGCTGCTGCGCTGCGCCGGCTTCAACAACGTCGACCTGAACGCCGCCGCGCGCCTCGGCCTGTTCATGGCGCGGGTGCCGGCCTACGCGCCGGAAGCGGTGGCCGAACACGCGCTGGCCTTGGTGATGACGCTCAACCGCCACACCCACCGCGCCTACGCGCGCGTCCGCGAGGGCAATTTCGCGCTGGACGGCCTGCTGGGCATGACGCTGCACGGCAAAACCGTCGGCATCGTCGGCGCCGGCCAGATCGGCACGGCGGCGGCGCGCATCTTCAAGGGTATGGGTTGCACGGTGCTGGTCAGCGATCCGGCGCCGGCGCCGCAGCTGGACGGCGTGGTGACCCGCGTGAGCCTGGACCAGCTGCTGGCCGCAGCGGACATCGTCTCCCTGCATTGCCCGCTGCTTGAGGCCACGCGCCACATGATCGACGCCGCCAGCCTGGCGCGCATGAAGCCGGGGGCGATGCTGGTCAACACCTCGCGCGGCGCGCTGATCGACACCGCCGCCGTGATCGACGCGCTCAAGTCGCGCCAGCTGGGCGCGCTGGCGATCGACGTCTACGAGCAGGAGGCCAGCCTGTTCTTCCACGACCACTCCAGCGACATCATCGCCGACGACGTGTTCCAGCGTCTGATGACCTTCCCCAACGTGCTGGTCACCGGCCACCAGGGTTTCTTCACGGTGGAGGCGATGCGCGAGATCGCCGCCGTCACCTTCGCCAACCTGGCCTGTCACATGAACGGCGCGCCGTGCGCCAACCTGCTGCCGATGTAAGCCTTACAGCTCACTCGTGACGGGCAGCGTCAGCACGAAGCGGGTGCCGGCGCCCAGCTCGCTCTCCACTTCGATCTTGCCGCGCAAGACGCCGTAGACGATGTTGTAGACGATGTTCAGGCCCAGGCCCGAGCCGCCCCGTCCCAGCTTGGTGGTAAAGAACGGATCGTAGATGCGGCCCATGTTCTCGGGCGCGATGCCGGCGCCGTTGTCGCGGATGACCACCTGCACCCACTCCGCATCGAGCATGCGGGCGGAGATCAGTATCTCGCCTTCGGTGCTGCCTTCGAAGGCGTGCGTCAGGCCGTTGTTGATCAGGTTGATGAGCACCTGCCCGAACGGCCCCGGATAGCTCTTCATCCGTATCGTCACCGGTATCTCCTGGCGCACCGTGATGCCGCTCTTCTTGAACGACGGCAGCAGCAACAGCAGGATCTCGTTGGCCAGGTCGCACAGCAGGAACTCGCGGCACTGCGAGGTGGTGCGGTCCACCGCCACCTGCTTGAAGCTCGACACCAGGTCCACCGCCCGGTGCAGATTGCGCAGCACGATCTCGCCGCCGCTGGCGACATCGTCGACAAACGCCTGCAGCGTCGAGCGCTTCATGCCGTCGGCGGTCAGCCTGGTGAAGGAGCGAGTCTGGTCGATCAGCGTGCTGACCGCCAGCAGACTGTTGCCGATCGGTGTATTCAGTTCGTGCGCCACGCCGGCCACCAGCGATCCCAGCGCCGCCAGCTTCTCGCTGCGCACCAGCTCATCCTGCGCGCGCCGCAGCGTCTCCAGCGATTCGGCCAGGTCCTTGTTGGCGTCGACCATCTGGCCGGTGCGCAGCTGCACCAGCTCTTCCAGTTTGTCGCGGTACTGGATCAGTTCCACTTCGCTCTTCTTGCGGTCGGTGATGTCGGTCGAGATGCCGCCCATCGCCCACACCTTGCCGTGATCGTCGCGCAGGCAGAATTTTTCCGAGATATAGGTGCGCACCACGCCCTGCGCATCCGGCACGCCCTCTTCGTAGATGTAGGAATGGGTCGACTCCAGCGCGCGCCGGTCGCCCTCGCGTATCACCTTCACGGTGTCGTCGTCGAAGATATCGGCGTCCTTGTGGCCGATCGGATCGGGCGAACCTGGCGGCAGCACCTTGCGCAAGCGCTCGTTGACCATCAGGTAGCGGCCCTCCAGATCCTTGACGTAGATGACGGCCGAGGACTTGTCGGCGATGTTGGTCAGCAGCGACTGGCTCACCCGCAGCGCCGCGTCGCGCGCGGCGACGGTGGCCAGCATGGTGTTGAAGGCGGCCGACAACCGCCCCACCTCGTCATTGGAAAAGTGCGGCGCGCGCAGGTCGTAGCGCTCCTCGCGCGTCACCTGGTCCGCCACTTTCGACAGCGCCAGCAAGGGTTGCGTCACCAGCCGCCGCAGGCCGAACGCCTGCAGGGCGCCGCCGATCAGCAAGGTCATCGTCACCACCGCCAGCACCAGGCCGTATTTGCTCAGGCGCTCGGCCAGCGGCTGCAAGGCGTATTCCACCAGCAGGTAGCCGACCACCTCGTGCTGGAAGCGCACCGGCGCCAGCATCGACAGATAGTCGCCGTGGAAGCCGTGGCCGGACGGCGCCATCTCCTCCGGCCAGTCGCACTGCGCGGCGCTGCCGCGCGCATAGGCGGCGAAGCGCTGGTGCCGGGCGTCGAACAGGCAGGCGCTGTGGATGTCCGGCGTGCCGCGCAATGCCGACAGTGTGCGGACGGCGGCCGGACGGTCGCCGAAATTCAGGTCGACATCGAGATTGAGCGACACCAGGTCCATGCGGCCGGCCAGGTCCTGCACCAGCCGCACCCGCACCACGCTGAAGTCGTAGGCGATCAACGCCACCAGCGCCACCAGCATCGCCGTCAGCGCCGTCATCAGTGAGACGATCAACAGCTTGCGCTGCAAGGCCAGGTCGTGCCAGCGCCGGGGCAGCCCGCTCATTTGGCGTCTCCGCCGACCACGCGTTCGGCCAGCGCCAGCATGCGGGGATTGAGGCTGACGCCGGAATGCCTGGCCGCCGTCAGGTTGACTTCAAAGCGGATGCTGCCGTCCACCAGCAGCATATTGATCATGCCGCCGTCGGCCAGGAAGAAGGCCGAGTCGCCGATGGTCAGGATGGCCTGCTCGCGCATGCGCGTCAGCCATGCGCTCTGACGGCTGCGCTCGGGCAGCGCCAGATAGACCGCGTGACAGGGCTCGGTTTCTTCGACGCGGTTGACGATGCGCAGTTCCAGCGGATGGCTGCCGGCTGCGCGTTTATGCAACTGGCGCGCCATCTCGGCCGCGCCGGGCCCCACCATGCACACCACCAGCGGCGCATGCGGCTCGACCAGCACCGGCGCCGGCCAGCTGGCGTAGCGCGTGAAGTTGAGGATGTAGGCGGCCTTGACCTGCTGCTCGGGGATGGCCTGCTCGGCGCGCGCGGAGACCCCTGCCAGCGTCGCCGGCAGGCAGGCCAGCCACAGCGTGGCCAACATCCTGATTTTCGCAGCGCCCAGTGGTTTCATCACGCCCGCCCCCCAATGCACATCGATTTTATCCGAATAGCCCCCGATGCAATATTTTTTCGCATCGTGGTAAGGCCTTGTTCTCTAAACACAACGCATCGTGCGGACGGCAAACTTGCAGCTTGTGATCGTGTCGGAATTGGTGAATACTTTGTTAAATAGATAGCGCAGCATAGGGGAATCCTCTTGAGCGAACGCACACAGCACCGCAGCGCCTCGCGCCTGCTTCTGGCACTGCTGCCGGCCGCCTGCGCGGCGCTGCTGTGGCCCCTGGCCGCCGCCGGCGCCGACGGCGCCAGCGACGACGACACGCTGTTCGACCTCAGCCTTGACCAGCTGCGCAACGTCAAGGTGCTGACCGCCACCAAAACCGCCACCCCGCTGTACGCCACGCCCGCCGTGGTCACGCTGGTCACGGCCGACGACATCGCCCGCTACGGCTACCAGACGCTGGCCGAGGCCTTGTCCCACGTGGCCGGCTTTGTCGAGAGCGACGACCGCCTCAATCACAACTTCGGCGTGCGCGGCATCAACGCCGGCGCGCAGGCGGCCAGCCGCGCCATCAAGATCCTGCTGGACGGCCAGCCGATCGCCTTCCGCAGCACCCAGCAGCAGCTGACCGGGCTGGAATTCATCCCGCTCAATATGGTCGAGCGCATCGAGATCGTGCGCGGGCCGGTGTCGGTGCTGTACGGCGCCGACGCCCTGCTGGGCGCGGTCAACGTCATCACCCGGCGCGACGGCACCGAGCAGCGCCTGGCATGGGCCCACGAATGGTCGGGCGGCGGCCGCAGCGCCGACCTGCTGTCGGCCAGCGGCAGCGTCCAGTTCGGCGCGGCCGAAGGCGCACCATCGCCGTACTGGCTGGCCTGGGGCGTGCAGGCGGCCAAGGCCGACCGCGGCGGCCTGGCGCTGCCGCGCATCTCGCCCGACTACAAACGCTACGCCGCCCTCAGCCCGGCCCCGCTGGACGACGCCGATCCGCGTAGCCTGTACCTGCGCGGAGGCTGGCGCGGCGCCGGCGACGAGCTGCAGGCCAGCGCCTTCTGGCAGCGGCAGGACAGCGACAATGTCTTCGCCAGCCTGAATCCGCTGCTGCGCCCGCCCAGCCACGTGGTGCTGGAACAGGGCTTTGTGCACCTGGAGGCCAGCCACCGCTACAACGAGCGGCACACGCTGCGCGCCAGCCTCAACTACGGCCAGGGCAAGCCGGGCAACGGCGATATCGTGCGCACCGGCGCCGCCGACTACTACCTGCTGCGCGACTTCGGCTACCAGGCGGTCGACGGCAGCGCCGAATGGCTGTGGCAGCCCGGCCCACAGACCAGCCTTCTGCTGGGGGCCGACGTGCTGCGCGACCGCGAAACGCTGGAATCGTTCCGCCGCCACAGCCTGGTCGACGGCAGCAATTTCCAGCTCAGCCAGCCGGGCGAAAAGACCCTGCGCAACACCGGCCTGTACGCGCAATGGCAGTTCCCGCTGGTCGGCAAATGGCAGGCCATCCTCGGCGGCCGCCAGGACCGGCACTCGGTCTACGGCGCCCAGAAATCGCTGCGCGCCGGCGTGGTCGGCGCCTTGCCGGGCGACTGGGGTTTGAAAGTGCTGGGCGGCACCGCTTTCCAGGCGCCGTCGGCCGAGCTGCTGTACCGCAGCGCCGTGCAGCCGGGCGACGTCAAGGGCAACCCCAAGCTGGCGCCGCAAAAGTCGCGCACGCTGGAACTGCAGCTGAGCACCCCGCCCCGGCCGCACTGGAACGGCGCGCTGACGGTCTACCACACCAAGGTCAGCGAGCTGGTCACGCTGGAGCAGGAATTCTTCAACCTGGTGGCGCGCAACACCAGCGACAGCAAGGTCAACGGCATGGAGCTGGAGCTGCGCTACCAGCAGGACTGGTTCAACGGCTACGCCAACCTGAGCCGCGCCAACGGCAGCCGCGGCATCAACCGCTACACGCTGGCGCCGCTAGCCCAGCGCAGCGACGGCGAACTGTTCCCCACCAACAGCGCCAACGCCGGCGCCAGCGCCAGCCTGATGGGACAAAGGCTGCTGCTGAGCCTGGACAACCGCTACGTCGGCCCGCGCCCGGCCGCCACCTCCAACGTGCTGCTGGCCAACCAGGCCTACCACCTGGCCAGCTATGTCGACACCACGCTGGCCGCGCGCTGGAGCATCAACGCCCGCTCCAGCCTGCGCCTGCAGGTGCGCGACCTGTGGAACAGCCGCTATGTCGATCCCGGCGTGGGCGGCATCGATTATCCTTCGCTGGGACGGCGCTATGGAGTGCAATATGAATACCGCTACTAGCCGCCTGCTGGCCGCCGCCGCCCTGGCGCTGCTGGCGTCGTGCGGCGGCGGGGGTGGCGGCGGCGACGCCACCACGCCGCTGCCGGCCTATCCGATCAAGGCCATGATCGATCCGGCCGCCATCAACATCGCCTCGGTCGGCTGGCGCACCTCGACCCGCGACGCCTTCCTGCTGGCGGCCAAGCAGATCAACGACGCCGGCGGCGTGCTGGGCAAGCGCCTCAACGCCATCGCCTTGGTCGCGCGCGACAACGCCGAGGCGCAGGACATGGGCCAGCAACTGCTGGACGCCGGCGTCATCGCGCTCAACGTCTCGACCTCCACCCGCGTGCTGAACCTGCTGCCGCTGGCGCTGGCCAAGGGCGTGCCCATCCTGACCGAATCGAGTTCCTCGCCTACCCTGAGCACCGTCGCCGACAACGACCTGATCTACCGCATCGGCGTCTCCGACGTCGACGCCACGCCAGTGCTGGCCAAGGTGGCGTGGGAAGCGGGCAAGCGCCGCGCGGTGGTGCTGATCAACGCCGGCGACGCCTTCGGCGCCGGCCTGGCCAACCTGTTCTTGCCTGCCTTCCAGAAGCTGGGCGGGCAAGTGGTGACCACCGTGACCATCCCGTTCGGCCTGAAAAGCGGCTTCGCCAGCTACCTGCAACAGGTCTACGACGCCAAGCCGGACGTGATCCTGAACGGCATCCTGGCGGCCGACATCTCGGCCAACGTGCTCAACGAATCGCTGCCGTTCCAGAGCGGCGCCATGTGGCTGCTGCCCGGCACCGCCGCCGGCAACCAGACCTTCCTCGACAACCTGGCCGATCCGGGCAAGCTGACCGGCGGCGCGCGCGGCTCGGCCGCCACCATCGGCGCCTACGGCAACAGCTCCTATCAAAGCTTCCGCAGCGGCTACCTGGCCCAGTACGGCAGCGAGCCGCAGGACTTCACCGCGCCCACCTACGACATCGCGATGGTGATGGCATTGGCCATCGAGCGCGCCGGCCTGGTCAACAACAGCAAGAGCCCCACCGGCCTGATGGTGCGCGACAGCCTGCGCTTCGTCATGAACGCGCCGGGCGACCAAGTGAAGCCGGAAAACATCGGCGCCGCCCTGGCGCTGGTCAAGGCCGGCAAGGAGGTCGACTACGCCGGCGCCTATGCCGACATCGACTGGGACGGCGTCGGCGACATCGTCGGCCAAGTGCCGTTCACCGTGTTCCGCCTCGACACGGCGGCCCGCAGCTGGGACGCCAGCCTGCAGCTGATCATCGGCCTGCCCCGTTGAGCGGCATCGCCAGCGATCAAAAAGTGATCGCTTGCACACCTTTTCCCCGGTAACATCAGCGTTCCGCATATCAGTCATGCGGAATGCATGGTTGTGCCGGTGCGCTGGGCTAGCTATACTGCACTGCAACAATGCGCGTTGCTTCACATCTTTGCTTTACATCCGATCGCAGTACTATCCCGGGGAAGGTCATGTCTCTCGCTTACCGCGCCAATGCCGATTTCGCCAAGTTGAACCATCCGATGCGGGTGCCGCTGTCGGCGGAAATCCACTCACGCCCCTTCCTGCAACTACAAGCGCCGGAAAGCCTGACCCATTTCGCGCTCTACGTGCAGCAGGACCAGCCGTCGCAGAAATTCCACCGCAGCAGCCAGCACCAGATTCTGGAGCGCTTGTGCCTGCACTACGGCGTGGCCGCGCCGTCGCCGCAGGCGCGCTATTTTTTCCATGACTTCGACCGTTTCCGCCTGAAGTGGGAATGCCACACCGAGTTCGCCACCTACACCTTCGTCGAACGCGGCGAGCCGGGCACATCCTGCGGCGAGGCGTTCGAGCGCATGCCGCTGCAGCACGTGCCGCAGGACTGGCTGGCCGGGCTGCACGGCAAGATCATCGTCGCCGCCCATGTGCTGCTGTGCAAGGGCGAACCGGACGACAGCGGCGCGGTGGGCGCCATCCGCGACCTGTTCCAGGGCAAATCGCTGGTCGGCAGCAGCGTCGGCAGCGGCGCCGAGGTGTGGACCGACTTCCTGATCCAGCCGGACGGCTTCAGCCGCTTCGTGGTGCGCGACCTCAACCTGCGCGAATTCCAGGCCGGCCGCCTGGTCGGCCGCCTGCTGGAAATCGAAACCTACCGCATGATGGCGCTGCTCGGCCTGCCGCAAGCGGAAGCCAGCCAGCCGCTGCTGAACGGCATCGAGAACGAACTGGCCGACCTGACCGCCACGCTGGTGCAGGGCGACCAGCCGGACGGCGCGCCCAACGAAGCGCGCGAGGAGCAGGCGCTGCTCCACCGCATCACCAGCCTGGCGGCGCGGCTGGAAAAGCTATCGGTCAACAACAGCTACCGCTTCGCCGCGGCGCAGGCTTACTTCAGCCTGGTGCAGGCGCGCATCCAGGAGTTGCGCGAAGTGCGCATCGCCGGCATGCCGACCCTGGCCGAGTTCATGGGCCGCCGCCTGGCGCCGGCCATGCACACCTGCACCTCGGTTTCGCAGCGGCAGGAAACGCTGGCCAAGCGTATCGCCCGCAGCAACGACCTGCTGCGCACGCGGGTCGGCATCGAGCAGGAACGGCAGAACCGCAAGATCCTGCAATCGCTGGACGCGCGCGCGGCGCAGCAGCTGCGCCTGCAACAGGCGGTGGAAGGATTGTCGGCGGTGGCGATCTCGTACTACACGCTGGGCCTGATCGGCTACGCGGGCAAGGCCATGAAGGCCAGCAACATCCCCATCAATCCGGACATCCTGACCGGACTGGCGGCGCCGCTGGTGTTCATCGGCGTGTGGATGGGCTTGCGCCGGCTGCACAAGCAGCTGACCGCCAAGCCGGTCAGGATTGCGGCTGGCTGAAGCGGCTGGCCAGGAAGCTGGCGATGCGCTGCTGCGTCGCTTCCAGATAGGGGATGTTCATGTGGTCGGAATCGGGGACGATTTCGTCCGCATGCAGCCGCCCCAGCTTCTCGACCAGCAGGTCGGTGTGCGAATGCGGCACCACGTCGTCGGAGGCGGCGCGCAGCACATAGGTCGGCGCCTTCAGGTGGTGCGCGTACTTCACCGACTCGAATTTATGCCGCAGCACATACTCCACCGGGATCGCCTTGAACTTGCGCTTGGCGATGGCCAGGATGGAATCGTAGGGCGTGATCAGCACGATGGAATTGGCGTCGCGCTGCATCGCCACCTGCACCGCCACGCCGGAACCCAGGCTGCGGCCGACCACGGCGATGCGTGTCGAATCGACATGATGGCGCTCGCTGAGCCAGTCGAACAACATGCGGCCGTCGTCGACGAAATGCTCCTCCGCCGGATCGCCGTGCGAATCGCCATAGCCGCGATAATTCACCGCCAGCACCGCCATGCCAGGAAATAGCTTGCCCGCGTCGCGCGCGACCCAGGACACTTCCTCCGAGCGGCCGCCGAAATAAATCACGCCCGGATGCGGCCCCGCCACCGGCGGCGTCATCAGCCAACCGGCCAGCCGCGTGCCGTCGTTCGAGCGCACCACGATGGGCCGCGTCCGATGGCCGCTGCTGTAAGGCTTGAGCACTTCGCGCTTGCTGCCAAGCGGATTGAACAGCAGCCGTTTCTGGTTGGCCGCCACCGCGGCCGTCAGCCCCATCCACAGCACACTGACGAGGCCGGCAAAACCCGCGACTTTTTTTGAATTGTTCATGCTCTCTACTTTACTCCCGTCCCTCGTGTCCACGGTACGAAAATTGAAGTCGTGCGTGGTATAGGCCACACATGGTGTTGCCGGGTCCGGTTCACAAGAGCCGGTATAATACGCGCTCCGTTTTTTTGCCGTGTCGAAAATGAAACCAGCCGTCGTACTGTTGCACAGCTCCATGAGTTCCAAGGCCCAATGGGCCGGCCTGATATCTGAACTTGAAAGCAATTTCCGCTGCATCGCCGTCGACCTGCTCGGCTACGGCGCCTCGCCCTTCCCGGCCGACGTCGATGGCGATTACGTCCACACGCTGGCGCATGAGGTGGACGCCGTCAACGCCGCCGTCGCCTCGCGCCTGGAGCCGGGCGAAGCCTTCCACCTGATCGGCCACTCCTTCGGCGGCGCCTCGGCGCTGCACATGGCGCGCCGCATGCCGGCCCGCGTGCTGTCGCTGACCTTGTTCGAGCCGGTGGCCTTCCACCTGCTGCCGGCCCGGCATCCGGCGCGCGCCGAGATCGTCGCCGTGGTGGCGCGCATCAACGCCTGTGGCGCGGGGCAGGACCGCGACGCCACCCGCATCTTCATCGACTACTGGAACCGCGCCGGCGCCTTCGACGCCGCGCCGCCGGCGGCGCAGGACAAGATGACCGCCATGATCGCCAAGGTAAGGCTGGACTTCCAGGCGCTGCTGGGCGAAGCGGCCACGCTGGACGACCTGTCGGCGCTGACGATGCCGTCGCTGGTCATGTCCGGCGCCAACAGCCCGGCCTCGACCCGCCTGCTGGCCGCAGCGCTGGCCGCCGCCCTGCCCGACGCCACCGCGCTGCAAACGCGCGGCGGCCACATGGCGCCGATCACCCACGGCGCCGTGGTCAACCCGGCCATCGTCAACTTCCTGGCCGACGCCGAAGTCACCACCGGCTGATAGCGAGCGCGCATGGCTAGGCTTTTGCCGGACCGCGCGCCGCCAGGTCGGCATTGCTCAAGCATTCATTGTTCGCCCAGGACTGCTGAAGCTTCTGCCGCGTGTCCAGCAGCGATTCGCGCTGGGTGCGCAAGGTCTGCATCATCTGCTCGATCTCGCCCAGCCGCGCATCGAGGTTGTGCAGCAGCCCATCCTGGAAAGCCTCGCCTTCGAGCAGCGACACCGAGCGGATCGCCTCCAGCGTGAAGCCGAGGTTCTGGCCGATCTGGATCAGGTGCAGGCGCTCCAGCGCCGTCTCCGCATACACGCGGTAGCCGTTGGCGCCGCGCGCCGCTTTCGGCAGCAAGCCTGCCTTCTCGTAAAAGCGGATCGCCGACGGCGCAAGGCCCGAGCGCTCCGCCAACTCGCCTATCTTCATTTTTCGCTTGACCTTAAAGTGAACTTCAATCTTAGGATACATCATTTCCTACACCGAGCCCGGACCAGACATGATGTTCACCGCACTGAGACTACCGAACGGCAGCACCCTCCCCAACCGCCTGGCCAAGGCCGCGATGGAAGAAAACATGGCCGACGCGGGCCAGTTGCCCGGCCCCGCGCTAAACCGTTTATACCAAAGCTGGGCCGAGGGCGGCGTGGGCCTGATCATCACCGGCAACGTGATGATCGACGGCCGCGCGATGACCGGGCCGGGCGGCGTGGTGCTGGAAGCAGGCACGCCGCTGGAAACGTTCCGGCAATGGGCGCAAGCGGCAGGCCAGCAAGGCGCGCAAGTGTGGATGCAGATTAACCACCCGGGCCGCCAGGTGATGGCCAACATGGGTGGCAACGCCTGGGCGCCGTCGGCGGTGGCGCTGGACATGGGCAAGCATAGCAAGCTGTTTGCGCAGCCGGTCGAGATGAGCACCGTGCAGATCGAGGAAGTCATCAACCGCTTCGCCGCCACCGCGCACGCCGCCGAACAGGCGGGCTTCAACGGTGTGCAAATCCACGCCGCGCACGGCTACCTGATCTCGCAGTTCCTGTCGCCGCTGACCAACCGCCGCCGCGACAACTGGGGCGGCAGCCTGGCCAACCGCGCCCGCCTGCTGCTGGAGGTGGTGCGCGCTGTGCGGACACGCGTGTCGCCGGGCTTCAGCGTATCGATCAAACTGAATTCGGCCGACTTCCAGCGCGGCGGCTTCTCCGAAGACGACGCCAGGCAGGTCGTGCTGCTGCTGAACGAACTGCCGGTGGACTTGATCGAACTGTCCGGCGGCAGCTACGAAAGCCCGGCCATGCAGGGCCGCACCATCGACGGCCGCACGCTGGCGCGCGAAGCCTACTTCCTGGAATTCGCCAAGGACCTGGCGGCCGTTGCGCGCATGCCGGTCATGACCACCGGCGGCATCGCCCGCAAGGCGGTGGCCGAGCAGGTGCTGGCCAGCGGCATCGCCGTCGCCGGCATCGCGACCGCACTGGCCGACGTGCCGGACCTGCCGCTGCAATGGCGCGCAGGCCGCGAGCCGGCGGCGCTGCCGCCGCCGTTGGAGTGGAAAGACAAGACCATGGCGTCGGTCGCCTCGATGGCGCTGGTCAAACGCCGCATGCGGGCGCTGGGCAACGGCGACACGACACAGGCCCCCCGCTACTCGCCGCTGCTGACCATGATCATCGGCCAGTTCCGCCTGGTGCTGCTGACCAGGCGCTATCGTGCCTGGCTCACGGCCGCCGGCCAACTACAAGCGTAGCCGCCGGCTCTCGCCAACCGTCAGGTTCAAGGGAGCCACCTTGCCGCCGTAGCGCACCTTGCCAGGCCCGGAACCGGCGGTGCGGCGTATCGTGGCCGAAGTCAGCTTGCCGCCGGCCCATGTCACGTCGACCTCATAACCGCCGCGTGCGCGCAGGCCCTTGACCGAACCGGCCTGCCACGCCGACGGCAATGCCGGCAGCAGATGGATTTCCCCGGTCTGCGACTGCACCAGCATCTCGCAGATCGCCGCGACCGCGCCAAAATTGCCGTCGATCTGGAACGGCGGATGCGCGTCCAGCATGTTCGGATAGGTGCCGCCGGCGTTGTTACCCTCGCTGCCCTTGCCGCTCTGCTGCGCGGCGCGCGCGCCCGGCTTGGCCAGCTGCCCGCGCAGCATTTTGTAAGCATGGTCGCCGTCCAGCAGCCGCGCCCAGTACGCCGTCTTCCACGCCATCGACCAGCCTGTGCCGGCATCGCCGCGCCCTTCCAGCGATTTGCGCGCGGCGGCCGCCAGTTCAGGCGTTTGCGTCGGCGAGATCTGGCGGCCGGGGTAGAGCCCGAACAGATGCGACACATGGCGATGCGTATCGCCCGGCGTATCGAGCACCGGATCTTTTTTCTCGTCCATCCATTCCAGCAACTGGCCCCAGCTGCCCACGCGCGGCGCGGCCAGCTTGTCCCGCATCGCGGCGACTTGCGCGCGAAAGGCCTGGTCGTCGCCCAGCGCATCCGCCGCTTCGACGGTATTGTTGAACAGGTCCCAGACGATCTCCTGGTCGTACGTGACGCCATCCTCGATCGGCCCATGCTCCGGCGACCAGCCCAGCGGCGCCACCAGGCGGCCATCCGGTAGCTGCTTCAGATAGTCCTGCCAGAAGTGCACCGCCTCCTTCATCATCGGATAGGCGACATCGCGCAGGAAGGCCTTGTCCTGCGTGTACGCATAGTGTTCCCAGAAGTGCTGGGCGTACCAGGCATTGCCGGTCTTGTTCCACACATAGCCCATGGCGCCGAACGGATTCGATTCGGTGCGCACCGTCCAGCCGCGCACCGGCTTGCCGGCGCTGGTAACGAAAGTCTCCTCGCGCTGCACGGCCACGCCGCTCAGGTCCGGCTTGGCCATCTGTACCGATTCGGGATGGGCGATCGCCTGCGCCGCCGTTTCGGCGATCAACTGGCGATACACCGGCGCCACGCCCTGCACCAGCGCGAAGAACGGCAGTGCGTTCCGCGACAGGTTGGCCGGCTCCGCAGGCCAGTAGTTCATCTGGATGTTTATATTGGTGTGGTAGTCAGAATTCCACGGCGGCGTAAGGCTGTTGTTCCACAAGCCCTGCAAATTGGCGGGCAGCGAATCGCGCGAGCTGGAGATCAGCAGGTAGCGGCCGTACTGGAAGAACTGCGCCTCCAGACCGGGATCGTTACCCTCCGCCGTGTAGACGGCTATACGCTGGTCGGTCGGCAATGCGCGACGAGCCGGCACGGCGCCGCCAAAGTCCACGCTCATGCGATTGAACTGCGCGTGGAAATCCTTCTGGTGCTCGGCCAGCAGCGCCGCCCACGGACGCGCCGCAGCGCCGACCTGCGCCGTCACGCGCGGCAGCGGATGCTCGCCCTGGAACTTCTTCACCGGATCGAGAACGTAGCTGGTGCCGGCGCCCAGTATCAGCGTCACCGCATCGCAGCCGGTGAAAGTGATCCGGTTGCCATCGACCGCAATCGCCCCGCCCTCATTCAGCACCTGCACCTGGCTGGCGTAGTCCATCGCATTGCTGGACGCCTGCCCCTTGCCGCGCAACGAACCCGTGGCGACGATGCGGTTGCCCAGCGCCTGGATCTGCGCGTCGTGCATATCGGTCAGCTCGATCGAGCCGGTGTACTGTCCGCGCTTGTCCGCGCTCAGGCGCATCGCGATCACCTGCGCCGGATAGCTGGCGAAGGCCTCGCGCTTGAACCTGACGCCGGCATGCGTGTAACGGACGCTGTGCAGGCTCTGGCCGATATCCAGCTGCCGCGCGTAGGCCGTCGTCCCCTGCTCATGCCCCGGCAGGTTGATATAGACATCGCCGAACGGCTGATAGGCGCCCATCGCCTTGTCGTCGCCGGTCCACAACGTGATGTCGTTGAACTGAACGCGCTCCCGCGCCAGCTGGCCGAAGATCATCGCGCCGATGCGGCCATTCCCGATCGGCAGCGCCTCCTGCTCCCAGCCTTGCGCCGTGTCGGGCGCGGGCCGGTCGTATCGCAGCGTGAGGTCGCGCGCTTCCGCCGCGCCGCACAGCTGCGCGGCGAGCAGGCACGCCGCGAACAACAGATTTCGAAACATCTTATTTCCCGACCGTGATCGACTTTCCTTCATACGCGACGACCTTGTCGGACGCATCGAAATCGTCCGAACTCGAAACGCCGGCCTTGATGAAGCGCAGCTTGAACTGGCGCTTGCCAACCATGCCCTTGTACTGGCCCACACGTTCGCCGATGGTGACCACGCCGGTCTTGTCGTTGTAGCTCAGCGGGATACGGCTGAACTCTCCGCGCAGGTAGGCATTGCTCACGCCATCGTCCTCGTACAGGCTGAACTTCCCGTCGGCGCCAGTGTAGACGTTGAGGGTGATCGGCGCATCCGGCTTCTCGTCCACATACTGCGTCACCGGCCCCATCGGCAGTATCGTACCGGCCTTCACCAGCAATGGCATGCGGGTTTCCGGCGCCTTCATCGTGGCCGTGCTGCCGCCCTTGTGCACTTCGCCGGTATAGAAGTCGAACCAGTTCGCGCCCTTCGGCATGTAGACCTTGCGCTCACGCGCACCGTACACATACACCGGAGCCACCATCAGGTTGTGGCCGAACAGGTACTGGTCCTTGATGTCCTTGACCGCTTCGTCGCCCGGGAAATCCATCACCAGCCCGCGCATGATGGCGCCGGATTCGTAGTGGATGTCGGCGGCGGCCGAGTAAATATAAGGCATCATGCGATAGCGCAGCTTGTCGTACCAGACCATCGAATCGCGCATCGGCGATCCCTCCGGCGCGATCTCGTGGATCTCGCGCTTCACCACTTCACCGTGGGAGCGGAACAGCGGCGAGAACGCGCCGAACTGGAACCAACGCAGATTCAGCTCGCGCCATTCCTTCATGTCTTCCTCGGTACCCTTGGCCGCGCCGGTGGCGCGGTTCTCCTGCGCCGAACCGACCGCGCCGACCTGGTAGCGGTCCTCCTGCGCGTAGCCGCCGATATCGTGCGTCCAGTTCGGAATACCCGACATCGAGATGCTGACGCCGGCCGAGATCTGGTCGTACAGGTTGTTCCATCGGCTCGCCGTATCGCCGCTCCACACCGCGACCGCATTGCGCTGGATGCCTGCGAAGCCGGAGCGCGACAGGATGAACTGGCGCGTATCCGGCTGGTCGCGCTTCAGGCCTTGGTAGAAGCCCTCCGTATGCACCAGGCTATACGGATTGAAGGTGATCTCGCCGCCGCCATACACGGTTGGCCCGACCAGCTTCTTGAAGTCCGCCGGACGGGTATTGGACAGCACATCCGGCTCGGTGTTATCCATCCACCAGGCGTCGAAACCCATATCGACCAGCTTCGGCTTCATCTGGCGATAGTAGATGTCGCGCGCCTCCTTGGTGTACGGATCGTAGTGGCTGTTCTTGTAGCCGGGGCCTACCCAGTCAAGCGCGCCGTCTTCGACGTTCTTGGTCCACATATGGCCCTTGGCCGCAAGCTCCTTGTAGTTGTCCGTGTTCGAGTAGAACTTGCCCCAGATCGAAATCATGACCCGTGCATGGGCCTTGTGAGCCTCGTCCAGCATCGCCTTCGGATTCGGGAAGCGAACCTTGTCGAAGTCGTGCGAGCCCCATTGATCCTGCGGCCAGTAGAACCAGTCCTGCACCATGTTATCCACCGGCCAGCCCTGCTTGCGGTACTCGCGCAGCACGCCAAGCAGCTGTTCCTGGGTTTCATAGCGCTGGCGCGATTGCCAGAAGCCGTAGGCCCACTTCGGCATCATCGGCGCCTGGCCGGTCAGATGGCGATAGCCGGCGATGACCTTGTCCATGCTGTCGCCGTTGATGACGTAGTAGTTGATGCTCTGCGCGACTTCCGACGAGAAGGTCAGCGAGTGGCGTTCCGCATCGGGCAGCGGATCGTTGTGCGTGATGGCGACCATGCCGCCGGTCGGCTTCCACTCCAGGTGCAGCTTTACCGGCTTGCCGGCCTCGAACTTCACCTCGAAATTGTGATACCACGGATTCCAGCCCTGGCGCCATACGTCCATGATCTGCTTGCCGTCGACGGTCAGCGTCGCATAGTCCGACGAATACAGCTGCATCTTGTGCACGCCCGGCTTATCGGAGCTCAGCGTCGCATCCCAGACCACCTTGACGTCTTTCAGCGTTTTCAGGTCGCCCAATTCCTTCGGCCAGTTCTCGGCCACGTCCTTCAGGTACTGGTAGGCGATGTCCTTCTCGTGGCGGGTCAGCACCAGCTTGCCGCCGACGTAGTAACGCGCCGTCAGGCCGCCAGCCTTACCTTGGTCGTCGACCAGTTTGAGGTCGCGCACCATCGGGCCATACGGCTTGGCGTCGCCGAAGCGCGAGATCGAATTGTTATCCCATAAAACGCCGTAGTTCTTGTCCGAGACGACGAAAGGCACGGCGATCGCCATATTGTGCTGCATGAGCAGCACGTCTTCGCCGTTCAGGTTCATCTGCGCGTTCTGGTGCTGGCCCAGGCCGTAGTAGGCGTCCTTGGTGCCGTGGTTGAAGCCTTCCTTGACCGCCATGAACGGCTTGCCGTCGATATCGACCGGCGCCATGCTCTCCGACGCCTGGCTCAGGAAGGCCTTGCCGGCCGCGTTGAAGAACTGCACCTGGCCGGTCGCCAAGGACACCGCCACCGACATCTTTTTCGCCTTCAGCGTGACCTTGTCCTTGCCCGCTGGGGCAACGCTGAAGTTACCGCTAACAGGAACCGCCACCGTCATCAGCGATGGCGTGAGTTCCTTGCCCGAGCGATCGAGCTTCACCACATGGATGATGTTATCGCCCATGACTTCTAGCCGCACTTCCTTCGCCGCGCCGGAATCAGGCTTGACCACCACACCGGTGGCGGTTTTCTCAAATGTGCCGGCCAACGCCTGGCCCGACACCATCACCGCCAGACAGGACGCCGCCGGCACTATCGATTTGAATCGCATTTAATCTCCGTATTTTTTAGTATGTACCTAGTTTGACCTTGAGAACCACCGGATTGCCGGTCAGGTTCAAGCCGTAATCTGTCTGGTCGCCGTTCCAGTTGCGTTCCATGATCCACTTGCCGGACGGGTCGAAGTGTCCCTCCTCCGCCCGCGCCAGCATGGACGGCTTGCCATCGCTGCTGGCGAAATTCACGCGTGCATGCTGCCCCACCACGATAAATTCATTGTCGCCAATCTGCGCGATCGATACGCCGCCGTTGGGCTGCTCGGTATCCGCCGGCACGTCCTTGACCTTGGCCAGCCATTCGGCATCGCCGAACTGCCACAGGCGGAAGCTGACGGTGGCCGTCCAGTTCTTCAGCGCGACGGTCTGCGGCTTGCGGTCGTCGCCTTCGGCCACGCCGCGGGTGCGGCCTTCAAACGCCCACTTGGCCCACTGGCGTTCCATCGGCCGGAAGGCGGCATAGATTTTTCCAAATGGGGTCACCATGGTCTTATCGACGGCCTTGGCGCCCAGCGGGAAATTACTGTAGTCCGCGTAGTCGATGCCGAACGGCGAAAAGGCCAGCGAGCCACGGCCCAGCACCAGGTAGGCGTAGCGCACGTACTGCGCCGCGTTGCTCATCTCCGGCAGCATCAGCGCATTGTCGGCACGCTGGAAGCGGTCCATCGTGGCATTGAATTTGTCCGACTCCGGCGCGTAGACATCCGGCGCGGCGATGTCGATGTGCGGCGCAGCCGCCTTGTAGATATCGATCACGTCGAAGGTCGGTCCGCCGCTGGCGAAGTTGCCCTTCCACGGCAGCACCGGCGACTCCAGCGGATCGCGCAGCGCGTTGTTGACGTACATCGGCAGATTGTAGACGGCGCGGCCCGCCTTGGCGATTTCCTCGATATAGCTGGCGATGGAATAGGCGTGGAAGTACTCGTCGGCGTAGTCGCCGTAGACTTGCTTCCAGCTGCCGCTGGCTGCCAGCGCGACCGGTGATTTCTTATGATCCAGCACGGCCTGCGGCACGTTCTGCTCGAACGCCGCCTGCGCCTTGGATGCGAAGTCCCGCGCGTAACCGTAGGTGCCGACTTCATTCTCGACCTGCATCATGATCACGGTGCGCTGCGCCGCGTCCGCTTTCTTGATATGCTCCATCAGCGCGACAAAGGCCTTCCTGTCGGCCTTCATGGTTTCCTCGCTGTTTGGCGACAGGCAGTAGATCGACTTGCCGTCCTTGTCCAGCATGCGCGGGAAGCGCTTGTTGTCGAACTTGACCCACTCCGGCGTGTACTGCGGGCCGGTGTTCTTCCAGGTGCCGAACCACAGCAACACCAGGCGCACCTTGTGCTGGCGCGCCTGCGCCAGCAAGGTGTCGACATAGCTGAAATCGAACTTGCCTTCGACCGGTTCGATCTGTTCCCACGCCACGGGAATCTCGACGGTGTTGGCGTTCATGTCCTTGATGGCCGGCCACACCTTGCTCAAGGCCAGCGGATAATTGCTGGAATTGTGCACCTGTGCGCCGAACATCACAAACGGCGCGCCATCGACCATCAGGGCGTGGCGGCCGTCCTTCTTCACCAGTGCGGGCAGATCGGCTGCCGCCGCGCCAGCTGCGGCCAAAGCGGTAAAACTCAAAACAGCGACAAGCTGGCGGGCGGTATGCTTCATGCGATCAGGCCTTTTTCAGGTTAGAAGGTGTAACGCAGTTGTGCAGTGTAGCGCGGTCCGGTGACGAACCATGCGCGCCCCTTCATGCCCACGCTCTGCTGCATCAGTTGCTTGAACTGCGAGTTGGTGACGTTCTGCGCTTCGAAGCCCAACGACATATGCTCGTTGATCTTGTAGAACAGCGACGCATCCAGCTGGCCGTAGGCATCCGCCCAGACAGGCAGGCCCCACACCACGTTCTGCTTGCCCACGTCCGGGCTGGCCGGATTGGTGTCGGTGCCGTCGGTGCCCTGGGTACCGTTGACATTGACCGCCTGCAGGCTCTTCGAACGCCAGTTGTAGGCCAGGCGCGACGACCACGGACCTTTGTCGTACATCAGCGCCAGGTTGAACGATTGACGCGACAGGTTTTCCAGCGGCAGGTTGCCGAAGGTGGTGCCGTTGGTATCGCAGCCGTTTAGCGTCAGGTTGACGTTGGCCGCCGAGTTCTCGCTGGTGCAGTAAGCCTGGTACACCGGCTTGTACAGATCGCGCTTGCTGTCGACGAAGGTGAAGTTAGCCTGCAAGCCCAGGCCCGACAACAAACCTGGCAGCTTGTCGAAGTACTGCTGGTAAGCCAGCTCGATACCCCGTGCATGGCCCTTGGCGCCGTTGATTGGTCCCGTCACCGAGAAATTCTGCATCTTGCCGGTGACGTCCGGTATCGCATAAAGGAAAGTCTGGTTGACGACGATGTCCTTCAGCTGCTTGTTGAACACCGCCGCCGTGAACGAACCCGCCGGCGCGAAGTACCACTCCGCCGTCAAGTCCATCTGCCTGGAGGTGGTCGGCTTCAGGTAAGGATTGCCGGAACCTTTACCCATCTGGCTGACGCTGTTGATGGTGGTGACGTTGGTGGCGGTGTTGGTGGTGGTGCTGGCCGTCTGCTCCATCTCGGTATAGGCTTGCAGCTTGTCGAAGTCCGGCCGCGACAGCGCACCGGCAAACGCGAAGCGGAATTGCAGCGTATCCGACGCCTTCAAGCGCAGGTTCAGGCTAGGCAGCACGTTGTGGTAGTTGTTCTCGTAGTCCTCGGCCTTGGCGAACGGCGCGATGATAGGTACCGACACGCCGGTGGTGGTGTTACCTGCCGGTATATTCGGCGCCGTCGATTTGAAGACCGTATAGCCATGCGCAGTGCTGGCGGTCTTCACGTAGCGGACACCCACGTTACCGTCGATCGGATATTTCAGGTTGTCCCAGCCAAAACGAACCTGGCTATACAGGGCCTGGGTCTTCTCGGTCTGGTCGTTGGTGCCGGATGGATCGGTACCGAAGGTCGCGGCCTTCCATACGTCGCAGGAGGTGCTCACTTCCGCGCACAGGATGTCGTGATACTTGTGCAGTGCCGCGTAGCTGTCCGGGAAGCCCTGCGCCAGCGAGACGTTCGGGAACACCACCGACGGCACCGAGACTTTACCGTTGAAGAAGTTGTTAAAGGTGTGCAGGTTGGTGTTGCCGCTGAAGCGAGGATCGCTCAGGTAAGCCAGACCGCTGATGTTCCAGCCCAGCTGCCACGGTTGCGAGATCGGCGACCAGTTATAGCTTGGGTTGGTGTTCTGCGTCAGCGCGTCGCGGTCGGTCAGGCGCACGCCGAAACGGATGTCGCGCAGTACCGGATGATCGAAGTCGTACTTGGCGTCGGTCTTCCACGCGGTCTCATGGCCCACGCTCTTGTCCTGGTGTTCCATCGTGAACGCCCAGTAGTAGTTCTTGGGATCGGCCAGGTGGGCGCGGTCGGCGGCGTCGAAGATCAGGTTGGGCACATTGCCGGTCAGGTCCAGCTGCTCCTTTTGCATCTGCACGCCGGTGGCCACGGTCGAATCGAGGCTGCGGGTGCTGGCGCGGATGTGCTGCAGATCGGTGGTGACGGTCCAGCGGTCGTTCGGACGCCAGCGCAGGTTCCACGACAGGTCGGTGGTGTCGGAATTGCGGGTGGAGGAACGGGTGTCGTCGCCGAAGTTGATGCCGCCGTCCTTGGTGTCGGTCAGGGTTCCGGTCAGCAGCGCGCCCTTGGAATCATAGGTGCCGTTGGTGACCTGGATGTTGTACGGGCTCGATTGCGCGAAGATCGCCTGCTCGTCCCACGTCATCGTGTAGCGCGATTTGAAGTAGGTCAGCGAGCTGCTGAGCTGATCGTTGGCCTTCCACTGCAAGGCGCCATACGCGCCTTCGCGGCGGCGGTTGAATTCCAGCGTGCGCCATTGCGCGCCCTTCGGCACCCAGATGGTTTTGCCGGCGGCGTCCTTCAATGGATAGTAAGGTTCGACCTGGAAGGCGTCGGTGCGGGTGCCGCTTTCCGAGTAGGCCAGGTCCAGCAAGGCGCCCACTTCGCCGATCGGCGTCTTCCAGCGGTTCGACACCATGCCCGACATCGACGGCGACGATTTGCCCTTCTTCAGTTCCGAGTAGGTCTCCTGGCCGGAGATGGCGCCGTGGAAGCCCTTGAAGTCGAACGGCATCGCGGTGCGCAGGTTGACCAGGCCGCCGACGGCGCCCTCCACCTGTTCCGCCGACGGGTTCTTGTAGATGTCGACGCCGGCCATCAGTTCAGGCGGTACGTCTTCGAAGTTCAGCGAACGGCCGCCGTTGGCGGAGAACGAATCGCGGCCATTGAGCTCGGAGCGCACATAGCTCAAGCCGCGGATCGATACGCCCGAACCTTCGACCGAGAAGTGCTCCGGATCGCCTTTGGACATGGTGCGGTCGATGGTCACGCCCACGACGCGCTGCAACACTTCCGTCACCGAGCGGTCCGGCAGCTTGCCGATATCGTCGGCGACGATGGAATCGACGATTTCATCGGAATTCTGTTTGATCTTCTGCGCCGACTGCAGCGCCGCGCGCTGGCCGGTCACGACCACGACCTGGCCGGAATCGGCGGGCGCGGTCTGTGCGGCCGCCATGCCGCACATGGTAGCCATCTGGGCCAGGCCCAATGCGATCGCCGTTTTCTTGAACTGTTTCATCTGATGCTCTCCAAAGTTATATGACTATTCATGGCACTTCGGCCATTTGTTGTTGCTGCTTCCCAGTGTCGATGGTTATGAATTTAGAAATATCAGGCGAACGGGCCCGCAGGCGCTGCATAGCGCAAAGAGATTGTTTTCATTTGAGTGCGTCTCGCTTTTGGTTTTTTTATCGTTATGGCTTACTGGCGGGGTGCCAGGTCATACGATGTTATGAGACCATTTTGCAAGTTACGCCAACTGGCCGCAATTGCGAAATTCACCAAGCGGGAGAATGATAATCAGCAAGCGTAGCGTCGAACAGACAACGTAGCGGCTGAAGCGCGCGGCCCGGCGCAGCTAACGCTGCGGGCCGCGCGTAAAACATCAACGGCGGCTGGAACGGGTGGCCACGTCGACCCAGACGGCCAGCGTCAGGATGCAGCCCTTGACGATCATCTGCCAGTAGGTGTCCACGTCCAGCATCGACATGCCGTTATCCAGGCTGGCCATCACCAGCGCGCCGATCAAGGCGCCGTACACGGTGCCGGAGCCGCCGCGCATCGAGGTGCCGCCGATGAAGCAGGCCGCGATCGCATCCAGCTCGCCCGAGCTGCCGGCCGACGGCGAACCGGCCGCCAGCCGCGCCGTGTTGACCAGGCCCGCCAGGGCGCACATCAAGCCCATGATCCCGAAGATCCACAGCTTCACCGCCTGCACGTTGACGCCGGACAGGCGGGTCGCCTCCATATTGCTGCCCACCGCGTAGATGCGGCGGCCGAACACGGTCTGCGTGGCGACGTAGCTGAAGACACCCAGCAGCACCAGCAACAACAGCACCGGCAGCGGTATGCCTTCGTAGCTGTTCAAGGTCCGCACGAAGGCGAACAGCACCGCGCCGATGGCGGCGAGGCGCACGCCGTCGCGCCACATCGGCGGCACCGGCAGGCCGTGGCGGCCCAGGTTCAGGCGCTGGCGCCAGGTCAGCACGGCGGCCAGCGCGAACAGCACCACGCCCAGCGTCACGCCCAGTTCCGGCGACAGATAGCCCTGCCCCACCTGCACCATCGCTTCCGACACCGGCGCCACCGTCACGCCGTCCGTCACGCCCAGCACGATGCCGCGATACGCCAGCATGCCGCCCAGGCCCACGATGAAGGACGGTATCCCCGCATACGCCGTCAGGTAGCCGTTGAACAGGCCTAGCAGCAGGCCGCAGGCCAGCACCGCCGCCAGCGTCACCGGCAGCGGCATGTGGTGCGTTACGTCGAGCACCGCCGCCACGCCGCCCAAGAGGCCTAGCAGCGAGCCCACCGACAGGTCGATCTCGCCGGAGATGATGACGAAGGCCATGCCGCAGGCCACCACGCCGGTCACCGACATCTGCCGCATCAGGTTGGACAGGTTGCGCGCCGAGATGAAGCCGCCGTCCGTCTTCCAGCTGAAGAAGCCCCAGATGATGGCGATGGCGATCAGCAGCGCGAGGATTTTATACTGCGTGAACAGTTGTTTGAGTTTGTTGGTATGCATGGTCACTATGAATGATCGAGCGCCGCAGACAGCAGCATTTCCTGGGTCAGGTCCTGGTTGATGAAATCTCCGCGCAGCCGGCCTTCGCCCATCACCAGCACGCGGTCGGACACGCCCAGCACTTCGGCCAGCTCCGACGACACCATGATGATGGACACGCCCTGGCTGGCCAGTTCCAGCATCAACTTGTAGATCTCGTACTTGGCGCCGACGTCCACGCCGCGCGTGGGCTCGTCGAGTATCAGCACCTTGGGCCGCGTCAGCAGCATCTTGGACAGCACCGCCTTCTGCTGGTTGCCGCCCGAGAGCGAGGTAATCGGCAGGAAGGGACTGGCCGTCTTCAGGCCTAGCCGGGCGATTTCCTCGCCCACGGTTTTCAGCTCGGCCTCGCGGTCGATGCGGGTGAAGCGCGCGTAGCGGCCCAGCACCGACAGCGTGATGTTCTGGCCCACGTCCAGGTCGCGGATGATGCCATGCTGCTTGCGGTCCTCCGGCACCAGCGCCAGCCCGGCGCGGATGGCCTTGAGCGGCGTGCGGGTATCGATCTTCTCGCCGTTGAGCCACACCTCGGCTTCGCAGCGGCCGTTGTAGGCGCCGAACAGCGCGGACACCAGCTCCGTGCGCCCCGCGCCCACCAGGCCGGCGATGCCGAGGATCTCGCCCCGGCGCAGCTTGAAGGAGACGTTGTCCACCTTCCGGCGGTCCGGCTTCTCGCTGTCGTAGCACACCACGTTGCGGGCCTCGAACATCACCTCGCCCTGCGTGCGTTCCAGTGTTGGATACAGCTGGTTCATCTCGCGCCCCACCATCTGCGCGATGATCTGCCGCACGTCCATCTGCCGCATCGGCGTGGTGGCGATATGCTTGCCGTCGCGGATGACGACGATGGTGTCGCAGATCGCCTCCACCTCATCGAGCTTGTGCGAGATGTAGACGCAGGCCACGCCCTTGGCTTTCAGGCCGCGGATGATATCGAGCAGTACCTCGATCTCCGACGCCGTCAGCGACGACGAAGGTTCGTCCAGGATCAGTAGGCGCGCGTTCTTGTTGAGCGCCTTGGCGATCTCGATCAGTTGCTGGTGGCCGCCGCCGTAGTTCATCACCGGCAGCACCACGTTGACGTCGTTGAGCTTCAGTTCCTTGAGCAGGGTTTCGGCGCGCTGGTTCATGGCCGGGTAATCCATGCGGCCGCCGGGCAGCGTGATCTCGTTGCCGAGGAAGAGATTCTCGGTCACCGACAGTTCGGGCACCAGCATCAGTTCCTGGTGGATGATGACGATGCCGGCCGCTTCGCTTTCGCGTATCGATTGCGCCTTCAGCGGCTGGCCGTCCATCAGGATCTCGCCGTCCCAGGTGCCGTGCGGGTAGACGGCGGACAGTACTTTCATCAGGGTCGATTTGCCGGCGCCATTTTCGCCGCACAAACCGATGCACTCGCCGGGCCTGACTTGCAGGTCGATGCCGTCGAGCGCGGGAACACCGCCGAATTTCTTGACGATGCCCTTCATTTCTAGCAAATAGCCGGACATACAGGTTCTCGCAGAGGTGAGGTGCGGGAACCCGTGAAACGCGTCCCCGCCAGAAGAATTACTTGGCCGCGAGTTGGGCTTTGGTGTAGAAACCATCGGTGACCACCAGGTCGATATTCGCCTTGGTCAGCATGGTAGGTTTCAGCAGCAGCGTGCTGACCTGCTTGAAACCGTTCTGATACTCGGCGTTGAACGCCGGCTTCTCATTGCGCACCAATTGGATCGACAACTTGGCCGCCTCGGAAGCGATCAACTTCAACGGTTTGTACACCGTCATGGTCTGCGAGCCGGCGATCACCCGCCGCACCGCCGCCAGATCCGCATCCTGTCCCGACACGGCCACCTTGCCATCGAGCTTCTGCGAAGCCAGCGCCTGGATCGCGCCGCCGGCGGTCGCATCGTTCGAAGCCACCACCGCATCGAGCTTGTTGCCGTTGGCCGTCAGCGCATTTTCTACGATGGACATGGCCTCGGCCGGATTCCAGTCCTTGACCCACTGCTTGCCGACCACCTTGATGTCGCCCTTGTCGATCAACGGCTGCAGCACCTTGAGCTGGCCTTCGCGCAGCATCTTGGCGTTGTTGTCGGTAGGCGCGCCGCCCAGCAGGTAGAAATTACCCTTGGGTTTGACCGCCAGCACGCCCTGCGCCTGCATCTCGCCGACCAACTTGTTATCGAAAGAGATGTAGGCGTCGATATCCGCGTTGAGGATCAGGCGGTCGTAGGAGACCACCTTGATCTTGGCCTTCTTCGCCTCGCGCACCGCGTTGTTCAGCACCGTGGCGTTGTAGGGCACGATCACCAGCACATCGACACCGCGCGAAATCAGGTTCTCGATCTGCGCGATCTGACGCTGCTCGCTGGCGTCGGCCGATTGCACAAAGACCTTGGCGCCCTGCTGCTCGGCGGCGGCGACGAAATAATCGCGGTCGCGCGCCCAGCGTTCCAGCCGCAGGTCGTCGATGGAAAAGCCGATTTTCGGATTCTTGGCGTCGGCCATGGCGTTGCCGCCGGCGCACACCAGCATGACGGCGACTGCCGCCGCGCTCAGTAATTTCTTCATTCTTACGGTCTCCTGTTAGTACTGTGGATCTTTGTCCGACTAGTGGTTATGGCGCGCCTGATTAAGGGCCACTCCGCGATATGGTACAGCCAGTTCCATGCACGCGCCGTTTTCCATCTGCCCGACGGTGCTGCGGTAGATTTCCTGCCATGGCGTCTGGCTGGCGGGGATGGCCGGAATACCGTCCTTCTTGCGCTCTTCCCACTCCGCCTCGCCGACCTGCACATCGCAGCGGCCGGCGTTCAGGTCGACCCGGATACGGTCGCCGGTGCGCAGCCACGCAAGGCCGCCACCAACCGCGCTCTCCGGCGACGCGTTCAGTATCGACGGGCTGTCCGATGTTCCCGACTGGCGACCGTCGCCCAGCGTCGGCAGCGCATTGATGCCGCGCTTGACCAGCGCATCGGGCGGCTGCATGTTGACCACTTCGGCCGAACCGGGCCAGCCTATCGGGCCGGCGCCGCGTATCACCAGCATGCAGTCCTCGTCGATGTTCAACGCAGGATCGTTGATGCGGGCGTGATAATCGCCGGAGCCGTCAAACACGATGGCGCGGCTTTCAAAGATGTTTTCACTGCCCGGCGTGCTCAGATAGCGGGCGCGGAAGGCGTCGGAGATCACGCTGGTTTTCATGATGGCGAAGTCGAACAGATTGCCCTTCAGGACAAAGAATCCGGCGTCCTTCTTCAGCGGCTGGTCGAAGGCAAAGATCACCTCACGATCATTCGTCTCCCGGCCGGCCAGGTTGTCGCGCATGCTGCGGCCGGTGACGGTGGGACGGTCCGAACGCAACATGCCCTGCTGCTCCAGCTCCCACATGATGGCCGGCACGCCGCCGGCGCGATGGAAACGCTCGCCGAGGAATTTACCGGCCGGCTGCATGTTCAGCAGCAGCGGCACGGCATGGCCGTACTCCATCCAGTCGCTCGAATGCAGCTCGACACCCGCGTGGCGCGCCATCGCCATGATGTGCTGCTGCGCGTTGGTGGAGCCGCCGATGGCGGCATTGACCACGATCGCATCGAGGAAAGCCTCGCGGCTCAAAATGCTGGACGGCTTGATATCGAGCCGCGCCATCTCGACGATGCGTCTGCCGGTTTCATACGCCATCTGGCCCCGTTCGCGGTACGGCGCGGGAATCGCCGAGCAGCCGGTCAGCGACATGCCCAGCGCCTCGGCCATTGCGTTCATGGTGGAGGCGGTGCCCATGGTGTTGCAGTGCCCCGCCGACGGCGCCGAAGCGGCGGCGATCTGCAGGAACTTTTCATTGTCGATCTCCCCGGCGGCCAGCTGGCGGCGGCCCTTCCAGATCGCGGTGCCGGAACCGGCCAGTTCACCCTCGAACCAGCCATCCAGCATCGGCCCGCCGGACAGCACGATGGCGGGAATGTCCACCGTCGATGCGGCCATCAGCTGCGCCGGCGTGGTCTTGTCGCAGCCGGTGGTCAGCACCACGGCGTCGATCGGATAGCCGTGCAGGATTTCCACCAGCCCGAGGTAGGCCAGGTTGCGGTCGATGGCGGCGGTCGGACGGCGGCAGTTCTCAAAGATCGGATGCAGCGGGAACTCCATCGCGATGCCGCCCGCGTCCCGGATGCCGTCGCGCACGCGCTTGGCCAGCTCCAGGTGAATGCGGTTGCAGGGGCTGATGTCGCTGCCGCTCTGCGCGATGCCGATGATGGGACGGCCGGAGCGCAGTTCCTCCGGCGTGATCCCGTAGTTCATGAAGCGCTCCAGGTACAGCGCCGTCATGTCGATGTGGTCGGGATTGTCGAACCAATCCTGCGAGCGGTAGCGGCGTGGGGTGCTCATGCGCCGTACCAGCCCGCGTCGACGAAGTAATCGCGCCCGGTGCAGCGGCCGGCGTTGTCGGAGGCCAGGAACAGCGCCAGCGCGGCCACGTCGTCCACCTGCACGCGCTGCGGCAGGCATTGGCCGGCCAGGATGCGCGCTTCCTCTTCCGGCGTGTGCCACAGGGCTTCCTGGCGCGGCGTACGCACCGCGCCCGGGATGATGCAGTTGACGCGGACGTTGTGCGGACCGAGGTCGCGCGCCAGGCCGCGCGTCATGCCCTCGATGGCGGCTTTGGCCGTCATGTACAGGGTCAGCTCCGGCAGCGCCAGGTGCCACGAGATCGAACCGAAGTTCAGGATCACGCCACCGCCGCGCTGCTGCATGCCGACGGCGACTGCCTTGGCGCAGAAGTACTGGTGCCGCAGGTTGACGGCCATGCGCTCGTCCCAGTATTCCGGGCTGACGTCGGCCAGCTTGTGGCGGTCGTCGTTGGCGGCGTTGTTAATCAACACATCGACCTGGCCGATGCGCTCGAAGGCCGCGGCCACCGCATCGAGATTGGTCAGGTCGCAACGCACGAAGGTCGGCGGCACCGCCTGTGTCGACAGGCGGCCTTGCAGCGCCAGCGAGTCTTCGTCGGCGATGTCGAGGAAGTGCACCTGCGCGCCCTGCCGCGCAAACGCCTCCACCATGCCGGCGCCGATGCCGCTGCCGCCGCCGGTGATGACCACGCGCTTGCCGGCCAGGCTGGGATAGATCGCCTGCTGCACCCTGGTCTGCAGGGCCGGCACAGCGCGCACCGCGGCCGCACCGCGCGCCCGGGCCAGCAAGGCCCGCACGCCAAACGTCCACGGCGCGATGGTGTCGCTGCGCTGCACATGGTTGACCAGGGTGCCCAGCGACGGCGTCGAAATGCTGACACGGTCGCCCAGGTGGTGGGTGAAGCCGCCGCCGGCGCTATCGCGGTCCTTGATCGGCGAGAACATCGTGCCGAGGAAGAGCATGAAGCCGTCCGGGTATTGATGATGGCGGCCGCAGACCTGGCTCACCAGGTCCAGCGGATCGCGGCTGATCTCGCGCATGCGGCTGGCGCCGGCCAGGTGGAAGCCGTCGTCCATGCCTTCGATCAGCATGCTCAATTCCGCGTTGCGGATGGTGTCGATGGTGAAGTGCTCGTCGAACAGGCGGATGAACGGGCCGATGGCGCAGGAGCCGTTGTTGTCCTTGGCCTTGCCCAGCAAAAGCGCGCTGCGGCCTTCGATGTCGCGCAGGTTGACGTCGTTGCCCAGCGTGGCGCCCAGCACGCGCGCCTGGCTGTTGACGGCCAGGACGATCTCCGGCTCCGGGTTGTTCCATTTCGAATCGGGATGCAGGCCGACATCGGCGCCCTGCCCCACCGCCGACATGGGCTGCGACTTGGAGAACACCTCGGCGTCCGGGCCGATGCCCACTTCCATGTACGGCGACCAGATGCCACGTTCGATCAGGTCCGCCTTCAGCCGCGCAGCTTCCGGCGAGCCGGGACGGATGGCCGACAGGTCGGAGCCGATGATGGCCTGGATCTCTCCGCGCAGAACGTTGGCGCGCGAGGCGTCGCCACCGGCCTGCTCCTCGATCACGCGCTCCAGCAGGCTGACGGCGAAGGTGACGCCGCACGCCTTGATCGCTTGCAGGTCGCACGGCGCCAGCAAGCGGGGCATACCGATATGAGCGCCGGCGGCGGTGGTGCTGTCCAGCGCATGCGCCATCAACTGCTGCACGCTGCCCAGCGATTCGCCGGGTGCGTTGCGGGCGATGTCGAGGACATCGTCGCGCTCCAGCAGGTCGGACATTGTGGGGGCGTGGCCGGTGATGTCGAACACCTCGCCGTTGCGGACGGCGACCACGCACGGCCCGTCGATGACGCCATTGCGCCAGACGCGGCCCACCAGGACAGCCCGTTCGATATCGTCGGGCAGCATCGTTTTTACATTATTTTCCAAGGTCTCTCTCTCCAAGCTGGCAAGCAAACTGCGTGGAGGATTTTGACCCGATTCCCCAGTGACGGCAATTATGAAACTCACCAATCACGGTCATGTTTTAAGCGCCCGCCGCTCAGGCGACGCTGCGCAGCTCGGACACGGCGGCGCCGTCGTCAGCTTTCTCGTCGGCGCAGCCCTGCATGGCGCGGTCCTGGTAGGCGCGCGGCGTGCAGCCCAGCTCCCGTTTGAACACCGCGTGCATGTACTGCACCGAGGTGAAACCGCAGCTGAGCGCCACGTCGGCGATGCTGCGCTCACCGCGCGCCAGGATCTCGGTGGCGGCGTCCAGCTTGAAGCGCAGGATCACGTCATGCACGCTGCAATCGAGCTCCTGGCGGAAGTAGGATTCCAGCGACGAGCGCGAGATGCCCACGTACTCGGCCACCTGGTGCGTCTTGATGCCCTGGCAGGCGTACTGGCGGATGAAGTGGCGCGCCCGCATCACGTGCGGGTGCTTGGGCGCTTCGTGGCGGGTCGAGGTCAGCACGTTGATGCCGACCGGCGGCACCAGGATGCGCGTGCCGCCCAGGCGCACGCCGTGCAGCATCTGGTCCAGCAGGTGGGCGGCGGTGCGGCCCATCTCCTGCGCGCCCTGGATCACGGAGCTGAGCGGAATGCGGGTCAGCATGCGCGCCAGCGGATCGTTGTCGATGCCGATCAGCGCCACCTGCTCCGGCACCTCGATGCCGGCCATGATGCAGGCCTGCAGCAGCTGGCGCGCGCGGGCGTCGGTGACGGCGATGATGCCGACCGGCTTGGGCAGGCTGTGCAACCACTTGATCTGCTGCTCCACCGCCTCGTCCCACGACGGCGCGCTGGTGCCCAGGCCGCGGTAGATCTGCGGCTCCATCTTGTCCTTGCGCATCAGCGTGCGGAAGGCGGTCTCGCGCTCCTGCGCCCAGCGGTTCTCCTGCGCTTCCGGCAGGCTGAACAGCGCAAAATTGCGCAGGCCGGCCTCGATCAGGTGGTCGTGGGCCATCTTGATCAGTTTGAAGTTGTCGGTGGCGACGTAGGGCACGGCGTCCGGATAGCTGCTGTCGTCGGCGTAGGAGCCGCCCACCGCCACCACCGGGATGCGGCTGCGGCTGAGCGCGGCCGCCACGGCGGGATCGTCGAAATCGGCGATGATGCCGTCGCCCTGCCAGTGCTCGATGCCGGGCAGGCGCAGGCGGAAGTCTTCCTCCAGGAACAAATCCCAGGAGGCGCGGGTGCTGCTCAGGTGAGCGGCGATACCGGCTATCACTTCACGGTCAAAAATCTTGTTTGCGTTGAACAGCAGCGCAATACGGTGGGACTTCATCGACATTTTCAACGACCTCAATCTCGGCACCAAGTATTGTGGCATGTTTCCGATCCTGTTCCGATGAAAAAGGCGAACCCGTCCCTAATTGGAGACAATCGGCTTGCCAGTCACTATGCCGCGCCCCGCCGTGCTCATATACACAACCCCGTAGGTATTGGCATCGCCGATAACGAATTGGGCATCGCCCGGGCCGCCATATTGATGATCGTCGTCATTAATCCGCAGCCAGCTGGCGCCGCTGTCGATCGAGCGGAACACGCCGCGCACGCCGCCCACCGAGCCCCAGATGTACACCGCCGGATAGCTGGCGCCCGGCGCGGCCTTGCCGAAGCCCACCGCCGCCGCGTAGCCGACATTGGCCAGGTTGGCGAAGCTGGCGCCGGAATCGGTGGAGCGCGCCAGGCCGCCGTCATGCAGCGCGACCCAGACATCGCCCTCCCTGCCGGGCGCGGCGCGCACGGCCTTGGAACCCTTGGGGCTGGCCAGGGCGCCGGCTGGCGCGAAGCTGGCGCCGCCGTCGGTGCTGACCAGCATGCTGGCGCCGCTCAGCGCGTAGAATTTTCCGGTATTGACCGGATCGGCCACCGGCCGCGCGCCGTTCAGGCCCTTGGCGACGCTCCAGCTGTCGCCGCCGTCGGTCGAATAGTAGCTGGTGGAGGATTTTTCCGGACTGTGCACGATCACCTTGCCGTCCGCGCTCAGCGCCAGCTGGCCCTGCTTGCCCTTGATGCCGGCGGTCCTCTTCCAGCTGAGGCCCATGTCGCGCGACACGTACATCGCGCTGCCGACGCGCGCCAGCACCTGCGGATTGGCGGCCGCAACATCCAGCCCCCAGGTGGTGCCCATGGTCGGCGTGTGGATCGGCGCGTACTGGCTCACGTCGGTGTGACGGAAGCCGTCGTAATCGCCGATGGCCGAAACCAGCGGGCCGCCGGGTATGCTGACCAGATTCAGCGGCACCGATTCCTCCAGCCCCGCATCCTCGAACTTCCACACCGCCGGCGCGGCATGGATATCGCTCGTCTTAAAAATGCCGTTGCCCGACACCACCATCACCGTGCGCGTATCGAAGGGATCGAACTCGATGCTGGCGGTCCAGTGGATGAAGCTGCCCGCGATCCAGCTCACGCCGTTGGGATCGATCCGCACGCCCTGGTCGACGATGCTGTTCCAGCTTTTGCCGCCGTCCAGCGTTTCAAAAAACTTGTCGCCCATCGTGCCGGGCTGCTGGTAATAGTCGATGGTGGAGACGATCATGCGGTCCTGCCTGCCCGGATCGACCGTGATGCCGGCATAGGCGCGGTTCAGCGGCGGCGAGATATCGCTCCACTTGCGGGCGGCGATATCGTACTTCCACACCGCGCCCTGCTCCATGCCTTCGCCGTGCGCCACGTCGCCCCACGGACCGGCGCCCTGGGCGTAGACCACCACCAGGCTGCCCTTGGCCAGCACCGCGCGCTGCGGCATCAGCGCGGTGGGGCCGCCGCTCAATGCGGTGAAGCTCTTGCCGCCGTCGTCGGACAGGTACAGATTGGCGCCCACCGAACCATAGCGCGACACGCCGGCGAAGATGCGCTGCGTGGCGCCGCCGGCCGCGCTGGCCGGATCCAGCACGACGAAGCTCACGCCGTTCTTGTTGGGCGTGGCCGTCACCGGCAGGCCGTCCAGGTGCTGCCAGCTCAGGCCTTCGTCCACGCTCTTGAACATGCCGTTGGCGCGCGTACCGAGGTAAAGGATCTTGCCGTTGACCGGGTCCACCTGCAGCTTCTCGCCGTTGCCGCGCCCCATGCCGTTGCCGTGTACCTTGAACTGCTTGCTGACGTCGATCTTGGTGAAGCTGCGGCCGTAGTCGCTGGATTTCAGGATCGCGCTGGCGCCGCCGTTCAGGTAGCCGATGCCGGCCGACAGATACAGCTTGCCCGGCGCGTTCGGGTCGATGGCGATGGACTCCACGCCCAGCAGACCGGTCTCCTGGTCGGACACCCAGTCCAGCAAAGGCATCCAGCGCCGGCCGGCGCCGTCCCAGCGGTAGGCGCCGCCGACGTCGGTGCGGATGTAGACCAGGCCCTGCTCGGTCTTGCTGGTGATGATGCCCGATACAAAGCCGCTGCCGCCGATGGCGACATTGTCCCACGCATAGGCCGGGGCGCTCGTCATCAGCTTCTTCAAGGTCGGCGCCATGGCCTTGGCCCAGATCTCGTAGCCCTGCTCGTTCGGGTGCAGCAGGTCGGGCATGATGTCCTTCGACAGCGTGCCGTCCGCCGCCAGGAAGGCCTGGTTGATGTTGAGGTAAAAAACATTCCGCTGGTCGGCAAAGCCGGAAATAATGCCGTTGACCTTTTCATTGATCTGGCGGAGCTGGTCGTCCGGCTTCTCGCCGCGCGGGAAGATCGCCAGCAGCAGGATCTTGGTATCGGGCAGGCGGCGGCGCAGTTCGTCGATATTGCGCTTGATGCCGGCGGCGGTGGTACGTGGATCCTCCTGGCGATGGCCGGTGTTATTGGTGCCGAACATCAGCACCGCGACCTTGGGCGCGAGGCCGTCCACTTCGCCGTGCAGCAAGCGCCACAGCACGTTCTCGGTGCGGTCGCCGCCGAAGCCCAGCGCCAGCCCGTTCATCGGCTGGTAGTTGCGCTGCCAGACCGGCGCGCCGCGCTTCTCCCAGCCCTCGGTGATCGAATCGCCGATGAACACGACTTCGGCCGATTTGCCCAGCGCCCGCGCCTCGGCCAGCTTCTTCTCGTGGCGCGGCGTCCACCAGTCGATAGACCAGGATTCGTTCAGCTTGTCCGGCGTGACCGACACGGTCTTGTAGTCCGGGCAGGCGGCGTTGGGCTCGCCGCTGGCCAGATAGCGGACATTGGCCACCGACACCTCGCCGCTGCCGCTGGCGTCGAGCGTGAACGGCTGTGCGACGGCGCTGAAATCGTCGCCCTCGCGCGCGAAGCAGCGCATCGAAAACACCAGCTGTTGCCAGCCCTTGCCGGCGATGGCGCGCGCCGGCACCAGGTAAGGCACGTTGCGGCTGCACTTGTCGCCGCAGCCGACCGCAAAACTGATGCCGCCGCTCGACATTTCCCGGACGTTGACGTCCAGCGCCAGCACGCCGTGCGCCAGGTAGGGCCGCAGGTCGACCGGCTTGCCGCCGTCCAGGCGCAGGCTGGCGTACCAGGCATCCCTGAAGTGCAAGCTCAGTGCCGCGCCGTCCTTGCTGGCGCTGACGCGGCTCTTCGGCACCGTGGCCGACGGCGGGATCACGGCGCTGGCGCCGTCCAACGTCATGTGCGACTCAAAGTCCGCCAGGGTGATGTGCCAGGATGGCAGCGGACTGCCGGTATAGAGATTCAGGTCTTGCGCCGGCGCCGCCAAAGCGGACGCCGACCAGGCGGCCAGGCACAAGGCCAGGCGCCAGCGGATGAAATTCATGGGGATTTGTCTCACTTAAATTCTTGTGAGTATATTCTGCAAGCTCCCCCTGCGCCCGGCAATTGCGAAATTCACCAAGGCGGCCAATGAAATTGGCGGCGCCTCAGCTGTCCAGCGAGTTTTGCACGCAGTACGACAGGGGCAGCGTCAACAGCAACAGCGCCGCCAGCGCCATCAGCGCGACCGGCACGCCGGCCACATCGCCCAGCCGGCCGAACAGCACCGGCGCCAGCGCGCCGCCGCCGATGGTGCCGGTGTAGAAGCGGGCAAACGCCTGCTCGCGCTTGCCCGCGCCGGCCAGCTCGGGCACGGTGCCGTACAACACCGACGAAGTGCCGTTCAACGCCAGCCCCAGCAAGGGCAGCATGGCCATCATCGCCGCCAGCGGCAGCCACACCGACAGCAGGATCAGCAGCGCAGTGGCGGACTCGGTGATCCACACCGTCTTCATCATGCCGATGCGCGCGCCCAGGTAGCCGCACAGCAGCTTGCCGAAGGCGCCGCCGACAAACAGCAGCGACAGGGCCAGGCCGATGCCGGCGGTGCCGGCGCCCTTGCTCTGCAACAGAAACGGCAAAAAGGTCAGGAAGCCCATGCGCACCGCGCTGTCGAGCACGCCGGTCGCGATGAGCGCGCGCAACCCGCTGGTCGAGCCCTTGCCGCTCGCCACCTTGGCCGACGCCGCCTGGTGGCGCGCCGACTCGGCCGCCGTCGGCAACAGCCACCACAGCAGCGCGGCCGCCGCCAGGCCCAGGCAGCCGATCAGCGTCACGCTGGCCTGCCAGCTCAGCACCACCAGCAACAGGCCGACGGCGCCCGGCACCAGCGTCTTGCCGATGTCGCCGGCAAAGTTGTATTGCGCCAGCGCCTGCTTCACGCCGCCGCCCGCCTCGTGCGTGTCGGTGACGATGGACGAGGCCAGCGGATGCTGGGTGCTGGCGCCCAGGCCGCCCAGCAACAAGGAGATCAGCAACACCGTCATGCCGCCGGCCAGGCCGGCGATCAGGTAGGCGATGCCGGCCAGCGCGGTGCCGCCGATCAGCATGCGCTCGCGGCCCCAGCGTCTGGCCATGCGGCTGGCCAGCAACTGGAAGCCCGCCATCATGCCCGAGTAGGCGCCGCGCAACAGCCCCACCATCGCCAGGCTGATGGCGAATTGCGCCTGCCAGATCGGCAGCAGCACATAGATCACATCGGTCAGGCCGTCATGGATGGCATGGGCGCTGCAAGCGGCGATCAGCGAGCGTCGGCGGACATTCTTGGTAGCGGACATGGTGGTGTTGGTGGCGGCGGTGCCGCGATTGTAAAGGATTGCAGAAACTGCGCGACATTACCGGTCCGGAGCGCGTACATTGGTAGCGTGACGCCAGCCATCAAGGAGGTAGCCGTGCCGACCATGTACATCGACGACTATGAAGTGGAGATCTCAGCGGAACGGCTGGAGGGCTGCAAACAGTGGGGCGCCTACGTGGCCGTGTTCGCGCCGTCGGCCACGCCCATGCATCGCCTGAACGTGCGGCGCAAACACCGGGTGGCGGTGATACAACAATTTGAGGACGCGGCCTCGGCCTGCGCTGCCGCGGAAGTGGCGGCGCAGGATATCGTGGCCTCGATCAAGGCCGGCCCGACGGGACGCGCCTAGGAGGCCGCGCGGCAGAGTATTTTCAACGGAACGCCGCAAGCGCTTGCGCGGCGAGTTGGCAGATGCTGCTCGCCGGCGTCAGGTTTTGACGCCGGATCGGCACCATGCGGGCCCTCAATTGGCCAACGAGATGTGCAACTGCATGGCGCGGGCGCGCTGCTCGTCGACCGGCAACTCGCCGTAGAGCTCGAACACGCCGGCGCTGCCGAAAGTCTCGCGCTGGGCGGCGAACCAAGACAACACACGCGGCCGCAGCCGCACTCCCCCCTCCAGATAGCTGCAGTGGATCGAGAAGACGACGAAGCGCGACGGCGCGACGGTCAGCTCCAGCCACCCCTCGGGCGCGGCGCCGGCGCCGGCCGGGGTCGCCACGGCGCAACCATAGCGTATCCGTTGCGGCGGCGTGATGTCCGGATCGTCGTAGATGACGCCGTAGTAGGCCGCCTCGGCGCGCGGCGCCAGCCCCGCCAGCGCCTCCTTGAACTTGGCCCAGTGGCCCGGCACGTTCGCGTAGGGGCCGGTGTAACGTTTGAGCCAGAGACGCCTCGGCGCGTCCCAGCGGACGATGCGCAGGGAAATGGAAGGGTCGGCCGGGGCGGCGAAAAAATCGGCATATTCCGCCCTCGCGCTGAGCCGCATCCGCTGCGGCGACACGCCCCAGCGCCGGGTGAAGGCGCGGGTGAACGATTGCTGGCCGCAGTAGCCCATGCTGATGGCGACGTCGAGCAGGGGTTGGTTGGTCAGGCGCACATGGGCCGCGGCGGCGTCCAGCCTCTGCGCGGCGATGAAGTCCTGCAGACTGATGCCCGTTTCCTTCTTGAACAGCCGCTGCAGCCTGAAGCGGCTCATGCCGCAGGCCTGCGCCAGCCCCTGGATGGAGAGCGCATCGGTCTGGTCGAGGTAGGACTGGGTAGACAGGATGCGGTCGATCTTGCCGACCAGTTGCATGACCAAAGGACTCAAATCGGGTTCCGACTCCGCACGGCGACAGAAGAACGGGGGCCGCAGCGTGGCCACCAATGAAAAATACGCATGACATTCTAGCACCGGCGAGGGGCGGCGGGCGGCCCGCCGCCGCACAAGCGGTAAAAGACGGCCGCTGCCGTTTCGCTAACATCCGCCTGCCGATCCACACACGCCATCTGCTGCGGGCGGCGCCCGGCGGCCCTTTCCACTGCGCGGACGGGGCATCGGGCGATGGGGAAATCCGGGGCGCGCACGGGCGTGGCCGCCCCGCCGCCACTTCAACCACATAGAAAGCTAGACATGGCAAATCAATCCGCCACAACAAGTGCGTTCAATATCGGCCAGGGCTATTCGTGCACCCTGGGACCGCTGCAAACGGCCCTCTACACGGAGGTGCTCGACACGGCCGGCGGCAACAGCGAGATCGCGGTGTCGCTGTGCTCGGAGGAGTCCTCACTCAAGCAGAGTCTGGGGATCAACGTCAGCCGCTCGATCGCGGTCGAGGACATCGGCGGCTACTCGGACAAGTTCAGCCTGTTTCAAAAGCTGCGCTTCAGCGAGCACAGCCTCTGCATCGTGGTGAAGGCCAGCGTGGTGTCGAAAAGCCACTTCTGCAAGGAAGCGGAACTGCATGACGACATCCCCCCGCCTGCCTCGGCGGCCGAGCTGGACCTGTTCTGCAAGAAGTATGGCGACGCCTACGTCTCGGAACTGGCGCGGGGGGCGCAATACTTCGCCGTGTACGCCTACCACTGCAAGAGCCGGCAGGAAAAGGTGGACTTGAAACTGAAGATCGAGTCCTCCGGCATCATCGAGAACGTCACCGCGTCGGGCAAGGCCAGCAGCAACTTCTCGCTGGCCATCAAGCAATTCAGCCAGAACGTGGAACTGCAGCAGGCCGTCATCGGCTCGAACTTCACCATGTCCGACGAGCAGGACGTCATCCAAACCGCCTACGCCTTCTTCAAGGCGGCCAACAACACGCCGACCGGCACCGTCGCCTTCAAGACCACCGGTTACGAGCACGTCTTCTCCACTCCGGGGATCGAGGCCGCCCTGACCGCGCTGACGCACAACCGGCAGTTGCTCAACGGCACGGGCGCCCAGGAGGGCCTGCTGGCCAAGGAGGCGAAGCTGATCGACATCAAGGAGCGCCTGGGCAAACTGGAGCGGACCATGCAGCGCTACGGCTGCAGCCTGGACGACACCGCGCAGCAACGCAAGCGCCAGATCCAGGCCGACCTCGACACCTGCAACGAGTTGAGGAACCGCTTCAACCTGTCGCCGACGACCCCGCTGGAAAATCCGCACCTGCCGGCCGCCGCCTACGGCTGGCCGTCGATCCAATACGAGACCAAACAAAGCAAGCGCCTGGGCGGCGGCGGCGGCCAGCCCTACCACGACCTGACGACCAGCGCGTTCCTCGACCGCGGAATGCGCGTCAGCCACATCCGTCTGCGCGGCGACGCCTATGTGGACCTGATCGAAATCACCTACATGGACGCCAACGGACAAACCGAAAAATTCACCCACGGCCGGGAGAACGGCAAGCAGATCGAGAACATTTCACTCGGCGAAGCGGACTACATCACGGAAATTTCCGTGCCGGCGAGCGAGAACAACATCTATATCGACTACATCCAGATCAAGACCAAAAACTTTGCCCAGGGCGTGGCGGTGGGCGGCAACGATCGCAACCTCGCGCCGCTCTTCTCCTATGACGACAGGAACCAGCACATCTTCGTCGGCCTGGCCGGCAGTTGCGAGCGCTGGAACGATGCGCTCAGCGTGCTGTTCTTGCAGATCAAGGGAGTGAGCTGGATGTGATACGAGGGCGGCCCTTCGGCGGGCCGCCCATTTTGGATAGAGGAAAAAAAATGAACTTCCCAGATGAATACGAATTGAATGGCAAGACCTACAAAATGAAAGACTTGGCCGAGATCGGCAAAGGCAGGAATTGCTATCAATTCGCCTACGAACTGAATTTCAACGCCTTTGACAAAGCGTACCTGTTCGACGCCGGCACTGACAACCGCGCCGGCTACGTCAAGCACGACGTCATGCTCGACTACTATAACGGCGATGTCGTCCTGACAAACGACTGGGCAGACTTTCGTCCGCTCGACATCGCCATCATCGCCTACGACCATTATTTTCTCCCCGGCGAGCCTATGGCGCAGTCCCACCAGATGATCTGCTTGCACAACGACAAAATATCAGGCTCAGATCATTTCGCGGGAACCAACAATGTCGGTACGTTGAAGAATGAGGTGGTGTTGAACGCCCCCCCACTGCACAATTCGGCCGTGCAGCTGTTCTCCTTCCCGCGCGGAAATTCGGGGAATGTTAATCCTGCCATCGACGACTACTTGGCTAGGGAACACCCGTTCTATATTTTTCGCCTGCCGGCCAGGAACGCGTTTGAGTTCGCCAAGAAAAATAACTGGACCCAAGCGAAAAAAACGAAGAAATAGCCGGACCAGCCCGCCGGCGCCCAGGAGTCTGCACGGCAGAAGAAAATGAAACTGACGCGAAAAATCTTGACCTCTCAGATCGCGTCAGGATCGACGATATCGACATTGGGAGGAGGTAAAGCCCCCCCCCTGAAAATGCCGAGAATTTGGGTGAAATCGTTCTGCCGCGCAGACTCCTGGCGGCGGCCCCGTCTTTCTGCGCCGGTTCAGTAGCGGACAAACTGCGATTCGTCCGGCGCTTCCACGGCGATGGCGCGCAAGGCGGCCGGGCGCATGCGGACCGGACTGGCCGAGTCGCGCGGCCGGCTTCTGCCGCCGGAACCGTTCACGACAAAGAAGCCCATGGTCTGCTGCAGCTCCTCCGCCTGGCTGCTCATCTGCTCGGCGGTGGCCGCCAGTTCCTCGGAACCGGAAGCGTTCTGCTGGGTGGTCTGGCTCAGCTGGCTGATGGCGGAATTGATCTGCGCCAGTCCGGACGATTGCTCTTCCGAAGCGGCCGTGATCTCCTGCACCAGGTCGGAAGTCTTTTTAATGTTGGGCACCATTGCGCCCAGCATCTGCCCTGCCCGTTCGGCCAGGTCCACGCTGCCGCTGGCCACCTGGCCGATTTCCTGGGCCGCCACCTGGCTGCGCTCAGCCAGCTTGCGCACCTCGGCCGCCACCACCGCGAAGCCCTTGCCATGCTCGCCCGCACGGGCGGCCTCGATGGCCGCGTTCAGCGCCAGCAGATTGGTCTGGTAGGCGATATCGTCGATGATCAGGACCTTGGCGGCGATCTGCTTCATGGCCGCCACCGTCGAGCGCACCGCATCGCCGCCTTCGCTCGCCTCGACCGCCGCGCGGCTGGCCATGGCGTCGGTGACTTTGGCGTTGTCGGTGTTCTGCGCCACCGAGGCCGTCATCTGCTCGACCGAGGCCGAGGTTTCCTCGACGCTGGAAGCTTGCTCGCTGGCCGCCTGCGCCAGCGACTGCGAGGTCGCGCTGACTTCCTCGGAAGCGGCGGCCAACGCCTCGGCGCTGTTGTTCACTTCGCTGACGACCTGGGCCAGCTTGCTCACCGTGTTGTTGGTGAATTCCTTGAGCTCGCCAAACGCGCCCTCGTAGGGTTTGTCGATGCTCTTGGTCAGGTCGCCCTCGGACATCGCGCCCATCACCCGCACCACGTCGGCGATGCTGGCGCCGGTGGTGATGGCCAGCTGGTTCAGGCTCTCGCCCATCTCTTGCTGGAAGCCCTGCATGCCGGTCAGGTCCACGCGGGCGTCGAAATTGCCGCGATTGGCGGCGGCCACCAGGCTGCGCTGGCCGTCGACCACCTTGCGCATCTTCACCATCATTTCGCTGATGGCGTACAGCATGCTGCTGTGGTCGTCGGGTTTGAGGCGGACGTCGGCGCTCAGGTCGCCTTTGACGACGCGATCCATCAGCTCGGCCGCATAATACGGTTCGCCGCCCAGGCGCTTGACCAGGTCGCGCGTGATCAGCCATGCGATCAGGATCGCAGCCAATACCGCCGCAATGGCGAGCGAGATGACGAGCTTGCGCGTCTCCAGATAGGTCTCGTCGGCGGCGGCCGCCTCCTGGTCCATCAAATCGCCCTGGAACTTGGCCATCGCCTCCAGCGAAGCGGCATAGGCGTTATTGCCGGCGGCAAAGTCGTTCTTCAGGAATTCGATGGCTTTTTTCTGATCGCTCTTGGCAAGGGAGTACAGCTCGTCATACTTGGCGTTCAAGGCCTCGCTTTTGCTGGTGATATCCTTGAACAGCGCGCGCCCTTTCTCGGTGCTGATCAGCTTATCCATCTTCTCCAGGGACTCGGTGACCTTGGCGCGGTTGGTTTCGACCAGGCGGCGGAACTTATCGCGCTCTTCGTCGGTGATACTGAGCATCATGCTGCGCAGTTGGCGGCCATTATCTATCGTATATTTGATGACGTCTTTCGACAGCACTACTTTGGGATAACGGTCAGTGGTAATGCGTCTGACGCCATCATTCAGCGCCGCGAGGCGCAGCGTACTGACCACCGACAGCACCAACAGCAAGATCACAACAGCACCAAAACCCAGACCCAGGCGGGTCGCCACTTTCATATTTGCAAACATCATGTCTCCCTAGAAGGACGTTATGTGTTGCTGCTCGTGGGATGCGTAGCTCCAGCCGTGATTGAAAAATCAATGCTGACATCAGGGCAAGCTTAATGCCATGCCATGGACGATTTTTAGTATGTGATTTGCATGCCACCGGGACATATTGTCCGCCTGCAAATTGGCTGGGTCAATCAATCGATACCGGAGGTGTGGTGCGATTTCGCCACACCTCGGCAGTACGTCGGCGCAGCTCAGGCGACGTTGAAATTGGCCGGGCCAGCGAGGATGGCGTAGCCGTCGTTGTAGAGGCACCACGCGCTGTAGTTGCCGGGCGCGAGCTTGCTGGTATCGAAGCTGGCGCTGCCGCTGGCGGCGGCGACGTACTGCCAGGCGATGTAGCCGCCGCCGGCCGGCGCCGCGCCCGCCTTCCAGATGCCGATCCAATTAGTGCCGTTGACCTTGGCGGCCGGCAGCGCGTAGTTGAAGACGATCGCCACGCCCGGCTTGACGCTGGCGGCCGAGGCGGTCAACTGGTTCACGCTGACCGCGACCGGGCCGCCCAACACCACAAACGCGTTCTGGTACAGATACCACGCGCTGTACTCGCCCACCGCCAGCGTGCTGGTGTTGAGCGACACGCTGCCGCTGAAGTTGGGCGCGTACGCCCACTGCAGCGCATTGCCTTTGCCGGGCGAGGTGCCGGCCGCGTACAGGCCGATCCAGTTCTTCGCATTGATCTTGCCCGGCGGCGCCGTGTAGCTGAACACGGCGGAACCGCCACGCGTCACGTTGGGCGTGCCGGTGTTGAGAAAGATCTTGACGCGATTGGTGCCTATCGTCGGATCGGTGTGGCTGGCGCGTCCGGTTTCCACGTGGCCGGCGGCGCGGCGCAGCCATTGCGCATCGGCGCTGCTGGTGACGCTGAAATCGTACCAGCCGAAACTGCCCGACAGATTGCAAGGCACCGACAAGGTCTGGCCGGCGGCCACGTTGTAGCTGGCCACCGCCGCGCCGTAGGCGTTGTCGGTGACGGTGAAGCCGCACGCCTGCGTGCCTTCCAGGTTGGACAGCACCAGGCTGATGTCGCCGTTGGCGCGGTCGTAGCGGGTTTGCAGTTCCGGTCGCGCGCCGCCGACTATGGCCAGCGCGCCTTTGAACTGGCGCAGATAGCCATTGGCGCCGTGGACGCCGAGGTCGTAGGCGGCGCCGGTCCAGTTCCACGTTTCGTGGGCGATTTCCTTGTCCGCTTCCACCGTGTAGTACCACGGACCGTCGCCGCGCAGGCTGGAATACACAATGAAAGCCGCGCCGGCCTGGCCGCTGTTGGCGAAGCTCAGTTCAAACTGCCTGGCGCCGGCCAGCCGGCCCTGCACCGACAACTCATACGGCAGCGCGCAGGCGATGCGCGGACCGGGCGCGCTGGTGCTGGGCTCCTGCCGCGGCAGGGTTTGCACCAGCGGCGGCGTCGGATACGGTTTGCCGGAGACGCGCTGATAGGCCGCCGTCTTCGGCACGCTGGCCGGCCAGCTGCTGTTGGGTGCGCTGAAATCGAAGGCCGAGGTCAGGTCGCCGCACACCGCGCGGCGCCACGGCGAGATCAGGTCGCACTGCACGTTGGCGCGCGCCTTGCCGCGTCCGGCCACCAGCCACTCCTCCAGGAAGCGGATCTTGGACGTGTGGTCGAACAGCTGCGAGCACACGCGGCCGCCCTTGCTCCACGGCGAAATCACCAGCATCGGCACGCGCGGCCCCAGGCCCACCGGCACACCCTGATAGTTCTCGTGCGTGCCGATGTCGGCCAGCGTGGTCTTGCCCATGCCGTCGTTGAGCGGCGCGATATCGGGCGGCACGTGGTCGAAGAAGCCGTCGTTTTCGTCGTACATCAACAGGAACACGGTCTTCGACCAGACGTCCGGATTGGCCACCAGCGCCGCCAGCAGGCGCGCCGTGATGTTCTCGCCGGCGTTGGGCGAGTTGGGCGAGTGTTCGGTGTAGTCGTTCGGCGAGCAGATCCACGACACTTGCGGCAGGCGGTTGTTGCGCACGTCGTCGGCGAAGGCGTTGACCAGCCAGTCGCCGGTGGTGCCGGTGGAGTTGGCGGCGGTGGAGCCCGGCGCCAGCGTGCGCGCCTTCTGGTACAAGGGCGCGTTCGGGCTGAGGTGGCTGCCGTCGGGGTTGACGCGGAAGTTCTTGAAGTAGGCCAGGTAGTTGTCGCCGTAGTTGTCCCACTCCTGATACACCTTCCAGCTGACCTGGTTCGCCTCCAGCACTTCGGCGTAGGTGCGCCAGTTGGGCGCGCTGGCGGTGACGCTGGCGGTGATGTTGTCCCCGGCCGGGTCGCCGTTGTAGTAGCCGGCGGCGCTGATGTTGTACAGGCTGCCCATCGAGCCCAGCCAGCTCTGGTTGCTGCCGGTGAGCGAGTACATGCGGTTCGGATCGGTGGCCCCGAAGATCGAGCAGTGATAAGCGTCGCAAATGGTGAAGGCGTCGGCCAGCGCATAGTAGAACGGCAGGTCGCCACGGTCGAAATAGCCCATGGACTGCGGCGTCTTTTGCTTGACCCAGGCGTCCCAGCCCTGCCACGTGGCTTGCGATCCCTTCCACGTGTGGTTGGTGCCGACCGACAGCGCGCTGGTGTTCTTGGCGTCGAAATGGAACGGCAGCACATAGCCGCCGGTGCCGTCCGGCTGGTACCAGACCGGGCGGCCGTCCGGCAAGTCGATGGCGCGCGGATCGTCGAAGCCGCGCACGCCCGGCAAGGTGCCGAAGTAATGATCGAAGGAACGGTTCTCCTGCATGAAGATGACCACGTGTTCGACGTCCGCCAGGGTGCCGGTGACGTTATTGGCGGGCACCGCCAGCGCCTGACGTATCAGGTCCGGGTACATGGAGGTGGCGGTCGCGCCGGCGCCGGCGGCGTAGCGGAGGAATTTACGGCGGCTGATGCTCATCGGCTGGACTCTCGTATGCAAGGAAGCGGTAAGGATACCGAGCAAATATGACAACACGGTTGCACATAGCTGATAAAGATTCATTAACCGGCGCGCAATGTTGCCGACAGCGCCGATAGCCCAGCCAGCTCAAAAGCTGAAAAATCGTTTCACATCGCGAAATCCCCGCCGAAAACCTGACGAGGCTTTTAGCTCACCTTTTGAAAATTCGTTTCACATCCCGAAAATTAATACTCAAGTCATTGAAAAATAACAGATTAAATTTAGTTATATGTCTTATATAAGACCTTGATGCAGTGCACCAGAATGGCCTACTATTTAGTCATGCAGTTTGCTTCAACAAAGACGCAGCGGCTCACTCGACGATTTTCTCAAACTTGCTTTATTTTTAGGAGATACACATGTCCCAATATCAAGACGACATCAAGGCAGTTGCTGGTTTGAAAGAGCAACAAGGCAGCGCCTGGAACGCCATCAATCCCGAGTCGGCCGCCCGCATGCGCGCGCAGAACAAGTTCAAGACCGGCCTGGACATCGCCAAGTACACCGCCAAGATCATGCGCGCCGACATGGCCGCCTACGATGCGGACCCATCCAAGTACACCCAGTCGCTGGGTTGCTGGCACGGTTTCATCGGTCAACAGAAGATGATCTCGATCAAGAAGCACTTCAACAGCACCGACCGCCGCTACCTCTACCTGTCGGGCTGGATGGTTGCCGCGCTGCGCTCCGAGTTCGGCCCGCTGCCGGACCAGTCGATGCACGAAAAAACCGCCGTCTCGGCGCTGATCAAAGAGCTGTACACCTTCCTGCGCCAGGCCGACGCCCGCGAGCTGGGCGGCCTGTTCCGCCAGCTGGACGCCGCTGAAGGCCCGGCCAAGGCAGCCATCCAGGCACAGATCGACGGCCACGTCACCCACGTCGTGCCTATCATCGCCGACATCGACGCCGGTTTCGGCAACGCCGAAGCGACCTACCTGCTGGCCAAGCAATTCATCGAAGCGGGCGCCTGCTGCATCCAGGTTGAGAACCAGGTGTCGGACGAGAAGCAATGCGGTCACCAGGACGGCAAAGTCACCGTGCCGCACGAAGACTTCCTGGCCAAGATCCGCGCGATCCGCTACGCCTTCCTGGAACTGGGCGTGGACGACGGCATCATCGTCGCCCGTACCGACTCGCTGGGCGCAGGCCTGACCAAACAGATCGCCGTGACCAACACGCCAGGCGACCTGGGCGACCAATACAACTCCTTCCTCGATTGCGAAGAAGTATCGGCCGACGCACTGGGCAACGGCGACGTCATCATCAAGCGCGAAGGCAAGCTGCTGCGTCCTAAGCGCCTGCCAAGCAACCTGTTCCAGTTCCGCGCCGACACCGGCGAAGCACGTTGCGTACTCGACAGCATCACCTCGCTGCAAAACGGCGCCGACCTGCTGTGGATCGAAACCGAAAAACCGCATATCGCCCAGATCGGCGGCATGGTCAGCGAAATCCGCAAGGTCATCCCGAACGCCAAGCTGGTGTACAACAACAGCCCATCGTTCAACTGGACGCTGAACTTCCGCCAGCAGGTGTACGACGCGATGAAGGCCGCAGGCAAGGATGTATCGGCCTACGAGCGCGCCCAGCTGATGAGCGTGGAATACGACACGACCGAACTGGCGATCGCCGCCGATGAAAAGATCCGCACCTTCCAGGCTGACGCAGCCCGCGAAGCCGGCATCTTCCATCACCTGATCACGCTGCCGACCTACCACACCGCCGCGCTGTCGACCGACAACCTGGCCAAGGAATACTTCGGCGACCAGGGCATGCTGGGCTACGTGGCTGGCGTACAGCGCAAAGAGATCCGTCAAGGCATCGCTTGCGTCAAGCACCAGAACATGTCCGGCTCGGACATCGGCGACGACCACAAAGATTACTTCAGCGGCGAAGCAGCCCTGAAGGCCGCTGGTAAAGACAACACCATGAACCAGTTCTAATCAAGGTTCCAGCGTCACAAGAAAGCTCGCTTCGGCGAGCTTTTTTTGCCGTAACCTCAGGCAGGTCTTGGATGGAATGCGCTACACTGGTAATGAGCAAACACAAGGGAGGCCAACATGGCTACTCTGAAAAACATTGTCGAGCACTCAAACCTTTCCGCCACGCCCGAGTCATCAGCGCTGCCACTCGTCCCAATGGATGCAAAGCGCCGTCGGCTGATCGCGGCCTTGAAGGCTGCCGAAGGGCTGTGGAAAGACCGCACCGACATCCCAAAGGATGGTGTCGAGTACCAGGAACAACTGAGGGCTGAATGGCGTTGATCCTATTTGACACCAACATCTTCATCGACATGCTCAACGGCGTCCACCAGGCGTCGGTCGAACTAAGCAGCTACGACATGCCGGGCATCAGCTTCATCACATACATGGAACTGCGCTGCGGCGAGTTTTCCCGTCCCCACGAGAAGGCTCTCCTGGACGCCGTGCTGGACGAGTTTCATGTTTACCAGATGGATACGCGGATCATGGAGGCGGCGATCGAGATTCGCGGCCGCAGCCTTGCGACCAAACCAGCCATCAAACTCCCCGATGCGATCATTGCAGCAACGGCGCGAGTCAACGACAGCCCAATCGTGACACGCAATGCAAAGGACTTCGCCCGTGCAGGCGTGGCCGTTCACATCCCATATGCTTACGACCCCAAGACGGGTCTGGTGACAAACATTCGTCAGCCGTTCGAATAAAATCCGCGCCCCTCCCTACCCGGCATCCAATATTACTTTTTACTGACCTGCCGTGCGGTGTCATGGTACTGCCAGAGCACATTGACAATCTTCCACTCGCTGCGCTGGTTCTTGTACAAGTGCATATAGTCGATCCACTCGTCGGCAGTCAGCTTGACGGTGGCCACACGCTGGTCGACATCGAGGATCTTGATGTCAACGCGTGGCTGGGCCGGAAATTTCGTGCCGTCCTTGTTGTAGGTCCTGGCGACCTTGACCATGGTGTCAAAGTCGGTATTCATGACGAACTCCGAACCGTCCGCCGCCTGCCAATAAGTGCGCTTGGCAAGCTTGGGATCAAGTCCGCGTTCCATCCGTGCCGGATCAACCTTGTGTTGCGACTCGATATAGTCGCGCACCGTGCGTTCGATCAACTGGTTATCGGTGGCATCGGCTGCCTGTGCCGCCAGTGGCGATGCCGCGAACAAAAGAACCATCAAAGAGCGTTTCATGGGCAACCTTGCGTAGTAAATAACACAAACATGAAAACACAAAACCCCGCCCCACGCAATGCGAACCGGCCCCCGCTCACCCCAGCTCGAAGCTGGTGATGCCGTACTGCCTGTCCATGCTGATTTCGGGCTGCCCCCGCGTGTACATGCGCGCCGTCTCGAAGCAGCGCCGCATCTGATGACGCTCGGCCAGCGCAACGGCGGCCGGATTCAGCTCAGGCACATCAAGAAACACCGGCACATCCGGCGCCAGCTTGCCCAGCACGCTGGCAAACAACTGCTCCGCCACGGCCGGCGTATCGGCGAACAGCGGCCCGACCTTGTAACCCGTGCGACACGGCCGCGCCACCGCATATCCAGCCAGCCCCTGAGCACCCACCACACCAAGCGCGATATGCTGCCGCTGCCCTACCCATTCATGCAGGAAGCGATCGCGCTCATCCGGAAAGAAGCTGCGATCGTAGCGCCGGAGTTCCTCCTCGCCCAGCGCGGACAGCGGTATCGCCGGGCACGCATCCATTGGCCGCCCACTCCCCCGCCCTTCGTAACGAAAATTGCGGTGCGCGAGATGGAAGCCTGACTTGGCATAGTTAGCCTGCTGCGCCACCACGCCATCGAGCCCAACGTTGCGACCAGCCAGCCGCGCCATCGCAGCCTGCCACAGCGCCCAACCATGCCCCCGGCCACGCCAGCCAGGCTTGACGATGTAGCCGCCGATGAAGCCGAAACCGGCGCCATACTTCACCGCAAAAATACTACCGACCAGCTCGCCATCCAGCACCCCGCCCAGGAATCCACCAGGATCGGCGGCATAAAAACACGCCGCATCATGCAGGCCGGGATTCCAACCTTCGGCGGCCGCCCAGTCCAGGGCGATGTCGAGCTCAGCTTCGCTCATCTGACGTATTTCCAGCGCTGGTGCGGCCATGGTCAGCTCCCGGTGGTTATGCTCTTGCGTCCCTTCTATTTAAGCCTTGCCGGCAAAGACCCGGCGCAGCCAGAACGCGGCGGCGAATGCAATCAACAATACTACAACCAGCGAAGCTTCCACACCGAATACGCCGCCGGTCAACAAGGTATCGCCCACCAGCTCGCCGTTCAGCAAGCCGTCGGTGGCCGCATGGCCCGACACGGTCGACGAGAACACGGTGCTGACGCAGTAGTTCCACGCGATGTGAGTACCGATGCAGATCCACAGGCGGCGCGTCTTCATGTAAAGCGCGGCCTGCAACACGCCATACGCGGCAAGCGCGGCCATCGCCAGTACCGAGACGCCCTCATTCGGCAAATGGCTCAGGCTGAACAGCAGCGCCGAAATCACGATGGCAGGCTTGCTGCCCAGCGAGCGTTCGATCACGCCGAAGATCACGCCACGAAACATCATCTCCTCGGCCATACCAACCAACACCAGCTCGGCCAGCGGCAACAACATCGCGAAGCTCAGTGCGTTGACGCCGCCGAACCGGTAAGCGCCCAGCACCGCCAGCACGGCAAAGCTGGACACCACCAGCCCGGCGCCGATCAACAAGCCGACGCCCACCTCACGCGCCATGCCCTGCGTCGCCAGTTCAGTCGGCTGACGTTTTTCAATACGGCGTACATAGAAGCGATAGCCGAACCACACGAACACAGCCGCCAGCAGTTGCGGCCACGCGATGCGATACGGCTTCGCGACCAGCTGCGAAGCGACGATCATCGTCAGCGGCACTGCGGCAAAGGTCAGCACCAGGCCGAGCACGATGCGAACCACGGGATTTTCCATCAGGCGCGACGCCAGCGTCGGTTTGTTCGTTGCCATGTTCAGAGTAGTTTCCATAATCGCTTTCTTCAGGGAGTTGGTCGTACTTTCTTGCTTGCCGCGCGAATGCGGTCGCCGAACGAGCGTTGTTCCAGCACGGCGATCGCTTTAGCCAGACACTCGGACAATGGAAACTCCAGCTCCGCATCCAGGCTGTCGGCCGCACGCTTAGTGGCCTGCCAGCACGCCTGCAGGTGCGGCAACAGAGCCTCGCCCTGCTTGCTGAGTCGCACCACGCGCTGTCGGCCATCGTCGTCGCTGGCAACCACCAGCAGCAGGCCTTCCTTCTTCATCAGCGCCACCGTTTGCGTGGCCGCAGGCTGCGTGATGCCGGCCAGTTCAGCCAGCTCGCCGACGGTCGCGCTTTGCTGCTGTGCCAGTACCTTCATCACCGGCGTGTAGCGTGGGCGGTAATCGAGGCCCGCGTCGGTATAGGCTTGCTGCACCGCGCCGTCGAGCAGTTCGATCAGATGTCTTAGTTGGGTTCCGAGTCCTTGTTTCATGTGGCGATAGTATCACCAATTACATAAGCACTTATATAAATATTTAAAAATAGACGAGCCTCGGCACAATCATCGAAACGGCCATAGCCCACTCTTCCGGGCGTAAAAAAAAGCCCGCTAATGTGGGCTGATCGGCTACTTGATGAATAACCTAAGAAGCGACGGAAGTAGTTGGGCAATGAACACGGCGCCGACCACCCAGAGGATGACAGCGGTCTTAGCTTCGGCAATATCAGCCTTGGTGGCGCCCTTCAATTCTACGATGTCAGCCTTGGTCGCACCATTGGCTTTGATTACCGCAACATCAATTTTGATGGCGGAAACGTCCGCTTCCAGTTTTGATAGGCGAGCTTCCATATCCCCATCATCTCCCTTGCCTGATTCACTGTCAACCGGGGTTGAAGATGCATAAAGTTCAAAGAGTTCCCCCCAATGGCAACGCATCGTCGCGCATGGCCTGTCCATGCGACAATTCACCACGCCAACGCAGGACACCCCGACCATCCAAGGCCATCCATCATGAACCGACCAGCACCGCGCGCAGGCCCCGACTGGCTGAGGCGCGCCGATCCGATAGACGGCCTCGAGCGCATCGAAGCGTGGTTTCACGGCAAAGCATATGCCATGCACCGCCATGACACCTATGCGATTGGTCGCACGCTCGCCGGCGTCCAGAATTTCAGCTATCGACGCAGCCAGTGCAACAGCCTGCCCGGCAATACGATGGTGCTGCATCCCGACGAAGCGCACGACGGCCAGGCTGGCACCGACGAAGGGTTCCGGTACCGGATGATCTACGTCGCCCCCGCCCTCCTGCAGGATGTGCTCGGCGGACGCGCGCTGCCCTTCCTCGAAGGCGGCGTGACGACCGATCCGCGCCTTGCGGCGGCAACCGCTACCTTGCTGCAGCACGTCGGCCATGCGCTCGAGCCGATGGAACAAAGCGATGCGCTGGCCGAGCTGGCGCACGCGCTGGCCGCCGTTGCCGGCATGCCAGCGCGGCGCCCGAAAGGCGACTACCTGGCGGCGCGGCGCGCACGCGACTATCTGCTCGCGCACCGCGCGCGCGTCGTCACGCTCGATGAACTCGAAGTGGCAACGGGGCGGGACCGCTGGAGCTTGTCGCATGACTTTCGCACCTTCTACGGCACCAGCCCGTACCGGTATCTGACGATGCGGCGCCTCGACGTGGTGCGCCGCATGCTGCTCGCCGGCAGCTCGCTGGTTCACGCCGCGGTCGCTGCGGGCTTTGCCGATCAGAGCCATATGACGCGGCACTTCTCCAAGACGTACGGGCTGACGCCGGGACGCTGGCTGCAGATCGCCGGCGGCGTCCAGCGCGGCTGAAAACACCCACGATCGTTCAATACGGCCGCAGGGATCATGCGTATCTTCGACGCATTACCCCGTCAACGGAGAGACCGATGTCCCAAACCACGAACCATACCGCCGCGCCATTCGAGCGCGGCCAGTGCCAGACCATAGACCTGGTCGGCAAGATCGCACTGATCGACGCGCACTGGCAACCGCGCGTCGTCGCTGAAATGAACGACTATCAATTCAAGGTCGTGAAGGTCGAAGGAGAGTTCGTGTGGCATCGGCACGCCGATACCGATGAAACGTTCATCGTGCTCGAAGGCGAGTTGCGCATCGATGTACGCGCAGGGCCATCGGGCGATACGTCGATCGTGCTGCGCGCCGGCCAGATGGCGGTCGTGCCGAAGGGCGTCGAGCACAAGCCCTCTGCCAGCGCGGAAGTGAAGCTGCTGCTGATCGAACCGCGCGGAGTGGCGAATACGGGCGAAGGCCCGGCGAGCGAGCGTACTGTCGAGAATGATCAGTGGATTTGAGGTGAGTCTTACTCTGGACGAAACATTGCCCAGCCGCCATCAACCAGCGGCCGGACTTTTAATACAACCAGTTGGGACCAGTTATCAGCTGGTTACGCCAGTATTGCAGCCGATGTAAACCCAGGCATTGTTGCTCGCGTTCACGCCCAGCAAGGCGGCAGAGAAGCCAGTACCCCAAGGCTGGCCGGTATTCCACGTGCCGCCGGCTTGGTTCGTCACTTCCTGGGCAGTTATCCATGCTTGCGGATTGCTTGGTTGGGAGCCGCTGTATATCGCGACGGCCAGCCTTGCCATACCGGGAAAGTTTTCGCTCCAGTTGATGTACGCCTTACCCTGATATTCGTGTAGCGTAACGCTAAACGCGGCTGTTGAGCTGCCAGATACAGGGTTGACGTTGCTTGCTTCCGCTTGTTTGATATTAAAAGACTGGTCGCTCATTTTATATTCCCCTAACATTAAAGTAATTGGATATGAAATAAATTACATGTGACTTGCATTACATAGTCGACAAGAAAGCGTGCCACGTACTTCTACAACCAAAAGAAATAACACATACAGCCAAAAAAGCATGCAATTCAGGCAGGGACTAATATTATCAGCACATAATCCATAAAACTACACACATTGTCACAAATCATAGCTTTCCATTTAAATACAAACATCGAATTTAAAAGCCTGTAGCGACTTTTAAAAATGACGCTTAAAACCTTCTGTTTGCCGCGATCGTGATGGAAAGTTCCACCGAAGTAATTAGCTCTCGGCCGCTGTCCATTTCTTCCGCTTTGCCAGCCAGTGAGCTGGCGATAGCGTTCCTTGCGCGAGGCCTTGAGCTTCAGTCGATGGTTTCCATCGGCCTACGCCAGCCTACAGAAAACCATTTATCATGAAGATGTTGCAAAAATTCTCATTCGATATTAGGCTTTTAGCTAATAATCTTTGGGAGATAACATGAAAACTCGTCAATTCTTGACTGCTTTAGTGCTCTGTCTCGCTTCTTTTGCTGCGCAGGCAGAGATTTATAAATATACGGGCAAACCTTTCACCTCCGACACCATCAGGACGACACCAATCGTCGCGACCTTCGATTTCGATTTCGCGCATTCGCCGCAGGCGTCCATTCATGCATACGAGTTCAAGAGCTGGGATGTGCAATCCGGTTCTATACACCTGAGTTCGGCAAATGGCGACGTACTAACGAATCGATTCACGTTTGAGGCCGGAAAAATTACGGGCTGGTTTTTTAACGCAGGCAAGAGTTCCGGGCACTACGCCGATGGAAATATTCAGTCCTTATCGAAGGACTTTCTGTTCTGGGCTCCCAATATCGGTTGGGACATTGTGCTGATCGGCGATCCGCAGCTGCAGCTGGCCGCATCCGTTTTTGGCAAGCCCGGGACCTGGACCCAGCTGTCCGCCGTGCCGGAACCAGGCAGCGCGCTGATGCTACTCGTCGGCGGCGTGGCGTGTGCCGCCCTGCGCCGTCGTCCCAAGCGCGCATCTTAAGCGCCAGACCACGGCAGGCATTGAACGCTGCGCGCCTGCGGTGCGCCGCTAACGCTAAAAGCATCAGCAAGCGTTACAAGAATGCTCCATTTGGGATCGGATGGTCCCTGTCAGTTCGGTCGCGGTTCCGGTATCATTCGGCATGAATACGATTTCTTTCCAACCGTTTATTATTGGCGTCGCAGGCGGTAGCGGCAGTGGCAAGTCCACTGTGTCCCAGAAAGTGCTGGCTGCGTTTGGCTCTGATATGGTCTCGGTCGTGATGCAAGACGACTACTACTGCGACCAAACCCATCTCTCCCCTGAAGTCCGCCCCCAGCAGAATTACGACCATCCCCAGGCTTTCGAATGGTCCTTGCTTGTGCAGCATATCCAGGCCTTGCGCAATGGCGAATCGATCGAGATGCCGGAGTACGACTTCACGCTTCACAATCGCTCCGACCGGACCATCCCGGTTAAGCCAGCCCCAGTGATCGTGATCGAAGGCCTGTTTGCTTTGTATGACGCGGACTTGTGCGACTTGATGTCGCTGAAGATCTATGTCGACACCGCCTCCGATATCCGCTTCATCCGCCGTATGCAAAGGGATATCACCGAACGCGGTCGCTCGGTGGAAAGCGTCGTCAGCCAGTATCTGGAAACCGTGCGCCCGATGCACAAGCAATTCATCGAGCCAACCAAGCGCAACGCCGATATCATTATTCCGCACGGCGCTAATGGCCCGGCAGTCGATATGATCACCACCAAGGTGGCGAGCGTTATCGACCAGTTGAAGCGGCCCTGATCTTATCGGTGCGAATACTGGGCAGCGGAATCAATGTAAGCAAGGCGCTTGGTTTCCTGCGCTAGCGGCCCAGGTACACCGAAGTAATTTGCTATTAACCCTCGCGCCGGCTTTGCCAGCCGGCGAGCTGAAGCTAGCGTTCCTGTGCGTTGTTGTGGCGCAGTCCATCAACAGTGTGAAGTTCCACCTATCGCACTGCGCTCGAAAGCGCTGGAGCTGGCCAGGCCTTGCGTCGCCGAGCGGCGACAGATCCAATCAATCCCAGTCCTGCCAGTAACATCACATATGTCTCAGGTTCGGGCACCGGCGCCAATTCCGTTATGCTGACTACCCTGCTCACCTCACTGGCAAAAACGAATGGACGCCCCTCTACGGTGTACCAAAGTCCGAAATAATAGCCTGAGGAAGGACCGGACGGGATCTGGACATAACGAAAAAAGAAGTCGTTAGTGTATTCCCTTAGCGCACTGCCAGATTCGTTACCACCACCATGGGCAAATCCTGGTTCGGCACTGACGAAAAACACCTCATCGAGTGAATAACGATGCCCTGCAATGCTCAAATCAATAGCCTTCAGCGCGGTCCAGGCAGAGTCTATCGTCGCAGCTGAAAAAGTGAGAGACCCAGCCACTACCTCCTGCGGAGGAACGTGATAGTTATCTGCTTGAGCGGAGAAATTTGTCGTGGAAAATTCTAATTTATAGTCTGCAGCCCGTACAGGAGCCATGAATAACCCAGTCACGACCAGCGCCACAGCGGAAATTTGCTTCAACATTGAGAGTCCTCCTAAAGGGTAAAATTGCAATAATTATATTATCATAATAACCACCACCAGGCTCGCGAAGTTGAATGGCGACCTCCCCCGATAGGACCCCGGCTCCAACATGACAAGGGCGACTACCTGGATGGCACCGGGCCGTCGGTGAATTTCGGCTTCGCCGACGAGGTGCGGGTTGAGGTTGGGCTCTTCAGGAGAAGGGTTTTAAGTTAAGGAAATAGTGCCAAGGGGAATTTTGCGCGGCGCGCGGCGCCTCCGGCGCGCCACCGCGTAGCGGTGGCAGATGGACGATTCGGAGAGGTCTGGGCGAAGTACGCCCAGCCCTTCGAATCCCCCGCGCAAGCCGCGCAGGCGGCTTGCTTCTCTCCGCCAAGGATACAACGCAAAAAGCCACCCGAGGGGGGTGTACTGGATTCTGTGTAAACGGGTTTTCGTTTAAGTCTGCGGCACCCGGTCTTCAAACTGGATGGCGAACC